>JAMFSA010000069.1 GCA_026225055.1 Mucilaginibacter xinganensis | reverse complement strand
AGGGGACGACTTTGACCGGATGTATATTCATGCCATGGTTTCCGGACACCGGAGCACAGTAATGATGTTCCAGGATTATGCACTCACTGGAAAAGATCCTATGGTAAAAGCATTCGCGCAACAAATGTTGCCAACGCTAAAAGCGCATTTGGGCGTTATTAAGGCGCTTGATGAAAAATATAAAGATTTGGTTGCCAAGTAAAAAAGATGGACAGTGCCGTATGGTACACGGCGCCGTCCATTCAACATTCAGGACCGGTTATTGAAATTGAAAATAAACTACAGCGATGGCGGAAGCAGCAAATGAAAAAGAGGGCCAGGCCTCCCAATATATTCGACCCCCTGCTATTGGTAAACTTACCCATACCCTTTTATTGGTGCCGATGTGCATAACTCTAAAAAAGATATTTGTTTAACCGATATGGCCGGAACCCCTGATTTGAAAAGATTTTTAGATGCGCAGCAGCGCGATTATGCTATTGCATTTGCAGAAATCAGTGCGGGCCGAAAACGCAGCCATTGGATGTGGTATATTTTCCCGCAGGTCAAGGGGCTTGGTTTCAGTTCAACTTCACAGCTTTATGGCATCAATGGTTTAAAGGAGGCGGACGCCTACTTGCGGCACCCCGTTCTGGGGCCACGATTAATTACGATATGCCGGGCGCTGCTCTATCTGAAGGTTAATGATGCTAATCTTGTATTCGGCAGCCCGGATGACCTGAAGCTAAAGTCGTCGATGACTTTGTTTGCAGCTGTACCAGATAGCGACCTTGTTTTCCAGGAGGTTTTGGACAAATTTTTCAAGGGTAAATCTGACTCCCATACCCTGACTTTACTGAACCGCTAGCCGTTGTTTTTAGCTGATTTTAGATTTCGCCGCGATTTTTCCTGCCTTTTTTTAGGTTTGACCGCGACATTGCGTTCATCTTCCTTTTGAACAAGATGTACCGCATATTCCGAAGGCTGAATTAGCTTATCAGTAAAGTCCGCATAGGCCTTGGTGAACTCCGCGCCAAAATAGAGAATAACAGCAGTATAGTAGACCCACAATAATAAAGCGATCAGTGAACCCGCCGCACCATAGGTCGAGCTGGTTGCTGACATACTCACATACAAGCCGATCACCAGCCTGCCCAGCATAAAAAGTACAGCCGTAAATACAGCACCTGAACGAACATCCCGCCAGCCGATTTTCACATCCGGCAACACTTTGAAAATAACGCTGAAGAGGAGGGTGATGACGACAAAGCTGACCATTATATTGAGCACGTTAAAAACGATGACCGTTATACCCGGCACAAAAGTTTTTAGGTTATCGCTTATTGCAAGCAGCGCGCCATTAATCAGCAGCGAAACCAGTAATAGAAATCCCAGCGCAACGATCAAAGACCCCGAGAGCAAACGGTCAGTGATTAGTTTTAACCAGGCTTTTTTTGGTTTTGTGCTGACCTGCCAGATGATGTTAATCGATTCCTGTATTTCGCTAAACACCGAGGTCGCACCAATAACGAGCGTGATCACGCCGATGACGACGGAAACGGTCTACTTACCGGACATTTGCAGGTGTTTGATCATATCTTGTACCTGCTTTGCGGCGTCATTACCAACGAAGCCGTTGATCTCTGCGAAAACCTTTCCCTGTATGGCATCCTTCCCGAGGAAGATACCTGCCAATGAAATCGTCAGTAACAGCAAAGGGGCCAGCGAAAAGATGGTATAAAATGCAAGTGAGGCGCTATATTTCAGCGCAAGGTCATTCACAAAACCATTAAAAGCGGCTTTAAGGATCGTGAAGCTGTCTTTAATCGCCTGTTTACTAAGGTACTTTTTCATAGGAAAGATGCTCATGCAACAAACACAAATGTCCGGTGAAAGTTTGGATAGGTTGATTGTCCTTTTTCTCTTTAATTTCTTTTTAAAGGACAGTTGTTAACAGTATTTATCGCGTAAAAAATATTGGTACTCAATTTGTATGGATAAATATCTGTAAACCCTTAAAATAAATTATCATGAGATCATTACTCTACATCATCGCTGTTATCCTGGTTATAGGATGGGCGATCGGAACTTTTGCTTATGCAGCCGGAAACCTGATTTATATCTTATTGGTTTTGGCCGTTATCTCTTTTGTGTTCGGCATACTACGCCGCGACACGATAGTCTAAATAAATAATAATAGTTTTTGAATTACACGAACCCCGGTTCTTATAAAGGTCGGGTTTTTATTTGATGGTGATCCAAACCGGGGCGTGGTCGCTGGTATGTTCCCAGCTGCGAACTTGTTTGTCGACACCTGCACTGTCCAATTTATCCGCCAATAGCGGATTCAACAAAAAGTAATCGAGCCGCAAGCCGGCATGCCGCCATAGGCGTTTCGCAGATAATCCCAAAATGTATAAATCCGCTCATCCGGGTAAAGCTTACGGATCGCATCCGTCCAGCCCGAATCCATCAAACGTTTAAAAGCTGCTTTGCTTTCCGGCCGGAACAGCGCGTTGTCCAGGTATTTCTCCGGTTTATAGGTATCCAGTTCGGTTAGCATGACATTATAATCGCCAACCAGTGCAACCGGTAAATTAAAACTGCGCAATTTATCGGCATGCGCCTGCAGCCGCTTCATCCAGCGCAGCTTATACTCAAATTTAGGGCCCGGCCAGGGATTGCCGTTCGGCAGGTATGACTACGCCATTAATGAACCCCTCGATGTAGCGGCTATGCGTATCTTCGGGTTCGCCATCCAGCCCGCGCCTGGTTTCTTTAATTTCGTGTTTGGAGAGTATCGCAATACCATTCCAGTTCTTTTGTCCCTGCCATATCGCATTATAGCCGATACCGAGCAATGCCCCGTTTAGGAAAAAGGTTATCCGGCGCTTTTAGTTCCTGTAAGCAAACAACATCAGGCTTTTCTTCGGCCAGCCAACGTAAAAGATTATGCAGGCGGCCATTGATCCCGTTGATATTGTAAGTAGCAATTTTCATGATAAATGAACAAAGAATCATATCAGTTGTTCGAATATAAAAAGGAGGAGTTATGCCATGGCCTAAAGGAGATTACCCGCCATCTTATAAAAACCAACCCAAAAAGATAAGGGAGAAAGCGACTGAGATCGCGAATGAAGTATTAAAGACCACGGGCAACGAAGGCGAAGCGATTGCCACGGGCCTGAAGCTGGCGCGGGAACATTTTAAAAAAGAAAAGGAAAATAAATCATGAGCCTGACCGATGAAGAATTCCGCGAAGAATACAAACCGCTGCAGGTGCCTGCGCATTATGCAGAAGCGTTTACCCAAAAGCAAAAGGTCATTTTCGCACTTGCGTAAATCGGCAGCGGGACCGCAGGCGATGTAATCGTACAATTGGAAAAATTGGAAGCCGGAAAACTGGACGGCCACTTGAAAACAGCGACTAAGCATATCCTTGTTTCTTTATTCGAACAGGGGCATATTACGGGTGGCGAACACGACGGAGGTTTGCATTTCAACCTCAGTAAAATTACAAGCGAAAATAGCGGCAGCGTTGATCCGCATAAGCTCGCGCCGGGACTGGATTGACCATGGCTGCCGGACCATCTTATTTAAACTTCAAACCAGAAGATTATCCCTAAAAGCCGGGTGTTGATTACCGCCTGCATCCTGAACGGTATAGCGTTGGCAAAGGAGAGCAGGGGGTGTTAATCTGTGAGCCTTACAAAAGTGAGATCGGCCCGCACTGGCGGTTCAAGGATGTTGCGGTGGTGAAAAAATCCAATGAAACTGTTGATAATCAAGTTGTTGTAAATTAGGATATTAGAATAGGCTGTCATATGTTTACGGTACCGAGGGTCGTGGGTTCGAGCCCCATCATTTACCCTTTATGGGGCAAGTCAAAAAATTTTGATTTTGCCCCATTTTTTTGCCTTTTAACTCACTGTTAATCAGGTGACTAAGAGCCATCGCGTCGTTGATTTTCCGGTTCGATGTTCTGTTCCGTCAAAACAGATTTTTTAGGGAAACATCGAACCAATTATTTCCCTTTTTTTTGCAATATCGGCCTTCACATATATAGAATCGATGTTTTCGAATGTATAAACCGCTTTTTCAACCAGTTCGCCTAAATTGAATTTTATCTCCGGTTGGGCCGAGATTTCCCTTAAGGGAGAGATCGCGAAGTTCCTGATTTATTACTTGAACAATGAATTTGACCCCCCAATTATATTATTGGGCCGTCATGCATAATCTCGTCAAACCAACAAAGCTGATGACTCGAAGATACGAGGCTTCGGTCGTAAAGCTTGCCAAGGCAGGGCGGGGGGTGCGGCCGTTTGAAGCAGGTTTCTATCATGACCACCGCTTGGATGAATTTGTTAATTTCAGCTTTCGCTTCAACCGTCCCTTAAACCATGCATTGGTAGAAGCGCTGATCAAGCTGGATGATTATTATCACTGGCTGACTAATTTGGATCACTTCGATTATACACTGTTTGACCCAGACTGGTTGTTTAACCATTATACTTTGTACTTCAAGAATAAGTTCCGGGAAAGCAAACCGCTTGAGCAAAGTTTACGCAAATTGGCACTCAAATCCAGTGACCCTCGCTTGGGCCAACTCTACATCGATGTTTATACGCCGTCGTTGGACTGATCATGTTCTTATTTACTTAGTAAAAGGGCTTTTTTTATGCCCTGAGGGCAGTTTTTTGATAAAATTATAATTCGTCAGTTGAAAACTGATGTGTTGTCTTAAACACGAAAAACTGCCCAACTTGACGAAAATGTTTTACAAATGTTTTACAATGAATTCGTCAAAATGGTAACAATTAAGGAAGTGGTTCTAAAACACCACAAAAAGGAGGACGGTACTTATAATATTAAATACCGATTGACTCACAATCGAAAAGTAACTTACATCAACACCAATTATTTTGTATACGCCGAATCCAGTAACTTCAATAAAGCATTGAATAAAGGCTTAAAGGAAATCGGTGATGCAATAGGTATTTCCTCATTGACTGTGTATTGTGCCCGTCATTCATTCGGTAGTATAGCCCGGAATGAATGTCGATTTTCTAAGGACGATGTAGCATTCGCTTTAAACCACATTGATCATACAACGAAAACGACAGATATTTATATTAAGCCTGATTGGCGAATAATTGATGACGTTCAGGTTAGGGTAGTGTCATTATTAAACTTAGCGAGAGATGGGATTTAATAGTCTGGTCCAACGCATAAAGTAATTCCTCGGAATTACGGAGATTTGGCTTAGCATTCTCGGAGAACCTACGTTTACTATAGAGAGAACTAAAGGCTTTGGAGTTTGATTTGGTACTTCGTGCGGAAAGTAAGCAGATAGCAGTTTTTAAATCAACAATGCGCTGCACGGTAAAATGATGAGAGATAAGGAACTTGCGGTTAGGATTGTAGAAGAAAAACGGCTTATTGTGCTACGCACTGCCACCTATCAGGAACATTCCATTCTGAAATATTTTAAAGTAGAAAGACCGACGGGGTTGGTTAAAAAGAAGCGTCCGCTGAAGGTGTTTTAAGTTGCATCTTCTAATTATCTCGAAGTCAATATTTTAATCATATTTAATTTTATCCATCCATGCTTTTTAACTCGACTCAACCATTAGCTGGGACAAATTTAGTTCTTTCAAGATGACCTTTCACAGAAATTTAGACGAAGTCGGAAACAGAATTTTTAAGGTCTCTACCGGTAAATATCTGCCGCAAATTTGGACGATAAATGGATCGATATATTATTTTCCAGGTTTCTAACCGATGTCATCAATATTCCTCTTATATCTTTCTCCCATGATCTAATTGCATAAATCAGGTCACCATCTGAATTCCTTTGATTTTTTTCAAAGCGGTAAGTCTCGGTAACATCGAATTCATCAGGCCGGTATAATTCACCTTGCTGCAAAAATAGTATTCCTTCGCTAGCCAGAACAAAGTCCTGATCATAGCCCCTTTCCTGGAGGTCGATGATCACTTCTGCTTTAGTAGTATAATTTCCCATTTATCAAGTATTTTGCGATAAATTGATAGTCGCGTTTTATCATAAGGAGTGCAATGTTTTATTACTTTAAAGTCATCAATCTGCAATTTCCTAACTAACAAAGGCATTTTTTCATAAAGTAGAAATCAAATAAAAACCGCTACAATACAACATCCCTAGCTAATTGTCAAACTGGTAAAGTGAAGCTAAATTCTGATCCATACCCTTCAGCACTTTCCACCCAGACCTTACCGCCATGTTGCCTGATAATCTCTTTGACAATGTAAAGCCCGATTCCGTAGCCCTTCTTGTTTTTAACCTCATCACTTTCAACGCGAGAAAACCTTTTAAATAATTTCTGCTGATTTGCCAAGCTTATCCCCATACCCTTATCTTTTACCGAAATCTGGACGACTTCAATATGTTGTTTCCAACTGAGAAAGATGTCGGTCTGCTCCGGGGAATATTTTATAGCATTTGAAAGCAGGTTATAGATCACCCGCTTTATCTTACTTCGGTCCGCAAGGACTGATACCGGGCTCTCCGCCACTATTTTCAGCCTATGGGTATTTATATGATGAAAATGATTGCTGATAACTTCGTTAATCAAGGCACCCATATCAAATCGCAAGGTTTGTAAAGTAGCCCGGCCAGAAAAGATCAGTGACATATCCAGAATGTTATTGATTACGGAAGTCATTTCTATAACCTCTGCATCTGCCTTATGCATAAGCTCGGCAGCTCTTTTGTTTTTATCATTCCTGACCATATTCTCCACCAGCTGCACATACAGTTTGATAGTCGTTAACTGGGCTTTCAACTCGTGACTCAATACGGCTAATAAATCATCACTGAAAAGTTCCTGCCGCTTTTTATCTGTTATTTCCATAAGAGTTCCTGTGAATTCAAATGCTAATTCCGGGCCTTTTGCTTCTAATTGACCTGTTATGTGCATCCAGTCGGAATTGTTTGCATCTTCATGGTAAATTGGACAGTCATATTCGAACCGCTGTTGATTATCACAAGCCCTGATTAACTTCAATATGATGAACCGGTGCAACGGGTTAATCGATTTCAGGAGCATGAAATAGTCAATTTTCTCATCAGCTTGAATTCCGAATGCCTTTTTTATCCCCTCGCAAAGAAATACCTCATTTGTGACCAGATTGATGCTCCAATGACAGATTGCCGGAGTCGTGCGTTTTATGGGAGTATTTTGGCTAAAAGTAGTTGATTCCATTGCTTGATTTTTTATTGATATAAAATTTCGGCACTAAAAGATTAGGTATGAAGACGGCGTTTTTAAACGCCATCTTCAAAATGTTTTTTAGCGCAAAGTCTTGAACGCTTCACGCAATTCTTCAGCAAAAAGTTGTGGTTGTTCCCACTGTGCAAAGTGCCCGCCTTTGTCAACTTCGTGGAAGTAGATCAAATTGTGATAACTGCGCTCAGCCCAGCTTCGTGGTGCCTGGTAGATCTCACCCGGAAAAACAGTGATCGCAGCGGGTATGGTAATATTGACAGCGTTAAAATTATTAGCGTTGTTTTCCCAGTAAAGACGTGCTGAAGATGCTCCTGTATTAGTAAGCCAGTACAATGATATGTCATCCAGCATTTCATCTTTTGTCAAGGATTTCTCAGCGTTCCCACCGCTAAAAGTCCAGTCATTGAACTTGTCCAGGAAAAAAGCTGCAAGCCCTGCCGGGGAGTCAGAAAGGCTGTAACCAATCGTCTGAGGACGTGTCACCATGATTCCCGCGTAACCGGCACCCTTGGTGTACAGATAATTAAGTGATTTATAGGCAGCTTTCTCTTTATCTGAGAGGCCCGCGGGTGCCGGATCTCCGTCGTTAAGCGCTTTTGCTATTTCTGGCGGCACTGTGGCCGGCATGTTAACATGGATTCCAAGCAATCCTTCAGGTTGTTGTTGCGCCATCTTGTCCGCAACAACTGAACCCCAGTCACCTCCCTGCGCGACATACTTTTTATAACCAAGACGTTTCATTAATTCGGCCCAGGCCCTTGCAATATGGTCTGCGTCCCATCCAGTTTCTGTTGGTCTCCCTGAAAAGCCATATCCAGGCATGGAAGGTATAACCACATCAAAGGAATCTTCTGCTTTGCCGCCATAGGCAACTGGATCCGTTAGCGGGCCAATTATTTTAATAAGTTCAAAGATAGAACCCGGCCAGCCATGGGTTAAGATAATCGGAAGCGCATTTGGGTTTTTCGACTTGACATGGATGAACTGTATGTCCAGGCCGTCTATTGTAGTCATAAACTGTGGCAAGGCGTTCAATTTTGCCTCGGTTTTACGCCAGTCATATTCAGTGCCCCAGTATTTTACCAAACGTTGTAGCTGTTCCAGCTGTACACCTTGTGACCGGTCGTTAACAGTCTCTTTTTCTGGCCATCGGGTAGCAGCTATTCTTTTGCGAAGGTCTGAAAGCGCGGCATCGGAAATGTGCACTTTGTAAGGGCGGATTTTATCGGATGCTTTTGTCCCCGATGGAGTAGTTTGGGCAAAGCTGGCTCCTTCAGCCAGCAGCATAACTCCGAAAATGCCAGCAATAAGATAGCTGGTAATGTCGCGTTGAATCGTTTTCATTTTTGAAAGTTTAATAATTTATATGAATGTTTGGTCAAAAGTATTCCCATATCTCATCGCGTTCAACCTCCAAATACTCTAAGCGGACGATGTTACAGGCGAAACAGTCATTCATTCAGGTGAAAGCTATTTCAAATAGGAATAGGAGTGAAATTTCCATTTCGGACGCGAGTGGTAACTTGACCTTGGGACTAATTGACCGGGTATTGATAAAATGAGCCTGAGAGGTGCCGGATATAAATTAATCTGTTGACACTAATTCGTTAACGTTCATGTTTGCACGTTTTAGATATTAATTTGTCTGCTTAACCCCATTAACATTAGTCAGCCTTTCTCTTCGATGATAGTTTCGCCTGCCCAAAGACAGATATTATGAAACTAACAAAATGGACTACAACTCACAAAATTGGCGTATTTATTACAATAATGGTCGTCGTCTTTTTATCCCTTCAATTTGAAACTGCTCCAAGTGTTAATCCCGTTGTTTCCGGAAGAATTAAAACACCGGATAGCGTAACCAAAATTTTTGAACGCGCCTGTTTTGATTGTCACTCCAATGAAACGAGCCTCAAATGGTTCGATAAAGTTTGGCCGGTCGCGTGGATCGTAGTCGCAGATATTAGGAAAGCCCGTTCGAGGCTGAACTTTTCAGAATGGGACAAACTTTCCGCTAAAGAACAACAAATCACTTTATGGAAAACAGTAAATGCAGTTATTTCGGGAAAGATGCCGTTACCCAGCTATGCTTTACTGCATCCAGGAGCACGTCTTTCCGCTCCCGAAATCCGGATCCTAAAACAATACCTCAACTCATTACCTAATAATAGGATAATAGACCCACAAGGTTTGCAGACAGAAGTGACCAATGCAAAAAAAGAACTGGAACATTACCGGAACCGGAAAGAAGAAAGGGACACCAACTCTGTTGCTTTAAATGGCGTGAAGTACATAAACGGATACAGGAAATGGCAGGTGATCTGCTCAATAAGCCGGTTTGACAATTCCACGTTGCGAATTGTTTATGCGAACAGCATAGCAGTAGCTGCTATCAGAAACAATAGAATCAATCCTTTCCCCGACGGCTCAATTCTTGTTAAAATCGTGTGGAATAAAATTGAGGAACAGAATGGGACCACCAGGCCGGGTACTTTCAATGCTGCACAGATAATGATCAAAGATCGGCATCGTTACCCTTCTACCGGAGGGTGGGGATTCGCGATATTCAACGGCTTAAGACTCGAGCCGACCGGCAAGACGATTTTATTCCAGAATGATTGTTTTAACTGTCATCAATTACAAGCGAGTGATAATGGATACGTTTTCAATATTCCCCTTACAAACCTTGAACTGAAGGAAAAATCCCAACCCAATGAAAAGTAGATTATTTTTTACAGCCTGCATCAGCCTTTTAGCTGGCTGCACGAACCACGCAAATGAGTTAAATCACAAACGCGAGATTTTTGATGCTGAGGGGCAGGAAGTAATTACCTCATCAGCCAATCAGGTAAGAGGTATTATGACTATTCTTTATGGAAATAGAAACGCGGAAATCGCCGCTCTAAATGGTTCCGGAGTTCATAAGCCTGGGGAAATTTACACATTAACAACTTGGGGTCAGATTGGCAATCCCCGGTGGTACGGAAGTAATTTTAGCGGCAAAATATTATCGGTCGAATCTGTCATCATCTTGAAATCTGCTCAAGGAAAGTTATCTGTAAGTTATAAACTATTGAAAGGATATGCTCCCAAAGAAACTAATGGTGAAATAATAAAACCGCAAACTAGAATTGATATGATTATTAATCAACAACCTTCTGTATTTCCATGACTTTGAAAATAATTACAGGAATTGCCACTGATTCTAAATACCCCTGAATTATTAACTGCGAAATTGTTTGCTTCGCGTGCTTCTTTGTCTACTTCAACTATTTGATCATTGCCGTAACGGCTAAACCAGGATATTTTTGGTTTAACAAAATCAAAATTTAATCAATAACATGGAAAATTCATCAACAGGTACCTTAAACGGTAAAGTTATTTATACCGCCAAAGAGCATACTACAGGAGGCCGTGACGGCGGTAAGTCACAAAGCTCAGACGGTCGTTTAGATATCGCCCTTTCAATCCCGGGCACTGCGGGAACAGGCACAAACCCTGAACAACTTTTCGCGGCGGGCTGGTCTGCCTGCTTTATCGGCGCAATGAAAATCGCTGCAAGCAAAATGAAGGTGCGAGTGCCGGAAGATGCCGCCATTAACGCAGAAGTAGACCTTTGCCTGGACGGTGAGGCCTATTATCTTCAGGCTCGCCTGAACATTAGCTTGCCAGGGATTGAACCTGAAGTTGCCAGAAAATTAGCTGATGCTGCACATCAAACCTGTCCTTATTCCAAAGCGACCCGCGGAAACATTGCAGTAGAGATTAATTTGATCTAAGCAGCGTTTTAGGCCTGACCCATATTCACGGTCAGGCTTTTCTTTTAATTTTACTAAATCCAAAATTTCAAATGATGAAAAATAAAGCTGAGGAAACTAAATCCGGCCGTCGCAGATTTTTAGAGATAGCAGCCATTTCAATGGCAACCGGCCCCTTTTTTATGTTAGGAGCAGCAGATGCCAAAGTTTCTGCGAAAAAAGCCTCAATTCCTAAAAAAACCAATATGGACCACTCATTTAATAATATAAAACAGGTTAATGCGGGTGTTCTGAATGTAGGGTATGCAGATGTTGGCCCGGCAAATGGCCCTGTCGTTATACTCCTGCATGGCTGGCCATACGATATACAAAGTTTTGCTGAAGTCGCTCCTATATTGGTCGCTTCAGGCTTCCGTGTGATTGCTCCGCATTTAAGAGGCCATGGAACGACTCGGTTTTTATCAGACAAAACGCCGCGCAATGGTCAGCAGTCAGTTATCGCCGTTGACACCATTGCCTTGATGGACGCCTTACACATTGCGGGTGCTGTGATTGCAGGTTTTGACTGGGGCGCCCGGACTGCATGTATACTGGCAGCCCTATGGCCGGAAAGATGTAAAGCGCTGGTTTCAGTGAGTGGTTATTTGATCGGCAATCAGGAAGCGGGTAAAAAGCCTTTGCTCCCAAAAGCTGAACGTAGCTGGTGGTACCAGTTCTATTTCGCTACTGAACGCGGACAGGCAGGATACAAACTATACCGGAGGGAATTTGCCAGGTTAATCTGGGAGTCTGCCTCTCCAAAATGGAATTTTAATGATGCCACGTTTGAACTCAGTGCCGCCTCCCTGGATAATCCCGATCATGTTAGTATTGTCATCCATAACTATCGCTGGCGGCAAAATCTTGTCAAAGGCGAGTCCCGGTATGACGGACTGGAAAAACGTCTTGCCGCAGCACCGGTAATTACCGTTCCAACGATCACGATGGAAGGTGACGCCAACGGAGCGCCGCATCCGGAACCGGCATCGTACCAGAATAAATTCTCAGGTAAGTATTTTCATAAGACAATTAATGGGGGCATAGGTCATAATCTGCCCCAGGAGGCCCCAGCTGAATTTGCAAAAGCAATTATAGAAGTGGCAGGTTATATATGATAGTCTTTTGTATCACCAGGAAATGCTTATTTTTCTGGTGATAGCTCTGGTCCGAAAGCTGATTGATAGGCGAACAAACCCGGCAGGCCTCCTGTGAGAATAAACAATAATTTGTCGCCTTTCCGGAATTTTCCGGCGGAAATATCAGCAAGCATTCCCGCGAAAGCTTTCCCGGTGTAAACAGGATCCAGGAAAATGCCTTCTGTTCGGGCTAATAATTTGACCGCCTCTTTCATCTCGTTGGTAGGAATGCCGTACCCTGCCCCCAGGAAATTGCCGTCGATTACTAATTCATCCCTTTCGGCCGTGAGACCAGATTTTAATAGATTTAAAATTGCCCCGGCTTTTTCCCGGGTCTGATTATGCGCAGCATCGGCATGATTAAGAACGGTGTATGATTTGATCCTGATATCTTTCATGCCGGAAAGTTTCAGCCCGGCAAAAAGCCCTGCATGGGTGCCTCCGGTGCCGTTTGGAACTATAATATAATCGAAATGAATATTAAGTTCATCGGCCTGCCCGGTAATTTCCTGAAAACAATTTACATAACCTAAACAACCCGTGGGGCTGGAGCCTCCTAATGGAATCAGATAAGGGGCTCTACCGGATTTTCTTAGTGAATTAATTCGGTCGTCAATAAAAGTTGCAGGATCTTTACCTTTTGTCAGGTAATGAATTTTTGCACCAAGGATTTGTTCCAACAAAATATTCCCATTTTTTTTATATTCAGGATTATCATTTGCAACAGCCTCCGTAAGTACCAGTTCATAGTCCATTTTTGAATAGCTTGCAGCCACCGCGGTAAGCCGTGCATGATTGGATTGAAGCCCACCGGAGGTGATCAATGTATCTGCATTATTTTTAAGAGCATCTCCAATAATATATTCCAGTTTCCTTAGCTTATTTCCGGCAAGCCCCATTCCCATAATATCATCGCGCTTAACAAATAACTCAACGCCGCCTAACTGCTTATTTAATTGACGAAGCGGCTGAATCCCGGTAGGGCCGTCTAAAAATTGAAATTTTGGAAATGGATCCAGAAGCTTAAAGTTCATTGTAGTCATGGGTTCTGATTAAATTTCTGTCCAAAAGTATTTGTTTTGGTATCTGCATAAAGCACTTTCGCGTTTAAGCCGCCTGATTTACCGGTGAAACCGACATATTAAGTGTCAGATATCTATGTGGGATCATAATGAAATTTGTGTAACCAGGATTAAAACCCGGTGCGCTACGAACAGGCAATCTTTAATTCCTTTTCCATTAGAATTAATAATGACTCCAAAGGGATTCTGCTTGCATGTAACAATCGCAATGAGCCATTAAGTGTTGATACACCAATGGTTTGGTCGCCTTTATATCCGGACAGTGCAAGCGGACCCCAAATGGCTTCCAGTTGCAATTCGCCGTAATTTGTTTTCATTGGTATTCTACCGAGATTGGATAACATGACCTCCCGTGCAACTCCTTTTTGCAATTGATCCAAAAGTTCCTTGATTTCGATGTCGCCGAAAACTTTCTCGCGTAAAACCGCAGTAGTGAATATTAAATCCTGCCGTTCTCCGACTCCTTTCAGCTGCTCGGTGGCATATCGTGCCATGTCCCAGAAGGTGTTATTGGTATAGGGTTGAAAAGTGATTATCTTGGAAGTAATGTATAACCCCGAATCAACACCTACACTTAACGCTTTCCTTGTTGACACCGGATTAACGATCCGAACAGGCTTGTCATTCCATTCCTGCCTAATTTTTCTGCCTGCGAATACTACTGCGGCGCTTAAAGCCCCGTGAACTGTAGTTCTTTCTTGTTTTGCCCGCTCAGCGAGAATTTGCGTTAGATCAACAGTGAGGGCCAGCCGGGTAACCCTGGGTGTTTCTTCTTCAGTTTTGCCAAAGTTAATTTCAACGTTCCCCTGATCTTTTAATTTCTTAAACAGGTTTTTAAACTTGCTGTCTGTCTCTTTAAATCCCAATAGTTCATCCGTTGATAAGGGCACAGGCAAATGCTCGGCAATTTTCCCGGCGAGTGCGTTAAAAATATCCTGGAACACATAGGTTAACGAAATTCCATCCGAGACGGAATGATGGACGGCCATTATAAACACGCACCTGCTTTTCTGCTGGATTAACACGGCCCGAAAGAGTGGGGCCTGGCCTCCGTCAAAAGGAACGGAAAGCTCCCTTTCAATTTCGGTTTCCCATTTAGTCTGCGCATCTCCTAATATGACTCTGAATGGAATTAAAGATGCCGGAACATATTGGAATGCGGGATCTTTATAGCCATTTCCCCTGATATAAACCGACATCAGCGGATGGCGCAATTTGATAGCTTCTATTGCGTCACGCCAGGCCACAATCGTTTTTGTTCCAATTATTTCTGCGGCCAGCACAAAATGTACATGGTTGGTTTGGTCGAGCAGCCAAAAAGCCTTTTCAAGGGCTCCTAATGGTCTGTTAGCATTTTTCATAGATAGAATTTGTTAAAATTATAGTAACCGATTAGTATTTAATCCGCCGAGTGGGTATGTAACTCGTAATATGATATCTGAATGGTCGCCTGTTCGAAACCTGTTAAATTCTTTTACCGGAAGCCTTTCTTTTCACAAGATGATGGGCATGGTGATTATCAATCATAGTTTTAGATTTAAGCACATAAAGCGCCTTATCAGTGGTGCTTGTCGTTGTGTTTGACTCTGTATGGTATTTCATCATTGTAAAAATCAGAGCGCTGGCAGCAAAAATCAATAACACTGCCGCTTTCGACAGAATTTTCATCCATACCACTTTTGTTTTTTGGACTTTGGTATGTTTCTGGAAATCCTCCCAGGCACCCGGACGGTATTCAACCTCCATGTCTTTCAATTCACTTTTTATATGGCCAATCAATTCAACTTGCATAACCGATAATGTATAAACTGTTTTGATATAATTGCCGTAAATGCTTTTTTGCGCGCGCCAGGTAAACACGGCTGTTTTTTATTGGTATACTTAATGTTTCTGATATTTCCTGGTGGCTATAACCTTCCATTTCATACATATTGAATATGATCCGCTGGATTTCCGGCAAATCATCCAGCAGCGCCAGTATATCCTGAAATTGCATCTTGTCGATCACATTTACCGATTCGGCAAAATTTGTTTCTTCCTTTATCTCTTCGGAGTAATGGTGGTTCTTGTTCACCTTCAGAAAATCGATCGCAGTACGCGAGGCAATTCTTGCTATCCAGCCTTTAAATGCTTTTAGGTGAACTGCCGGATCATCAGGCAGCCTGAACTTTGCCAAATGCCTGAACGTCTTAATGAAACTGTCATTAACAAGTTCTTCGGCTATGTCCACCTGTTTTACGTATCTTAAAATAACTGCCATGATATATCCATAAAAGTATTTGTACATCCACTCTTTATTCTTCTTTTCGTCTCTGATACACGCTATAATGATCTGATCGAGTTTGTAAACTTGTCTGCCCGCGCCGCCTGCCTTAAAAAACACTTATACCTCCTTGAAATTAGATCATAGACGATGAGCCGCCACTTGCCTTAGGCAAGTGACGGATTTAATCATCGCATCATTCACATTGATTTTTGATTGCTATTTATTTGTGATCAAGGTTATTCCCAATTTTGTGCTGTCTGAACTTGCAATCAGACCTTTTGCCCAGATCGTATATATTTTATCTTTTTCGATTTTCATCTTTGAAGTTGCAAGTGCAGTGGTTTTTCCAGCAGATGAAATTGCAAGATTTAACTCTGCAGCCGGATCAACCTGTATAAAGGCCGTGCTTGATTTATAACTTGTTTTGCTGAAAAGGGCTTTTGCCTGGCCAGCAACAGAAACATCCAGGTCTCCCGCATCCGGGCTTAGATTTACAAACCTGATCTTAGCCTTACCCGCCGCAGGGATAGTTAGATCATCTTCGGTCAGAAATAACATCGGTTTACTTAGCGTATCAGCAATGTATACTGAATAAGCCTTATTCGGACTCAGGTTGAACATGCTTCTTGCCAGTACATCCGTTCCTCCTTTTTTGTTAATACTGAATTCTTGCTTACCTGATCTTAGCGCGTCATAGCTGACGAACGTCCCGTAATTCAGCATTTTTGACACCTTAGTGCCATTGATTTTTAATTCTAATTCCGGTGAGCCTGGTGAAACATGGGCAATTGCCAGGCTTGCAGGTGGAATAGACGGTGAAGCGTCGTCATTATCTTTTTTGCAGGAAACCATTAATAATGCCGATAAGGAAAGAATTCCCAATGCTTTGCTGAAGGAATAAAATTTGTTTTTCGAGTTGTTCATAAATTTTGTGTTAATGATAAATGTTACTTTTCCCGTAGAACGAGGACATTGCGTGGAAGGCAACAGGTACAATTACTTTTCTTTCAAAAAAATCCCTGTTTTTGCGAGCAATTAAATAGACGAACCTATATGGCTTCGAATGGTGGTTTAGCCTAAGGATATTCCAAAAATGAATTGCTTGATTATTGATGGTAAAGTTGAATTTGTTGATTTCGTCCAGCGGGTTGCACATACCGGTTTATATAAAATCAAGAAAGTTTTTTTACTTAAGATTTAATCCTGAAACAGCTTTTTCCTGGTTCCTTTTTTGAATTTTTTTAACAAGGACCTGGATATTTTCCCCTAGATGAATTGTATCGCCTGAAACAACGACGTGATCGCCTTTATTTAATGTGATATAGTTTTCCCGCAGCCGGTTCCTGCTCAGAAGAATTTGATAGCTTTCGCTATTTTCAGTTCTTAACGTCGCTGTGTATCCATCTTTTCCCATAATGAGCCCTGTGACTGTACCACTTACAGCGAATTCTTTATTTTCGACAGATGCACAGGCCGACGCAGGAATATCGATCCAGTGGTTACCCGAACGGTTATCTGCTTCCGGTGAATAATCAATTCCTTTTGCCTCTAACAGGAGATTGCCGTTATTAAACCTGAAATTAACGCTTACGGAATCAATTATTCCTTCCTGAATAAAAGTCCACACTGCGGAAATTTCTTTTCCATTTATCTTCCCTCTCAACTTCCCCCGCCTTATATCTTTCTCGGAGATGTCATTAGTAATCTCACCGGCTAAACTGTCCCGTACGATTTGGAGATTGATTTTCAGGGTATCTCTTTTCTGCTTTCCGCTGATACGCATGAAACATTTGTTTATCGCGGCTGATTTATTGCTGATAGATTGTATTGTATCCGTTGGAACTGGCGGCGTCTTATTCGGAGTAGTCTTGCATGATGTAAATGCTATAAAAAGGGGCATAACTATTAACAGGCTACGCCCGGTTCTAATCAAAGAATTGTTCGGGTTATATTTCATTTGCGTTGATGTGCGTATATACGCCCGGACTGGTGGCGTAATCATGAGTGATTATTATTTTATATATAGAGCTAAACAGATTGAGATCTCTTGGCGAATATCTTTCTGCACAAATTATCTTTCTTCGAGCCACTGTAGAAATACATTTGCTTTTTCTTTAGAGACCAGCAGCTGTCCCGGCGCAGGAATCGCCAGCCTAACGAACAATTTCCGGGAGAAGTAATGTTCAACTTCTTTTATGGCGGAAAAACTTATTAAATACTGCCTGTTTATTCTGAAAAAATTCTGCTCGGGTAAAAGGTTTTTGACTTCTTCTAATGAATAATCAACTGCATATTCCTCTCCGTCATAACATACAATTGTGGACGTTTCATTTCGGACATAGAAAAACGCAATAGCTTCGGTCGCTATATTTATATACTTTTTATGTTTAAAGACAAGAAAGCTTTTTTTACTTGCCGGTACTGCAATCTTCGTTAAAAGATCATCGAGGTTTGACAGGCGGTTTTGTTTAAAGAAGCTTTTGAATTGGTTCAATGTTTCAAAGACGTTCAAGATATCATCTCTTGAAAATGCCTTGAGAACGTTATCGATTTCGTTCCCTTTCAGAGATTCCCGTCCATAACCGGATATTGCGACACTGGCATTATTACTTTGAGTATTCATTGAATTTCAATTTAAGTTACAGCGATTCCTGGCGCAGACTATGCATTAGATCACTATTTTTTTCATTGTAGAAGGCAATCGCGATGCCAAGAGTTAATGTATTGATTATTAATAACTTATATACAAACTGTCGCTTCCGAAGCGGCGATATATCGCCGGAAGGCGTTATTGAAATTCTAAATTATGTAAACAATTTTCCGTTGGAACATCTGTCAGAATCTTGAAATATTCTGCATTTCCCAGGTTAAATAATTTGGTTTCTTCGGGTTTGGCAAGATTTTACTTTATATTTAAATTGTTATTGGGAAACAGTAAAGAATTCAGAAAATGCCGACGGAACCTCGAACAATTCGGGAAAAAAAAGCAGCGAGAGGTGACGCACAAAATCCTGTGCATATACAAGGGACTGCTTCCGAGAAAGAAATTCTGCTTTCCTTAAGCAGGGACATTGCTGCCGTCAGAGAAAAAAAAGATATTCTGACGCTTATACACCCTAAAATAAAGCAGCTATTTCATACGGATGATATTTTTATCTGCTTTCTTGATGAGCCAAATAGCATGCTTAACGCGATTCTTCGTGTTGGCGGACCGAGAAGAACACAACACCCGGATTATTATCAGGTAGTCAATTCGGGCTTTCCAATTCATGATGGTTTTATTGATCATATTTTGTCTTCGGTCGAGCCTGTTATAAATGATATAACCACTTTCCCACATCCGCCGGGATACATGAATATTTCTATGACTACCGGTATTGTGGAATCCCTTTCTGTTTCATTACAGAATGGAGGCAAAACTGTTGGAATACTGACCTTGTGGAGTGAGTATAAAAATTTCTTTACTGATCATCACAAGAGCCTCATCGCTGAAATAGCTGACTATATTTCTATTGTAGTGGTCAATATTTTAGCTACTGATGCTTTAAAAAGCAAAGAAAAACAAAATGAAATTCTGCTTGATATAAGTAATAAGATTGCGGCGATTCGCGGCAAAGAAGATATGCTGGATCTGATTCACAGAACAATCAGGGAACATATATATTTCGACGACAGTTTCATACTTCGATACGACAAGACTACCAAGACCTGCAGGGCATATATTTGCCATGTCGAACCGGGAACGTCGGCTGATCCGGAATTTAAGAGCCACTTTGACTTCGACTACCCGATTGAAGACGACAGTATTGAAGATACTGCTATTCCCATTGTTCACGATGTAGAATCGATGCTGAAAGCAGGAATGAATGAAGTATCATTCATACGCCATACGGGAATTATAGAATTTGTAAGCATCAAACTGATCGAAAGAAATCAGTTGATCGGCTTTCTCGTGCTCTTATCAGAGCGTAAAAACTCACTCAATTCCGATGACCTGGAATTACTTAAACGGATATCTTATCAAATCTCAATTGCGACAGCCAATATTATTGCTGCCGAGGAAATAGCTGACCGGGAACAAGAGAAAACTATATTGCTGGGTATTAGTAATGCTATCGCATCAATAAGAGCAAGGAACGAGTTATTTGCCGTTGTTGAATCCGACGTAAAACCACTATTTCCGGTCAGATATTTTGGAATAGCACAGATCAATGCAGATCAAACTACTTATGGCTCATTTATATCGGATTTTCTGGAGCAATCTAAAAGGCTTCCGGGCTATGATAAGTTAATTACCGACAAGCATTACATAGCGGACAGGGTAATGGGAGGGATCATAAGCTCCGAAGACCCTGTTCTTTTTGACGTTGAACAGCTTTCAAAAGAATCTGATGCCCCCGCCATCGTTGAATTCTGGAAAAACGCGGGGCTGCAATGGGTTTTAGGTGCTGCGTTGCGTGTCGGCGGAAAAAACATAGGATGTGCTTTCCTTCATCTTAATGCCCGCGACGTCATTGATATAAAAAGCACATTATTAAAAGGTATCTGTGCTCAACTGGCTATGAAAGTAGCTAATATCCTGGCTTATGAGAACATCGCAAAGCGAGAGGAAGAACAGTCAATATTATTATCCCTTAGCAACGCAATTGCAGGTTTAAAAGACAGGAATGATTTTTTTGATGTCGTGATTACGCAATTAAAAAGAATGTTTACATTCGACGGGTTTGCCATTACCTATATACATGAGGACCGCCAGACCTATGGGGTATTCAAAGTGGATGATAAATACGATATCCTCAACGCCCCCGCCTACCGCAACGCGATGTCGGAAAAAATCAGTGTAAATGATCCGGTCTATAGAATGATCATTAATGCGGAGGATGCTGTACTTTTTAATGTAAAGGAACTCGCCGGGGATGTGAACATGCTTACTCAATCTGAATTTTGGAAAAGCAAAGGTATCAACCAGGTCTTATCTGTCCCGCTACGCGTTGGTGGTAAAGTAATTGGAAGTGCCAGTTTTCATTTTTTAGAAGACTTGAAAATCGACTCAAAAAGTACGTTGTTGAAGGGCGTCTGCGCACAGTTGGCGGTAGCCATCTCTAATATCCTGGCTGCCGAAGAAATTGCTAAAAGGGAAGAGGAGAAAACGATTCTGCTTTCTTTAAGCAATGATATCGCGTCCCTGAAAAACAGGAATGATTTATACCAGGTCGTTAACAATAGGATCAAGCAAATATTTGCAATAACACAATTTGGCATCGTTAAAATAAATGAGGATGGACTGACCCATAGCGCTTTTATGATGGATCTTGGGGATGAAGTGATGAGCCAGATCAATTTTGAGGATGTAACCAAATTAAAATATAGCGTTAAGGACAGAGCTTTCAGCACTGTAATGGCGTCCGATGAACCTGTCGTTCTTGATGTAAACGAGCTTGCTGAAGAACCTGATCCACCGGAATACGTAAAATTCTGGAAATTTGTAGGCTTTCAAAAACTTTTGTGTTTGCCGCTGAGGGCAGCGGGAAATGACATTGGATCAGTGTTTTTGCATATGGATGATGACGCCTTGAAATCAGTAAAGGTTAATTTATTAAAAGGCATTTGCGCCCAATTATCAGTTGCTGTTTCAAATATCCTTGCAAATGAAAAAGTCCTGGAACAACTGGCGGAGATAAATAATTATAAACAGCAGCTGGAGGAGGAAAAAATCTATCTACAGGAGGAAATTGAAACTTCTCAAAATCATTCCGAAATAATTGGCGACAGTCCTTCGGTCAGGAAGGTATTTCAAATGGTAAAGCAGGTTGCCTATTCCGACAGCACCGTACTTCTGCTCGGAGAAACCGGAACCGGAAAAGAATTGGTTGCAAGGGCAATCCACAACGACTCTCCGCGTAAAAACAAGCTGATGGTAAAAGTTAACTGCGCTGCACTTCCTGCAAATTTAATTGAGAGTGAGCTATTCGGACATGAGAGAGGCAGCTTTACAGGCGCATTTGAACGTCGGATTGGAAAATTTGAGTTAGCGAATAACGGCACGCTTTTTTTGGATGAAATCGCCGAAATGCCGATGGACCTGCAGGCAAAGTTGCTAAGGGCATTGCAGGAAAAGGAAATAGAACGCCTGGGCGGAAAAAATGTCATAAAAATTGATGCCCGTATCATTGCCGCAACGAACCGCGATCTCGAAAAATTAATGGAAGAGGGAAAGTTCAGAAGCGACTTATTTTACCGGCTAAATATATTTCCCATACCGCTTCCACCGCTGCGGAAGCGCCGCGAGGATATTCCGCAGTTAGCAACGTTTTTTATCAGGCGCTATTCCGTAAAGGCAGGCAAAAAAATAAATACGATTACTAACAGAGCATTGCAGGAATTAATCGAATATGAATGGCCAGGTAATATAAGGGAACTGGAACATTTGATTGAAAGGAGCGTGTTACTGGCGACCGGGGAAACCATCAAAGAAATTCATTTACCAAACAACCAGTCCAGAAGTATAGCAGTTAATTCAGATCGTGAGGCATTTCAAGTCAAAACAATCGATGAGAACGAAAAAGACCATATTCTTAAAGTTCTTAAAAGCGTTAAAGGCCGAATAGGCGGCGCCGGTGGCGCCGCGGAACTTCTTGGAGTGCCAACCAGTACCCTCAACTCGAAAATGAAACGATTAGGTATTCGGAAGCAGCATATTGGATAATTACCGTCAAGCATTTAATATAAAATCTATAAGATGTTGTGCAGGCTTTACCTGTCTTCCAGCCATTTTAAGAAATTCGCCGAACGTTCTCTTGAAACCACCAGCTTTTCAGGTGTTGGAACGGCAAGTCTAACCAATAGCTTTCGGGCGAAATAGTGCTCCACTTCCTTGATTGCTGAAAAATTGATCAGATATTGCCTGTTTAACCGAAAAAACTGATCTTCCGATAAAAGCTTTTGAGCGTGGTCAAGAGAATAGCTAATTGTAAATTCCTGTCCATCAAAGCATTCTATAAATGTGCATTCCTTTCTGACGTTGAAAAATGCAATATTTTCAATGGGAATCGTAATGTATTTTTTATGTTTAAAAACGAGAAAACTGCTCTTACTTACCGGGTTAGTAATTTTTGCTAATAACTGATCCAGGTCCGTCAGCCTATTATTTTCTATGAAGGTTTTTACTTCATTTATCGTCTCAAAGGCTGAAATCACATCTTCCTTTGATATAGGTTCCTGATTTTTTACAGGCACTTTTCTATTTTGTGCCTGTGTTTTTTCGTTATCAATTGTTAAATTTTCTTCTCTTTCCTGCGTATTCATTTTGCCCCGCTAAAATTCTAAATTCAAATTAATAGGCTGTATTTCGTTTATATACTCTTCATATTCCGCAAGCCTTTTGCACGGATGTTGATGCTAAAAGGTCAGTTATTATTGCAGAAATATCTGAGATGAAAACAATTCAACTTTCAGTAATAAACCCCTAAGCTATCTTTGCTGAAATCCTGAAATTCGGAGATTCTTTCTTCCTTTAATTTTTTGACCCACATGGCATCCTGCAGTATCGCTCTGCCTACGGCTACCAGATCGAAGTCACCGCGTTCGAACCGGCGCATCAGTTCATCAAAATCAGTAGTTCCGGAACCTTCCTTATGGTAAAGGGCCTGGAGAAACTCACCGGACAGTCCGACTGATCCGACAGTTATAGTTGGCTGTCCTGTTATTTTTTTTGCCCACCCGGCAAAGTTCAGGTCAGACTGCCCGAATTCCGCCTCCCAATATCGCCTTTGTGAACAGTGGAAAATATCAACCCCAGCGTCGAGCAAAGGTAAAAGCCAGGATTCCATTTCTTTTGGTGTAGAAGCCAATTTTGCTTCGTAATCCTGGATTTTCCATTGCGAAAGCCGCATACTTATGACGAAATCCGGACCCACTGACTTTCGGATAGCTTTGACTACATCAACCGCAAAACGCGTCCGCTCTCCAATTGTTTTTCCTCCATATTCATCTTTTCGCTGATTCGTATGATCCCAAAAAAACTGATCAATCAGGTAGCCGTGCGCTCCATGTATTTCCAGGAAGTCAAATCCAAGTTTTTTTGCATTCAGCGCGGCTTCGGCAAATTTTGCGATGGTGACCTGAATGTCGCCGGTGCTCATTGAACCTGGTCCTTCAAATGGTGATGGTGGCAGCCAGCCCGTTGCGTCTGACTTGACGTCTCCAACGTGCCACAGCTGCGGCCCCATAATTCCGCTTTTATCGTGAACCAAGTTAATAACATTGCGCCAACCATCGAGGGCGCAGCCATAGAAGTCGGGAATATCCTTCGAGTTTTTTGAAGCCGGGCGTTCTATAACTGTTCCTTCCGAAATAATAAGGCCTAAGTCTTCTGCCCGCCGGGCATAATATTCCGCTACATCCTGTGTTGGAAGTCCATCTGGCGAATGTCTGCGGGTCATGGCAGGCATTACAATTCTATTTTTCAGACTAAGTGATTTATAGGTGAAAGAGCTGAAAAGAGTTTGCGTATTCATAGTTAGATTATTTTAAAGTCAGGTACAGGAAAAAACTTAATGCGATTTTAAAAAGGCAATGCTCTCAGTTAAAAATAATTCAGGAAATTGAAAGATTGCACCATGACCGGAATCGGGGTACAGGCTAAGTTTAGCATCCGGCATGTTTTGAAACATGATATATGAATTAATGGTGGGAACAATTGTATCATTGCTTCCATTGACAATGAAAGTGGGCTGTTTAATTTTCGTGAGCCTTTCCAAAGAATCATCTGCGGGTTGAGCCCAATTTAAAATTGATGCTAATTGAGCCTGTACAGCCGGTAGTCCGGTTTCGGGGTCGCGATTAATTTTGCGTTTGTTAATTCTGTCCAGGGACCTTTTGCCGAGTGTGCGGCTTGTTTCTGTCTTTCCATAAAATAAGAAAAGTTTTTGTTCATAAGGATCCATTGAAGAGGATTCCGTTAAAGGCCCCATGATTTCAGAAATTCTTTCTCCGCCTTTAGGGCCTGTGCCTGCAAGAATCAGTTTATCAACCAGATCCGGTGCGTCTAAAGTTATTTGCTGGGCGATAAATCCACCCATAGAAAATCCCAGAATATTTATTCTGCCGATTCCCAGGGCTTTTGTGAAAGAAATTGCATCCTGAGCCATAGTACCAATATTGTCAGGGGTTTCACCTGTAGATGCACCGATGCCTTTATTATCAAATAATATAACTTTAAAATGTTTTGCAAGACCATTTGTAACTATTGGGTCCCAGTTATCTAACGTCCCGGTAAAATGCTGCAATAACAATAATGGTATCCCGGTGTCATTCCCGAAAGTCCGGTACGCGTATTTTATACCGTCAATATCAATAAACAGGTTTGGCGCTGTGTTGTGGGTGTAAGCATTCATAACTTTATATTTAATTTTTAATAATGGTTTATCTATTTATTTCCGGTTCAAAATTATTTACAAATCGAAGATCCAGTTAGCGAAACAAGCCCCAAGCGGACAAATTAAAGGGCGAGTCTGCCTTATTTTAACCCTGACCTTACCAAGGTCGGAATGGTTAGCAATCCAGAATCCTAAGGGTTAAACTATTCTTGCTGATTAACACGATTAATAAACGAAATGACTCCGTTCATATAATAACGCTGGTCATCATACATACTTAAATGGCTGCCGGTTGCACAAAAAAGATAGCTGCCCTTCGTTACCTGTTTGCTCATCCATTTGATGTTTGCCGGATCCATTTCATCATATTTTGCGCCAATCATCAACGTTGGGACATTAATCCCCTTTAATCTTGAACGTATGTCCCAGGATCTAAGCCGTCCCAGAAAACCAAATTCGCTTGGTCCCTGCATGACCCGATAATAGGGTTGGTTTAATTTACTGAAAGCTCTGTTTAAGGGTTCCGGCCATTTGGAAAATGGCAGGCGGCAAATAAAGCGTGTGTAAAAATTATCAACGACAAGCGAGGTATATTTTGGATTTTCATAGTCTCTCTTTGCCTCCAATTCATTGAGGGTATCGAGAACTTTTGGGGGCATCTGCGGTGCGAGGACATTTTGCACATAGCGGTTAAATTCCGCTCCGCTGGAGCACATATCCGATACAATCAAACCTTTTATATGATTCTGATATTTCAGCGCATATTCCATCGCCAGCAGGCCTCCCCAGGAATGTCCTAACAGGTAAAAATTGTCCTTGTCAAGGTGAAGCTCAAGACGAACTTGTTCAACTTCTTCGACAGCCCGGCCGATATTGTACCGTGAAGTGTCTTCCGACTTATCGGAATTTCCAAAACCTAATTCATCATAGTAGTAAAACTCGATCCCGGCCCTCGGAAAAAAGCTCTCAAAAGCCTCCAAATAATCGTGTGGAATTCCGGGCCCGCCTGCCAATAACAAAACCTTAATTTTCGGATTGCTTCCTATACGTTTTGTCCATACGTGTGCCGTCCAGGTTGGTGTCAGGACGGGTATCATTTTTACGCCGCCTGTCTGAACCTCTAAAGAATCACGATCAAAATAATCGTCACTCTTTTTTACATCGTGGTTCGGCTGCCAGCATAAATTGAGAAAAATGAATACAAATGAAAGCGACAAACTTACTAATGCCAGATAAAACCAGACCGGCGAAAGTCTGGAGCCTGGCATTTGATTTATTTCGTTACCTGGTTTTTGATTATTAGAGTTCATAAATATTTTTAAATAGCCTGATGGCGGAACTGTAAAATGGGAGCACAGATCTTCCGGCTAACTTTTGCTCGTAATTATATCTCGCCGAATAACCCCCTTCATAAAACATGAAGAGGGTACTGCTTAGCATAGGTAACAGCAGCTGTTTACTTGTTTATCTCAAAGCTGTCACCGATTTCAGGAAGATGCAGGGTCAGCCCGGCGTTTTCAAATTCGTGCATTGCGTAGGATTTCTCTATTTTAATTAATCCGAAGGTATCGTAGTGGACACCCATGATCTGGGGTGCCTTCACAAATCCAGCGGCCTCTATCGCGTCTTCAACGCCCATAGTCAATACATCTCCAACGGGCAGTACTGCAAAGTCGAGTTCTGCAAATTTCGGAATCAAGGTCATATCTAATGAGAGCGCCGTATCCCCGCTGTAATAAAAATTACCATCACGGGTTTTGAATACGAACCCACTTGCTGTGCCCGCGTAGCTTCCGTCTTCGAAACTGCTGGAATGCTGTGCTGCCACGGCTTTTACCATCCCGAACCCAAAAGAGACTTTTCCACCAGGGTTTAATGGATGCAGGTTAGTCAGTCCTCTTTTACCAAAATAATTGTATAGTTCCCAGCTTCCGACTACCAGCGCACCGGTTCGCCTGGCAATGGATTCGACATCCAGCATATGATCAAAATGCCCGTGGGACACAAAGATGTAATCGGCATTTATAAAATCCGGATTGATGTGTTTTGCCAGTTCATTCCCTGTAATAAAAGGATCGAATAATATCGTCTTGCCGCCTGCAACTACTGCAAAGCATGAGTGGCCGTAATAGGTAATTTTCATTTTGTTATTTATAAATCTTTTATGAATTATGTTATTGATTGAAGAGGCAAATGGAAATGCCGGAATCGAATTTTTATCTTAAGCCAGCATTCAGGATGTACCATTATTTGTCTTTCAAAAAAGGAATGGCTTGTGCCAAAAACAAATCAGGGTTCTGAAAAATTGCCCCGTGTCCGGAATCCGGAAATAAACAAAGCTTCGCGTTCGGCATGTTTTGAAATAAATTAAAGGCATTAACCGAAGGGACAAGCAAATCATAGCGCCCGTCGAATATCAGGCCGGGCTGAGTAATGGTTTTAAGTTGTTCAAAGGCATCGGCATTCGGTTTTGACCAGCCTAAAACGGCAGCAACCTGTGAACCGTTTGATTCGTTCGATGATTCTATATCCCTGTTTACTGTACGTTTGTGTATCCTTGCCAGAAATTGTTTACCAGCTGACTGGCTATGGTTGGATTGTGTAAACAGCAAATACAGCAGTTGATCATCAGGGCTTTTTTTGCTGACCTCGTTTAAATGGTCAAGAAGGCCGGATAAGCCTTCGCTTCCTTTAGGTCCTGTACCGGTGAGAATGAATTTATTAATTAACTGGGGTTCTTCAAGAGCGATCTGTTGTGTTTGAAAACCGCCCATAGAAAAACCTAAAATGTTAACTTTATTATATCCCAGGGCTTTAATGAAACTAACGGCGTCACTTGCCATTTCTTCTATCGTAGTTGGTGTTTTGCCATTTGTGGCACCTACACCTTTATTGTCAAATATGATTACCTTATAATATTTTGCAAGACCATTGGTGATTTTCGGGTCCCATTCATCCATGTTAAAAAATGAACCCTGCAAAAGGACAAGGGGGATTCCGGGTTTGTTACCTAAAACACGATAGGCAAAACGAGTGCCGTTGACATCAATAAATTTTGTCTTTGCAGTTTGATGAAGATCAGTAGCAGAGGGTTGCGATTGCGCAAAAATTGCGGTTGATGCGAGACTGAAAATAAGCGTCGCAATTAAAAAGATACGTTTCATGATTTTTATTTAATTAAATGTGATTGATGAATTTTAAGCCTGATTAAGAAACAAGTTGGCATCGCGTACAAACTCTTCAGGGTATTGAAACAGGAAACCGTGGCCCGAATCCGGATAAAGGATCAGTTTGCTGTTCTTGATGTGCTGAAAAAGGAGATAAGAATTTATGGTTGGAACCATAATATCATTGTGCCCATTTACAACTAATACAGGTTGCTGAATTTCTTTCAGGCGGGGAAAATCAGGATTGGGAACACCCCATTCTCCGATTGCATTTGCCTGTGCCTGCATAACAGCCATTGATGTTGCCGGCTCAAGATCGGCTTTGCGCGTATTCCTGCGCTTCCAGAATGCCTTTCCTGCATTTTGACTTTCCTCACTTGGGGTAAAGAACAGATAAAGGAAATCGTCCATTACAGGAACTTCGTTTGTGGCGATCCTGGTTACTTCAGGAATATACGTTTGCATGTCTTCTCCGCCTTCAGGCCCTGTTCCTCCCAAAATCAGCTTTCTAACTAATTCCGGGCGTTCCAGCGTGATCTGCTGTGCGATGAATCCGCCTAATGAGAATCCAAGAAGATCAACCTGTTTGAGGCCCAAAGCATCAATAAACAGGATTGCGTCTTTAGCCATTTCTCCGACAGTTGCCGGGGTCGTGCCATTGGTAAGCCCAATTCCACTATTTGAGAATAGGATAACCGGACGCTCCTTTGCCAGCCCGTCAGTAACTGCAGGGTCCCAGTTTTCCATATTGGAACGAAAATGTCCAAATAGAATTAATGGTATCCCTTTTTTCTTTCCGAATTTGCGATAGGCGAACCGGATACCACCATTCTTAATGAATTTATTCGGCGCGCTTGTGTGTGTGTACGATGACATTTTATGATTCTTTATTGTTTGTTAATTATTGTTTTTCTTTACTGTCGCTAGTATCAAACCTGGCCTCTATACTTAATCGTCCAACGTTTCATGATCTGAATCTGTATGCTCTTATGGCTTTCTCTTGTTCGTGCTATAAATCTGGCCGCAGTTCTGGGGGCTCTTTTCAAATGGGCCATTACCAAGTACTGACAACGAAAACAAAGTGCCCAACCCTAAAATGAAACCGGTTATTCTTTTCTTAAAGAAATCTCTCATGATCGTCATTAATTATTAAGTTCGCTCAAACTGTCTTTCCTGTCTGCTCCCAACGTCTTAAGGTCGGCCTTCGCAACAGCCAGTACTTCACCATTCTTATATGATTGTATCAACCCTAATATTTCGCAGTTCTGATTATTTAATCCCGGAGGCAGCGTCATAATTGCCTTCCCATTTTCTGACCCGGAAAGGGATTCCTTCTGAAGCTTTCTAACAATTTGAACATGAGCCAGCGTACGACCAGCGTTTTCGCCCTTTTTTACTTTGCTTTCGGCAAATTTTTCAACCAGTATCAGAGAAAGGGTATTTCCCTTAAGTTCAATGCCTGCCTGATAGCTTATTTTTAATTCTTTGTCCGATTGCTGTACATCAAGCTTCAGATAAGAAGCTGGATCTTTTTCTAATTGTCTTTGTATTGCGGATCGAATCGCCGGTTCATCAGACCCGACAAACTCAAAACTTCCGTTTACAATTACCTGAGGGGTATATATTGATGTAATATTAAGCCACTTTCCATATTGTATCTGCCTGGTTGAGTACTCGTGATCGCTAAAAACGTCGGTCCATCCCAGCCTGTTCCAGTAGTCCACATGGTAAGCCAAAATATAAATTGGTTTTTCCTGAGACTCACTTTGGATTTTTGCCATCAGCTGGTCGGCAGGTGGACAACTTGAACAGCCCTCGGAAGTAAAAAGTTCAACTACGGCAAAGCCTTTTCCGCCAGCTTTTCCTGGTCTGGTCTTTGCGGGAATCTTACCCCTTGAGATCAACGCGATTATTACAAAGGCAACAATAACAATACATGTAGTCAGGACAGAAATTATTGTAGGTTTCATTTTTTCTTTTTTTGTCCCGCAAAACTATTCTAATCGTGAGGGGGGCGTTAGATGAAAATGGTCCAGACGGACACAATCAGGGGCTGAAAATGCCCTTTTGAGCCGTGAACATTTTTCAATCTCCGTACATTAAGGCAAAAAGGCGGCCGTCGATTTAATTCGTGTCGCGGGTCCTGATTATTGATTTGAATTAAGGAGTGTCACTGATGTTGAATTTTTCCTCGCACTATTAGAATGTGCACAACTATATCCTTCGGTGGAATTCGACTGCACTTGTTCGCAAGATAGATTCTGTTACACTGGAAAACATGGCCCTTTCAAAGCGGATTATGTCCGGTTTGCCATTGTTCTTATTGGCACCTGCTTTTCTGCTAGATAAATTTGACTTTTAAAACTTCCAGATTGGTTATTAAAGCCAGCGTTTTTATTTGTTTTTTTAACCCTCAAAGGAGATAGATAGAATACATTACTAAATAGAAATAAAATATGAATACATCCTATGATATCGTCGTGATAGGTTCCGGACCAGGAGGGTATGTAGCAGCGATCAGAGCCGCACAATTGGGTTATAGCGTAGCCATAATTGAAAAATATAACACGCTCGGAGGTTCATGTACCAATGTAGGCTGCATTCCGGCCAAAGCGCTGTTAGATAGTTCGGAAAATTTTATACAGGCTCAAAAGCAATTTGAGGCGCAGGGAATTGAAACGGGTCCTTTGAAATTAAATTTTGGTCAATTTATGAAGCGCAAGACTGAAGTCGTTGCTCAGAACACGGCTGGACTAATCTACCTGATGAAGAAGAATAAGATTGATGTCTATCATGGTTGGGGAAGCTTTACGGACGAAACACATATACAAGTAAAAACTGCTGAACAGGAAATACTACTTGAGGCGAAATACACGATCATTGCTACCGGCTCTAAACCATCGACCGTGCCGGGCGTTCCGATAGATAAAAAACGTATCATTTCATCCACGGAAGCCTTGTCCCTAACCGCCCGGCCCGGTTCCATGGTCATTATAGGCGGAGGTGTAATCGGCGTCGAATTAGCGTCGGTATATGCAAGGATCGGCACTCAAATTACGATTATAGAGTATTCGGATTCATTGATCCCGGCTATGGACAGGGAACTGGGTAAAACCTTGTATAGGTCGCTCAATAAGCTCGGGGTTAAAACCTTGCTGGGTCATAAAGTTCAATCTGCAGAAAATCTCGGCGATAAGGCTGCTGTCAGTTATCTTGATCAGGAAGGCATTATGCAAAAGATTGAGGCCGATTATTGTCTTGTGGCAGTCGGCAGAAAAGCTTTTACAGCCCAGTTAAATTTGGAGTCGGTGGGCATTTTGGTCAAAAACAATGGTAAAATTCAAGTTAATGAATGGCTTCAAACCAAAGTGCCAAATATTTATGCCATAGGGGACGTGATTGATGGAGTGATGCTTGCGCATAAAGCGGAGGACGAAGGTACATTTGTAGCAGAAGTCATAAACGGTCAAAAGCCACATATTAAATACAACCTGATTCCTGGCGTAGTTTACACCTAGCCTGAGGTGGCCTCTATAGGTAAAACCGAAGAGGAGCTAAAAGCGGAAGGCGTTTCTTACCAATCAGGGAAATTTCCGTATTCTGCCAGTGCCAGAGCGAGAGCCTCAATGGACACCGATGGATTCGTAAAGGTTCTGATCGACCCCTTATACGGCGAAGTTCTCGGGGTACATATTATAGGGCCGCGAGTTGCTGATGTAATTGCGCAGGCGGTCGTATCCATGGAATTCGAAGTCACGGCGGAGGATATGTACCGGATCAGTTATGCGCATCCCACCTATGCAGAAGCCTTAAAAGATGCTTATCTGATCGCAGCAGGCCAGGGAGCAATCAATATCTAAAGCAAATTGCGAACCAGAATCCGGCCGTTAATGTCGCTCAGCGGATTGTCTGCATTATTTATCATCAATGCATACGAAAACGAAAGCAACTTAAGCTATCATAGAATCCTGACACCAAAAATCACGGCGATAACATCAAGTTTTTTGACATCGGCTTATTCATGCAAGGATATCACTGCTAAAGCATCGTCTGATGCATTCGAGTCTATAAAAGGGAGCGATAATAGCGGTAACCGTAAAAAATATACCTTGAAGATAACACTCGATAATATAAAGAGTAATATCACTGGTAAAATAACCAATGCCATTTATGAAAAAGACAGAAGGGAAGGCCGCTTTAAAGAACATTTAAGGGAAAAAGATATTTCCGCAGTCTGGACCTACATGCAGGAGGGGGTAAACTGATTCAATAAAATTGAAGTTCCGGTTACAACCAGGTCAACTGTTTCTTGATTCGCGAGGTATTGACATTAAATGAACGCTTGGGCTTGTTATTACCGGTTTCTTTCTTTCATTTGGAATAATTTTAGAAATAATCTTTAAAAATCATGGGAATTTTACATATTCAAACATTTATTATCGCGGTGATCGTCTTCGCCCTTACGCCAGGGATCGATACGCTATTTATCTTAAATAGATCTTTAACCCAAGGAAGAAAGGCTGGGATATATTCCACTTTGGGGATTTTATCCGGCGTATTGGTACATCTGTCGCTGGCAGGTTTAGGACTTTCACTTATTCTGGCCAAATCAGCAGTCGCGTTTTCATTTGTTAAGTATATCGGAGCTGCCTATTTAATTTATTTAGGCGTAAGTAAATTAATTTCTAAAAACAAAATTGCATTGATTGGAAGTGCAAACCACAAAAGCGAGACTATGCTAAAGATGTATACGTCCGGTATAATAACAAATGTATTTAATCCAAAGGTTGCGTTGTTCTTTCTGGCTTTTTTCCTCAGTTTATTGCGCCCGAATATGCCGGCAACCCCTTGCCCTTTTTCTCGTTGGGCCTGATTTATATGCTGATTGATTTGATTTGGTGCGTCATACTAACTTTATGTGCATCCCTGTTTTCGGAAAAAATCATTAGCAAACCGGGAATCAGCCTATGGTTGAATAAAGTATCTGGCGCCACTTTTATTTTGTTGGGCATTAAGATTGCCTTGAGCAAAAGATAAAACATTTGTTTGAATTTTCATCCATAAAGATGCTTGCTCAAAATAAATGAAACAGTAATCTGATAGTATACTCTATTTCGCGAAATTTCCCGTCTTTCAACTGGATTTTTTGGTTTGTTATCTGAAATCGAAGGCTAACCTCAAGCCGAACTGGCTTTGGCTTAATTGTTGTTCCGAAAATGCTTTGATTGGTAGTGCAACATACGGTTAAATTGCGGGCATTGATTATTAGTTATATGCTGTATATACCCGATTGAGCTTTTCCTGATGAGCATTGCTGATACCCGAGCCGCTATCACAGACGGAAACCTCCAGCAGATTCCCTCTTATTTTACTGACTGTTTTTACGGCGCTTTTTCCGGGTGGATATTTGATCGCATCGGACAGCAGATTGCGAATGACCTGTTTGATCTTGCTCCTGTCCCCGTTGATAAGTTGCTCATCGGCCAGATCAACTTTTATTACGTGTGTATTTAACTGATGAAAGTAACCGGTTATGATTTCTCTGACCAGAATGCCCATATCAAAGCTTGGGCTTGCAATTTCATTTTGCCAGAAGATATCATGGACATATCAAGTATGTTTCCGATAATAGCGCTCATTTCTGCAACTTGCCTGTCGGCTTTAGACTAGAATTCCGCCGCAGGCTTATTGTCTGAATTTTTACCAAATTCATGACCATCTGTACATAAAGCTTGATCGTCGAAAGCGGCGCGATCAATTCGTGACTCAGCATGGCCAGGAAGTCATCCCTTAGCAGTTGTTTTTGTTCTGTCCGACAGTGTACCTATAAATTGAAATTGCTGAACAGCATTTCGCGGCTGCAATCGTTCGCTGATTATTAACCATGTTGCTTCGCCGGAAAGCTTATCATAAACAGGATATACATACTGCATTTTATGACCATAAGCGCACCATTCCCGGATCGTACCGATCAGCATTAATCGGTGTGCTGGTTCTATTCTGCGAAGTGCCTTAAAAGCATTTACTGTCAGTTGGTCTGGATAAGCTATCAACAATTTTGTTTCTTCACATAAAAAAAACTCTTTGTTGATCAGATCAACGCTCCAAAATCATAAATCTGCTGATGCCGTTTGTAATAAGAGGTCACAGGCGGTTAACTGGTCGATTTCATTGCTTTAAGTTTAGTCCGCTTTCAGACACAGGTCGCTGTTAAATAATACATCAACGGTTGAATAAAAAAGTTGAGCGGCGGGCGTGAAATTATACAAATTGTCTGCCGCTCTTCCTTCTTTAGCGCAGGGATTTAAATGATGCACGTATTTCTTCCGAAAATAGCTGTGGCTGTTCCCAGGCTGCAAAATGTCCTCCTTTATCAAGTTTATTATAATGAATCAGGTTCGGATAAGCTTTTTCAACCCAGCTTCGCGGGGCCTGGTAAAGCTCATCTGGAAACGCGCTTATAGCTACCGGGATGGTAATGCCCTTCGGAGCAAAGAAAGCAAGCTTGCTTTCCCAATAAAGACGCGCGGAAGAAGTGGCCGTGCCTGTTAACCAATAAAGCGTAATGTTATCAAGGATGTCGTCCCGTGTCAGACCTTCAGATTGACCGTTGAAAACGCGTGTTATGAGTGCCAGACTTGTACCATCATGATCAAGCATCCAGGCGGCCAGGCCTACTGGTGAATCTTGAATACCGTATAAAGTCTGCGGTCTGTTCGCCATTTCGTTAGCATAACCTAAGCCATGTTTGTAAAAAAAATCAAGTTGATCATATGCATGCTTTTCATCGGCTGAAAGGTTGGATGGCGCAGGTTCGTTGAACTGAAGCGCTTTCGCGACATCGGCCGGGACTGATGCGGGCATATTGGTGTGAATACCAATCAATTCGGGAGGTGCTTGCAACGCCATTTGTTCAGTGACTGCATTACCCCAGTCGCCGCCTTGCGCAGCAAAGCGCTTATATCCGAGACGTTTCATCAATATAGTCCATGCCCGTGCGATGTGTTGTGGGTCCCAGCCGGTAGTGGTTGGTTTGCCCGAAAATCCATAGCCTGGCAATGACGGAATAACGAGGTCAAAAGCATCTTCTGCCTTTCCACCATAGGCAACAGGGTCAGTAAGCGGGCCGATAATTTTCAACTGTTCGATAATGGAACCTGGCCAGCCGTGTGTTATGATAAGCGGTAATGCATTTTTGTTTTTAGAACGAACGTGTATGAAGTGAATATCGAGCCCATCAATATTAGTGATGAATTGCGGCAGGGAATTCAGTTTTGCTTCAATTTTGCGCCAATCATAATCTCTCGCCCAATAATTCGCAAGTTTTTGAATAGTAGCGAGTTGTACGCCTTGTGTTTGATCATTTACAGTTTCTCGTTCGGGCCACTCCGTTGCTAAAATGCGACGTTTAAGGTCAGCGAGCTTTTTTTCCGGAATGTTGACGTGGAAGGGGCGGATGGCATCAGTAGCCGGTGTGCTCTGGGCAAAACCGGTAGTTGCGAACAGCAACAGAGCGCCTGTGACCGTTTTACTAAGATTGTTTTTGTACGTTTTCATTTCTTTATTTTTTAATTTGTTTTGGAAAGTAGTCCATGCGGTACTGAGGGCAATTAGAAAAATAGCATACCTCCCTCTAGTCATTATTTAGCGCAGTGATTTAAATGCTGCCCGTAATTCTTTGGCAAATAATTGGGGTTCCTCCCATTGGGCGAAGTGACCTGAAGAGCCCATCAGGGTTTTTAGATTTGACATATGTAAATTGAATATCAAGACCACCAATATTTGTTACAAATAGTGGTGGGGCATTTAGTTTAGCTTCTGTTTTACGCCAGTCATATTCAGTACACCAGTATTTTAACAGGTTTTGAATTTGCACCAGGTTTACGCCTTGTGAACGGTCGGCTACAGTTTCTTTATCGGGCCATCTGGTAGCCAATATGCGCTGACGAAGATCGGCTAATGCCGCTTTAGGAACATTGACGTAGTAGGGGCGGATTTGGTCATCTCCTTTTAGTGCCCGGCTGGTTTGCCCGAAACCAATAGCGTTTATCAGGACCAACACCCCGACAATCATAGCACTTTTGAATTTAAGCTTGAAGGCTTTCATCGTGTTTTTTTTAGCGTTTATCGAAAGTATTGTTTAATAGACCCGTCTCCAACCAACAAATAGCCCAAGTGGACTAACCCGTTCCCGAACCAGTCATTTCTTCGCTTGAAATCTTAAGGTTATGGCTGGAAAATGCTGTGTTTAATAATACCTTCAGAAGAAGTTAGATTAGGATAAAACAATTAAATTACCTTAACCGATGTAATAATTTTAAAAGTTGATACCTATTGGGTGTTAAAGTAAAATACCTGCGATCATATTTTAAACATTGATACTAAAGAAAGTCGCTTCTTGCAAGTGATTGCCGAGAAACCCTATTAAAATGCCTCGTTTACACAACTGCTAAAAGCCGTGTGGTCTTAAGGGCTCGACGCGCAGATCGAAACCGTCAATAAAGCGGTGGACATGTTATTCTATTCCTATTCCATGGCGAAAGATTTGGGCAGGAGCGCCATCAGCGTGATCCTTTCAGGAGACTCGACAGCGACGGCTCATTGGGTCCCTCTCAGATCAATCCGCATGGCGGGATTACCATTGCGCAGTTACCTGCAACCGCGCAGCACCCTTCTATGCCGGAATCGGCTATTGAAACCGGCCAGACTCGGGGCTGAAATTCCAAACCATCGCGGTACCCGAACTTGCCGAAATGTTATTAGCGATACTGTCAGCAAAAGCAAGCAGGGTGATAACTACTGTAGGTGGCCCGGAAATTATGGGACTTGAACATATGACCGCTGATTATCTAAATGCTATTAGTAGCCAACAACAGCTTCACATGGTTGATGCTACTCAGCCTCGTGAATTCCGGTTCCGTACGGGTGCCAATTTGGTTCCTGATTCAAAATTTGGAAAAATAACCTGGGCGCGATTTCTTGAGGGCATAAAAAGGTGATCTACTATCAGCGAATTTGACAGATAAGTAGTTGATTTTTTTTTATTGAACCTATTTCAAAATAATACCTGAACCACCGCAGAGATTGAGTATTTCTTCGTATTGGGAAGCTAATTCTTCCCGATACGAAAAAAACGATTTTATTATACACGGCACCATTCGAGCGGCTCATCAAATCAACATATCCGTTGCATTTTAAAAACGGTGCCTGCTGAGGTGTTTATACTACCTACAACAATTTATTGAACCGTGGGTGTTTTATTCAGGTATAATTTTCTTCGCTTTTAATTCATCAAACAAACTGTAGAACATAGATTCAGTATCGATAAATTCATGAAATCCTAAACGCCGGGCTTTGCTGCCATCGCCAAAGAAATCATAATCCCAAGAAAAAACAGCATCTCCAAAAGGCCAGGAAGACACTTCCTGATAACTGCCGGTCAATCCATATTTGTTCCGCATTCTTGTCCATAAAGCTTCCTTATCAGCCATCACTATTTGCAATGACATCTGAAGCGGAGGAGCTACCTCCATTGCAAAATAACCCGCTATTTTGGGCCAAAGATCATTCCAGCGAAATAAGTCACCGTTGGTAATATTGAACGATTGGTTGGCACACTGCGGTTGTGTAGCCGCCCAAACGGTAGCTTTCGCCAGCAGGCCTGCATCAGTCATTTCCATCAACTTATCATAAGCGCCCAGCTTACCAGGGAAGCGTAGCGGAATACCTAATGCCTTAGAAATAGCCGCATAAACAGCGATCACCAAAACCAAATTCATAGGGTTGCCTAAAGCCGTTCCTGCAACTACCGAAGGCCGTATGGCTGACCAGCTCCATTGTTTGCCTTGTTGCCGTTGCGCTAAGAACTCTTGCTGGTCAATATTGAATTCGGGAGGCATATGGCCGCCATCACTTTCTTTGGCAGGCGTTTTAAAAGGGCCCAGATGCGCACCATAAACCTTATAGCCCTGCATTAAGCTGATATGTTGCAGGCAGGGAGCAATAGGTTCTACTGTATCCACTACATTTACCAGCATCGCCAGATTTGGCGGCACCAATTCCGCCCATGTGGGCATGTCTTGGAAAGCGGCGTAAAATATGTGCGTAACCATGATCAGGCTGCTAAGTTTAGCTGTACATTGCTCTTTATCGAGCAGATCTACGTTGATATATTTTAATTTTCCATCGTCATTTCCGCCTCGGCGTGAGAGACCAATTACCTCCCAGTCACCCAATTCTAATAAATGATTGATCAGGTTAGAAGCAATTACACCATTTGCTCCAACCACTAAAGCTGTTTTTTGCATAAATCTTGTTTTTGATACAAAGTTGGCTATTGATTGGTCGATACTTGAGTAAAATTCCGATATGATTCGGTAAATTTGCTATATGCAACGCTATAAACAATTTCAGCCTTTGGTCATATCTGAATTTGAAGAAATTGTTTGGCCACATCTCCCGCATCGACATAACCATTACGAGCTAATTTTTATAAAGCAGGGTAGCGGAATACATATCATTAACGAAAATAAAGTCCCTTACAAAACCGGTAACATCTTCCTGATCGGCCCCGATGAGGAACATTACTTTGAGATAGAAAACCTGACCAAATTCGTTTATATCAAATTTACTGATGTTCAGATTCATCAATCCGGATCATCTTATGGGATGCAACAATTGGAATACCTTATTAAAAGCAGGGAAACACATTTTTCAGTCTTTTGCCTGCACGCTGCCGACCAGATAATCGCAGAACAGATCATCGGGGTGATTTTTAGTTTAAAGGATGATCTTTTTTTGAATGAACAGCTCATTTGGTTCCAAATTCTGGCGCTTGCTATTTTGCTTCAGCGGAACATGCCTGAACTTAAAATCACGATAAACCGCAGCCGCGACATGCAAGCAGTTTTCTGTTATCTGCATAAACACATCTACACACCCGAAAAACTTCGTTCACCGGTCATTGCAGCCCAATTCAACACTACAGCTGATTACGTTGGTCCATACTTCAAAAGGAATACCGGGATCACCTTAAGAGCCTATATAAATAGCTATCGTAAATCGCTAATTAAACAGCGACTTAAAAGCGGCAATCAAAATTTAAAACAGATTGCAGCCGAGTTCGGCCTAACTGATGAAAGCCATGTACGCAAGATCCTGACTGTTGCCCGTGAGTGATGCCCTACATTGAAAGCACCTCTATTGCATGCTATAAAATTTGAAGGAAAGTAGACTCTTTATAAAAGAGTTGACATACTCCCTGATAACATACTTATATTTTACGACTAGTTGCAGTTAAAAAAAAAGACTATGCAAATATTGCCTTCGAAAAAATTGTTGCCCTATATAAAACACTATCTTTTTTTAGAAAGTAAAGGGCAAACCATTAAAAAACTTCGCTTATTTTCTGATGGTAACACCGGTTTGGTTGTTTGTTTTAAAAACAGTGTTATTGTCGAAGTGAAAAAAGACAATAGTTTAAACTGTTTGCCAAACTCATTCATTTACGGGCAACTAAGTGAATTTAAAGATTTGCAATTGATGAATGAAACATCTTTATTGATAGTTGTTTTTCAACCTTCAGGCTTGAACGGACTATTAGGAATATCCGCTAATTATGTAAACGACAAAATTATAAGGACGGAGGATATTTTTGGTTTGCAATCTTTTATACTTCAGGAGAAATTATCTTACAACATCAATATAGAAGCCAAAATAAATGTTGTCAACGAATTCTTTCTTGAATTGGTACCTAAACACTCACTATCAAATCAAAGTTTAATCCTACCCTCACTAAATTTTATTGTTAAATACAAAGGGTCAATCACAGTTAAACAGCTGGTGAACCACGTAGGTTACACCGAAAGGCATATTGAAAGAGCCTTTGGTGAAAGCATAGGGATAACCCCCAAAAAATTTGGAAACATCGTGAAACTTCATAGCTTTTTAAAACTGTTAAAAAATAAATCAGGGGACTGCAATATAACTGCGTTATGCTACGAAGCTGGCTATTCTGACCAATCACATTTAATCAAAGAGTTTAGGAAGTATACCGGGATAACCCCAACTCAGTATTTGAACGACACCAGCAGGTTAGCAATCAATTTCATGGAATTTAAATCAGCACAAAAACTGATGTCGGGTTTGTACAATTTATCAAAATAGTTACAAAGTATTTTTGTCTAATAAACAATGTAATTATGGACAAAATTAAAATCTCAACTGCTCAATTTGAGCATAAAAATGCGGACAAAGCTTATAATCTTTCAATTATCGAGAAGCTTTCTCAAAAAGCGTCCGCCGAAGGCTCAAACATAATTGCTTTTCATGAATGCTCCATTACTGGTTACACTTTTGCAATGCATTTGCCAAAAGAGCAAATGCTTGAACTGGCTGAACCTATTCCAACTGGGGAAAGCATTATTAAATTAATTGAAATAGCACAAAGAAATAACATCGTCATTTTGGCGGGCCTCTTTGAGAAGGATGCTAATAATAATTTATTTAAATCTTATGTGTGTGTAGGTAAAAATGGATTGGTAGCAAAATTCAGGAAATTACATCCTTTCATAAACCCACATTTAACGGCAGGGAACAGTTATTGCGTCTTTGAATTGCTTGGTTGGAAATGTGGGATTTTAATTTGCTATGATAACAACATTATAGAAAATGTAAGGGCAACAAAGCTGTTAGGCGCAGATATTATTTTTATGCCACATGCTACAATGTGTACACCGTCTCCAAGACCAGGTGCCGGTTTTGTTGACCCCAAGCTTTGGGAAAACCGGGAGGCTGATCCAACTTCTTTACGTTTAGAATTCGACGGAATGAAAGGGAGGTCCTGGCTAATGAAATGGCTGCCAGCAAGGGCTTATGATAATGGTATTTATGTGGTTTTCTCCAATCCAATTGGTATGGATCACGATCAATTAAAAAATGGATGTTCTATGATTATCGATCCTTTTGGAGATATACTTGCAGAGTGCCGCACATTTGACGACAGTTTCGTGACTACAACCATTACACCGGAAAAACTTAATCAAGCTGGTGGATACAGATATATAAAGGCAAGGCGGCCTGACCTGTACGCTGATATTATAGGAAAAGCTCATGAATCAGAACAGACGGTAGTGTGGCTCCCGACGGGCGAAAAGGAATAAAAACGGCTATCAAAAAAGTATTTGTAAAACGGCGTCAGACGTTCGTGAGGTATTCCTGATTTTGGCGTGCAGATTTCTATTTTAATTAGATTTGATTAACGTTATCTTTGTTTTGATGTCTATTTCATGAACTTTCTATAGGCAGTTGTTGGAATAAGGATTTTTTTGTTCGAAAAAAAACAGATTTTTATTTCGATTAACTAACTATAACAGATTGTCTTTATACCATGAAAGAGCCTGCTTATATCACCTTTGCAAACAAGATCGGATCCGTGATCGCCAGCGGAATTTATAAGGCTGAAGATAAACTGCCATCCGTAAGGGTTTTACATAAAGAAAACGGTTTAAGCATTGGCACGGTGTTGCAGGCCTTCAATTATTTAATGGATAAGGGCCTGGTTATTTCAAAGGGAAAAATCCGGCTATTTTGTTAATCATAAGATTTGCAAAAAGCTTCCTTTACCAAGGACTTTGCCGGCTTCGTTGTCAGAAAGGAGCGTGCATATTGATCAGTTGCTGAAAAAGTTACGCGTTAATGGTACGAGCAGAGACTTTGTGACTTTTGCCAATGCCTTGCCTGATGACAGGCTACTCCCTTTCAATAGCATCAAGCGTGCGATTCAGCAGACATCGAGAGATATTAGTGGCGATTATCTGAAATTGGAAAGCCACATGGGAAATTGGGGATTACGCCAGGAGATCGCAAAAAGATCGTTCCATTGGAAAGGTTCAACCCATGCCGATGAATTGATCATTACCAATGGTGCAACAGAAGCTATCTTATGCTGCTTAAAGGCTGTAACCAAACCAGGCGACATAGTGCTGGTACAAGACCCTTGTTATTATGGTATTATGCAGGTTTTGGAATCGCTGGACCTGAAAATTGCGACCATACCGTCGCATCCTGAAACCGGCATCTCGGTGGATGATGTTAAAGAAATCTGTCAAAAATTGGCCATCAAAGCCTGTGTATTGGTTAGTAATTTTAATAATCCCGACGGTGCAAGTATTAGTACTGAGGGAAAAAAGTCATTGGCAACGTTTGCCAATTCTAATCAAATCCCGATAGTAGAAGATGATCTTTACGGCGAACTATTTTTTGAAGGTAGCCGTCCGGATACCATCAAGGCCTATGATATAGACGGCTGGGTAATGTATTGCAGTTCTTTTACCAAAACGCTGGTTCCCGGGTTTCGCATTGGCTGGGCCGCAGCCGGGCGCTTTACCTATGAGGTGGGCAGGATTAAATCAATGCACAATGGATCAACCTCCAATTTTGATCAGCGGGTTGTGTTTCAATTACTCAGTTCTGGCACCTATGAAAGGCATTTACAAAAATTCAGACTTGAACTCCATAAAAACCTGATTCGTACAACTAATCTGATCGAGCAGCACTTCCCAAAAGGAACAAAACTCACAAGACCTGTCGGCGGATTAGTGATCTGGGTGGAGCTACCAGAGCATATTAATGCCGCAGGATTTCAGGAAAAAGCCTTTCAATCGGAAGTGTCATACGCACCCGGCGAAATTTTTTCCTCCAAAAGGGGGTTACCAGCATTATATCCGTATCAGTTATTGCAACCTATGGGAAAATAAAATAGAAAAAGCCTTGGTTAAATTAGGAAAATTATTGAGCGCATTTTCTGAGAGTTATGCTGCATAACCAGCTATGTATCGCTTATCATTATGTTCAATAATAAGTTCGGTAAAAAAAAACGGCAGTAATGATGAAATTGAAAAAAACGATAGCTAATCTTAATTTAACCGGGTCCACTTTCTTTGCATAGCGCGTCCCTAAATAACTCCCAATCATTGTAGTTACCATCATCACCAAGGTTTGTGGCCATACAACCTTTTGCGCAATAACAAAAAGTGCAACGGCTACAATATTTGAAATAAAGACAAAATAGGTTTTGTTGGCATTAATGACTTTAAGGTCTGTCAGGCCGAAGATTTGCCATAAGGCCATCATCATAATACCTACAGCGCCGCCGAAATAACCGGCGTAAATCCCTAAAAAAAACTGCCCTGAGAGTACCGGCCCCGGCCCGATTGTTATTGTTTTGCGGAGCAGGTTACCGGCCTGCCTCCCAAATGCGAATGTTAATGAACTGATTAAAAGTAGCCACGGAGCAAGTATATCAAAGGCGGAAGTTGATGAAACTAAAAGCAGTACAGCACCTATCCAGCCGCCAATAAGTGTTAAAATCATCATCATCATCCACGATACACCTGAAAATGGCTTTCTGTACTCTTTATATCCATAAGCGCCAACCAAAGCTCCAGGCAGTAATGCAACTGTACTTGATGCATTGGCCGCAATTGGCGGTAAACCTGCGTAAACTAATACAGGGAAAGTCAAAAATGAACCGCCGCCAGCAAGACTATTTACCATTCCGGCCATCATGCCGGTAACCATAATCAAAATCCAGGTGCCCATATTTTTATTTCATTTAGTTAACCGTTATTGCGGCTGATGAAGCAAAGCGTTATTATCATCAGCGATGTCACTGATGATAGCATTTTGCAATAAGATGCGCTCAGGATTGTGTTAAAACAGAAAGGCCGCTAATTTAGGAAGGCTGACTTTCTGTTTTCTTTCATTCCTTGTCTATATATTGATTGCCCCCTGACCTGAAGCCATCAGGTAAGCATCCTTCAACGCCTCTGAATAAGTAGGGTGGGCGTAACTGATCCGGAACATATCTTCTGCCGTTACTTCGTATTCCATTCCCACAACAGATTGTGCGATTATATCAGCGGCACGCGGGCCAATAATGTGTACGCCCAGCACCTCACCATATTTTGGCGACACCATTACTTTTACAAAGCCATCGGTATCCATTGAAGCTCTTGCACGTGCGCTGGCTGAATAAGGGAATTTACCTGTTCGGTATTCAATACCCTGCGCTTTTAACTGCTCTTCTGTAGCACCAACTGCAGCAACTTCCGGCCATGTATAAACCACCCCTGGGATCAGGTTATAATTAATATGCGGTTTTTGGCCGTTGATAACTTCCGCTACAAAAGTCCCTTCATCTTCTGCCTTGTGGGCAAGCATCGGCCCGTCAATTACATCACCAATGGCATAAATATTCGGGATACTGGTTTGTAACTGTTTGTTCACCATCACTTTTCCATTTTTTGCTGTTTCAACCCCGGCTGCCTGCAAGTTTAAGCCATCAGTATATGCTCTTCTGCCTACTGCTACTAAACAATAATCGGCAGTAATTTCAAGTACATTTCCATCTTTATCCAAATAGCTAACTGAAACTTGCTCACCTGTATTTACGGCAGATTGTACTTTACTGCTTAGTAATATCTTGATGTTAAGTTTTGCGAGTGATTTGTAAAGCGCTTTACCTAACTCGCGGTCCATGGTCGGGATCAGCGAATCCGTATATTCGATAATGGTGACTTCCGTTTCTATCCGTGCATAAACCGATGCCAACTCAACACCGATAACACCGCCGCCAATTATGATCATTGATTTAGGCTGTGAGGGCAAGGATAAACCTTCGGTTGAAGTAATGATCCTTTTCTTGTCGATGTCAACTCCCGGAATGGAGGACGGCTTTGAGCCTGTAGCAATCACGAAGTATTTTGCGTTAAGTAATGTTTCCTTATCAATGGAATTGACTTTCAAATGAGTTTTATCAATAAAACTGCCCAAGCCCTGATAAACGTCAATTTTGTTTTTTTTCATCAGGTAAATCAGGCCTGCAGTATTCTGGCTTACTACCCCGCTTTTACGTTTAATAAACTGGGTGAAATCCAGGCTGAGTTCACCGTTCAAATTAATGCCATGTGTTATAAATTGTTCCTTTGCCTGGTGATAATGCTCAGTACTGTCGAGCAATGCTTTAGCCGGGATGCATCCCACATTAGTACAGGTGCCGCCGAGAGTACTATATTTTTCTACAAGGGCCACTTTATAGCCCAATTGTGCAGAACGGATGGCACCTGTATAACCGCCGGGGCCTGAACCAATAAATACTACATCATATTGATTTTTCATAAATTGATAATTGAATTGATAAGCGCCTGTTTTATTACAGGCAAGATTTATTACTAACGGCCAACCGCCTTTTCCTGGTGAAGAGTCATCACGGTACTGGTCACCATCGCGACTATCTTATCTTCTTCGTTCTTGACTTCGCAGCTGTAGTGGGTGATTGTTTTACCACTTTGCAAGGGACGGGCAATAGCTCTTAACTTTGATTTCCACACAGGCCTGTAAAAGTTAATTTTCAATTCTATCGTAGTAAAGGATTGCCCTTCCTGCATCAGCGTAGAATGGGCTGTTCCGATAGCAGCGTCCGCAAGCTCGCAAATCAAACCGCCGTGAACGGTACCCTGTTGGTTGCCGTGGATCAGCGCATCAGCGGCGATTTCAACGGTAGCAGTTCCGTAATCTACGGCGGTAATCCCAATTGATAAAGTACGGGAAATAGTTGTTGGATACTGCATGTTTGTTTCCATATCTGGCGTGAGCGTTCCCGCCAACTGATGAATAAGATAATCTAAAACCGGGATTTTAGGCATAACACTGTTTTTAAATTCAGGCAACAAACTTGATTATAATCCGGTTGAAAGAAGATATACAGTTTATAACTATTTGAGCGTAACAGATTGGATTTTAATTTATCCGTTGGCGAATTATTTGAGAAAATCTCCATCTACGATCAGTAATTTAACGCCATTTTTTGAGGTAGACCGGTGTGAACTCAAATTATCGGATACCACATAGGTTATTCCTCTTTCTAATGAAAACTGTTTGCCATTTTCGAATTCGCTCACGAAAGTGCCCTCCAAACAATGGACGATATGACCTTTCTGACACCAGTGATCCGCGAGATAACCCGATGTATACGATACCGTTCGGATTCGAAGACCGCTACATTGAAGTGTCTTCCAAAATGCTGTTCCGGTTTTCCCTTTGTGCTCTGTTGTTTCTATTTGTTCCCAATCAATGGTTTGAAAAGTGATGTTGTTCATATTTATCTATACTTAAATGCTTTCTTAATTCATTTAAAAAGGTATTTCCTTTGGTCCGATAAAAGGTGACCCATTTCGAGGCGCCTGGCATTGTTTCCTTATCAGGTTACCAAAATCATGAAAATCCAATTCACAAAAGCTATACAGTTTATAACTATTCGAGCGTAACAGCTGTGATTCATCATATGACGTACTTACCTCGTGAGTTCCAGGAACTGCCGGATTAATAAGCATGTTACTTCTGGCGCATCTTCCAGGCTGTAATGACCAGCTTTTTCCAATTCATACACTAATCCTTCTGGAAATACGGCTTTGAACAGCGGAAGAAAATACCGGGATTGCAGCGTTTTATCCGCTTTGCCCCAAATAGCCATCGCGGGAAGTTTGCTGACGTGAGCTTTAACCTCCGCTGTTGGTTCTTCGAACTGATGTTTTCCCGCTGCCAGGCCTTTTGCCCATCCTAAAGCACCAAGGCACTCTTCTGCGCTGGCAAAAGGTGTCCGGTAGGCATCTATCCAATTATCAGTTATCAACTCGTTTCGCTCGAAGCCATTTAATTTTAAGGTGCTGAGGATGTTGTAATGCAGCTCGTTTAATACTGTTTCCAGCTTACCGTTTTCTTCTGCCTGAAGAATCCATTGAAACCACGGAGATACTTTAAGATTCGCTTCAAAAAGGCTACCCAATTCCGGTTGACCAAAAGGTGTCGGGCCGTTTACGCTGATGATGCGTGCCACGCGATTAGGATGCCTGGCTGTGAAGCCCATGCCTACAGCCCCTCCAAAATCGTTAATGACAAGCGTAATATCCTTCAGATTCAGATCAACGACGAATTTTTCCAGGTTATTGATATGGTCCTGGAGCCAGTGGGTTCTGTCAGTTGGCGTTTCGCTTTTGCCAAAACCATATGATCCGGTACAATGATCCGGTATGCATCCGAAAGTTGATTGATCAGGTGCCGAAATAAATAGCCCCATGTGGGCTCGCCATGCAGACAAAGCACTACTGGTCCTGTGCCTTCGTCGACATAATGCATTTTAAAACCGGGTGCTGTAGAAAAATTCGGTTTAAACGGATATGTACCGTTAAAAGTTTTTTGTGATGAGATCATAATTCTGCTGGGTTATGTTTATTTAATGCCGTTTTTTTGGAGAAAAGTATTGATGTAGGCAGCAATTTCGCGGTGGTATTCCACCAATGCAAAATGTCCGCCGTTTAACAAATGGATTTCTGCATTTGGTAGGTCCTGCAAATATGCGTTCGCGCCGGGAAAGGTGAAAATAGGGTCGTTCTTACCCCAAACGATCAATGCCGGGGGCTGATGGGTTCTTAAATAACACTGCCAGTTCGGGTATTGAGGCAAATTGTTGTGGTAATCATAAAATAACACTGACTGATGTCAACATTACCGGCACGCTGCACATAATAAAAATCCGTTAAGTAAGCTTCGGGTGGGATATTCTCCAAGTTTGCGGCGCCTTGCGTATACTGCACTTTAATGCCGTCCAGTGAATGATTTGACCCAGTATATCCGCTACACCTTTTTGATCGCCTGCCTGCTGCGTTGTCATAATGTTACTGAATCCGTCGCCCAATCCTGCTGTGTAGGCGTTGGCGTTCTGAATAATAAATGCGCTTTTTTTACCCGGGTGAGCGGAAGCTACCCGGAAGCCGACAGGTCCGCCATAGTCCTGCATGTAGAGACTGAATTTTTTCAGACCTATTGTTTCAATAAAATCTCCCATAACAACGGCGAGGTGATCAAAGCTATAGGTAAAGGCTCGGGGTTCAGGCTGGCTGCTATTCCCGAAACCCGGATAGTCTGGCGCAATCAAATGATAAGTGGCGGCAAGGTCGCTCATCAACGCATCATACATGTATGAAGTTGAGGGGAATCCATGTAGTAACAGGATCGTTGGCTTATCTGGATCCCCGGCTTCCCGGTAAAAAATCGTCAAACCGTCCACTTTAACGGTTTTGAACTTCAGGTTGTAAATCCCGGTAACAGACCTGGCTGCAGTTGCACCGTTGCGAAAGCCAAGAAATGCGCAAACTAATAAGATAAATTTTTTTTTCATGATTATTAGATATATTTTAGAGTAAATGCTCCAAAACTATGCAAATGTAATTATTGGAGTGATTGCTCCAAAATTATTTTTCTATTTTAAAATGGTAAGAATTTTAAAGCTGAATGGATTACACGTTTAACCTCGGCAATAGGTGTGTTGCCTTTGACCAGCGCACGAAGGCCCGTCGTGATCATCATGAGGTATTGGGCTATCTGAACGCTGTCGGATTCGATTGGCAATTCTTTGTTTTGCCTGGCCTGATCGGCGGCAGTGCGAAATGCTTTTTCCAGCCGTAGCTGAATGGAGGCACTTAGATTACCAATAGCATCATTCTGGATACCGCTATCTACCGAACTATTAAAAAAGAAACAGCCTTCATATTTATCTGTCGCAGGTACCGTTTTTGCAGTTCCCTCAAATACCTTTTTTATTTTTTCTTTAAAAGGCAGTTCGGAAATGAGCATGCGTTCTAAGGCGGCCACGTAAATCGCATTGTACTTTTGAAGGCACGCCAGATATAACTTGGCTTTGTCTCCAAAGGAGTTGAACAAGCTGCCATTACTGAGGCCAGTAGCTGCGATTAGATCACGCGATGAGGTATCGGAAAAACCCTTTTTCCAAAACACCCAAAGTGCTTTGTCGATCACCGCGTCTTCATCATATATCCTTGGTCGGGCCATTTCGGTTTTGGAGTAACTGTTACAAAATTAAGGTTTTTTATTCGTCTCTGCCAGCAAATCATAACCTGATACTAAGTCTTAGTCTGTTACCGTTAAATATTTCAAAACTGTATCTGTTATGTATTTGAGTATTTATTCAGTTTTGTAAGGTTAATTTCAAACTCACGTCATGAAAAATTTCATCCTTACTTTCCTGCTTTTATCGGCAATAGCGCTAATCAGTAACGCACAAAATACAACTATGAAAACAACCAGATCAGCAGAAAACACCGTCAGGGAATTCCTTGAAACCGTCCGTTCCGGAAAATCGCCGGAAAGAGCTTCGGAATTTATGGCGGATTCAGTAAAGGCACACCAGCTTAACGCCGAAAATCCGGAGATTGTTACCAGAACACTCGAAAATTACACACAGCATGTTGAAGAGTTCATCCAGGCTTATGGCCATTACCAGTTTGAGATCACTGAGTTTATCGCCGGTGGTGACAAGGTCTATGCCCGCTGGAAGCAAACCGGGAACCAGACGGGAGATGTGGATGAATTTAAAGCAAGCGGGTTACCGGTCACGGAGATCGGAAGCGCGGTCTATAAAGTATCTAATGGAAAGATTATCGAATACTGGGTTCAGATTGACCGGAAGGGTACAGAAATACAGCAGCAGAGAAACAGCAGCGTGGCTTCTGTACCTATAAAGAACAGTTTGCCGTTTCCCGACGCGTACATATCGGGCGATGCGCTTTATATCTCTGGTCAGGTAGGTATAGACCAAACCGGAGAACTGGTAAAAGGCGGTTTTATAGCGCAGGCCAAACAGGTGATGGACAACCTTGGTAGTGTTCTGCGCAAAAGTCGGCTACATTATAAAGACCTGGTTAATGTCACCATTTACCTGACCAGCATGGACAATTATGCAGAACTGAACCAGGTCTATCGGACATATTTTGACAAGAAGTTTCCGGCGAGGGTTTGTATCGCTGTTAAGGAGCTGCCACGTCAGGCCCAAATTGAAATTTCAGCAATTGCAGGGTTCAATTGATTTATAAAAAATAAAAACGACCATGAAAGCAATTCCATATTACCATGTTGACGTATTCACCGATGTTCCTTTAAGTGGGAACGGCCTGACTGTATTTACTGAGGCAGATGGTCTCAGTAATGCAACAATGCTTAAATTAACACAAGAGATGCGGCAGTTTGAAAGTATTTTTCTTCAAAAAGTGGATCACAACAGCGTCCGCGCCAATATTTTTACATGTGAAGAAGAACTGGACTTCGCCGGTCACCCAATTCTTGGTGCGGCAGCCACACTACATGATCTATTACGAATAGGTCAGAAGCATTCCGAGTGGCTATTCATTTTAAATGAAAGAAGTGTAACTGTAACTGTAACTGTTGTCAGGCACGCACAATCCTATCATGTGTCAATGAACCAGGGTGCTGCCGAATTTGGAAAAATATTAGATAAAGAAGAAACCGCCTGGCTTTTGGAGAGTGTAAGCCTGACTGAAGAGGATCTGTTTCCCGGTTTAAAACCAGCAGTCGTATCAACGGGCTTGCCATACCTGATCATTCCATTGCAAAAAAATGGCTTTGACGCTAAAATAAGGATTACTGATCTTGGTGAGAAAGTCAGTGCTTTAGGTGCTCATTTTACAGGAATTCTTGAAATACCTTCCAGCCGTATCAGAAGCTTTGATAATTTGGGGCAGGTTGAGGATATCGCCACAGGCAGCCTTGCCGGTCCGGCAGGAGCCTATCTGGTAAAGCACGGTTTTCAGAAGGCAAATGCACAATTCCAAATCAATCAGGGTGAAAATCTGGGCAGGCCCAGCCAGCTTTTCGTGGAGGTAAGCGAGATAGATAATAAACCAGCCGGTATTCAGGTTAGTGGTCACGTAGTTAAAATTTCCCAAAGTTTATTTGATCCCGTTTTGTCTGCTTACCTGACTGAATTGACCATAGAAAAAGCCCTGCCTAAATAAAAATAGTCTTTTCCATTTAAGTAAATCGTTTGGCTGCTGGCAAGATTGGCCGCAGCTGTTAAACTGTTAAACTGAGATAATTAACCGACAAAAATCGGAAGAATATTCACATTACATTATACATGAATCCCAATATCGAACATCCATTTAAACGTTTCCAACTTGGTGATCTGGAATTAACTATTGTTAGTGACGGACACCAAATCATGCAACCTGCGCACCCAATATTCGCGCCATTTACTGATCTGAGAATAGTTAAGCAATTACTAATCGATAATTTCAGACCCACGGATTTTGTTGATCTGAGTCTACATATCTTACTCATTAGAAAGGGTAAAGAATTGATAATGATTGACAGCGGCCTGGGATATATTGACTTTACCGGCGGTAAATTATTGCGGGCATTAGCCGCAGCGGGATTTGAATCGGAGAATATTACCGATATCATAATTACCCACGCTCACCGTGACCATATCGGAGGATTAACGGATCGCAACGGCAATCTCACTTTTCCTAATGCACAGATTTATATCTCAAGAACCGAATTTGATTTCTGGACCGCAGACGTACATGATTTCACAAAAAGTCCAATGAAAGACGATTTAACTTCAATTACAGGAATGGTTAATGGAATAAAACACATATTGAATCTTGTTAAGCATCGCCTCCGGCTTGTTGAACCGGGGAATGTATTATTTAATTGTATCCGGTTAATAGCCGCGCCCGGACACACGCCTGGGCATATGGTGCTAAATATATTTTCCGGCGATGAACAACTGTTACACATCGCTGATATCGCCCATTCCGATGTTCTTTTGTTTGCTCATCCGGAATGGGGATTCTCCTTTGATACCGATTTTGAGCAAGCTGTGACAACAAGACGAAGAATATTTAATGAATTGGCAAAAAGTAATTTGCGTGCACTGGCTTATCATTTACCCTGGCCGGGATTGGGACGTGTAAATCAAAAAGCAACGGGCTTTGAATGGGTGCCCGATGCTAATCATTGAATTGGTTTATCCAAGGAAACTTAAATATTTTTCCGTTAGTTGCGTATATACCTCTGTGTTGGAAAGCCCTGTCGTGTCAATACCATAGACATATTTTGCAAAGCCAATCTTCTTTAAATCCGCATGGAACTCCTGTATTTCTGTTGGGGCGTAAATCTTAACGGGGTTGCCGAAACCAATATGGTTTATTGGTATAAAGGTGTTTGCCGGGCAATAGGTACCAATGTGGATAATACCATTAACGGCTAATACTGTTCCCGCTTGTAAATGTGACCCATGAAAGATTGTTGCGCCTGTAGCTATAAAGCACGCATTTTCAATTATTGCGCCCGTTACACTGGCTTTGGGCCCTATTAAGGTATGGTTGCCAATAATACAATCGAAGTCTTTTGAACTGCGGATGATCGCATTTTCTAATATCACCGCCTTGGCGCCAATGGTGATTTTTCCGCCGACAGCTGAGATTATTGCTCCCGGAGCGACATAAGTGCCCGCCCCAATTTCAACATCACCATCGATAATTACTGATGGATGAATTTTTGCGGTAGGATGAATCATATAAATTTAGTTTGAGTTATTTGAATAATTAATGATCAACTGGTTTTCGCCTTCGGCATTAACCAAAGGAAAAAGGCAACCACCACAAGGAAAATAATATTGCAGCCCGTAGCAATTCGATAGGCATGCAGGTAATTTAATAAGCTTTTGTCACCTGATATTTCGTTAAAAAACAAGCCTACAACCACACCAACGCCAATGGCAATCGCTGTTTGTTGTACGGTGGAATAAGTGCCTGATGCAGCCCCGGCAAAATGGGTGGGAATATTTCTTAAGGTAATCGTAAGCAAAGAGGGCAATACCGAGCCGCAACCTAAGCCGTAGCAAAATAAAACAGCCATTAATATTAATTGATTAACAGGCCTGTTTTCTAATACGAGGATGTGAAATACAAGCGCGATAATCATGATCACAATTCCTACCTGCAGAACCTTCTTACCGAAAATACCCACAAGGTGAATTGATAACAACGAAGCAACCACATAACCGATACCCTGGCAGGCAAAGAAAATACCGGTTCTGGAGCTTCCTATCCCCATTCCGGTTTGTAATAATACTGTGTTTACGAAAAAGTAAGATTCTTGTACCATGTAGTAGAAGAAAACAGCCAACAGGCCAATATTGAAATCCCTGTAGCTAAATAGTGCTACATTGATCAGAGGTTCATTGCCGGATGCCAATTTTCTTTTTTGGTCCTTAATGAATAACCACATCATCAAAAAAGCACCCAAAATCAGCAAAATGCTCCACAATGGCCATCCCAGTTCCCTGCCGCGGATAAGTGGGTAGGTCAGCGTTATCAGCGAAACCGTCAAAATGAAAATACCGGAATAATCAAATTTGACAGATCTGATCAATTCACTCTCCTTTAAAAACTTTGCGGACAATGCCACGGCAAGAACGCCTACAGGAAGATTGATCAGGAAGATCAGTCGCCATCCGGGAACTATGAAAGCCACGTCAGGCAGCAGCCCTCCTAAAAACATTCCGATAACCGAGGCCGTACCAGCTATGCTTCCATAAATACCTAATGCTTTAACTCGTACGGTGTGTTCCGGGAAGAGGATTTGAATCAAAGCAATACCCTGCGGAACCATAAACGCAGCACCAATACCCTGGATAAACCGGGCGGTGATCAATTGAAGCGGGTTTTGTGAGATTCCACAAAAAACAGATGCTGTAGTAAACAGTAACATCGCAATGATGAATACTTTTTTTCTTCCGAAGTGGTCACCCATTCGCCCACCGGTGATCAGGAAAGAGGCATAACCTATCAAATACAATGCAATAAACAGTTGACTGTCGCCATCGCTTCCATGAATTCCTGCCTTAATTGACGGAATGGCCACATTAACAATGAAGATATCGATTACTGATAAAAAAACACCTGAAGATACGAGGACGAGTGCCCACCATCTGTAATTTGTAGGATGATCTGACATAACAATTTGCTAATCAGCAAAAATCAGAAAATAACGAATAACAGAGCAGGTACAATTTCTGAATTTATTACCGTAACAGTTTGTGGTAATAAATCTATATGTTTTGAATCATGAGTGATTACATCAAAATGATAACAATAATGCTGACATCAAATATAGTACGCACAGTCTGTTATGGTTAAATATTTAAATTTTGTATCTGTCTTCTCACGTCACAATTAAAGAAATTTGTCAAATAAATTTTAAATCCAGCCCGGCAACTATTACTATGGGCATACATAAAGATAAAACTGAAATGATAACATCAACCGAGAATGCTGAGCATTATAAATGGGGAGAGAATTGTGATGGCTGGCATCTGTTAAAATCTGATAGCCTTAGCGTGATCGAGGAAACCATGCCACCAGGTACAAATGAACAACTACATTATCATCATCAGGCACAGCAAGTGTTTTACATACTTTCAGGAAGCGCTAAATTTATTGTAGATGGTGAAGAGCAATTTGTTGAACCCGGCCAATCCATACACCTGGCCAGGGGGACCAAACACTACATATTCAATAATGGTTTACAAGATCTGCAATTCCTCGTTATTTCAGAGCCAAAAGCGCACGGAGACAGGGTGAATTTATAATGTAAAATCCGCTATAAGTCTGTAATAATTTCTGACGATCCAATGTTTTAATTATGTTTCAGGAAAGCATCATCATTAAATCCATTTACAACGAATATTGCAGCCTGGTAACAGACCTGATCTTAACCATCCAAAAAAATGAATTTGGATTACCCATTACTTTAAATCAGCTATCTGATCTGCAGGATGTGGAGACATATTACCACCTGGGCGGCGGGAATTTCTGGGGCGCTTTTACAGGCGGTAATCTGGTTGGAACAATTGGACTGATCAATTGCGGACATCACATAGGTTGTGTCCGTAAAATGTTTGTAAAAAAGGAATACCGGGGTAAGGAACTGGGCATTGCACAACAATTGCTCAACACTTTAATGCTGTATTGCAGCGAAAAGGATATAACGGATATATATTTAGGTACCACCCACCAGCTAAAAGCTGCCCACCGGTTTTATGAGCGCAATGGCTTTACGCCGGTAGGAATTAAGGATTTGCCGACTTATTTTCCACGCATGATGACCAACAACGTGTTTTATCAATTCCATTTGAATGAATAATCCATATGAATGCGGCCAGCGCAATGATTTGGTAGGTAGATTTTATCAACCCTCTTTTTGTGCTTCTATTAAGCGAGTATCATACATTTACTGCCTGATCAAATTGTTGAGCCGGATTCTTTTCAAAATTTCCCTGAAGTTTAATTTGCTTTTTAAAGGCTGACAAACTCATTTTTTTATGCTTTTTGAAAAACTTATTTAAATGACTTTCATCCGAAAAGCCAAACTCGCTCACTATTTCATTAATCCGCATACTGCTGAACCGAAGCCGATGTTCTATCAATCTCAACTTATAGTTAGAAATAAAATGTCGGATAGTCTCACCACCCTGTTTTTTAAAATAGCTTCCAAGGTATGTTTCCGATATCGAAAAAGCCTCGCTGATGGTCGCAGCCCTTATTTTTTCAGGGAAATAAATATTTGTTTGAACATAATTGATGATATCAAACAGTCGCTGGTCAGCGTTTAGCTGAACATTTTGAGGTTTGAGCCTGAGGATATTTCTTGCTGCTATAACGATCAACGCATTAACAAAATTTGAAAGCAAATCCTCATCGTAATCATTCAGATTGGCTATTTCCAAACGTATAGAATCGACAATCGACTTAACAAGAAGGCTATCCGCTTTGTTATTGATAACACAACCTGAAAGATGTGTGGAATAATATAAAAGGCTTTCCAGGTGATCTGCGGTTTTCCACCTGTTCTCTTTCAAATATTCCCGATTAAAACGGATAAGCAGGAACTCAGCCGGTGAAGGGATATCGAAACTATGATCGTCATTTGAATTTAACAACATCAGGTTGGCCGGGCGGTAAGGCAATCTATTTCCGTTGATAACAAGGTGCCCGTTTCCTGAAATAACATAAATCATTTGAAAACAGGCGGCTTGAAGATTCTTGATCGGGCACTCAGTCACCTTCCTGTACAATACTTCAAAAGATTCATAAAAATTGCCATTCGACATCCGACAAAGTTACTTGTTTATCATTGAAATGTACCGATTAATTAGAAAAATTCAGTATATTTTTGTTTAAAATGATAATCTGAAATGAAGTTTGAGAATAAAATAACAAATGACAATATCGCGCTGATTGCCGTGTGCATGGCTTCGTTAATGTTTGGACTTGAAATATCAAGCGTGCCGGTCATATTGCCGACGATAGAAAAAGTGCTGCACGGTAATTTTAAAGACATACAATGGATCATGAATGCTTATACCATAGCCTGTACCACGGTATTGATGGCTACCGGAACGTTGGCTGACAGGTACGGACGGAAACGTATTTTCCTTATAAACCTGTCCCTGTTTGGCATCACTTCTTTACTTTGTGGTTTGGCTCCAAGCACAAAAATACTCATCGCAGGTCGGTTTTTGCAAGGTATGGCAGGCGGCGCAATGTTTATATGCGCAATAGCTATTCTTTCCCATCAGTTTCAGGAAGGGCAGAAACGTAGCAGGGCGTTTGCCATCTGGGGCGTTACCGTTGGGATTGGTCTTGGTTTCGGACCGATAATCGGAGGTATAATTGTCGCCCTATCAAACTGGCAGTGGGTGTTTCTTACCTTCGTTCCTTTAACAATCATTACTTTATTACTTGGATTCAGCGGGATTCAGGAATCCAGTGACCCGCAGGCAAAAAAATTAGATATTTTTGGTATTATCACGCTTTCACTCTCGGTTTTCGGCTTAACGTATTTCATCACGCAGGGCCCGCAATTGGGTTTCACCAGCGCCACAGCTATCAGTGTAATCAGCGCAGCGACAATGAGTTTCTTCATTTTTCTTTTGGTCGAAAGAAGCCATCAACATCCAATGTTTGACTTTTCGGTATTTAAAATAAGTAACTTTTCGGGAGCTATTATGGGATCTGTCGGCATGAATTTTAGCTTTTGGCCATTTATTATTTACCTGCCGATCTATTTCCAAAGTGGACTTGGTTACGGTATTATAACTGCAGGTTTGTCATTATTGGCTTATACGCTTCCCACCCTGGTTATCCCACCACTGGCGGAGCGACTTTCTATGCGCTATCAGCCACGTATTGTTATCCCTTTGGGGCTGTTTACCATCGGTTTGGGCTTTGTTTTGATGAAATTTGGAAGTAGTGCTGAACACGCCAGTTGGCTGACCATGTTACCCGGATCACTATTGGCAGGTACTGGTCTCGGCTTGACCAATACACCTACAACCAATACTGCAACCGGTTCGGTAACGGGAAACAGGGCTGGCATGGCCTCAGGGATTGATATGAGTGCCCGGTTGATTACCCTGGCAATCAACATAGCCCTGATGGGATTCATTCTGGTGGAAGGGATACTTGCTTACCTGAAGGGTGCTTTGCCAAAATCCGTAAACCCATCACAATTACATTCTTTAGCCGAAAAAATAGCTTCCGGAAATTTTGCTACTTTAAGAGAGATACTCCCTGAATTATCATCGCTGGATACGTCAGGAGTTATCGTTCATTCAGCGCTCACCTATGGATTTGGTTTAGTATTGCTTTATGGCGGAATCGGCGTTTGGATACTTTCGATGCTCAGCTTTATCATTTTCGGCTCTGGCAAATCCCGCCAGTAACAACAAACTTTTAATTCAAACGAATAAAAGGTGATATAAAGGGCGACAAACCAACCACCTTATAACTAACCAAGATTATGGCAATGAAAGAAAAAAAATATACCGCAATTCTGATCATCCTGCTTATTGGAGGCTTACTACCTCCGCTTGATTTTTTTATCGTTAATGTTGGTATCCCATCGATAAAACAATCGCTGCACCTCTCAGTAGCACAAGCGCAAATGGTCATAGCCGGTTACGCTGCGCCATATGCGATTTTCGTTATTACCGGAGGGCGTTTAGGAGATATTTACGGGCGGAAAAAGATTTTTATATCCGGATTGCTTTTATTCACGATATCCTCAGTCGGATGCGCCTTTGCCACTGGCGGTGATACAATTATAGTTGCCCGGATCATACAAGGTGTAGCTGCCGCAATACTCGGTCCCCAGGTGATTGCACTAATCAGGATGATTTTTGCTTTGGATCGGCAAGGTGCGGTAATGGGCCTTTATGGCATGATATATGGATTAGGTGCCATAGTAGGACAGCTGGGAGGTGCAATGCTCATTCATTGGAACATATTCAATTTAGGATGGCGGACAATCTTTTTGGTTAACTTACCAATTGGGCTGCTTGCGCTATTGCCTGCAATGTATTTGCTGCCGCCTGATGATAAGAGTTCTCGCAAAATTGAAGATCGCGATGTCGTCGATGGTTTTGGTATTTTACTGCTATCTATAACATTGTTTCTGTTGGTCGTACCAATGATCGAAGGGCCTTCGTTCGGCTGGAGATGGCCGGTCTTTTTGGCTTTTATATTAGGAATACTTTTTTTTAAATGGTTTCAATTGTACGAAAACAGATTACGAAGTAAGGGAAGACTTCCATTAGTAGATTTCAACCTTTTTACCAACCGGAAATATAGTTTGATATTGCTTACCGGTTACCTGTACTACTTCTGCTCTATACTTTTCTTTGCATTTCCAATTTATCTGGAAAAGGCTTAAATTTATCTGTATTGCAAACGGGTTGGTCAATAATCCCCTACGGCATCGGTTATTTCATTTTCCCTATTGTAATTAACTTGCTGGTCAAAAACCAGGGTAAGCAAATGTTGGCTTTTGGAATGGCAACTTATATCATAGGCTTTAGCCTGATCATTATCAGCCTTTCCAGCAGAGCTGACGTAGGTATATTATTCCGGATAGGACTGTTTACAGCAGGAGGGCAAGGAGTCTCGAACCCGTCTATTATAAGAATATCGTTATCTTATGTTGATCAAAAAAACGTTGGACTTGCGTCAGGTCTGGCGTCAGCTGTTCTTCAACTGGGATCGACCTCCGGCATCGCGATCCTTGGGACATTATTCTTTATAGTTTTGGGCCACTCCCCGGCAATTATTGAATACCTGATTGCTTTCAAACTTGTATTAGGCCTGGTAACTGTACTCTGTATATTTAATTTAGGGGTTGGCATTTGGCTCGTTAGAACGGAAAAGGTTAGTTGAATATAAAATAGAGCTTATGGATATTTGCATTCCCGATCAAGAGAAAGGTTGAAAAGTCATGTCTTATTTTTAGATATATAATATATGAGAACATATAAATTTGAGATATTTACCTCTGATTTCGAGAAGAACATTCGAGAAGGAATTTATAAGCCAGGTCATAAACTTCCTTCAGTACGGGAGTTAAAAACTTAATACAATACCATCATCAGTACTATTCAAAATGGTTACGAGCATTTAATCATACTTGGTTTGGTAATCAGTATTCCTAAATCCGGCTATTATGTAGCAGCGCTTTCTAATCAAAAAGAAGAAATTATTTTACAACATAGTCCAGTAGTCAGGGATGCAATTTTTGAAAAAAATGTTGAACTGATAACTTCTTCCACAGGTAAAAAAAGGTTAGTGGAATTTAATGTAGCCACGCCTGGAGACTTAATCATATCTCAAAAGTTATTATTGAGAACTATGCAAAATATTATCAGGAAAAAAGGGGTCGGCTTGTTAAGGTATTATCCCACAAACGGATCTGAAGAATTGAAAAATAATATTATAAAGCATGCTGCCGGATACCAGACCCGGATCAATCCACAGGAACTGTTAATTACTGACGGGGCGCTGCAAGCACTTCATATTGCGCTCTCTGCAGTATGTGATACAGGGGATGTGGTTGCGGTGGAAAGCCCTTGCATTTTTTCTATTTTGGAAGTGATCAGAGTTCTTAACTTAAAAGTAATTGAAGTGCCGGTTGACTTAATGAATGGTTTTGATGTTGACTTTTTAAAAAAAGCCTGCCTGAAAAGCAAAATAAAAGCCGTTGTTATTACGCCTAATTTTCACAATCCCACAGGTATATTGCTTTCCGATGAAATTAAAAAGGAATTGGTTAAAGTAATTCAACAACACGATATCGCGGTTATTGAAAATGACATTTATGGTGATTTAAACTTTAGTGGGAAACGTCCGTCAACATTAAGAAGCTATGATGAGAGTAGCCTGGTAATTACCTACGCATCCTATGCAAAAACACTTGCTCCTGGTATTCGTCTGGGTTGGCTATCGACCGGTAGATTTCTAAAACGGGCAGAGCAAATTAAATTTTCAATGGGCAGTACCGTTTCACCAATTTATCAGGAAACGGTTAATCGCCTATTAAATACCAATAGTTATGATCGACATATTCGTGCTTTCAAAATGCAACTTGCAAAAAATGCTTATCTTACCATAAACCTTTTATCCGCGCATTTTCCTAAAGGCACAATCGTTGTACCACCATTAGGCGGATATAATATATGGGTAAAATTACCTGATCGTGTGGACATGGATCATTTTTATAATCAGTGTGATCAAATAGGAATAAAATTTACGCCTGGCTACACATTCTCTTTTTCAACCATGTTTGCCAATAATTTCAGGATTGTATTTGCGGATAAATATTCTTCATTAAAAATTAAAGCACTTGAACTCGTTGGCGAAGCGATCTCATACTAACTGTACTGGTTGTTTTTAAAAATTCTGTATCTGTACCGATAGTTTCATAACGCTTAATTTTGGCGTAATAAAACGTCGAGATGGATACAGATATCACAACCAAATTTACTATCGCCACAGAACAAGGCATAGGTGTATTGTTACATTTAACCCAAACAATTGTAAGGGAAAAATTTTCAGCCTTACTTCCAATGGAAAGGGTTGAAAGTTATCTTTCTCAAATCTTTAATGAAAAGGCGTTGATGGTGGAAGTTAACAGTATGTCGAATCAGTGGTTAGTGGTCTACAAAAATGACAAGGCAGTGGGTTTCGCCCGAATTACATCTAAAGGAGCAAGGCCAAAAACTATTTTCCAAAAACGCGTGATCAGGATTGCTGATTTTGGTGTAGTTAAAGAATATGCTGATCCAGCAATAACACAATCATTATTCGATAAATGCTTATCTGTTTGTAAAGGACACGAAGTCGTCTGGATAAACGAATATTTGGAAAATCCCTTCATTAGTTTCTTTGAATCAGAAGGTTTTACCAAACAAGAAGGAAATGCTGAACTGTACGAACTTCCATTACAGTCAGTTTGCTTGACCAAGCAGCTTAACTAAGCATGAAAAAATTGAATAGACTTGAACGCCACAAACTAAGTGTAAAAGAGACTTTGTAACCATGCTCGGCTACCTATCCATAAAGTGATACGACAGGCATGTCCAAAAGTTTAGTAATGCATTGGTGGCAGTCAGTAATACCCAACAACCATATTCACCCCTAAACAACTATCAGCAGTTTTCATCATGCGCTTTTATATCGGTAAAAAGAGAGCGATTTCATCATTATTGAATGATAAATTGTGCATATGGAAAGCTGTTCTTTATCTCATCATAGTAAAAATATTCGAATGAAATCTGATCAACAAGTAGCTGTCAACCCCCAATCGGTTAGTACTATTATAGCACCTTCAATGTTCTTTGTGGTAATTTTATCATTAGCGACGTTCATTATCTTTTTTCAGGGATTTATGGTCGCGCCGATTTTACCAGGACTGGCTATGCTTTTCCATGTGTCAGTCCGTCACGTAAGTTTTATTGAACCCGCATACTTATTGGGATATGGTTTTGTTACACTTATTTATGCACCTCTATCCGACAAATATGGCCGGTTTCCGATCATCATTTTTTCATTGACTTGTTTTATTGTATTGACTGCATGCACCGGCTTCTGCCATTCCATTACGCAGATGATCATACTTAGGTTATTGACCGGTTTTGGTGCGGGTGGTGTGGCTCCAACAACTATCGGTTGGATCGGTGATAGTTTTCCATATGAAAAGAGAGGGTATGCTTTAGGGATTTTTTTCGGCTGTATGGCTGGGGGTATGGCGTTTGGCTCCAGTGCTGGGGCGTTGATGACCGCCCAATTAGGCTGGCAGATGATGTTTTGGGTTGTTTCAATTATAAGTATTTGCATCTTAATAGTGTTAATTGTTTATGGTAAAAATTTCAGGCGAAAAGGGGAGAGACATGCTGACAGTTTCCGTGTTATGTGCAGCTCACTTAAAGAAATTTTTTGTTTGCCAAGGGGCTGGAGAACTTACCTGTTTGTGCTGTTCAATGGCACGTTTCACAGTGGGGTTTTCGCGTGGACGGGTTATTATTTCTATAAAAATTACCATCTTGATGAGCGGCAAATAGGCATTGCGCTACTAGGGTACGGAATACCGGGGTTATTTCTGGGCCCTATTCTTGGGAAGCTCGCCGACAAGTTCGGTCGCAATAAAATTATTCCAATAGGGATTTTGGTTGGGGGAGTATCTGCAATATTGTTGAGTATGAATTATCCGCTTGTTGCTTCCTGTGCTTTTATTGCAACTTTATCTTTGGGGTTTGATTTGACTCAACCTTTATATGCAGCAATTATTACAACTCTTTCTCCGAAAAAGGGAGCAGCAACAGGTTTGTTCGCCTTTTTTCTTTTCATGGGTTACGGAATGGGCAGTTTAGTTTTTAGCCTGATCGTAAATATCGGGTTGAACCAAACATTCAGATTATTTGGAGAAGTCGCTATTGTCGCTGCCGGTATAGCCCAATACATTTTTAGGAAGGAAAGTTAAGGATATACTATCCCGTATTCGTTATCCAATCAAACTAAGATTATATACCTCGGATTTTCTTTAATAGGCCTTATTGGTCCTGTTATAATTTTCACCTCCGATGCAATGGTATTTTTGTGTTAGCTATATAATTCGTGAAGTTAAGTTTGACTTGCCTAGGCCAGACTTAATACCTAACCAGATATGTTTTAATCGACATTTCCTTCAAATGAGCTTAATAAAATTGTGTTGGATTGTATCGAATCATCGTCAATTTGAATCAACATATATCCAAATGTGCTTTGATCTGTTTCAATTTTTGTTGATTCCTTCAAAATTTGATAGGATGCGGCGACACTTGTAATTTGTTTTATGTTTTTTTCGGTTGCTTTATCTGTCATATGATAATGCCCACAAAAAATAATAATGTCAAATTTTGAATCAATTAATATCTTCTTCAACTCGTCCCTTTCTTTTAAAGCGGCTCCTATTCTATCCAAAGGTGTATTAATTTCCAAAATAGGATGGTGGATGAATAGTAAAACTTTTTTTAATGTATTCAATTGCTGTTGTAACCAAATAAGCTGGGCGTTACTTACTATATTCAGTGATGAATCCAAAACGATACACTTAAAATGATCTCCTTCAAAAGAGTACCTCATTTCATTTCTGCCATCAGTAAAACCATTATTATAATACTGAATGGCCGTAGAAAATGTATCATGATTGCCCAGCACCATAAATAACTTAAAGTGGTATTCTTTGATCTTATCAAAAAACCATGGATTTGCATCTTTTGTTCCGATGTCACCTCCAAAAATAATTTCCTTTATCCCGCGCCTCTTAATGTCATCAAGAATCAGGATGAAGTTTTCTTTATGTTCATCAGGGTTGCTGTTATAACTCATTTTTCCATCACCGAGTTCATTGTCCATCTGTAAATGCTGGCCTAAATGAATATCGGTTACGTAAGCGATTGTTTTTGATTTATTTTGCTTCATGATTATAAATTTTTCTGTATTAAATGTTAGTAGATTTACAATTAGGAAAGTAAAACTTTGATTAAGTATTACTCAAATCAGGTATAATGCCAATGCTCTTTGGTTATATAAATAGGATCAAACCATTTGTACTTTTCCCCAATATTAGGCATGATGAAATGTTGATGTCGCAAAATTCGCTATAGCCTGGTCAAGAAGTACTATACAGTTGGTAATCATTTTACCATAACAGATGAAGATAAATGTGGATTGAACTGTTACGGTAAACTATATAAAAAGTGTATCGATTTTAATGTTTAATAATTCCCGAAAATTGCACTTTAATAATAGTTTTATAGGTAAGCCAATTTTATATCGAATCTTTAATAATTAAATAAAAGATCATAAAACGATGCCGTTTTTTTATGTCATCCCCATCAACGAATTATACCGTAACTACGCCCAATGCCAATGAGTTCAGACAGCTATTAACCATTTGGGAGGATTCTGTAAGGGCCGCCCATCATTTTTTATCAGATGAAAAATTCATTTTTTTAAAACGACGATCATAGAGCAACAGATATTTCAAAAGTCAGACCTCTTTTGTACACGAAATTTTGCTGGTCAAATAGTGGGGGTCGCGGGCGTTACAGGCGATAATTTAGATATGCTATTTTTGGATCCGGCTGTGATTGACACCGGGGCAGGGAAGGCATTAATACTTTATGCTATTAATGTAAAGAGGATCTCAAAGGTAGATGCGAACGAGCAAAACTCGAAAGCCCGAGGTTTTTATGAGCATTTTGGTTTTCAGGTTGCCAGCCGTTCGGAAACTGATGATCAAGGCAAAGCTTTTCCACTGATACATATGGTACTGTCTAAGGAGCTTGATGAACAACAATCCGACCATTTCAGAACTATCCTTTAAATTGTAATTCTTGTTTTTTTTAATTATGAACGGTTTCGTTGAAAACAGCATTATTAAGATACGTCACGGCTTGAACTGTTATGGTCATTTATAATCCATGTGTATCTACCCTGTTTTTTCATAATCATTGAAGTTCTGAGCGGTAAACCTACGGCTTTTATTGTGGCTGCAACATCAGGTGAAAGGGCTTACGAGTCTCTTGACCTTATTCTGGAAACTTTAACTCAGGAAAGCATACCAAAAGAGAGGAAAATACTAATTAAAAGTGCAGGTAAATATTTTAACGGGGATTCGGAGCTAAACGATGATCAAATAAAGAAGTCTTTAGTCACGCTTATCGAGCATTTATCATCGCCTGACTTGATAACACATCTATTTTTGGTGTATATTTTAATCGATGGGAGAGCATCGATGAGTTTTTGATTCCACCTAAATTCAAATTGGAGGTAATCACGGTGATTTTAAGGTTTACTAAGTATTAAATGCCTAATAGCCGTTTCACTTAAATCAGTTTAATGACTACGCTCCAATTTGCTCACTTCTTCTTAACAGGCGCATTCAATCTGAAGACCAGCTGTTTGGTTGGTACCTTCCGTCGCGTAACCATCAAATTTCCACCATTCAATGCCGCCGATCAATTCGCGGACGTTGAAGCCTAACCGGGCCATATTTAATGCTCCCCTTGTTGAGGCATTACAACCGATACCGTCGCAATAGGTGACATAAATTGCTTCTTTATCGAACTGAGCAGTTGATTCGGCGGACATAGCGCGGTGGGGCAGGCTGATTGCGCCGGGGATACGCTCCTTTACAAATGCGAATTCTTTGCGGGCGTCTATAACTACCACATTTTGTTTTGCTTCCAGTGCATCGAAAAGATCCGATGGATCCATTTCAAATGTTAACTTGTTCTGATAATGTTGAATTGCTGCTTCCATGTTGTTTATATTTTTTGCTAAATTATCTACCGTGAAACGGAAACGCTAATGAATTATACCGCAAGTGCTTATGCCGAATATTCATGTTGAAGGCTGCTTATTATTAGTTAATTTTGAGTTATGGAAATAAGGCACCTTAATTTAATTAAGACAATTGCTGAAGAGAAGAGCATTACTAAATCGCTCGACAAGCTGTTTATTACGCAGTCTGCTGTCAGCCATCAATTGAAAGATATTGAGGAGCGGATTGGTGTTAAAATATTTTATCGGACAAAAAACCAATGGCTATTAACTGAGGAGGGGAAAATACTTTACGATACAGCAGTTATTGTTCTCGCCGAATTAAATGCCGCAATGGAGAAAGTGAACGATATGCGGGGAGGTCATGCCGGCACCATCCGGTTAAGTACAGAGTGTTACACCAGTTATCACTGGCTGCCTTCTTTTATGACAAAGATGAAGGTCCTATATCCAAAGCTCGAAGTCAAAATTGTGATTGAAGCTACCCACAAACCATTGGAAAAATTACTCCAGAATGAACTGGATGTGGGTATTACATCTGATCCGGGTGGCGATAAGAGCATAAAATATATCAAGCTTTTCAAGGACGAGGTCATCGCCATTGTAAATAAGGAAAGCGCTTTGGCGCAGAAAAAATATCTCAAAGCAGAGGACTTTGCAACGCAAACACTCATTATTCATTCTTATCCTCTGGAAACTGTTACTGTGTACCAACATTTTCTCAAAGCGCTTAAGATTCGGCCTCAACAAATTATTGCTATCCCGCTTACAGAAGTAGCGCTTGAGATGGTTAAATCAGGTATGGGGATCATGACATTACCCACCTGGGCGTTGAAGCCGTTTATTTCTTCGCCTGACCTTCGATTAATTAGAATCGGTTCAAAAGGTCTGACCAGAACGCATTTTGCAGCGATCAGGCACGAAGATGCCGGCAAAAAATATATCACCGATTTTGTAGATAACCTTCACGAAGAATTGACCAACTAATGAGTAATTACCTAATTCGCGAAATAAAAGAAAACGACCTGGATGAATTAATGTTATTGATAGGCGAGCATACGGCTTACGAAAAAGCCGATTTCATAAGCGAGGGGAAAAAGGGGCGGCTGAAAACGGAGCTTTTTGAAACGGGCAGCCAACTCCATTGCTGGGTGATTGAAGTTGACGAGGTGGTAAACGGTTTCTGTAGTTTTACTTTTGATTATTCCACCTGGGATGCAGCTTACTTTATTTACATGGATTGCCTGTACATTCGTTCGTCATTTCGTGGCCTTGGCATCGGCTCAGTAATCCTTGAAAAACTCAGGCAACTGGCCATTGAAAAAGAGTGTGTGAATGTTCAGTGGCATACGCCTGATTTCAATGCCCCTGCTATTAAATTTTACAATAAGAACGGCGCAACGTCAAAGGATAAAGTAAGATTCACACTGCAGGCTTAAAAATCGGGGTACTAACTATATCGTTCGTTCATTAGTTCCTGGAAACAATCAATGAATTGTCCCACATGGATACCGTCCACTAAAGCGTGATGAACATGGACTGAAACCGGCATCGTTTTTTTGCCATTGAGCTCAGTTACCTTTCTAAACGATATTTTGGGGCAACTATCTTTTACAGAAAAACTTCGCGCATAGGATATGGATGTGAAATCTATCCACGGCAAAGCCGAGCAGCGGATGAGATCATTCTTTGGAGAACGCGCTAATTCAGTTGTGCCTTTTACGCGTTTAATTTCTTCACTTGCAGCGGTAACAAAATCTTCAAGGCTGTTATGATAGTAAAAATAACCGAAGCCAAACGTTCCATTTTCGCGGCCTACTGTCGCTCCGGCATTAATCAGGTCATATATAAACACCTCATCATCCTCGATACGATATTTAAATGGCACAATTGCATTGGCGGCGGCCAGGCACTTGTGCAAATAGTGCAGAAAAAAGGAAATTCCGTTTGACTTTGAAAATTGATAAGCGATTGTGCAGTCCAAGCGCACACAAACACTGTAAAATGGTTCTTCAAATTGATTGAAAAAATTAAAGTGTTCGCGTCTTTTCCAATTCTCTACGGTAAGCTTTTTTTTCATGACGCCGAAAATGTTTCGTAATGATTTACCTTTTCTTCAAATTCCAATAAAATGCCTTCGTCTTCAGGATAATATACCGCCTTTTCGTAATCTACACCCGCAAATGCTTTAATAGCATCAACGTCGGTCCATTCGGTAACTGTCCAGAAATGGCAGCAATCTTTTGCTTTTTGTTGCCATACTTTAATGGATAGGTTTCCTTTAGTCTGCAGATATTCTTTAGTGCCGGCGGTCAGTAAGAATTGCAGGTAATTGTCAGCATTTTCAAGGCTTGTTTTGCCATGCCAGGTTCTTGTTATCATTTTCCTTCTGTAATAGCAGTCAATTCTTTGCAGAATACGTTGATTTCTTCAATAGTATTATAATAATGAACCGATGGCCTTATTACGTCATAAAGTTCGTTTTTATTCATATAAATCAATGTTGATTTAGCCAAACCTACGGAAACATTGATGTTTCTTTCCGAAAGTTTTGCTTTGATTACCTGACTCGTTAAACCATTAACGGAAAAGGTTACTATGCCATATTGGAGTGTCCCGCTATCGTGAATGTTTATACCCTTAATCTCTTTTAGCTGGGTTCTTAATTCGCCCGCTAACAACTGTATTCGCTGCCAGATCCGGTCAATAGCTATAGCCAACGCGTATTCAATTGCTTTTCTTAACCCGAGGATTAAAGCGCGGCTTTTTTCGAACAGTTCAAACCTTCTGCCATCGGGTCTAATCTGATAATTATCCTCGCTGGTCAATTCAGCGGTGTGCCCGTCGACTAATAGTAGGTCCAGTTGATCCTGAATGTTTTTCTTGACGAACAAAAAACCGGTTCCCCGGGGTGCCCTAAGATATTTACGACCGGTCGCAGACAAGATATCACAGCCAATTTCCTTAACGTCAATCGGCAACTGACCCACAGTCTGGCAAGCATCAACCATATATAACACGCCGTATTTCCGTGCTATCTTACCTATTTCAACAATTGGCAATGCCGCTCCGGCTGTAGAAGGAATGTGAGTGATAGCAATCAGTCTTGTATTGGAGGTAATCGCATTTTCCAAGGCCTGCAACTGGAAATTACCCTGCTCATCGTTGGGTATTACCTGCAACTTTATGCTCTTTGTCTTTTTCAAGTGAATAAAGGCAATCAGATTCGTAATGTATTCCATTTCAGAAGTGATGATCTCATCGCCCTCATTGAATCTAATGCCATGGAAAGCGAGCCCCAGGCAGTGCTGGCATTTTCAAGGATCTCAATTTCGTCGCGTTCCGAATTGATGAGTTTCGCGATCAAATCATACGTGTACTCCAGCGTGGGTTTATACTTGAAGTACGCTTCATAACCGCCGATAATGGCTTCCTCACGGAGATAATTAACAACGGTATCGACAACAATAGTAGGATTGAGGGATGACCCTGCGTTATTAAAATGGATTTTCTCTATTGGCCCCCTGGTTTCTTCTCTGAATTTTAATACCTCTTCTTCTGTGATCATATTCTGTTGTTGCATTATTGTAGAACTTAGAGTTCAAAGAACGGTCTATTTTATAAAAAGGAACAGATACAGATTTGATATTATTATAGGTAACACAGGAATGATTAAATTAGCATTGACTTTGAAGGATGATTATCAAGATTTCCTGGTTTCCCCTGAAATAATTTGTGTGTTTACTTTATAGTCATAGCTAACCTTCCCAATAACTTTAAATTATTTTCGAGTTTGCCTGTCCAGGTAAGCCCGTAGTTTAAGCGCAAACAGTTATCAAATTGTTTCTGTAGCGTAAACATCCCTCCGGGGGCGATAATGATATTTTGTTGGATAGCTTTTTCATACAGCTTGAGACTGGAGCGGTTTTGGGGCAACTCTACCCATAGTACAGATCCTCCCTGTGGCCGGCTGGCCAGGGTGCCCTCGGGAAAATAATCGCCGATGGTTCGCGCAAATTGCAATGAGTTGGTATGCAGCGTTTGGCGGAGTTTCCGCAGGTGATGCTCATAGCGACCCGTTTCAAGGAACCCGGCAGTGACTTCTTGTGTGATGCTAGTTCCGGCAATGGCATGGGTTCGCTTCATGTTGATCACTTTATCGGTGAATTTTCCGGCTGCGATCCAGCCAACCCGGTAACCGGGCGCCAATGTTTTAGAAACGGAACCGCACCAAAGCACAAGGCCGCTTTGGTCATAAGATTTACAGCAGGTCGGACGTAATGCGCCGAAATAAACGTCGCCATTGACGTCATTTTCGATTAATGGTACCTGGTGCATTTCAATCAGACGCACAACTTCTCTTTTGTGTTCATCCGGCATGCAACTGCCCAGGGGGTTACTAAAATTGCTGATGAGTAGACAGGCTTTAATATGCTGGGTTTCCAAAGCATGCTTTAGCGCTTCTATATCAATTCCTGTTTGCGGATGAGTAGGTAATTCAACAATATTCAAGCCGAGATCTTGCGCCAGCTGCAACATTCCGAACGATACAGGGCTTTCGACCGCCAGTTGATCACCGCGCACGGTGGTAGCGCGTAATGCATAAGAAATCGCTTCGACGCAGCCGGCGGTGATCACAATGTCCTGAATACGGAGTTGCGCTCCCATAGCGGATGAGCGTCGGGCAATCTGGCGGCGCAGTCTTTCATTACCTTCCACCTGTTCGTAATGACTGCCGCAATCCCTGAGCGAACGGCTAGCCAATATCAATTCTTTGTTCAGTTTCGCAATGGGTAACAATTCATGTGCGGGTATAGCCAGCGAGAGGGCGGTATGATCAGTGTTGTATTTATGATAAACTTTTTTCACAAGATCATCTATATCTTCCGATTTAACACTTTGAGCCGGTTTGCTTATCTGTGGTATACCCGGAAAACGTTTTGGTGCATAGGATACAAAATATCCCGATTTCGGTCTGGATTCGATCAAAAACTTGCTTTCCAGGGTGTAATAGGCTTTTAACGCGGTGCTTAGACTTACCTCATTTTCCGTACAGATCATACGTAACGAAGGAAGCTTATTCCCCGTTTGAAGGGTTTCTGTGAGGATTTGCTGTTCAAAAACTTCGGCGATCTGCTGGTAGCGATATTCTTTCACGGGATCAACTGCTATGCTTAATTATTAAAAATCTGTATCTGTACTGGTGCGCAAATTTAATGGAATTTTACGGCAATGGAAAAGCATATCTATATTATCGGTGCGGGCGCGATCGGGAAAGCCCTGGCCGTCTTTTTACAATTGAACCAGCAGCAGGTAACATTGCTCCGTGGGAGTGTAGATAATGGGGCACAAAGTCTGGAGAAAATAAGCGTTATGTTGGAAGGCAAAATATTGGAAGCTGAGATTAATATCTGTTCCCTGAGCAATTTTGAAGGATTGGACGGCATCATCGTTTTAACCTCTAAATCATTCGGAAATGAAAATCTGGCAGAGACACTAAAAACTAAAACGGGCCATTCACCGGTTGTCCTGTTACAGAATGGCCTGGGGGTAGAACAACCATTTATTGACCATAATTTCCCGGAAATCTACCGTTGCGTGCTGTTTGTTACCAGCCAGGTCATGGAAAGCGGAGAGGTGCGGTTCAAACCGATTACGGATTGCCCCATTGGCACGATAAAGGGAAGTGGGCTATTTTTAACGGAAGTTATAGACATGCTTAGCACCTCATGGTTTCGTTTTGTCGCCGAAACAAATATCCAGCTGGTGATCTGGAAAAAGGCGATCATTAACAGCGTTTTTAATTCTGTTTGTCCGCTGATCGAAGTTGATAACGGAATTTTCCACAGGGATGCCGCAGCTCTTGAATTGGCAGATAGAATCATTACAGAATGTTTACTGGTAGCAAGAGAAAAAGGAATAATATTGGCTAAAGATGAAGTCCTGGAAAATTTGTTGCGGATCAGCCGTTTTTCTGACGGGCAACTCATTTCTACTTTACAGGATATCCGTTTAGGGAGGCGAACGGAGATCGGAACGCTAAACGGGGAAATCGTAAATATAGCCCGGAACTCGAATATGGAGCATCTTGTACCCGAAACCCGGTTGCTATGGGAAATGACCCGGCTGAAAGAACAATTAAACCTTAACATTCATTAAGTGCTTTTTAAAGTACGGTACTCGCCAAGCGCGAGCCAATGATTTGGCTTTAAGCTACGGAGGCGAAACATCATTCATAAAAAATGAAGGACTACCTTATTTCGATAGACCAATTCACAATTCAATTACTTGCATTAACCAGAGTAGAACTTGAAGAGTCGCTGGTTACTTTGGAAAAGCAGGCTGGAAGCCACGACTGGAAAGGTCTCAATAGTACCGGGCATAAGCTATATGGTACGGCTGCTTCAGCGGGCTTGTCTTACCTTGCTGGTCTCGCCCGCAAATTTGAAAAGCAGGGAGAGGACGAAAATAGCTTAGTGAAGGCATTGATCAGTCAGATACAAATAGAAATTGCGCTGGTATTCCAACTCATGGCAGATCACTAATTTATCTATTTCTAAATAAGTAAATATCGTACAGAAAAATGATAAGCTGTTCACTTATAATCGGTGAGTTTTACATTTTTGACTAAACTAAACGTCGGTGCTTATTCTAATAATACCTGCTCTAACTGCTTGCAGCGTACTTTAAGGGCCAGTATAAATGGAGATAGTCGACATAAAAAAAGTGCACGCTACAGTTTATTGAGAAGCAGGATTATCTTATTTATACAGTTTTGTCATCTTATGTTTTCTTATTCGGACAGTTTTTTATTAATGGCGGATAAAATACACAGAAATAAAACGAGAAGATGTGTTGGTATATAAATTGTAATAAACAGTTTAAATATTAATCACCACTAAAAATAATTATTATGAGATCATTACTGTACATCATCGCCGTTATACTGGTCATATCCTGGGCGATCGGAACTTTCGCTTATGCAGCCGGAAACCTTATTTATATATTATTGGTTTTAGCCATTATTTCCTTCGTGCTTGGCATCCTGCGCCGCGACACGGTAGTTTAATTATCAAAGACTCAATTTTTAGCCCGTGCCTTAGCCGCCGGGCTTTTTTTGTCATACAGAAAATCCATTTTTTCCTAATCACGACAAATCAGCTATTAATTAGTTTAAAGTACTATATGGATACTTCAGAAATTTAAGACAATCAAGCTTTCTTATCTATATGTTCGTCTGAATTGATGATCAAGAGAAGACAAGACAGACTTTAAAAATTAACGTCTTCCGATGAGCCAATGGCAGCAATTGCACCAATGGCTTTAATATTATTTTGCTTGTCTGATTTACTGCTCATACTTACACGGACCGGCAGACCGGATAAGGAGGAAGTTCACTCATCACTTTTTTTAATCGCGTAAATGTAACGATCCCAATAGCTATATCCTGAGCTCAAACATTTGTTTACAATTAAATAAGACCGGCTACAGCACGACCATTTTTGGCCTATATTGTTCAGCTAATCACTGTATTTCATCATGTTCAGAATGTTCCCTGATTGTCTGTCATATAAAGCGTTCGATGAGTTGTAAACGCTAATTATAAAATTTATTTAAGCAACTTGTAATTTTGGTTGTTTTTCTGCAATATAGACACCTGCGATAATACATAATGCGCCTGCAAGCGAGATAAAAGTAATGGTTTCTTCAAGAAATACAGCAGAAGTTAGAATAGTTGAAAATGGCACCATATAAATATAGTTTGCGGTTTTAGAAGCCCCGAGTTTCTTGATTGCAAAATTCCACATAATGTAGCAAAGCATGGAAGCTATTAAGCCGAGGAAAAGTAAATTGCCCCAAATTACAGGCTGTCGCAGTAAATCGGTTTTTATTTCCAAAGGATAGAATAAGAGATAGAAACATAGGGATAGAACTCCGTAAAAGAAAACTTTGCGGGTTATGAACAAGGTCTCGTACTTCAAAGTTAGCTTTTTCAGCACTAAGCAGTAAACTGCCCACAGTATTGAGGCAATAATGGTCAAAGCATCTCCTGCCGGGTTAATATGAAAAACACAGTTTCCGTTATAAACGACCAAAGCAACTCCCAGCAAAGCAATTAAAGAGCCCCATAAGGTTTTTTTTCGAATGGAGGTTTTGTAAATAAGGGAAGATAATAGCACGGTGAATAGCGGTGAAGTACAAATGAGTAACGAAACATTCGATGCCAGCGTAATTCCTACTGCCGTGTTTTCTGCCATAAAAAAAAGAGAACCACCAGACAAACCACATACAAATAGCCAAAATTCGTCCTTATAATTGTCTGCCCGTCTTTTTCCGTGGGAAATAAAAAGTATGCTTAAATAGGCGATTAAAAAACGGTAAAATAATATTTCAACAGGAGAAAGACCTTTATTGATCAGTATTTTGGTTGAGACATAGGTGGTTCCCCATATGATTATGGTAAATACTGCCAAAAAATGGTAAAATATTGTCTTGTTATTTATCATCTTATTTAATCAAACTTAAATTCCCCGTGGCCTTGTTGACCACTTTTTTGTCACCATAAACGGCTATACCGATGTAGCGGATGTTGTTGTTGTCAGTTGCAAGCATCGTGGTTTCGTAGTCGTCATATGTTTTGGATTTTTGAGCGATATCGGAAAAATCCACGAGTACCATGTCTTCGATATGGAGCGATAGCAGGTGTATGCGTATCGCTTTTATTTTTTCAGGTAATGCGCCCAATATGGGAATTGGCATTTGTGTAATGCCAAGATGTTTTTCTCCCTGTTTGTCATAAACATCCTTCCCAACAATATTTCCTGCTTGTCTACCCAATGTAATTGACAAGATACTTGCTGTATTGGCAATAATCCCTGCCGGTTGCGTATTGTCTATTATCAACACACATTTGTTTGATTCTGTGGTTGTCTTGATGTCATCCATTCTTTCTGAATTATGTTTTGACAAATTTACATAACATGGCCTTTTGTACTTCACAATGTTATAAAATCGGGAATTATTCCTAAAATCTATCGTTTTTTGATCTAAAATTCCTAATTTAGATGCTTTAGTAGATTAAGAAAGGGAAAAAAGACTATGACGAAATTGGACAAGACCGATATTGGTATATTAAGGGCTTTGCAGGATAATGCCAAACTGAATGTGAAGGAGCTGTCAGATTTGTTGCATATATCCAAGACCCCGGTTTACGAGCGGATAAAACGACTCGAAAATGAAGGGCACATTAAAAGATACGTTGCCTTAGTAGACAACAAGAAGGTAGGATTACCATTAATCGTTTTTTGTAATGTGTCTCTGGCCGTACACAATGATGAACACATTAAACGCTTTCAGCAGGAAATTAAGGATATTGAAGAAGTAATGGAGTGCTATTCCACCGGAGGAATGTACGACTTTCTAATAAAAGTTGTCCTAAGAGACCTTGACCATTACAATCTTTTTGCGTTTGAAAAATTGACGAAGGTTCATGGGATTGTTAAGATGCAAAGTTCATTTGTACTAGGTGAGATAAAAAACGCAAGTGCTTTAAATATAACATATTAACATCTGGTGTAACCGTTGAATTAGGGCTGTTCTTTAAGGTGAAGATATTAACGGACTTCGAAATTCATGCCTGTAGATTGCAGCTACATTTAGCAAGCCCCAACAAGCCGCCTTACCTTCATAAAGCGAGCTCCGTAGCTCATAGAGGAAACTTTCCGAACCCCCTTTTGATGATTTGAGGCTCCTATCACCCCCTGAGTTTAATTGACAAATTGATTTTTAAATTGTTGTAAAAATATTGCAAATTCCTATAGCACAATTTCACCAACATGAAATTATTGGGGAGCGCTTCACCGCGGCTTAAAAGTTATTTTAAAAAGGCTGATTATACATATATAACTAAAATTCGTAATCGAATGATTGTTCGATTATATTTGCGTCATGCGAGTTAAAGATGAGCTTAAGGAAATTGTTATCAGGAGAGAAGCAATTAAAATGATCGTGGAGCGCGGGTTCGATGGCTTAGGTATGCAAAAGTTGGCTAAAGTATCAAAAATATCGCCTTCCACCATTTATGTCTATTTTGAAAGTCGGGAGCATCTTTTAAATCAATTATATTTAGATGTTCAGCGGAAGTTTGAACATGACGCGTTAAAAGGTTTTGATCCCGCTATGCGTTTTGAAGACGGTTTATGGATTCAATGGGTTAACCGGTATAAATACATCCAGGGAAATTCCACAGAATTTTATTTTTCAGAGCAGTTTCGTAATTCTCCCTTGATTAAGCAAAACAGGTTAGCTCAAAGTGCCTTTAGAGAAGCGATGAATTCATTTCTAGCAAATGCCATAGAAAATAATCAGGTAATTCAGCTACCTGTTGAAATATTTTGGGCCATCGCCTATGGTGCTTTTTACGTCCTCGTTAAATTTCATCTAGAACAAAGTACAATGGCTGGGACTAAGTTCAATTTAACTGAATCCAAGTTGCGGCAAACTTTTGAAATTGTCATGAAATCGTTAAAACCATAAAGAAGGAAATAAATAAATTAAGATCAACGCTCGATTATTTATAAATACTCAAACATAAAATATGTCAATTAATCACATGAATTTGGTTGTACCAGACGTTGAAGCAACGGCCAATTTTTTCGTAAAATATTTTGATTTTAAACTTCAGCCAGCCAGCAACGTAAAATATCTTTCTGTATTAAAAGGAAGCGGAGGTTTTGTATTGGTATTAAGCAACCTTCCGAACACTCCAACTCACAACTACCCGAAAGATTTTCATATCGGATTTTATCAAACCGATCACCACGCGGTAGACTTATTATACGAAAAGTTAAAAGGAGACCTGACTACTAATCCAACTCCTCGCAACATACGTGACAGGTATGGCTTTTACTTTTATGCACCGGGTGAAATATTGGTCGAAGTTACGTGTCTTAAAAATAACTTAGATCAATCTTGATTATAATTTAAATCTGCCAGTCCGAAGTTTCTGAACGTCGGATGATTATGCCTTTAGATTGCATCTACACCCAACAAAAAGGCCACCGAACTTGGGGTTGCGTGTTCGGAGTACAGGCACTGATCAATTTGATCGCACTGACCGGCCTCATTTCCTGGATCCTTCATATGCCAGTCGAAAAGAACGGTATCTTAAAAAACAACTGCTGATCTTTAAGAATAAGCCGCTATGGATCGTATTTTTCACCGCCTTGTAACAAACCGTACACCTACTGTTCGAATTCGAACGGTAATAACAATTATTATTAATACAATTGGTTAATAATCAATATTTTATGCAAATGGCATATATTTTATTGACTTATAAACTCAGATTGATCTTAAATAAGCTGATATGATAAAAAATTATTTAAAAGTGGCTTGGCGTAACTTGGTAAGGAACAAGGCACATGCATTTATAAATATTGCCGGGCTTGCTGTTGGTCTTGCCTGTAGCCTGCTGATATTGTTATGGGTACAAAATGAGGTGGACATGGATGGGTTCCATAAAAACAGTTCGCGTTTATATCAAGTTTATGAGCGCATGTATTTCGATCATAAAGTTACCGGGCAATATTATACCCCAGGTGTCTTGGCTGCTGAAATGAAAAAGGAAATACCCGAAGTGGAATATGCAACTGCTGCTCAATTTGATGAGCATAACACCTTTAAAGTGGGTGATAAAATAATAAAGCTAACCGGTGGAGCTGCGGATGCAGATTTCTTTAAAATGTTTAATTATAGTTTGTTACAGGGAAATGTGCAAAATGCATTAAATAGCCCTGTAAGCATCGCGGTATCTGAAAAAATGGCGGGAGATTTTTTTGGAAACGCTCAACAAGCGATGGGGAAAACAATCCGAATGGATAACAGGAAGGATTATATAGTGAGCTCGGTGTTTGATAATGTTGGGGTAAATTCATCGATAAAATTCGACTATCTTATTAACTGGTTTTCCTACTTGGATGATAATTCGTGGGCAAAAGCATGGGATAATAACAGCCCAAATACATACGTCCGGTTACGTACTAATGCAAATGCAGATCTGGTCAATAAAAAGATCGCTCATTTTATGGATGATTTGGATAAGGATCAGGAAAAAGGCGTTTTTACCGAAGAGCTTGGTTTACAACGATTTGATAAGGCGTACCTTCATGGCAATTTTACTAATGGAAAAATTTACGGCGGAAGGATTGAATATGTGCGCTTATTTAGCCTGGTGGCGGTATTTATCCTGCTGATCGCCTGCATTAATTTTATGAACCTAACCACGGCGCGTTCAGTTAAACGGGCAAAAGAAATTGGCGTGCGTAAAGTGGTTGGCGCTATGCGCGGGGTACTCGTATGGCAGTTCATCAGCGAATCCATTCTGCTCACTTCAATAGCGGTATTATTTTCGGTATTAATGTTGGTCGTTTTATTGCCTTACTTTAATCAGATTACGCAAAAACAAATTGAGTTGCCATTTAATCAGTTGTCATTCTGGTTTAAATTATTGGCAATTACGCTGATCACCGGCGTCATTTCAGGTTGTTATCCAGCATTGTTTCTGTCGTCCTTTGACCCGGTTAAAGTGTTAAAGGGAAGCCTGAAGCTTGATGCGGGTGCAACCTTGTTCCGAAAGGGGCTGGTTGTGTTTCAGTTTGTACTTTCAGTAGTGCTTATAATAGCAACTATAATCGTTTCGCGCCAGGTAAACTATATCCAATCCATTAACCTAGGCTTCGACAGAGAAAATATGGTTTACATTCCGTTAGAGGGTGCTGTTATCTCCAATTTCGAGATGTTTAAAAATGAAGCACTTAGAATGCCGGGTATACAATCCGTTACCCGCAGCAGCAGTGCGCCAACCAAAATCAATGACAGTTCCGTTGGTGTAAATTGGGATGGTAAGGATCCTAATACCAAAATATTATTTAGCGATGCGTCGGTTGGGTATGATTTTATCAAGACAACTAAACTTAAGCTGACCGCCGGGCGGGATTTTTCAAAAGATTTTGCAACTGATTCTGTCGGCTATATTATCAATGAGACTGCCTTGAAAAGACTTGCCTATACCGCCCCCATTGGGAAGCCATTAACCATGTGGGGAGTAAAAGGGAAGATCATTGGCGTGGTAAAGGATTTTCATTTTAATTCCATACATGAACAAATCAAACCACTGATACTCCGCTATGGGGAAAAAGATGCCAATGGAATTATGCTGGTAAGAACAATGCCCGGCAAAACCAAAGAGGCTTTAGCAAGCCTGGCGACACTTTACAAGCAAATCAATCCCGATTTTCAATTTACCTATACCTTCAGCGATGAAGAATATAATAAGCTTTACAATAATGAACAGGTAGTCAGCAAGCTTTCAAACTCCTTTGCCTTCCTTGCGATATTTATCTCGTGTTTGGGCTTATTGGGCTTGGCTATGTTCACCGCCGGGCAACGGTTGAAGGAGATTAGCATCCGCAAAGTATTGGGGGCTAGTGTGGTTTCATTATTTGCTTTATTGTCGGCCGAGTTTTTATTACTGGTTGTAATCGCACTCTTAATTGCTATACCCATTGCCTATTATGCGATGAACTATTGGTTGATGACGTTCGCCTATCGCACGACTGTCGATTGGCAAATATTCGCTATTGCCGGAGTGCTCATCGTCAGCATAGCCTTGGCAACCGTTAGCTTCCAGGCAATTAAAGCAGCATTAATTAACCCGATCAAGAGCTTAAAAAGTGAATAATTACCATTTGCAGATTGAACAAACATAATTTCCTATAGTAGCTAATCTCTTTACCATGTATTTTAGTTTGATAATATAGTATCTTTATATATATCTTTGTTTTAAAGATAATATATGTCAGTACAAGATAAACCACTGCCCGATCCAGCCATTGCGTATATGCAAATGATGCGCAAATTCATGCGCCTTAGCACGGAATGGATTAATGTTGCAGCCGAATCACTTGGCGTCAATTCCACCGATCTGATTGCAGGAAGCTATCTCTCCGAAAATGGGTCAATGACGGCGGGGGAGCTTGCAAAGGTAATGGGGATCACAACCGGTGCCATGACTATTGCCATTGACCGTTTGGAACGTGCCGGTTTTGCTACGCGGGAAAACGATCCTGTTGACAGGAGAAAAGTGATCATCAAACCGAAACAGCTCCCGGCAAAACTTCTCACTATGCAGGAATCAATAGCAAGGGAGCTTCATTCCATTTTCGCCAGTTATAGCGATGACGAATTACTCCGGATGACAACCTTGGCCCGGGAGGTGATGCTCGTCTTTGAGAAGGAAATTTTCCTGCTCAAAAGGTCTTAGTCTCCGAAACCAAGTTGTTAACATAAGAAAACCACACCATGAAAAATGTGCAGTTGATAAATCAGGGAACTGAAGCATTAAAGAATGCCACGCCTACTAAATTTTCTATTTTGATAGCAGCGGTCGCGGCCGAAGATATGGCCACAGTGGAGGCTCAACTCGCAGACGATGTCGAATGGGATATGATGCCGACCGGTGAGATCGTAAAAGGGAAGGCCGGAGTTATGAAATGGCTTACGGCGGGCGCTGCTTCCCGAAAAGAACCAGCTGTGATCAACGACCTTGATGCGAAGAACTGGGGAACCTTTGAATACTGGAATATTGGAACCGTCACTGACGAACTTGTTGCATTTGGCAATCAACAAAAATGGCCATGGCCAAAAGACCCCGACCTGCTTATCGGACAAAAATACAAAGTTGCTCAATGCTTCGTGTGGCACCTTGATGCCGAAGGCAAAATATACCTCATGAGGCAGTATCTGGATACCGGCAGCATTTGGTCACAATTTAAATAACAATTACTGCAAATTAACATTTGTACGGCTTAGGTTGTCGCATTTTAGGAATAAGAGCCGTAATCAAAATGCCGCTGATCAAACTCGAATAAACGCCTATGAAGCAAGTCAATAATAAACTAACAGAACCACGCATATTTAGCCTGTTGAAGTCCTACAGCGGTTTAGTAAGTATATTGCTCTTATTTGCTCTTGTGAGTAACGGAGTAAGCCTTTGGCTGCCAAAAATCATCTCACATGGTATTGATGACTATATACACAGCTCCGTCGCAAAGACAACTTTTAATGTAAGTCCTATATTATTAAAATTCTCGCTTGCCCTTTTTTTTATTTTTGTATTCGCATTTCTGCAAAGCATCGTTCAAACGTATACTTCCGAAAAAGTTGCGCTTGATCTGCGAACCCGGTTATCCGATAAAATTTCCAGGCAAAGCAATGTTTTTATTGGCCAGGCAAATCCATCAAGACTGCTCACCAACCTTACCTCGGACGTTGATTCGATAAAGCTCTTTGTATCACAAGCGCTTGTTTCCATTATATCATCGGCGTTTACTATAATTGGAGGAAGCATACTACTGCTTACCATAAACTGGAAACTGGCCTTATGCGTAATAGCTATGTTACCGATAATAGGGGGCACGTTTGCTTATGTACTCCGCAAGGTCAGCGCTTTATTTAAGCAAAGTCGGGAGGTGATAGACTGGCTTAATAAAGTCATTAATGAAAGTATTTTAGGTGCTGCATTAATACGGGTGATCAATTCCCAACAGCCTGAATTTGATAAATTTTTACAGGCTAATTCAAAAGCAAAGGATTTCGGCTTATCCATTTTGCGGCTCTTTGCCGGGCTGATCCCCATTATTGGATTTATGGCTAACCTTATTACTTTGAGTATTTTAGCCATGGGCGGTCATTTAATAATAAATGGAACCATGAGCCTTGGTAATTTTGCAGCATTTAACAGTTATTTGGCCCAGCTGATCTTCCCGATTTTTGTAATCGGTATGATGACGAACATTATTGCGCAGGCGACAGCATCCTTTAAGCGCATAAATACCATTTTAACTGCTGTTGATACAGCTGAAGCCGGGACGCTAACCGATGCCATCGAAGGGCATATTGAATTAAAGGACGTTTCAATGATCTATGGACAGACACCGGCGTTAAAGAAGGTTTCATTTACCGTGAAGGCAGGATCAAAAATTGCGATTATCGGTCCTACTGCGGCAGGTAAATCGCAATTGCTTTACCTGTTGACAGCATTGATCACGCCAAGTTCAGGGGAAGTATTGTTTGATGGCAAAAATATTGATGATTATGATAGCGAATCATTTCACAGCCAGGTTGGCTTTGTCTTTCAGGATAGTATTATTTTTAACATGAGTATCCGCGAAAATATCGCATTTAGTGATATCGTTACGGATGAGTCACTGGAAAAAGCAATAGAAACAGCCGAATTAAAAGAGTTTATTGAAGGACTACCTGAGAAGCTAAGTACAGTGGTTGCTGAAAGAGGATTAAGCCTTTCCGGGGGACAAAAACAGCGCATTATGCTGGCAAGGGCTTTAGCCATAAATCCTAAGGTTTTATTGCTGGATGATTTTACATCCCGGGTTGATCATAATACCGAAAAGAAGATACTAACCAATGTACAAAAGAATTATCCCGATTTGACACTCCTATCGGTAACACAAAAAATAGCATCAGTTGAACATTATGACCAGATCATATTATTGATGCAGGGCGAAATTGTAGCTATCGGCAAACATGATGAATTGATACACAACAGCCCTGAATACATACAGCTCTTTAATTCCCAACAAAGTACCGGCAACTATGAACTACAATCTAAATGACCCGCAGGCGAAGGTGCCAAAAGTATCAAACTGGACCTCATTGAAAAATTTGCTGGATATTATCTCCCACGAGAGAAAAGCTTTGCTGCTGGCGTTTATTGCCATTCTGACAAATTCAACCCTTAACCTGTTGGGGCCGCTAATCATCGGGCATACCATTGATGATTACTTATTTGTAGCGCATAAAAATTACCAAGGCGTGTTAGTTAATTGTGTGATCCTGATGTCGGTGTACCTGGCAATTTTATTTACCAGCTATTTTCAAACTATACTGATGGGCGGGGTGGGCCAACGTCTGCTGTTCACCCTACGTAATTCTATTTTTAACAAACTTCAGCTTTTACCCGTTGGGTTTTTCAATCAAAATAAAGCAGGTGACCTGATCTCGCGCGTAAATAATGATACCGATAAGCTAAACCAATTCTTCTCGCAATCCCTTATGCAATTCATTGGCAATATTGCAATGATGACCGGGGCCGGAATATTTTTAATTGTTATAAATATTAAGCTGGGTTTGGCTACTTTAAGTCCAGCCGCCATCATTTTAATATTCACTACTTTAACCTCTCCATGGGTGAAAAGGAAGAATGCTGAAAATCTGAAAAGCGCTGGCGGGATGAGTGCGGAGATCCAGGAAAGTTTGAACAATTTTAAGGTAATTATCGCTTTCAGCCGCCGTGATTATTTTCGAAAACGCTTTGATGAAGCCAATAAGGATAATTATAGTACTGCAATTCGTGCAGGCATAGCCAATAATTGCTATTTGCCGGTATATAGTTTATTTTCAAATATGGCCCAGCTTATCATATTGGCATATGGTATTTACCTGATCTCCACCGGGGACTTTGCGATCGGTTTACTGGTAAGTTATTTATTGTATGCCAATCTGTTTTATGATCCTTTACGTCGTCTTGCAGCGCTTTGGACAGGTTTTCAAACAGCGATGGCCGGCTGGGACAGGATCTCACATATTCTGGCCCTTGAAAGCGACTTGTTAACTATTCCGGATACGGAGGCTGAAATGCCGGCCCCTTTATTGGAGTTCCGAAATGTGCACTTCAGTTATGATGACAGTAAAGAGATACTTCATCATATCAGCTTTAAATTGGAGAGCGGTAAAACTTATGCTTTGGTTGGACCGACCGGCGGAGGTAAAACAACTACAGCCTCATTAATCGCCCGGTTATATGATGCCACCAAAGGTATTGTACTGCTCAATGGAAAGGACATCCGAACGTATTCCTCCATTGATCGCAGCAAAAAGATCGGTTTTATTTTACAGGAGCCCTTTTTATTTACAGGCACTGTAAGAGAAAATATTATATATGGCAATGAAGCTTATGTCAAATATAACAATGAACAGCTGGAGAAAGTAATGCTGGAAGTGAATTTGGGCGACTTGCTTGTCCTATTCGAAAGTGGGCTGGATACCAAAGTGCTTTCCAGCGGCGATAGCATGAGTTTAGGTCAAAAGCAACTGATAGCCTTTATGCGAGCGGTGTTGCGCAATCCCGATTTATTGATCCTTGATGAGGCGACGGCCAATATTGATACCATTACAGAACAATTGCTGAGCGATATTTTAAATAAGCTGCCTGCAACCACAACCCGCGTAATTATAGCCCACAGGTTAAATACCATTGAAAAAGCTGATGAAATTTTCTTTGTAAACTCCGGCGAGGTAATTCGTGCTGGTTCATTTAACCATGCAATGGACATGCTGCTGCAGGGTAAGCGGGTGAGTTAATATTAAATGTGTCCGATTAGTTGCCTTGTAGCTAATGGCTTTACCGGCAGCATTGATATCAATCAAATCTTCAAGTTAAGTTTTTTTCTGATCCCCTCTGAAGAAAGAAAATTGCAAGAAATACGATAACTTTAGTGTTAATATGTTTGACCAAATCAAAAAACATTTCCCTCATCTTGAAGACAAATGGGAAGAGTACGCCAGTTATTATCATCGCCTGGAGATACCGGCTAGAACCATACTGCTTAAAGAAGGCGATATTTCTCAAAGGGCCTTTTTAATTGAAAAGGGCTGTCTGCGGGTCTGGTTTAATAACAATGGAAAAGATGTTACCTTTCAATTTGCTTTCGAGAACGAAATACTCTCGGGCGCAGAAAGTTTCAGGAAAAGAACCCCAAGCTTTTTCAACATCGAAACTATGGAGCCCTCCATATTACATTGGATACACAAAAAGGACCTGGACAAAATTATGCGTGATGTCAATCAGGTACCAGAAATGAAAGATAATATGATTGACACCGCATTCGAAAGGCAATATCATTATATGAGACATTTCCTCTCCTTTATCAAAGACACTCCTGAACAACGTTATTTAAACCTTATAAAGGAAAAGCCGCAGATCATTCAGCGGGTGCCTCAACAATATATTGCGACTTATTTGGGCATAACTCCAGTTTCATTGAGCCGTATTCGGAATAGGCTGAGCAGGCAGTAATTATCTCTTGTTAAGAAATGTGAGGTTTTCTATTTCTTATCTTATGTAAACTTCTCCATCTGTATTATTGCTGATTTTTGATAAAAACGTAAGTTATGAAAGCAGCAGTAATCGATAAATTCGGGGCAACTCCGCAATATAGAGAGTTTGCAGACCCAGTACCAGGCGATGATGAAATACTCGTTGAAGTAAAAGCCGTGGTTTTAGAAAACTTTGAAAGAGTGGTTGCTGGTGGTGAGCATTATTCCAGTAAGCAGATGTATCCCGGATTTCCTGCTATTATTGGACATAGAGGTATCGGTATGACACCGGATGGTCAACTCGTCAGTTTTGGCATTTTGCAGTCACCCTATGGTGCATTTGCAGAAAAAGTGGCCGTAAAAAATGTTATACCCATTCCCGATGGGATTAGTGCGGCAATGGCAGCAGCCATCCCGCCTTCAGCGCTCACGTCGTTTTTACCCTTGAAACATTCCGCTGAAATTAGGGAAGGAGAAACTGTTTTGATTAATGGCGCGACAGGAGTATCCGGAAAAATGGCCATACAAATAGCGAAATTACTGGGAGCGGGAAGAGTTATCGGGACAGGCAGGAATGAAACATCCCTGAAGTTATTACAAAGTTTAGGTGCCGATGCTGTTATTGATCTGAAACAATCCGATGAAGAACTTTTAGCTGCATTTGAAAGAGATAAGGGCGAAGCTGGTTATGACATTGTCATTGATTTCCTTTGGGGGCACCCTGCTGAAGTGTTGTTGAAATCTTTTGTTCCAAAAGATATGCGTATGCCTACAAAAAGAATCCGCTATATACCGATTGGCGCTAAAGCAGGTGCAGGTGCCTTTATAACCGGTGAGATGCTGCGGACTTCAGGATTAGTTCTATCCGGCTTGGGGAAAGTAACGCAAGAGGAGATTGCAACGGGTAGCAACCAAGTATGGAAATGGATAAAAGAAGGCAAGCTGCACATGGATATTGAAAATGTACGACTTTTTGATATTGTAAAAGCCTGGGAAAGAAATGATTTAGCCGGCAAAAGGTTAGTGATCATTCCCTGACCCGCAGCAAACCGGAGTTGCCCGCACATGATATTATAACTAAAAAATTATTTCAATATCAAACTTATGCGTGTGACATGGTACTGGTCAAACATTAAACGCCAATTCATCAGCCATATACTACATTTTAATAATAATGGCACTTAACCATATCTGCCTTTATATCTTATGCAGATAAATTCCCCAGATTATAATTAACCGCGTCACCGGCAGAAAACTTACTCCGGTAGGTAAAAGCATAAGGTGTTTCACCATTTTTCCTCAAATAATGTAGCCTGTCTACGCCGTCCTGCGCTGTGGGTATATAACCTTTGGGTACATACCACAATGCCATATGCATTTCCGACATTTTTTCGAACCACTTTTTGCGTTGTTTAAATATCTCCACATGCACTGAGCCATAAGCAAAATTGCGTAAAACTTCCGTGTCATCCCAAACTGACATGTTGATTATAATAAAATCATCATCATAAGGCCTGAGGGATGTCGCATCATTATTGTCATCCTTAAGCCTCCAGACAAATCCAGCCGAACCTTCGGCAAGTGAATTGATAGTATCAAGGTTTGCAACAAATTCAGCCATCACCGGGCTATTTATAGGGGCAAGCATTTTTGCAACATTGATCTGTGCTAAATTAAAATCCATAGTAAACTGATTAAAGTCCGTAATATTCAAAATTAGGTAAAGACGCTATCATAAAGCTATATAAAAACGACAGGTATCAGAAAAGCCAATAATACTCCAATAGTTTTGAGCAAACAGTATATGCTGCCAGCGCACGCGTCTTAAGTTCCTTTTAAAGCCGACATTCGGACGATAAGGTCCTACGCTAGCAGCAAATCCACGTTAAACAGAGGATACGATAATCACTACAATAGACGATTATCTGCAGGCCCGCACATTTGCCTATAAATACTTTACTGAAAGTTCTTTAGCAACTGTTTCCAGTATTCCCGTGATCTGGTCATCCAGTTGACCGGCTTTTAGGGCTGCTAATGTGTCTGGATAACGCATTTCTAACTGCGACGTATATTCCATTTCAAATTCTTTAATCTTGTTTAATGGCACGTTACGCATTAGGTTTTTGGTTCCAGCGTACACAATGGCCACCTGTTTTTCAACCCTCACCGGCGAATACTGGCCCTGTTTCAATAGCTCAACGTTGCGTGCGCCTTTATCCAATACAGTTTTAGTAGCGGCGTCGAGGTCCGATCCGAATTTTGAGAACGCTTCCAGTTCGCGGAACTGGGCTTGGTCAAGTTTCAAAGTACCAGCCACTTTTCTCATTGATTTAATCTGGGCGTTGCCACCCACTCGCGATACCGAAATACCGACGTTGATAGCCGGCCGCACGCCTGCGTTAAACAGGTTTGATTCCAGGAATATCTGTCCGTCGGTAATTGAGATCACGTTGGTTGGGATATAAGCCGATACGTCACCTGCCTGTGTTTCGATGATCGGCAATGCAGTTAGTGAGCCACCACCTTTCACCATATCTTTGATCGAGTCCGGCAAATCATTCATAGATTTAGCGATCTCATCATTCTGGCTGATCTTAGCCGCACGCTCCAATAAGCGGCTGTGCAAGTAAAACACGTCACCAGGATATGCCTCACGGCCTGGGGGACGACGTAATAACAAAGACACTTCGCGGTAAGCGACGGCTTGTTTTGACAAGTCATCAAAAATGATTAGTGCAGGGCGTCCGGTATCACGGAAATATTCACCGATGGCTGCACCCGCAAACGGTGCAAAAAATTGCATTGGCGCAGGGTCAGCAGCACTGGCACAGACCACCACCGTATAGTCCATTGCATTATTTTCTTCTAGGGTACGAACGATGTTCGCAACGGTAGAAGCTTTCTGGCCGCAGGCAACATAGATACAAAATACCGGCTCGCCTGCAGCATAAAATTCTTTCTGGTTGATGATAGTATCGATACAGACCGCAGTTTTACCGGTCTGGCGGTCACCGATCACCAGCTCACGCTGGCCACGACCGATCGGAATCATCGCGTCGATCGCTTTTATACCGGTTTGCAAAGGCTCGGTTACCGGCTGCCGGAAAATTACACCAGGTGCTTTACGCTCCAAGGGCATTTCGTAGGTTTTACCTGCAATAGGCCCCTTGCCGTCAATAGGTGCGCCTAAAGTATTCACAACGCGGCCAAGCATGCCTTCACCTACATTAAGGGAGGCTATTCTTTTGGTACGTTTAATGGTGTCGCCTTCTTTTACGCCATCAGACTGTCCCAGCAATACAATACCCACGTTGTCTTCCTCCAGGTTAAGTACGATACCTTGTAAACCTGTTTCAAATTCAACCAGTTCGCCTGATTGTACTTTTGTTAATCCGTAAGCACGGGCGATTCCATCACCGACCTGGAGTACTGTACCTACTTCTTCTAATTCAGATGCGGATTTAAAGCCCGATAATTGCTGTCGCAAAATTGCCGACACTTCGTCTGGTCTTACCTCTACCATTTTGTAATTTATTTAGCGTTTGGGTTATTATTTCGATTAATCCTGCAGATAATCGTTCTTTAGTTGTTTTAAACTGTTTAATTTATTGGCACCTGGTAGTCCGGCAAAGTGATAGTTACAGCAACACCGATCTAACCTTTCGCAGAGCAGGAAAAGACTATTTGTATCAAATTAGTGCCAGAAAGTGAATAATATTGAAATGCAAGCCACTTTGAAGACTGATTTTTAATTTCTTTTGAAATTCCGTATTTTGTATCGTAGTTAGCATCGCAAACAGATTTGTATCTTAAATAATAAGGCAAATCTAATTTGCTACAGACGAGCGATCTTTATACCGGGAGTAGGATAATTTATATTTAAGGGATAAATATGTCAATAACATTTTTAGACAATAAGGGGCAACTGGATGAACAAATCGCACAGCGAATCCCTGGTGTAATCGAGCCATTCGTAAAAGAGAAACGAGAAATACTCACATTTTCGTTCGGCGACCTGGAATGCGTTGAGCTAAAGTTTCCCGGCATACATATTATCTATGGTGATTGGAAAGTAAGAGAAGCCTACAAGATACACATGGATATAAGGGACGACGAGGCATTTGTAGAAATGCATTTTACGTTCTTAGGAAAACTGGAAATTCAGGATGACAGTTCTGGTCTTAAACATGTTTTTAATCAGAACCAGCAAAATTTATTCTATATGCCTGGGTTTACAGGACATGGTGTCTATCATCATGAGAATTTCAAGTTTTTTCAAATCCGGTTTGTAAAAAGCTACTTTTTACAGCTAACGACAAATAGCTGCCCCTTGCTGATGAACTTTGCCGATATTACCGATGGTAGTCAAATTCAGGCAATGGGTAAAATCAATATGCCGATTTCGTTTGCAATGCACCAATGCTTACAGGACATTATGCATTGTCGGTTCACAGGGGGTTTAAAACTGATGTATCTACAGTCAAAGTGTGTAGAATTGCTGACTTTACAAGCCTTTTCCTATGAAACAAACGCATCGATCTCGACCTTAGCCTGCAAATCAGCTTATGATCAGGAATGCATTCACGGGGCAAAAGAATATTTGCTGAAACATGCTGACCATCCACCCTCCCTCAGTGAATTGTCCAAGATTGTCGGATTAAATGTATTTAAACTAAAACAAGGCTTTAAAGAGATTTATCAAAATACCGTTTATGGTTATTTAAACGAATACCGTTTGAATGAGGCCAGGCAGCGGCTTCCCCATCAGCCTATCAAAGAAATAGCGGATAATCTCGGCTATTCCTCCGTACAGCATTTTACCAAAGCATTTAAGAAAAAGTTCGGGATACCACCTGGATCTGCTAGATAAAATCAACATCATAAATACCCATAGTGGCATATCATGGAAATGAGAAATTTCGGCTATTCTATTTTTAACCTGAAGGCGGACAATTAAGGTGTCACTGCCATTAACCGCTATAGTAAAGAGCTGATCTTTTGCGAAGGCAGAAAATCACCCGTAGAATAATAAGGCATCGCTAAGATATTTTAGCAAGATCGGAACATCCGGATATTTAAAGTTTTTTTACCATTGTACCATAAAGTGAGTCAGCAAACGGCGTAAACAACGATTGCCATAACCACATCAACCAATTTGTAATGGCTCATCGATTTAATTTTTTTACCGGGTTACATCTAACGCTTTAAGCTCGTAATTACTATCAAATAAATTTTATATGAAACGCTTTAATTTCCTTGCGCTGTGTCTGCAATTTATCGTTTGTCACGTTTTCGCCCAGGCTGATACCATTAATTCAAAAAAAAATAAATTGCTGTTAAATAAAATACACGAAGGCGCCACCAGTTATTTAGTTTACACGGTCGATAGTGCCTCTAATAAAATTGGGGCATCTGACATTTGGCTTCGAAGTACCAAATTTGAAAAGATAAACAATCAACCCGCCTTCCATCTGGAGTGGAAATGGTATCATCATGATTCACTTTACCGGTACGTAAGTGCATATTGCAAGAAAAGCGATTTTTCGCCTATTTTTCAGTATGGTAAAGCGAACGGGCAAATAACTGCTTATAATTTTTCAGCTGGTTTTATGGCCGCGGCTGACACCGTTTCCGGTAATAAAGCTGACCCTCGAAAGAAAATTGCATTAAACATCCCCGTTTTTAACTGGGAGTGGGACATGGAACTATTTTCAGCGTTACCTTATCGCCGTGTCGGTCAAAAATTTATGATTGCCTTTCTCGATCCATCTGGTGGTGAACCCGCTTATTATCCCTATAAGGTAGTGGCAAAGGAAGAATTGCCATTAAATGAAAATACAAAAACGAGCTGCTGGGTGCTGAGAATTGAATACGAACCCGATGCTTACGGCATGTTCTGGATTGATGAAAAAAGCGGGGAGATGTTAAAAATGAAAGAACTGTACAAAGGGACCTATCGCTACAAGGTTAAGATTTATTAACCGACATAAATAAAGAATACCATGAAAGGAAAAATGATAGTCATCTACAATACACCAAAGGACAAAGCCGCGTTTGACCGGCATTACACGGAGATAACTGCTCCGCTGGTCAAAAAATTAGCCGGTTTGAGAAAGTATGAACTGAGCAGTGAAAATACGATCATATCTCCCACGGGACATTCGGGCGCTTACATGATTGTAACATTATACTTCGATACGATAGAAGCCATCAAAGAAACTTTCGCCACACCTGAAGGGCAGGCCTGCGCTACGGACAGGAAAATATTAGCGCCGGATAAGGACGCTGTTCAAATGTATATTTATGAATCTGCGGAAGTTTAATGTGACAATGGAAAATTATCTTGAATGTAGAACATGCCTTTCCAAAAAATACCGCAACCCATTTTTCACGCTGATTCAAACGGGTTTGAAAATGACACCGAATGCGTACGAGGTGTGAAGATACCTTAGACAAAGATAAAACTGAAAATGTTTAAGTTCATGGTATAATATATATCGAATGACTCATCTTATATTAGTTGTTCCCACTGCGATAAAATTAAAAAGACAATAATTCTAGAAATTAAACAATAGTACCAACCTATATATCTATGACAGACTTATCAAAACAAGTCAAATTCCTGAAACTATACCTGGCATTCTTAACAGCGGCAATTATCATATTAGCTGTAATGCTGTTACTTTCTATGCGTAATAATCATTTTAAACAGATTACGGCTGAACGGATAAATATTATAGAGCCGAACGGGCGATTAAGAATGGTGATCAGCGATCAGAAAAACCAGCATCCGGGTATAGTAAACGGAAAGGTGTCAGCAAGTCGTGAACGCCCTGCAGGGATGATATTTTTTAACAACGATGGTGATGAAGACGGGGGCATCGTATATGATGGCGATAAAAACGGCGCGGGCATGGCTTATTCATTTGACCAATATAAAAATGATCAGATCATGCAATTGCAATACGATCAGGACAATGATGGAAAAGGAAAGATGACTACCAGGAGTTATGGTTTAAGATTGTGGGACAGGCCTGACAATTTTACTTTGGCGCAAGTTATTGATTACATCGATTCCCTACAAAAGCTTAAGGATACCAATGCTTATAGTGCGGGCATTAATAAGTTAAAACTAACAGGCAACTTAGGACAACAACGCTTTTTTGCCGGCAAAAATAAGAACGGAGAAGTAGGTCTGTTTCTTAATGACGCCAAAGGTAATCCCCGGCTAAAAATATTCATCGATAAAAATGATCAGCCGGTTATCCAAATATTAGATCAAAAAGGCAAGGTGACTGCTATAAAATAAAATTTTTTACAGATTTTTCTTAAGTTCGATAAAAGTCCTCAATAAAGTTTTAAGTCTCCAAGGTTTCGTAATCCATTCTTTGAAATAGCTTTTTCCAACCATAAAGCGCTTTGTATTTAAAGTTAGCTAGCCGTGCCATATTCCAGTTGTCTTGTGATCGGCACATTCGCGTGTCCTATATAAATTCGATTTTTTCTTCTGCATCAACCTGTTCTTTGTTTCTGTTTTCCCTATCGGGATTGCGACAGCTGTTTTCTGTCGGAGGACATTTGTTCAGCCCGATTCTGATTTTCTTGAACCAGTACTATAGCTGCTTCTCGATATAGTTGCACATCCGCTATGCGTACCAAGCCAGGCACAGGTTCTCGTGCTTCGGCGAGCAAGATAATGAGTTCCGGCAGTTCAGCCAATACGCAAAATGCCGGTTTGCCGGTTTGTTGCCGCCAGCTATCAGCCAGGCTTCCTGCATCATAAGCCTCAAAACCGGTCAAGCTCACCAATCGTAATACCAGGTCTTTCATCGCCGAATCATCACCACTCACGGGTATAGCAAATCTTTCATCCGCAGAAGGACGGATTGCACTTGCAAGATTTGCCATCGTAATAGCGTTGAAAGCTTTAATTACAATCGCTCCCGGGAAATGATCTGCTACAAAAACAGAAGTCGGTTTTCCATTTAAGATTTCAGGTATGCTGCCATCACGTTTAACCGCATAATTAATGCAATCTATCACCAGCTTGCCCCGTAGCTTATCGGTTGCTAATTGTTCTACGGCGCCCATAGGAACCGCTAAAACTATAATATCACTCCAGATGAGTAATTTTTCAAGAGGGAATACTAACGCTGACAAGCGGTCTGCAATTTGGCCTATGTGAGCTGCACCAGGTCGTGAAGTTATGCCAACTTCAAAATCATTTTGTGCTAATATGCTTGCCAGCACCTGTCCGGTATTCCCTGCGCCAATTATTCCTGCTTTCATTTATAAATATAAAATTTGAGATTTGTAAAATGAGATAAACTAAGCGGGGGTTTAATTGTAGGCAATTTTTTCAACTTTATAAAAAACATACAGAAAATCACCTCTCCATATTTTATTTATATTCGCTCGCCGAATATTCCCAGCGCAGAAGCTCTTTTGTGATTTTTTGCATCCCCTTCGTCGAAAAAAATCAACGAAAATTAGGAAAATCCGAATACATAATCAATAAATTAATACGATTAAAGTGTTATAATATTAACTGCTTCCTATTCCGCAACGAGATGGTCAATGGCTTTGGAATGTCCATCTACGCTTTACCCTATTTTAAATTTTCAATTTTCTTCAATAATGCTTGAGTTTGTTGAAATTGGACACGGAGTGAAAAATATTTTAAACAAAAGTGGACATTGCCGGAAGCTTGACCAGGCAGTCGTAAGCTTTGGTGCGCCAAGTTGTGTGGCTATTCATCGTAACATTCGCCTATTTAAAAACGAAAGGCAAGCTCATCCTAACCGTGTTCGACATCGACTCCATAACTGATGATTCGATGAGGAAAAATATTTTTAGCTAGATTTTGCAGAATGCCCAAATCTGTCGGAAATATAGTATTCTTGGTCAGGATTATAAGTGCGAAAATGAACAGAAAAAATTTCGGAAAATAATTTAATTTCCAGTCAAATAATAAAATAATGATAGGACACTTTAAACAGTACCTCCGAATGACTACCGCTATTAACGAAGTGCAAGTTAATGAAATTGTTAAAAGCTTTACGCCCAGAAAAGTTGCGCGTGGTACTCTTTTAGTTAATTATGGCGAAGTATGCAGAGAGTTTTACTTCGTGGGAAGTGGTTGCATCAGGACCTATTTTTTGACCAGCGGAGGACAACAGCATACCAGATTTATCGCTTTAGAAGGATCGGTCGGTACTGCAATGTCAAGTTTTATCGGACAAACATCTTCCACAGAATTTCTGGAGGCGCTGGAGGATTCGGAACTTTACGCTATCAATTACAGAAACTTTCGCCGGCTACTTACTGAAATTCCAGGTTGGCTGGACTTTTATAATCTATTCCTTGAAATGGCCTATATATATCAGCATGAAAAATTGCAGCAACTGAGCACGCTTTCCGCAGCACAGCGCTATGAAAAGTTGATGAAAGACCGCCCGCAGTATGTCCAACGGATTTCCAATAAAGTTTTAGCCTCGTATCTTGACATTCGAGAAGAAACATTAAGCAGGCTGAAATCAAGGTAACGTTTTTTGACCTACATCAATGTCATCGTAGTTCCAGTGGTGTATTTTTGAAAAAAACAATAGTATGTATTTAGAATCTGAAAACAAAATCGTCAAGCTTTGTGCCCGGGGAATGGAACTGGAAGGCGAAGGGAAAAGTGAAGAAGCTGCAAAAGTGTTTCTTCAGGCATGGGAACTGGCAAGCGACGACAAGGAAAAGTTTACGGCTGCGCATTATGTCGCCCGGCATCAACAAAGTATTTCCGATAAGTTGGCCTGGGATGAAAAAGCGCTGGGCCTGGCATTGAAAATCAACGACGATAATGTAAAAGGGGCTTACCCTTCCCTTTATCTGAACATTGCAAAAGGTTATGAGGATCTGAAAAAATTTAAAAAGGCAGCAGAAAACTATGAAATAGCATTGACCTATATTCATTTTTTAAATCAGGACGGATATGGAAAAATGATCAAAGGCGGTATAGAGAATGGTCTTGAAAGAATTAAGGCCATGTAAACGGTACTTTAATCATTAGAAAAGAGATAAATGATAAAAGACCGCTTTTCCTGTATTTCGCAAATTTGAAAAATTTTGGGCATACTGTTGTAATAGATACAAAGCCTTGATTAGTACAATTTTCGCTCTGACACGGCTTTATTTGTTTTGGAAAAGTACGGTAATTAAGTAAAAAGCTCTACTGCTTCATTCAATTTTCCTGTCCGATTGCCAAGTCGTCAAAACTCCTTTTTTCGGAGAATATCGAAAAAATAATATCCCGCTGCCTAGCAACATCTGCGATTAAATACGATAAATCAAGCTTTTTGAGGTTTTCTACCGCTTTATAAACTAAGTTTTCGGTTACACAGTTTTACTCGAGTTACGCTCAAAAAAATCCGCTTTTTCGCCTATGGCGGTGCGAAGGCAGCACATGACCTCCTCATGAAAATCAGTACCAGCAGCGTGGAGGGGGGCGATGGCTTTGATCAGGGACGTGCGCAAAGTGAAAAGCTGGTCCCGGTCAAACGTTTTGGAGGCTTTGACCAGTTCCAGCTTCATCAGTTCTTCCTGTTGGTTCTGTTTGGGATTGAATATTTCGTTAATATGGCTGCACTGGTGACAGACGCCTTCCTTGTTGATCAATGCGCAGCGGTGCTCAAAAATATCAGTCATCGTGCTCCGGGCATCATTCAATAAGTGCTTGATGACGCCTTCGGTCTTTCCTAAGATCAAACCGATTTCTTTGACCTGGAAATCGTAAATATTCTTTAAGATCAGCGCCACCTGGTTTTCAATAGGCAGGGTCTTGGAAATGCAGGTAAAACAATAATCGATATGCTCCTTCATTTCATACGCACCCGCGTGAGAGTTATCATGCACCTGCCAGAACACTGCCCGAATTTCCTCCGAACTGATGGCCAGATCCGCCGCTTGATCCTGCGCATCTGCTCCCCAGCGTTTGGCTTTGCGCAGGTGGTCGTAAGCCAAGTTGGTAGCAATCCTGAACACCCAGGTTTTTAGTGAAGAATCTCCTTTAAACGTATGTAGTTTGGTATAGGCCTGAATAAAGGTATCCTGCGCCACGTCCTCCACGTCCTGCCGGTCTGTCAGCAAACGGTACAGGTAAGACTTCAGCTGATCCTGAAATTCTGCAAACAAGATTTGGAAATCTTTAATGTCTTTATCCATAAAATGAGTAGCCGCCCGTGGGCCGGCTGCTATAGCTAAGGTAAGAAAGTTTATAAAATGTTCAGCTTACCGCCATCGATATCAACCACGTGGCTGTTAAATGCCGCTCCGGCCTCTGAAGTCAGAAAAGCTGCGGTATCACCCAACTGCTTCAAGGTCGGACTACCTTTTAATATATCAAAAGCCTGGTATTGCGACACTAACTGCTCCACTGGTATTTTATACTGTGCCGCGGCACCCTCGATCCAGCCGGAAATTCTTTTGGTTTCCATCAATGCACCGGGACAAAGACAAATCACTTTAATGTTGTGCTGACGCCATTCCGCCGCCATTACCCTCGTCATACCTTCAATTGCGGCGCTCGCTGCGGTGATCCCTGCCACGTTTGGCAATTTGGAGCGGGATAAGGCAGCGGTCAATAACAAAATAGTTCCTTCGGATTGTGTTTCCAACATGTACTTAGCCGCCACCCTTGAGGTCAGGAACTGCGAACCGCAGATCTTTTCCATCGGCGCCATAAAATGTGCGAGCGTAGCTTCCATCGTGGCCGGCCGGCCACCCATTTCTTCATAACTGATGCCGATACCATTAAATACGATGTCCAGGCGCCCATGTTCCGCTACTATCTTTTTTAAAAAATCGTCAATCTCCGCTTCATTCAGCGCATCTACTTGGGAACGTTCCGCTACATACACTTTTGCGCCCTGAGCGGTCAGTGAATGCGCTACTGCCTTCGCAATATCGCCCGAACCGGCGAATACCACAGCTACTTTGTCTGTTAGATTTTGCATTTTGCTTTAAATTTATCTTCTGACGTTTTAGTACGGCAAAACGGTCGGATTTTTCAAAAAAAACTAATAGCACCAACACACAATGTTTCATTAGTATATAAAATGGTTCAATCAAAAACGAATTAGTAATCGTCATGCATCTACACGGTCGGTCCAAAAAGATGATATGCGGTTGGTTGAAAATAGACGATTCTTTAACAATAGCAATATTGGAACACCAATAACTTTAATTTCTTTTTAAAATTGCATTATGAATGATCAACCAAAGGAAGCTAATCATAATGTAATCAATGATTACCGTAACCGGATCAACCGGGCTTCCGTGTTTATCCAGCATAACATCTCCCGCCAGTTAACGATCAAAGAAGTCGCGGATGCAGCAAATTTTTCACCTTTTCACTTTCACCGGATATTTTTTGCTTTCACAGGAGAAACGATTTTTGAATACCAGATCCGAACACGCATGAAGAAGGCAATTGAACTACTGATTGCCGGCAGTTCGTCAAATCAAATTGCGACAGAAACAGGTTATCAAACCACTTCCGCATTTACCAAAGCGTTTAAAAGAACTTTTGGTTGTTCGCCTACAATTTATAAAAGGAAATTCTTGACGAATAAAATAGCCTATGCAAAAGAAACGCTAAATCACCTGGCAATTCATCATCAGCCGGTTATTAAGGAGTTGCCTGCACTACCTGTTTTATATGTTACCCGGAAAGGAAGAGTAAATGAAAATTATAACAAGGCTGCTGATGAAGCATTTGGTGTCCTTTATGAGTATTTAAATAGCAATCATGTCAATACCTCAACCCTTCTGCGTTTAGGCATATTAGGTGACATAGAACGGATCGATTCCGAAGAATGCCGGTATGAAGCATGTTTTAGCCTTGAAAAAAAACCGTCTTTCAGCGATTCTAAAGAAGTCAATGAAAAAACTATTGCTGCCGGTAAATGGGCTGTTTTCAGGCATCATGGCGCTTATAATACTTTGTGGCAAACCTGGAACTGGATATATAGGTATTGGTACCCTTCGGCTAATGCTAAATTAAGGGATGCAGAACCGTTTGAGGTTTTTCTGAATTCTCCGCGGCAAACTAATCCAGCCGACCTGTTAACCGATATTCATATCCCAATTTTATAATTAAACCATGAAAAAAACAATATTAGCTATCAGCCTCGTTACTGTACTCTGCATGCGGGTGAAGGCGCAGTCAAGTATAGATACAGCTGGGGGACTGGAAAGTAACCATGGAATTTACGCGCTCCTTATTTCCCAAAATGATCATATTATTTATCAACGCTACTTTAATAAATACAATGATCACACCATGTTCAGTGATCAATCACTTACCAAAAGTATCTGTTCGCTGTTAATCGGCATTGCTATCGATAAGGGATACCTAAGTTCGGTAGATGAGAAATTAGTTGATATTTTTCCTGAACTTAAAAACGATACCGATCAAAGAAAACAATATATAACTATAAGACAGGTGATGAATCAGGCGTCTGGCTTTTATCATGAGAACCTTGGAGGCCTGTTTGGGATTTCTCACTTCCTAAATTTGGCGGACCCGTCGGGCTACGTACTAAAAGCCCCGTTGGTGCGCGAACCTGGTAAAGAATGGCATTATAACAATGCGGCCAGTCACTTGCTCTCAGTGATTATTACGAAAGTTACCCAGATGGATACCAGGGCATTTGCACTGAAGTATCTTTTTGATCCATTAAATATTACAGACATTGAATGGGCGAAAATGCGCGACGGCTATTATGATGGCAGTGGTCTTAAAAGCATCAGCTTACGGTCGGCAGATTTGCTGAAAATCGGCTCGCTGCTATTGCACAGGGGGAGTTATAATGACCAGCAAATCGTTCCCGCTAAATGGGTAGAGCTGATTTTGAATCCGGATGTTTTTTATAATGCAGACTGGGGTTTTCAAAACTCGACTTATGCCCTTTGCTATTACCACACTACTTACAAAGGAACCAAAATCACCTATGGAATGGGCTGGGGTGGCCAGTTTGTGGTCATCATCCCTTCACTAAAGGCGGTGGTTGTCGCCAATGAAAATACAGCTGACTCGCACGCGGTAAAGCAGTCGGTCGCCTTCACGCAACAGATATTTCCCGCAATTTTCAATCAGTTAAATAAATTTAAACAATAGAAATCTGACCGAATGTTGACACCATAAAAATATAGCATGACCAAAATTAAAAAAACACTTTTGCTCGTGATCATCATGTGTACGCTATTTAATCAAATCACGTTTGCTCAAAACAAGACCTTGACAAATTCAACAACAACAACCATGGACAGATTAATTATTCTTCCCAATAACGAGCTGGATATACAGGCATCTGCGGCTTCTTCAGCACATGACTTTGACTTCTTTTACGGTGATTGGATACTTACTAATCATAAACTAAAAGAGAGGTTGGCCGGAAGCCATGAATGGCTGGATTTCCCGGCTACACAAAGTATGTCCAAAATATTGCTGGGGATAGGTAACCGGGATAATTTCCTGGCCATGATAAACGGTAAACCGTTTGAAGGAATGACATTACGTTTATTCAACCCTAAAACCAGGCTTTGGAGCATATACTGGGCCGATAGTAATTCGGGTACTTTGGAGCCGCCGGTGGTCGGTTCCTTTGAGGGGAATGTCGGTTTGTTTTATACCAAAGACACTTTCCGCGGCAAAGCAATTCTGGTCAAATTCAACTGGGACAAGTCTGATCCTGAGCATCCGGTCTGGAGCCAGGCATTCTCTGCCGATGAGGGCAAAACCTGGGAATGGAACTGGTACATGTATTTTAAACGTCCTTAGTTATGGAAAAGATGAATATACCCGCGCTGACTGTTGTTGATCTTCATCTGCAAGCCAAGGAGAGCAATAGTTATACTAATTTCCCATTGAATTTGGTCAATGATCATGTGGTGAGGATGAGTATCATGACGGAACCTTTTTACTGGCATTTTCATCCGAATTCAGATGAAAGCTTTTTGGTAGTTGAAGGCTCCTTGTGTATTGATTTGGAAACCCACACAGTAGAATTATTCCCTGGCCAATTATTTACCATACCAGAAAATACCAGACACAGGACACGCCCAAAGGGTGAGCGTTCCGTCAACCTGACTTTTGAAAGCCAAAATATGGAAACGATAAAGATTAAAATCACTTAATTTAGGGTGACCTTTCTGCACCTATTAATGATTCGTCCTGACAATTACACATAAATTCAAATTATGTCAGCAAAATTCACTTTAACAATAGCCGCAATGATGCTGCTATGCGGTATTGTATTTGCGCAGGACAGACCTGTGCAGCTTGATTATCAAATTCAAAAAAAGGACACTGCCTCAATGCGCATCATGGTTTCATTTATAGGGAATAAAACAGGTAACACCTTAGTTCATTTACCCAATAAAGCTAATGGGCAGCATAATTTGTACAAAGCAATATCGCAGTTGCATGCGTTATCAAAAAAGACATTTGTTGATAGTACAAGCAGTCCGGATGCATACCTGATCAGGTATACACCAGGTGAAAAAATAGTTTTCTACTACATTTTAAGCCAAGCCTGGAGGGACCCGTCGAAAAAATCTTTTAATTCCAGATTAGTTGTCCAAAACGATATGTTCTATTTTGATGGCTATAGTGGCTTGGTTTACCCAGATGCTGCCGATTCGGCGCATATAAGCTGTAAAATTTCTTACGCGGGTTTTTCAAACCTGGATTTTAAAGGAAACACCTTTTTCATCAATAAGGATAGCGGCATTTTTATAGTAAGCTATCATAACCTGATGGATAGTTTTTTTTGTGGCGGCAATTATATTACAAAAACGATCAAGACGGGCGACCATGAAATTATAATGGCTGAATCAAGAACACAGCTGCAATCCGGAGAGCGGGCCTTTTCTGCTGTTTCAAAAGTTATTCTCAAACAAAAGGATTTCAATAAAAATGATGTGCCCGACTATTATTTTGTGATATTATTACCCATCGCTAAATATACCAATTATCCCAAAACTGCACAAAATGGCCTTGTTTACCCGGAAACCCAGGTTTCGGTGACGCAAAAATTTGCCATTGCCTTAACAAAATAATCTTATTGAATGATGTACTGGTTTGTAAGCGCTAAGTCGATAAGGAAAGCCATTAAGGGCAAAACTAACTGATACTGATATTCATTATAAGCGCACACATCTTCTAAATACTAAATTTGAAAACATGATACGGCCATTTAAAATATCAGACGAAGAACCATTAATTGCAATTTTTAAACTTAATATTCCAAAATATTTTAATGCGAAAGAGGTAAATGATTTCAAAGACTATTTACATGAACATAGCGGCACCTACTTTACCGTAGAACATGAAAATAAAATAGTTGGCGGAACAGGATATTACTTTAACGACATTGATAAATCGGGCCGTATAACCTGGATATTTTTTCATCCCGACTTTGCGGGACAAGGGTTAGGTAAACAAGCTGTTGAACATTGTTTGACCATCTTAAAATCCAATCCGGTAATCACACGATTGGTAGTGACAACCTCTCAGCTGGCCTATAGATTTTTTGAAAAGTTTGGATATAAACTCATTAAAACTGAAAAAGATTATTGGGGACAGGGACTTGATTTATACTTAATGGAACAATACATAGAAATTATTTAACTGTTAGAAAGGACTCCGGGGGTATTTTCATTGGTTACCCTCGTCAGCTTGCTAAACACCTACAAACTCTTCTTGCTTTATTTTGGCTTGCGTAATCTTTTTTTTTGTCGTTTCACAAAGTCGAGAAGTTCTGTTAACTAGCAGCGGCGTTTGAAAGCCAATCAGGCGAGCGTTATAGTATAATACAAACTAAATTTAATTGAAAAATCAACTTAAATAGTAATTGCTTAGAGCTATTTCTAAATACAGCATAATACAGATTACAGAAAAATTAAAAAATTGAATATAGGACAGATAATCAGTAAGGTAACTGTATCTTTTGCAAAGGGAATTATAAACCAGCAATTTGTATTGTGGCTTGTACGGTTTATCATGTCAAATTTTATTTTTGATAACACCTAACCTATATTAGTATCAATATAGGATAATAAAGTATAGCCAATAAATCCATGCTTAGACATTTACACCTCCTGCTACTATTATTTCCTTTGTCAGCCACATCACAAACTATTGATTCTGCCTGGATCGTAAATCACTATGTTAAAAAGGAACGGTATGTCCCGATGCGGGATAGAACCAAATTATTTACCGCTATCTACATGCCGGAAGACATTGATAAATCCATTCACCCTATATTAATGTTAAGAACACCCTACTCTTGTGCGCCGTATGGCAATAAATGGATTCCATTTTGGAAAACTTATTTCAGCGAGTATATTAAAGAAGGGTATATTATCGTTTTTCAGGACGTTAGGGGCAGATACATGAGCGAGGGTGATTTGTAAACATACGTCCTTACATCCCGGATAAAAAAACGAACAACATGGTGGATGAAGCCAGTGATGCTTATGATACCATCGATTGGCTTATCAAAAACATACCGGGTAATAATGGGAAGGTAGGCGCGCTGGCACATCATATGGGGGGGGGTATACCGCAATGGCTGGGTTGAGCGAAAATAAAGCATTGAAGGCAATTAGTCCGCAAGCGCCGGTCACAGATTGGTTTATGGGTGACGATGCCCATCATAACGGCGTTTTTATGTTGATGGATATGTTTGATTTTTATGTTCGCGGCGGCTTCGGCTCTCCGCGTCCCAAGCCTGATCCCGTTGAAGCAAAAATATTGAATGTTGAAACTAATGATTCTTATAACTACTTTTTACGAACCGGCTCTTTGCCAAACTTTACCAAATTAGCGGATCAAAGAAAAATTGCTTTCTGGGATGAGTTAATGCAGCATCCGAATGATAAATGGTGGATGGCCCGTAATGTCCGTGATTATGTTAACCATATATCCGTCGGTACTGCCAGCTTGATCGTAGGCGGTTTATTTGATGCCGAAGATTGTTTTGGCGCCATCAACCTATATCAATCAATAGAGCATAATAAAAACAACATTAATAAGTTTGTGTTTGGCCCCTGGCGGCATGGCCAGTGGGGAAGCGCCAAAGAAGGCAGTAGTCTTGGCAACATACAATTTGGCAGTAATACAACGGAATGGTATCAAAAAAATATTGAATTGCCTTTTTTTAATTACTATTTGAAGGGGGATGGCTCAGCAGATTCAATAGCCGAAGCTACCGTATTTTTTACGGGCGAAAATAAATGGCACAAATTAAAGCGATGGCCACCGGCAAACGTACAACCTACCGCTCTGTATTTGCAAAGTGGCGGCAAATTATCATTTAAAAAAGCAATGGGCATTAATGCTTTCGAAGAGTATATAAGTGACCCAGCTAAGCCTATGCCTTATACGACGGCATTCACAAAGACCGCACAGTAGAATATATGGATGATGACCAACGCTTGCAGCCAATCGCACGGAGGTTCTAACTTTTGAAACGGATACCTTGTCCAATGATTTAACACTGGCAGGTCCCTTTGAGGCCAACCGGGTGGTGAGTATTTCAACCACTGATGCTGATTTCGTAGTAAAACTGATTGATGTCTTGCCGGATAACTTCAAATACCGGGGGAATGAAAGTTATATCATGAGCGGCTATGAAATGCTTGTGCGTGGTGATATTTTCAGGGGACGCTATCGCAATAGCTTCAAAAAACCTGACGCCTTTATTCCCGGTAAATTAACAGAGGTTAAATTTACTTTGAATGATATAGCGCATACCTTCAAAAAGGGGCATCGGATTATGATACAAGTGCAAAGCACCTGGTTCCCACTCGCAGACAGGAACCCTCAACAATTTGTGGATATCTATCACGCAAAGAATTCGGATTTTGTAAAATCGATCATCAGGATATATACGTCATCAAATGCGGCAAGTAGAATTGTTTTGCCAATTGTAAAATAAGACTAGTTTCATTTTTAAATCGACAAAATATTAAAGCCGGATTTGGAAACGAAGTCATAAACTTATAAAAGAAGAGGCATAGTCACAAAGTGCGGTTCAGGGAAGTAGCAATATCAGCAAGTCTATTTATTCGATTAATTTATTAAAGGCCTTTTCCAGGCTTTTCTTGTTAACTCATCTGTAATATTTGCTTCGGTGTCTATTTTAGCACGTGTAAACGGAATCAGTAGGCGTGATTCTTCATAATATTTACTGACATTGCACTAAGCGCAAGCAATAGAGAAGTAGGAGCATGAGTGCCAATAGATGAAGCAGTTATTAATGCTACCGGTTTACAACCAGCGAACTATTGACACGAGCCAATCCAAAGCATTTTTTAGTCGGCCGAGCACACCTAATGCATATTCAGGTGTACAAATATTATGGCAGCTTGGTTTAGTTACAAAGCGATTCTGCAATCTCATTCAATATATTTCTTTCCCCTCAATTGTTTTCATATGCAGTGAATCTACTTCGCAAAGTCCGTTGGATATAAATCCGATGCCGGTTATTAGTCCGCAGGATTGCTGATAACTTGCCGAAAATACTTTTGAGCCGTTAATGCTGATAGTTGCGTTTTTGTTTTTTACACTAAATTCCACGTTTTGCCAGGTTCTTACGTCACTCCCCAATGCTGAAAGATCATTGGTTTTGCCGTTTAAATTATTTTCCCCAAACTGGCTACGCAATTCACTGGTGCAGCCCTTCAAAGTACTCGTGAAATACATCAGCTGCCGCTGGCAAAAAACCTCGGTCATCAAAAAAGGGCAGGGTTCATTTTTCAATTCATCAACCTTTATCCGGAACTTGAGAACGAAATTATCGCTGCTGCTTGTTATTTGCGAGGGGAAATAGGCGTTAACATAGGCATTTTCCTTTTGAATATCGATCCTGCTCTTCAACAGGTCGTCCTTCGTCAGCTTTAAAGACCGCGCCTTTACGCCGTCTGCTGCAATATATTGGGGCAGCCCTTTGGTTAGGCCCTCTTTGGCATAAAACACCCACCGGTCCGTGGGGATACTAACCTCCACTGTTTTAATGATTTTATCGTTAGCAATCAATTTAGCAGTATGATAGCCGGGTTCATAATAAATGTCAGTAAGCGTATAGTTGTGTTTGAATACTCTTACGCGCCGGTTCTTGTCCCATGATTGCTGGATAAAAAAACTGTCAGCTGCTACTGAATCAACATTATAACTGAAAACAACCGTATTCGGAACATCATTACCTGTAACCTTCCTAGCCGAGAAACGGACCTTGCTAACGGCGAACGCGGATTTCCTGGTTATTATCATAGCACCAAGACACATTGTAATTAACAATATCGGTATCGCCCACAAAAACATCCGTATATTAAAAACTCTGGCATGTTTAGGCGCGCGAGGTGCCGACTTTTCTTTGTTCGCCTTTACGTTTTGATTTACTTCCAGGTTTTTACTGCTCTTAAACTGCTGCCAGTTTTGATATCCGGACGTTATGGCTATAGCGTCCAGTGTAGCAATTTGCGGCAATCGCGAAAACTGTCCGTTTAACAACCGCTTGATGGTTGACAAGCTGATAATAACACCAGTTTGGGATTCAATCCGATCACACAAAAATACCAGATCGCGCTGAACCAGATGGTTTGAATCAGCGAAACCGGCGGCTTTGCAAAGCTCCGTCATACAAAGGCCCACTAACCAGTGCTCCCCTTGCTCTTTTGCCTGCATTTTGAATTTTATTGAACGGCTTTTGAACATTGAATTTGACATTAACCCGGTTAAGTTTGCTTAGGAAAATAACACTATGACGATCAACACAAATATAAAAATCTTCAAACTTAAAAACTATCGACAATGAACAAGTTCTTCAAAACAGTACTTTTAACAGGCCTATTCGTGGGCACCACCGATATTATTTCAGCATTCATCAATGTTTATATTAAAACCGGAAAATTTCCCGAAAAAATGTTCAATTATATTGCAGGCGGGGCGCTGGGTTTGCCGGCGGCATTAAATGGCGGCACGGCAGCGGCGTTCCTGGGCTTATTTTCCCACTATTTCATTGCATTCTCGTTTACGCTCTTTTTTTTTCTGGTATTTCCAAAGCTGAAGTTTCTGGCCTTTAATAAATACCTTATTGGGATGCTATATGCTGTTTTTGTGAGTCAGGCGATGGCGCTAATTTTAAAACTTACGGCTCTACCCTCAGGTCCATTTAACCTTGCCGGTGTATTTGTAGGGTGGATTGAACTTGGCGTGATATTTGGGATTCCCATTGTGTACAACACGTACAAATATTACCGCGTTGAATAAGGTCCATCTTTTAATATACACTAATCAGCAAAATATTCAAAACTGTTCTATGTATCAATAAAGCTCGTTTTTGTATTAAACACTGTTACAAGTATGTGAGGAATTCTAAAAAGTCCCCATCAAGTTATTAATATATAGTTATTCGGAAAGGATTAAAGTCATTCTTATTGTAAATCGTTTTGGTGATATATAGCGGTTCATTGTTGTTAAATTTCGGCAAAAAAGTTAATATGTTAATTATATCCATCAAAAAGCGTAACGCCGTCCGCCTCCGTCCACCACAGCGACTGTTCCAGTGATATACTTCGCTCTGGAAGACACCAGAAAAGTGGCCATGCCTGCCATATCCTCCGGCTCGCCGAAATGACCCATCGGGATCTCGTTTGCAGCGTAGGCCTGGCGCTCATCCGCTGTAAAAATGCGACGGGTGTTTTCGGTATCGATGAGACCTGGCTGCAGGCAGTTGACGGTAATTCCATATTGTCCAAGCTGGCCAGCCAATTGTTTTGACCACATCACGATGGCCGCTTTGGCAATCGTCGAAACATTGATTGAACGCAATTCATAGGTACTGGTTATATTAAGAATAGTACCTTGTTTACGGGCTATTAAACCGGGAAGTAACTCCTGCGTCAATTGCCGGTGGCGATCGAAATCCAGTGTCATAGATTCGATCCAGGGCTCTTCCGGTCCTGTAACACCGACTGCCTGACTACGGCCTGCGTTATTTATTAGGATATCGATCCGCCCCAACACTGATAGCGCTCTTTTTGCAATATTCTGCGGCCCGTCAGGTGCAACTAAGTTTTGCAGAAAAATCTCGGGCACTATACCGCCCGCATCTGCTATTTCTGTTTTCAGCGTTTTTAATAAACCTTCATTTCTTGCAACTGCCAAGACTTTCACACCTTCCAATGCTAGTTCTTTCGCGATTGCGCGGCCAATTCCCTGGCTGGCCCCGGTAATTACCGCTGTTTTTCCTTTTAAATATAAATCCATTTGTAGTAGTTGATTAATTACTTTGCGAAGGTAGCGTGCAACATGTATTTTTGCACGCTATACCACCAATTGTGGGGTACTAACAAATATGTAAGTAATGGCTGAGAGAAAGAAAAATTCTACGTATACCTTGAATGAGAATTTCCTGATCGAATGTGATCTTACTTATGCGGTAAACAAAATTGGTGGCAGATGGAAGATTCTGATCATTGATAAGTTAGGCGACCGAAAACTAAGATTTAACGAGCTTAAAAAAATATTCCCACTGATTACCGAACGTATGCTTACCTTACAATTGAGGGCATTGGAACAGGATGGCTTGATTAAGCGTACCGTCTATGCAGAAGTCCCACCGAGAGTAGAATATGAACTGACCACTATGGCATTGGAGTTTCTGCCGATATTTAAGCAATTAAGCGCATGGGGCGGCAAACATAAAAATTTATCGAAAATTATTGATTTATAAATAACGTTAGCAAGATCCTATGAAAGGAAAAATGATCGTCATGTATTATACGCCGAAAGATACGGCGGCGTTTGACAGACATTACACTGAAATACATGTTCCGCTGGCACAGAAATTGCCTGGCTTAAGGAAATATGAGCTAAGCATGGAAAAAACGATCTTTTCTCCCACGGGACATTCGAATGTTTACTTGATCGCAACTTTATACTTCGATAGCTTGGAAGCCATCAAAACCGCTTTCGCTACCCCTGAAGGTGAAGCTTGTGCTACAGACAGGAAAATTTTAGCGCCCGGGAATGATGCCGTTCAAATGTATCTTTATGAATGCGGAGAAGTTTAAAAGCAATAGCTGCTCAATAAATTTTTCAATAGTGGTCGGGAATGCTTGTTCCTAATAATAGATAGTCGATGCCCTGGAAATGAAGAAATAGACCTTCTATAGAGCAATTTAGTCGGATTTTGACTTTCGCTAAATAAAATCTGCAAAGTATTGAGATTTGGTATGGTTTAACTAATTACTTTACTACAAGCCGACTTTTTATTCTGGTTTAATCGCACTATGAATTGCGATACCTATCGCCATCATGCAATGAATTATTAGCTGATGATCTTCGTCTATCGCACGACTGTCAATTGGTAAATATTCGCTATCGGCGACCTGCTCATTGTTTTGAAAATTCAGTTACCTTTTTTAAAGCGTTGCATAATGCCCTATACCGGCCTGATGAATTCGATGTCACCGAGACTTACCGCTTTGAAAAAAATCAAAGACATTCTGATGTTGACCTGATCTATGTAATTAGATCATGAGAAAGGTATAAGAGGAATATTGATGACATCGGTGAGAAACCTGGAAAATAATATATCGATCCATTTATCGTCCAAATTGTCGCCAGATATTTACTAACAGAGACCTTAGAATTCTGTTTCCGACGTCGTGTAAATACCTGTGAAATGTAACCTTACAGGGGCTAAATTCGTCCACGTTGATAACGCTTGAATTGAGTTAAAAAGCATTAGGAATAATTAGTAATTTCTCCACAAAGTGGACATAATTGGAACCATTTAATAGAACAATTGAAGATTTTGAACTATTTAAAAATTGTTTAAAAAGAAATTCTATTGGCCTGAGGTTGTTAAAACGTGTAATGATTTGTTGCTCATCCCCTAAATACCCCGTTCCTGTACTTTATCTTTAATGTTTGTTTAAGATTTTGTTGATTTGATCAATAATTAGAACAAAACAAATTGAAGAAAAAAATAACCATATCCCTTTATTGGAAATGTCAGCTTATTGGCTGGTCGGTTGCTTCCTTATATTGGGGGTATATCGGCTTTTCCGGAGATGGTTTTAAGCTTTACTTAGGGTTTGTATTATTTATTTCGGATGTGGTTCTTTATATCCTGCTTACACATTTGTACCGCAACCTTGCTCTACTTAATCACTGGCAAAACCTTGATCTGAATGCGTTACTGAAAAGGCTGATCCCGGCTACGCTGGTAATGGGAATTGCTTACACTATAGTTACCGCAATCAAGGTCTATTTTTTTCGAGTTTGGTTTAACCCTCGATTTACCTTGCCTTTTGAATTGTTTTTTCAACAGAACTGGTCTGTTTTGCTGGTTGCAGGTATCAGGTTAATGTCTATCTGGCTGCTGGCTTATCATCTTTATCATTATGCCCAAAGAGAGATCGATATCGCTAAAAAGAATGCACGTTTGGAATTGATCACGCGGGATGCACAACTCAATAATTTATCAGCCCAGCTTAATCCGCATTTTTTGTTCAACTCATTAAATAATGTAAAGGCGTTGATCATTGACAATCCAAAATCAGCACGTAGGGCGATTGATCTGCTTTCAGATTTACTGCGCACCTCTCTTTATAGTAAAGTTAACCAAATGATCGCCTTAAAAGATGAACTTGCACTGGTAAATGACTACCTTGAATTAGAGAAATTGCGATTTGAAGAAAGGCTTCAATTCCATATCGAAGAGGACAATGCACTGGATAATGTTTTAGTCCCCCGCTTTTGTCTCCAAACCCTGGTAGAAAACGCGATAAAACATGGTATTGCCCAGCAAAAAAATGGCGGACTCATCAGTATAAATATTAAAAAGCAAAATAATTTCACTTGTATTACTGTTCAAAACCCGGGGAAAATTATAGCCGATGAACAACACAACGGACTTGGCCTTAAAAACCTTGTCGAGCGCCTGCAACTCCATTTTAAAGACAACGCCAAATTCGAGATAATTAACACTAACGAAACAACTGTTTTATTAACCCTAATCATCCCGGCTGTATGAAAACTATAAAGGTGATAATTATAGATGATGAGCGCCCAGCAAGGGATGAAGTAAAACGCTTACTTGCCGATTATCCTGAATTTGAAATTATTGCGGAAGCAAAAAATGCCGATGAAGCAAAAGAGTTGATTGAGCTTAACCGGCCAGACCTGATCTTCCTTGATATTCAAATGCCGGAAAAATCCGGGTTTGAACTGCTGGAATTGCTTGAGCATGTACCCTGGGTAATATTTACCACGGCTTATGATCAATACGCTGTTAAGGCATTTGAAGTTAGCGCCCTGGATTATTTAATGAAACCCATTCGCGAAGAACGTTTCGCAAAAGCGATAGCGCAGGCAAAAAAGAGCATCCCATTAACTGCCGATAAGCAAATATTTGTAAAGGACAGGCAGCAGTATCACTTTATAAGCTGGAGCAAAGTTTATTTAATTGAATCGATGGATAATTATGCGCGGCTCTTTTTCGATGATAAAAATGTATTCCTCAAAAGCTCATTAAATCAATTGGAAAAGCAGTTGGATCAAAGCATCTTTTTCAGGATAAACAGGGCGCAGATCATTAACCGGCAATTCATTCAAAAAATTAATTCTGCTATTAACGGGCGTTTAAAAATAACACTGAAAACAGGCCAGGCTTATGAAGCATCCGAAAGGCAATCTGTAAAATTCAAAAATCTGGAATAAGGTAAACATCACCACAAACATTAAAACTAAAAATCATGAACAGAAACATCTGTATGGCTTTGCTATGGCTTTTTGCTGCCTTTAATTGCAGGGCACAGCAAATAGCGTTACCCGAATTAAATGTTAATGACAGCATAACAATAGCAAAGGAAATGCCGCTGCTGGCAGCCAATATCCTGTCAAAATATAAAGATACCGGCGATAGGAAAACCTATCTGAATAATCTTTTCAGGCTTCAAATTCTTTCCGGTAAGTATGCAGATGCCATTCTATCCATCAAATCCTTAAGGAATATTTCCGAATCTGATGACCCTAAGTTTGCCCATCTGTTATACGTTCAGCATGAATTATTTACACAGGCAAAATTTAACCAAACCAGCTCAAAGTCATCCTTTAAAACACTTTATGCAGCATTGTTTAATACCCTGTTTATTAGAACAACTAACAAAGAAGCATACCATATTTATACCGCATTTATTACAAGGAATGGAATTGATGACTTAAAAAACAATTTTAAAGGATCGTTAACTAAGGCATTACAAAACAACAACTTGGGTTTAAACGATGCTGTTGAGCTATGTAAAAGCTTTTACACTTTACAGCTTTATCAAAACATTGAAGAGCCTTCGAAACAATTGATAAAGAATGATGAGAACAGACGGTATATTATACAGCAGGTATTAATAAAAACCAAAGATGGAGCAACAATTTCGGCTGTGGTTGTAAGGCTAAGGGGTATTACTGTTCCACAGTCTGTTATTCTGCAGTATACCATTTATGCCGACAGTGCAGACCTCAGGGTTTTGGAACCATCTGTATATGGTTATACAGGTATTATGGCTTATACCCGTGGCAAAGCATTTAGCCCGGACAAAATTGTGCCGTTTGAAAATGATGGTAAGGATGCCAATGATGTAATTGACTGGATAAGCAGGCAAAGCTGGTGTAACGGTAAAATAGGGATGTATGGCGGCAGTTATAATGGCTTTACACAATGGGCAGCCGCAAAATACCATCACCCGGCGCTTAAAACCATTGTGCCTTATGTAGCTGCTATTCCCGGGTTGGGGCTGCCTATGGAGAATAACGTATTTATAAATGCAAACTATGGCTGGGCATTTTATACTACAAACAATAAATACCTTGACAATAAAACCTATGATGACCAAAAACGCTGGAACTCGCTGCCTGATAACTGGTACGCAAGCGGGGCCGCTTACCGAAAGATAGACAGTGTTGATGGCACGCCTAACCCATGGCTGCTGCGCTGGCTTAAACACCCGGATTATGATAAATATTGGCAAAACCAGGTGCCTTATCAAAATGATTATACGGCTATCAATATACCGGTACTAACATTTACCGGTTATTATGATGACGGGCAAATCTCTGCAATGCACTACTATCAGCAACATTTAAAATACAACCCCAATGCTAATGACTATTTAATAATTGGCCCTTATGACCATTTTGGTGCGCAACGCGGCGGGGTGCCTATGCTAAGGGGTTACCGGGTTGATCCTGTTGCCTTAATAAGTACCCGTGATATAACTTTTGAATGGCTTGATTATATCTTAAAGGGGGGCAAAAAACCTGGCCTGTTAAAAGACAAAGTGAATTATGAAGTAATGGGTGCTAATGAATGGAAACATGCGCCCAGTCTGCAAAAAATGGCTAACCAAACGTTAAAGCTATACCTGAGCAACGTAAAACAGGGCGATTATTATAGTTTAACACCCGATAAACCTGTTAAGCAGAGTGCGCTCGATCAGCAAGTCGACCTGGCCGACCACAAAACCAGTACTAATAATGATTACTATCCATATCCCATCATAAAAAAAGAACTTGATCATAGCAGCGGTTATTTTTTTATCAGTAAGCCGTTTGATAAACCGACCGCTGTAAACGGAATGTTTAGCGGTGAAATTAAGGCTACCATTAACAAAAAGGATATAGATATTGGCGTAGTACTTTACGAAGTAACGGCTAAAGGCGAATACTTTGAGCTATCATACTTTTTAGGCAGGGCAAGTTATGCAACCGACATGAGTAAGCGAGCGTTTTTAACGCCTGGCACAAAGGAAACCATTCCGTTTAGCCGTTCGCGTCTGGTGAGCAAAATGTTAGGTAAAGGCAATCGTTTGCTGGTTGTATTAAACGTTAATAAAAATCCATTTGCACAGGTTAACTATGGTACAGGTAAGGATGTTAGCGACGAAACCATTAAAGATGCAGCAGAACCTTTAAAAATTGAATGGCACAATGATAGCTTTATAAATATACCGGTAGAAGAATAGGTAAATATTGGGGAGCTAACAATTAAAATCAATTCGTTAGCCCGGATTATTTTTTAGAAATATTAATAGCTAAAGCATTCCAAACTTATTGTCACTTGATCTTTGCTGCTAATATGTGATTCTTATGTCTTCAATAAACTGGTTCGAAAAAGTTTAAAAGCATCCATAATGTTCCTTTAGTTCCGCTGCGTAGCCGAAACGTTCGCCCGATAATTTCGAAAATAAAGCCTTTAGTTCCGGCGATTCCGTGGACTCGGCGGCGGTACGATACCCTTCTTTGCCGTCGTTAACCAATTCCAGTAATCCTTTAAGGTCGCTGATCACTTCATCTTTTGATTTCAGTGATGATGACTGAATATTTTCCATTTGTTTTTGATAGATGTTCTCTAACTTTCAATAAACCTGCCATTAAACCGGTAAACTTTCCAACAGAAAAATGGTTGAAGTAAAATGAGCTGGACTTGCCCCAAATGTGAACGCGATCTGCCCTGGATGGATTTCCGGATTTTTTTTCTTCATCCCTACCATATAACAGACCGCTTAAGTTGCTGACACGCACTTATCCGTTACCCGGTATTTTAGGTTAACACTTAAGGTTTACATAAACGCATAAATTTTAGACGACCACCGGGCTAACCTGGAAGTCATTACTGAAGCGCTACGGTACGAGCAGTCTGAAGTTTTGGCTATATCGCTGTGCAGCCACCTATTTGATGCAGTCAGGGACTCTTCGCCTGACCTGATCCTGCCGGTTTATAATCCGGCAGATAGTAAGCTAATGATCTGTCTGTCATTTTTTTATTGACATAAAAAAGGGAAACAACTACAAAGCGTTGTTTCCTTAAGTGATTCCTTAGGCCACAATTTTCAAACACCTTTATTGAAGATTTGAAGAAATTGGCTTCCTAAAAAATAGGTTAAAAAGAAATATATGTTAAAAAGGCAATGACATATTGGTTTCAATATAGTTCTGTTCAGCTTTTTAATCTTTATTTAGATGATCGGCAGAAACTTATTGTTTATTGTCCTTTAAGCCAGTTTGAACCACCATGAGAATCGTTCCGTCCGTATTAAAATATAGCTTATCAACACAAATTGAGCGGAGGTTCCCTTGTCCCGAAAGCACATCGTTATGATAAAACGCATACCATTGGCCCTTATATTCGACCACCGAGCCATGGTTTGTGCCACTACCTGTTGAACCTAAATAAACACCTCCATAAATCCAGGGGCCTAAAGGGCTTTTACTGGTGGCATAATTCAAACGATTAGCGTCTTTACCATTTTCTACATTGTTATCGGCATAAGTAAGGTAATATATTCCATTTCTTTTAAACACCCATGTAGCTTCATGAAAATCCTTTAAACCCACCATAGGTGCTAAAGGTTGAGCTAGTTCAGTCATGTTGTCTTTCAGCTTTGCCCCAACACATCTGCCACCTCCGCCATAATAAAAATAAGCTTGTCCGTCATCATCAACAAAAATATTAGGGTCAATCATCGCGAAACTGTCGCTACCTAAGTCAAGGTATCCCTGTGACACAAAATCACTTGCCGGTTTTTTGCTTGTAGCGATCCCAACCTGCCATGTTTTATTCCAATCCGTTCCGCTGGGGTGAGGGAAATAAAAATAATAGGTACCATTTTTATAAACACAATCAGGCGCCCACATAAAGCCACCTTCTTTACGGCCCCACGAAATTTGACTGGAATTCAATATCTCACCATGATCTTTCCAGTGCACCATATCATCAGTTGAAAAAACATGATATTTATCCATCAAATCACATCCACGTGGCGGATCCACATCATGCGACGGATAAACATATAACCGGCCATCAGGAAATACCCTTGCAGACGGATCTGCGGTATAAATATTCCTGATAAATGGATTTTCTGCCAGTTGAGGATTAGTAGCCGATTTCTGTGCTTTGCATTCTGAAAATATCATTACAGAAGCAAATAAAAGAATAGCGATTTTTTTTAGAGAAATGGTTTTATACATGATTTAACTTAATAATTTGGTTTTTCCGATGAAAGGATAAGCATACTATTCACCCGTAATGAGTCGCAAATAACATTTTGCAGCATAAAAAAGTATTAATTAAACATTAATACTGCGATATCACATAGAAAAGGCAACGATTGGGAAATAAAAATACTATGGTAATTATTATCTGGTTTGATGATTTAACCTTGTATCCTCAGTATTGTAACTAATCTGATACGGATAAGTTTTTTTCATTCGGTTAGCACTAATTAAGCTTTAATTATTAACTAATTAAGCATTAAGACCGTGATTTGTGGTTAACGTATAAATTAAACAGCTAACCATAACCAATTATAATCTGTAATGAAATTCCTGTGCAGTAAAAGAATTTGTCTTAGCCTAATTTTTAATGTCGTTTTTTTATGCGGCATTATTCCTGTTGCAAAAGCGCAAAGCAGTAAAAGCCATCATTTAACATCTTATGTCGATCCTTATATAGGTGCAGGCGGCCATGGCCATGTATTTGTTGGCGCGAGCGTACCATTCGGTGCAGTACAGTTAGGCCCTGAAAACTTCTATAAGGGATGGGATTGGTGTTCGGGGTATCATTATGGTGACAGTGTGTTGATAGGCTTTGCCCATACCCATTTAAGCGGAACCGGTATAGGCGACCTGGCGGATATACTGATCATGCCTTACACCGGCGCTGTAAAAACTGATAAAGGCCAGGAAACAATTCCCGGCAGTGGTTATGCATCTCATTATTCTCACAAAAATGAACAGGTTAGGCCCGGTTACTATACTGTTAAACTGGATGCATCGGGCATTAAAGTTGAACTTACCGCTGCCGAAAGGGTAGGCTTTCATCAATATCATTTCCCGGCAGGCAAAGAAGCTCATGTTATTATCGACTTGAAAGAAGGAATAAACGACAAAAGCACAGCTACATTTATTAAACAAGTAGATAGATATACTATTGAGGGGTATCGTTTTTCAAAAGGCTGGGCTAAAAACCAGTGGATCTTCTTTGCCATACGCTCATCTGAACCCCTGCTACAATTTAATGTATATGATGACAATAAATTACTGCAGGGCAATAGTGGCAGCGGTTTATCCATCAAGGGATTGATCAGTTTTGATGCAGCACCTTCAGTATTAAAATTAAAAGTAGGCATATCACCCGTAAGTTCGGCAAATGCCCTGGCTAATATTGATGCGGAAATACCCGGGTGGGATTTTCAGAAAGTAGTAAAGGCTGCCGATGCAAAATGGAATAAGGAACTCGCAACAATTTCTATTGAAACCAAAGATACTACCAGTAGGCGCATTTTTTATACTTCCTTATTTCATACCATGATAGATCCTGCTTTGTTTAACGATCATAACGGCGATTATAGGGGGACAGATAAGAAAGTATATCACCATGCATCTTTTGATAATTATACTGTTTTTTCACTTTGGGATACTTATCGTGCCGAAAATCCTCTTTTTGATATTCTTCAGCCAAAAAGGGCAGGGGATATGATTAATACCATGCTGGCTATTTACCAGCAACAAGGCAAGTTACCCATCTGGCATTTAATGGGTAATGAAACCGGGACGATGGTAGGTATCAGCAGCATGCAGGTTATTGCCGAAGCTTATTTAAAGGGCATTAAAGGATTTAACCCCAGTAAAGCTTATGAGGCAGAAAAAGGAACTGCCATGTCTGATTCATTGGGTATGCAGTATGTTAAAAACTTTAAGCCAATACCTGCCGATAAGCAAAGCCGCTCTGTTGCCAAAGGATTGGAATATGCGGTTAGTGATGGCAGTATAGCCCTGATGGCTAAACGAATGGGCAAAACAGCCGACTATAACTATTTTATGAAACGGAGCAAAAACTATCAGCTTTATTTTGACCCGGCAGATCAGTTCTTTAAGGGCAAATTATCTGATGGCAGTTGGGGCCCCGGTTTCGGCCCACTCAACAGCAAAAATAATTTATATGCCGAAGGGAATGCCTGGCAATACCTGTGGCTGGTACCGCAGGATGTTCCGGGGCTTATTGTGCTGCTGGATGGTGATGAGCCGTTTAACAAAAAGCTTGATGAGTTTTTTCAGCTCAAATCAACCGAAGAAGATGGTTTAGCCGATTTAACGGGTTTGATAGGCCAGTATGCACATGGGAATGAACCCAGCCACCACATAGCTTATTTGTACACCTATAGCGGGCAGCAATGGAAAACAGCTGAAAAGGTAAGGTATATTATGAAAGAGTTTTATTTCGCCAATACCGATGGGATAATTGGCAATGAGGATTGCGGGCAAATGTCGGCCTGGTATATTTTTTCATCGCTGGGATTCTACCCGGTGTTTCCAGCTTCAGAAACCTATATTATTGGCAGCCCTTTATTTGACAAAGCCTCGATTAATCTCGATAATGGTAAAAAGTTTACGGTGGAAGCCATCAATAACAGCCCTGTCAATATCTACATACAAAGCCTGTTATTAAACGGGAGAAAATATGACAAAACCTACATTCTTCACCACGACATTATGAACGGCGGGTTGCTGAAAATAGTTATGGGCAGCAAGCCCAATTATAACTTTGGTAAACTACAGGCAAACAGGCCGCAATAAAATTTTAATTATTATTGGAGACCACACTAATAATAAAAGCAAAAAATATAGTTAGAACGCTCCAGGCCCAAGCTTGTTACAATCTATGCCTATCGGTAATGGCGATAACGGTATGAACGTTTGGGTTGAACATAATGGCGACTTAATTAAAATCTGCCGCGGCCCATATATCACGTATGGTATTTTCATCGCCAAGGCCTCCGGGCATAGCCGGGCTTTGGTTGTTTGCATGGTACCATTTCATTTGTTTGAGCTTTGTGGTTTGCCTGCTGCCCGGCATTTCAAGGTGGCCGTTTATATCTGTTTTATGTATCCAGTCATAGGCATAATGCAGCCAGAAAGTTCGGTACGGCTTATTTTGATTTGCGAACCAGCTAATCTCATCATACCCCCAAACCCAAAAGAAGCTCCCGGCAGCTTTCGCCTGCCCGGGTTGGTCGCTGCCTCCATAATTATCAAATTCAACCAAATAGGGCAGGTGATCGCATTGCCAGCCGCTGGGTGTAATACCGCCTTTGCTGCGCAGATATAAAGCATCGGTATAGCCAACTTTTATAACAGCTTCCTGTGCTTTTTCAGGTGTCTCCATTATCCGTAATGGGAAAGCGTGCACATCCAATAACAATTTCCCATCGCGCAGAAAACCACCACTGGGAACATGCGCGTCACATATTACCATACCACGGCGGGCATGTTGATGCGCGTAAGCTCTTATCAAACCAAGCAACTGGGCGTAATTATCTAAATTCTTATCATTCTTATTCATCAACTCAACCTGCCCGAAGTGAATACCTTCGATACCTGCATTGATGTATGAAACAGCAAGAAAATAGAACAGCAGCTTTGTTTCAGGCCGGCTTATATCCGGTACCGAACCATTCCCCCATTGATTCTTAAATCTTCCATCTGTATAAAGCACATCATCATACCGGAAATTTCTTTGCTCAACCGATATACCCAAGGCGGTAAATGCCCAGGCCGGTATAGCAATCTGGTTTATTTCATCAGTCACATTCTCAAAAATACAGGCCTGCAAAATAATATCCGGGTCAGCTTTATGTACTTTTAGGGCCAGTTGTTTTTCCAGCTCAAAGTTTTGCATTAAGTGTGCTTCGCCACCCCACTGGCAAACCGCCCTGCCAATAAACTTTGCACCTATATTTTTTATCATGCGGAGGTTATCGTCAAAATCATTTTGGTTGGTAAGCAGGTTTTGCATGGTGATGGAGCGGTCCAGGTAATTTTCGAGTACCGGCCTTGAAATAGTTTGGCTGAATTTATAATCCTTGTCCTTATTGGGCAGCCCACCGGCATATCCCAGATTAAAAAAGAATGACAATATGAGTATAGCTGATCTGTTTTTCATATTAAGATTTACTTTTTTTAGTGATAAAATCAACAACAGGTTTGGGCGAAAGTTAAAAAATGGCCTCATCCTGTCTTATTATTACAGTGATAGAGCCGCCCATTTGTTTATAGCGTTTTTCTATCACGAATGTATTGCCTGCAACCATGGATCCTGGCTGCCACAAACGTTTAACATCGGTATGCCTGCTTTAGTAAGTGGTGAAAGATTATATAACAAAGCAGTTTTAGTCATCAGGCTGCGCAGCACCAGCCGTTGCCCGCTGTCGCATGCTTAGGTATCACTAAAATGCAACGGACCCGGCCTTTAACAGTATCAGTCATGCTGTATTGTTCACTTGCGGTGCCTTAACAGGTTTAATAGCCAGCGTAGTGGTATCCATCAAAAAGTCATAACGTTCATAACCGCCGCGCCAAATGGTTTTTACATCGGCAAAACTCTGAATTGTTTGCGCCGAAATAGTATTTACTGTAACAAGGATTAACAAACAGCAACACAGAAATATTTTGTTAATAATGATCATACATGGTACAGCATGTTTTAATGGGCTGAGCCATGTGTTTTTTGCCTGCATATTCATTAACTGATAATTTGGTTTAATTGGTTTATATATCTACAGATAGATCGGTTTTATAAAACTAAGCCGTTGCGGATAATAAGTGATTAATAAATAATTAATAGCTGAAAGAAAATAAAAAAGTAATTTATGTATGTTGATTATACCACAGAAAAGGCATCTTATATTAGTTATTATACAATAGCTTTTAATAGTAGTTTAAATGTTTTAAATTAAGTTTTGCCATTAATGAGTTATTAAGGATTTATTAATGATGCTGAATTTATTTGCATACTAATACCAATTTAACATAAACCAATTATGCAAATCAAATTTACCTTTTCAGGCATCTTATTATTGTTGAGTGCCCTGGTGTTTGGGCAAAATAAACACAGTACGGAAACACTTTACCCAACTTACAAGGGATTAATTATGGCGGGCTACCAGGGTTGGTTCAGGGCCGAAGGTGATGGCTCACCAAGTACCCGGTATGTTTATGGTAATGAAAATCATTCGGGAATTGATGCGTGGCCCGATGTTACCGAATATGAAAAAACTTATCTAACTCCTTTTAAGCTTCCAAATGGCGATCAGGCCCGTTTCTTCAGCTCGGTAGATAAAAGCACTGTCGACCTGCATTTTAAATGGATGCAGCAATACGGCATTGATGGCGTGTTTATGCAGCGTTTCTTTAATAATGCTAACGCAAAAGATAAAGAAAAAGAATCGGTTGTATTAAAAAATGCGCTTGAGGCGGCCTCGAAATATAAACGGGCAATAGCCGTAATGTACGACCTCTCGGGTTTAAGCGCTTCAGGACAGGATTGCTCAAGTATTATTGAGGACTGGAAGTATTTAGTTGATCAGTTAAAGGTAACCAATCAGCCCGGCACCAAAACCTACCTGCATTATAATGGAAAACCCCTTGTAGCCATTTGGGGAGTTGGTTTCCCCGACAGGCCTTACAATATCCGTAATATAGGTTTTGAAAGATTGATTGATTTTCTAAAAAATGATCCGGTTTACGGTGGTTGTGCCATCATGATAGGCGTACCAAATTCATGGCGTAGTTTAAAAGCCGATTGCACAAATGATCCGTATTTACATCAGCTTATAAAACAATGTGATATCGTTTTACCATGGAGCGTTCAACGGTATTCACCACTGTTGCATAATGATATGGACAGGTATCGCGATGATATTATTGATGATATGAAATGGTGCAGCGAAAACCATGTTGCTTATGTGCCATGCGTTTACCCTGGTTTTAGCTGGCATAATTTAAGCCGTTATGAATTTCCTGACGATGTGAAGCCGGTGGCGTCAATCCCGCGTGAAGGTGGCCGGTTTTATTGGCAAATGTTGTCTACCGCTATGTCGGCGGGGGCTTCCATGTTGTACGTTGCCATGTTTGATGAAATAAATGAAGGTACAGCTATTTTTAAGGTAAATGGTAATCCGCCGGTAACAGCGCCCGGTTCAGGAACTGCCTTTGTGAAATTTGACGGGGAACCGTCCGATCAATATTTGTGGTTAACTGGTCAGGCTGCTCAAATTTTGAGAAAAGAAAAACCCCTGGTTTATAAAATGCCTGAAAGGGAAGCCATAAAATGACAAATAATAATTGTATGCAATTAGTTTAAAGAGTTGATTATGCATTTGATAAAATTGTTGTACACTATTAATAGAATACAGGCGATGAGTTTTGTGAAAATAGTTTTTACATATTCTGCGATCGATTGCATGTCGGAGACAGATAAAAATACAGGGCAATTGTACTATTCAGGTTATATTTTTAAGCCGAACAGACGCGTTTGTATTTAATATGAATTAATTAAGTCACTGATATTCAAATTGTTGACGCTAAATTAATTCTTATTAATCCCATTAATCTTTTGTTAATACTTTATTAATTGGCCTGTTTTACTTTCGATCTATCAATTGTTAACCCAATTTATTAACCAAAATTAAACCAGAATGAAAAAACTTTTATTTATGTTACTGGTATGCTGTATTGTGTTTGGAAGCAATGCCGCATTTGCACTCGTAAAGAGTGACCGGACAAATTCTCCGCGCCCGCCTGCTGATATCAGCGGAACTGT
>JAMFSA010000068.1 GCA_026225055.1 Mucilaginibacter xinganensis | reverse complement strand
TGGGCAGTGAGCATATTGACGAACTTGTGTTAAATAATGTTAAAAACAGCCATAAATCGGTGATGGAATTTAATTCTACCTCAGATTTGGAAAATTATTACAATTTTTACGACGAAATAGCTAATGAGGAATTAGCACAAGTTGTATAAGCTTTGAGATCATATATGAAATTTTTCCGATTAGACTTATTAACGCTGTTGATAAGTCTTTTTATTTTGAACAGCTGTAAAAATCAGGACAGCATTGGTTTACCTGCAAGCGCAAACGGTCAGTTAACGGGTTCGTTAGTTGATACCGCTACGATATTTACCAATACTACCACTGATGATTCAATTGTAACGTCAGGTGTTTCAAAATCGCCGATGGGGTACTTTGTGGATCCTGCACTGGGGACAACTACTGTAAACCTTATAACCGATTTAAACTTACCCGGGAGCGCGGCTTATACCATACCAACGGGTACCGTCGTCATTGATTCAGCCATATTGATATTGCAATATGATGCCGGTTTTTATGGTGACTCGCTTACCTCAAAATACAAGGTTAATGTTTACCAGCTGGCTGAAAGGCCATACAGCGCCAGCGAGCCTTATTATGGTAACAAAGTTTGGAGTTATAATTCAAGTGCTTTACTTGGCAGCAGGTCCTTTTATTCCAGAACACATGATACCCTTAAGGTTGATACTATTGTAAGTGGTGGCCCCGATACGCTTGTAAAAGTTGCCCCGCAATTAAGGGTGCCAATGGATGTGAATTTTATACACAATATATTATTTAGTAGCTCAGCCCCTGTAACTACAAACCTTCTTTTTAAAAATGCGGTTAAAGGGCTTTATATAACCATTGATCCAACACAAACTACAGGTGCTGGCGGTATATTTATGATCAAAGACCCGGCTACGTATTCCAGTATAGCTATATATGAGCGTACTATAAATGGTTCTACAACTGATACCGCTTTGGTTAGTTTGCCTATATCAGTATACGCGTCGCAAATAAGTCATAATTATTCTGCACAGGTTAAGGCAGCGTTAAACCATACAACACCATCTGATACTACAATTTATTTGCAGGGTTTAGGGGGTTTACGGTCAAAGATCAGTTTCCCATACATCCAGAGCCTGTTTAAATCACAGGGTGGCGGCAGTAATGTTATTATAAACAGGGCTGAGCTGGTTTTAACACCGGTGTCACTATCTGATATTCCGGCTTACCTTACCCCGCAAATAAAGCTAAGTTTGTACAGATATGATATAGCGCACCAGCGTACTACTATTGAGGATGCAACATCAACTGATTCGCGTTCTTATAGTGTAGGTTTATTTGGTGGTTTCTATAGCCCAACTACCAATAATTATCATTTCCTGGTTACGTCTTACCTGCAAGATCTGATAACAGGGAAAACCATTGATTACGGAACATTTATAGGGCCTATTGATTATACCAATACCACATCAGTTGATGTAGCTGCCACACCTGAAACTGCTGGCCGCACAGTAGCTGTAGGAAATATTAGCAACAAGAAATCGCCTTCATGGCCTTACCGTATAAAATTAAACGTTATATATACCAAAATACCAAAACAATAAAATAGCTATTACGGTATTAATTGAAACATACTTATTATTTTTGTTAAGCGTTTTAACAGAATAATAAGTATGTTTTTTTTGTTATAACAATTATTTATACCCTTTATAAATCAAAAAATATTTATGTGCGGAATTGTAGGTTACATTGGTTACAGGGATGCTTATCCTATTATAATAAAAGGTTTACACCGGTTGGAGTACCGCGGTTATGACAGTGCAGGTATAGCCTTGCTTGATACCGATCTTAAGGTTTATAAAAAAGCCGGTAAGGTAAGTGACCTTGAAAACTTTGTTAAAGATATACCTATGGCAGGCTCGATGGGCATGGGCCATACCCGCTGGGCAACACACGGCGCCCCAAGCGACCGTAACTCACACCCGCATTCATCAGGCGACCGCAAGCTTACCATTATACATAACGGTATAATTGAAAATTACGGTGTTATTAAGGAAACGCTGCTGGCTAAAGGGCACGTTTTTAAAAGCGATACCGATACCGAAGTATTAATTCACCTGGTTGAAGACATTATACAGGAAACCGGGCTTGACCTGCGTGAGGCTGTACGCGCTGCCTTAAATAAAGTAATAGGCGCTTACGCCATTGTTATTATGAGTGCCGATGAACCCGATCTGCTGATTGCCGCGCGCAAAGGCAGCCCGATGGTTATAGGTGTAGGTAAGGGCGAATATTTTATAGCATCGGACGCTACGCCAATTGTGGAGTATACCAAAAATGTGATCTACCTAAATGATAATGAGATTGCATTTGTACACCGTGATAGCCTGCTGGTAAAAAATATCGACAATACCATACAAACCCCATATATACAGGAGCTGGATCTGAAGCTGGAAATGCTTGAGAAAGGTGGTTACGATCACTTTATGCTGAAGGAGATTTACGAGCAGCCACGTTCCATACGTGATTGTATGAGAGGCAGGATCTATCCGGAACTGGGTAAAGTACAGCTTGGTGGTATAAAGGAATACGCAGAGAAGCTGAAAAATGTTGACCGTATCATCATCGTTGCCTGCGGTACATCATGGCATGCAGGCCTGGTTGGCGAGTATCTGATTGAAGAATATGCTCGTGTACCGGTTGAAGTAGAATATGCTTCTGAATTTCGTTACCGTAACCCCATCATTAGTGAAAAGGACCTGGTAATAGCCATATCACAATCTGGCGAAACTGCCGATACTATGGCTGCCATTGAGCTGGCTAAGGAAAAGGGCGCGACAATTTTTGGTATTTGTAATGTGGTTGGCGCGTCTATCCCGCGTACTACGCATGCCGGTGTTTATACGCATGCCGGCCCCGAAATTGGTGTGGCATCAACCAAAGCATTTACCGCGCAGGTTACTGTTTTAACGCTGATGGCATTTTATATTGCCCAGCAACGCGGTACCATTACCCGCAGCAAACTGATAGAATATTTAACTGAACTGAACCAGATACCTGAACTGGTTGAGCGGGCACTAAAAGTTAATGACAAGGTTAAAGAGATAGCTGCGAGGTTTAAAGATTCAAATAATTGTATATTCCTGGGGCGTGGAAGCTCATTCCCGGTAGCGCTTGAAGGTGCGTTAAAATTGAAGGAGATCTCTTACATACACGCCGAAGGCTACCCTGCTGCAGAAATGAAGCACGGCCCTATCGCGCTGATTGATGATGCGATGCCTGTGGTATTTATCGCCACCAAAAACTCATCGTACGAGAAAGTGGTAAGCAATATACAGGAAGTAAAAGCACGCGGCGGCCATGTAATAGCCATCGTATCCGAAGGGGATGTGGATGTAAAAGAAATGGCTGAATACACCATTGAGATCCCACAAACCAGCGAAGTTTTTGTACCCCTACTGGCAACTATACCTTTACAGTTGTTGTCATATCACATTGCGGTAATGCGTGGCTGTAACGTTGATCAGCCACGAAACTTGGCGAAATCGGTTACTGTAGAATAAAACAGAGTTGATGGTTCATGGTTGATAGTTTGTAGCTTTTGCTATATTTATAAGGCTATCATCCATGAACCATTAACTATTTATCCTGATATGTTCTTCCAGTTTAAAGATAAGTTCCCGCACTTGATACAGCATTGGGATACCTATATAGGTATGCACAAACGGATTGAAGTACCGGCCCGGACTGTGCTTTTACACGAAGGGGAGATCTCCAAACGATCATTTGTTGTTGAGAAAGGCTGCCTCAGGGTTTGGTTCAATAACAACGGGAAAGACACTACATTTCAATTCTTTTTTGAGGGCGAGGGTTTAGCATCGCTGGAAAGCTTCCGGAAAAATATCCCGGGCATGTTCACTATCGAAACCATTGAACCCTGTATACTTTACGTACTGGAAAAAAAGGATTATGAAACCATAATGCTTACCCTGAACAAGGAGGTTGATTTTTTAAATGAGATGCTGAACATTTCGTTTGAAAGGCAGCTGCATTATATGAAGGAGTTTCTCTCCTTTATTCGTGATACGCCGCAGCAGCGCTACCTGAACCTGCTGACTGATAAACCACAGATTATTCAAAGGGTACCGCAGCATTACATTGCCTCATACTTGGGCATTACTACGGTTCACCTGAGCCGTATAAAAAGCAGGCTGCTGAAAGAAAAACGTTAGGCAGATCTATTTGATAACAAATGTTATCGTCGGCCTGTTGCTGCTATCCCCATCTTTGTATAAACAAAATAAGACAATGAAAGCAGCAATATTATACGCACCCGGCACAACACCAAAGTATGGTGATTTCGCCGATCCGATAGTTGAAAATGAGAACCACTTGTTACTTAATGTAACAGCAGCCGCTATTAAAAACCTGGATAAAGGAATAGCCAGCGGCAGGCATTACTCAAGCGAAGCCCATTCGGAACCTCGCACATTAGGTATGGATGGTGTTGGTACATTAGCCGATGGTACAAGGGTATATGGTTTTGGCGTTACCGGTATGATAGCCGAAAAAGGTATTATAGACAAAAGGCGAATGGTTAAACTACCTGCCGGACTTGATGACGCAACCGCCGCGGCACTACCAAACGCCGTAATGGGTGCAGGCGCAGCCATACATTACCGTGCAAAATTACAGCCAGGCGAAGTAGTACTAATTAATGGCGCGACAGGCGTTACCGGTATGGTAGCCGTACAATTAGCGAAATACTACGGCGCTAAAAAAGTAATAGTAACAGGCAGGAACGCGGAAGCGCTTCACAAACTGCTCTCTTTAGGTGCCGATGAGATCATCTCACTTAAACAAACCGATGAAGAGATCATTAAACAGGTAAAAGAACTGCACGCCAGCACGCCTATAGATGTGGTGGTAGATTACGTATGGGGCCATCCCGCCGAATTGGTATTGGCGGCACTGCAAGGTAAAGGCCGTGCAACCCATAAAGTACGTTATGTAACGGTTGGTGCTATGGCAGGCGATAAAGTGAGCGTGTCGTCAGGCACATTAAGAAGCTCGGATATTGAAATATCCGGCTCAGGACTGGGAAGTGTTAATGACGATGATATGAAGCGGTTATTTACCGAAATGGTACCCGAGATATTTAAGCTGGCAGCAGATGGTAAGCTAAAGATTGAAACAGAAGTATTAGAATTAAAGGATATTGAAACTGCCTGGGATAAGGAAATATCCAGTGGGAAGAGATTGGTGATTGTTATGTAGTAGTCCATAGCAAAAGAAGTGGCATAAACAGAAAAAGCCGTAGTAGAAAACACTCTACTACGGCTTTTATTATTGCCATAGACTATCGACTAAAACCTACACTCCCGCTGGCATATTCTTCATTGCTTCGCTCAGGTCGAGTTCCAGGCCCTGGGCTATGGCCATGCCCAAACCCATATCAGCTCTGAACCAGTGGCAAAGCTGCCTGTTAACAATAATATCGCGTTTCGGCCCGTCGATGCCACTCATGGAGTTGGTAATATTTTTGATCAGATCATGTTTGGCTTCCGCGCTCATTAAACGGTACAGGTCGCCCGGTTGAGTATAATGATCATTTTCACCTTCTGCATTGCGGTCGTACCAATCGGCAACTGAATTGCCGATATCCCATGCCGGTTCTTTATAATGTTGGTCGGCTACAATATCATCAAAGCTGTTAGGGAAATAGTTTGGCCCGCTGCCGTGGTTGCCATCAACCCGCATCTGACCATCGCGCTGGTAGTTGTTTACCGCAAATGGGCACCTGTTAACGGGGATCTGCTCGTAATTAGTACCTAAACGGTGCCTATGCGCATCAGGGTATGATAATATACGGCCCTGCAGCATTTTATCAGGTGAGTAGCCAACGCCATCAATAACATGCGCCGGTGCAAAAGCAGACTGCTCAACGTGAGCAAAGTAATTATCAGGGTTTTCATTCAGTTCCAAGGTGCCCACATCAATTAAAGGATAATCGCCATGCGGCCAAACCTTGGTAAGGTCGAATGGATTGAGGTGATATGTTTTAGCATCCGCCTCAGGCATTACCTGTATTTTAAGGCTCCATTTCGGGAAATCGCCATTATCAATAGAAGTCAGCAAGTCATGCTGTGCAAAATCGGGTGCTTTGCCGCGCATTTCTGCTGCTTCTTCATCAGTAAAGTTCTTAATGCCCTGCTGTGTTTTAAAATGGAATTTCACCCAAAAACGCTCGTTGTTAGCGTTAATAAAGGAGAAGGTATGGCTTCCGAAGCCATCCATATGGCGATAGCCATAAGGCGTACCACGGTCGGACATCAGGATGGTTACCTGGTGCAAACTTTCAGGATTTAACGACCAGAAATCCCACATCATAGTAGCGCTTTTGCTGTTAGTATATGGGTCGCGCTTTTGTGTATGGATAAAATCGCCAAACTTTTTAGGATCTTTTATAAAGAATACCGGGGTGTTGTTACCTACCAGGTCCCAGTTACCTTCTTCGGTATAGAACTTGACCGCAAAACCTCTTGGGTCACGTTCAGTATCAGCAGATCCCTTTTCACCGCCTACAGTTGAAAAACGAAGGAAAACTTTGGTTTCTTTACCAATGGTATCAAACACCTTAGCGCGTGTATATTTTGAAATATCGTGTGTAACAGTAAAAGTGCCGTATGCGCCCGAACCTTTTGCATGTACCACACGCTCGGGAATGCGCTCACGGTTAAAATGAGCCATTTTTTCATGTAAAATGAAATCCTGTAGCAATATCGGCCCGCGTGGGCCAAGGGTCATGGAGTTTTCATTTTCTACGTACGGGATACCCGAGGCCGTAGTAAGCTTCTTTTTGTTTGTTTCCATATTTGCAGGTTTTGTAATAATCAAACTTCACTATAAAATTTCAATAGAAAAAATCAATAATTACTATATTTGTATAGATAATATCTATATGACGATAGTTCAGTTTGAATACATTGTAGCGGTTGATACCTACCGCAGTTTTGTTACCGCCGCCGAAAAATGTTTCGTTACCCAGCCCACACTCAGCATGCAGGTTCAAAAGCTCGAAAACACTTTGGGCGTTAAAATCTTCGACCGCAGCAAACAACCCGTTACCCCTACCGAAATAGGTATAGAGATCATAGCACAGGCCCGTACCCTGCTTGCCGAAAGTGAAAAGATAAAAGAGATCATCACCGACAGGCAGAAAGAATTATCAGGGGAATTAAAGGTAGCTATTATTCCAACAGTTTCACCCTATATCCTGCCAAAAATATTGCACGGCTTTGTGGAAAAGTACCCTCAGGTAAAGCTGATTGTATGGGAGCAGACCACCGAAAGCATCATCCAGCAATTAAAGAATGGTACCATTGATTGCGGCATACTTTCAACACCGCTGCATGAAGGTAATTTAAAGGAGATCCCTGTCTTTTATGAGAATTTTGTGGCCTATGTATCTAAAAACAGCAAGCTCTCCAAAAAGAAGAATATCAGTCCTGAGGATATCGACATGGAAGAGATCTGGGTGCTGAACGAGGGCCATTGCATGCGCGAACAGGTTTTAAATATATGTCAGCGCCGTAAATCAACCAAGGGCTTTCAGCATTTCGAGTATAATACCGGCAGCGTTGAAACGCTAAAGCGTATGGTTGATCAAAACAATGGGGCTACCATATTGCCTGAACTGGCATTGGCTGATCTCAGCGACCGCCAGCTTGATAAGGTGCGTTATTTCAAATCGCCGGAACCGGCCCGCGAGGTGAGTATTGTTGTGCAGAATAATTATTTAAAGAAGCGTATGATAGACGCCCTTAAAAACGAGATTTTGGAGCTTGTGCCTAAAAGAATGCGCAGTAAAAAGAAAAAAGAAGTAATTGATATTTAAATCGTTACAGTCTTATTTATAATTAATCTAAACAGTTTGGGCATTGATACCTATATTTGCCTAATTTTTAATTAGTCTAAATAAGATATGTATCTCAAATTACCTCACAAAACAATCCTTTTATTCTTCTCTGTCGCCCTTATATTTTGTACAAACCGGCTCTTTGCTGCTGCTGCTGATGATGCGGTAAAAGGCAGCATTACAGGCCGCGTGCTTACAGCAGACAATAAACCTGTTGAAAATGCTTCTGTAAGATTAAAAGGAACTGCATTTGGTTCTACAACCAACGAAGATGGTAAATTCCATATAAAGGCTCCTGCCGGTGATTATACATTAGTTGTAACATACGTAGGTGCCAAAGCACAATTGATCCCGGTTACTGTAAAAGCATCACAAACTGTTGTGGTTGCCGATGTTATCATTAACATTTCTTCAAACTCATTACAGGAGGTGAATGTAAGTGCCAGTAAAACCAATAAATTCAGCAGGAACAAAAGCGAATATGTAGCTAAAATGCCGCTGAAAGATCTGGAAAACCCGCAATCATACGCTACCGTACCGGCTGAATTATTACAGGAACAGGGACTTTTTTCAGCTGATGCTGCTATAAAAAATGTGCCGGGTATATCTACATTATGGACACCAACCGGCCGTGCAGGCGATGGTGGCAGCTATTTTAGCTTAAGAGGATTTTCGGTACAATCAACTTTGCGAAACGGCATAGCCGGTGAAGTAACCAACACCTCAGATGCGGCTAACCTCGAAAGCCTGGAAGTAATAAAAGGCCCTTCAGGTACATTATATGGTAGCAGCCTGATATCTTTTGGTGGTCTTATAAATAGGGTAACCAAAAAGCCTTTTGATGAAACAGCAGGCGAGATAAGCTATTCTGGCGGCAGCTATAACTTTAACCGTGTAAGCGTGGATTATAATACCCCGCTTGATTCCGCCAAAAAAGCTTTATTCAGGATTAATACTGCTTATAATAGCATTGGTTCATTCCAGGATAATGGTTTCAATAAAAACTTTGTATTCGACCCAAGTTTCAGCTATAAAGTTAATGACAGGCTTAAATTATCATTTGATGCAGAAATAAGCCACGGAACAGGAACTACCCCACCTATATTTTATTTTCAATATGGTGTGCCGGTTTCGGAGCTTGGCGCAACAAATGCCAATAAGTTAAATCTTAACTACAAGCTTGCTTATCAATCTAATGATTTAGCTACTACATCAGATAACGTTAACTTTTATGGCCAGGTTGATTATAAAATATCAGATCATTGGACATCACAAACAAACTTTGCCACTACCAACAGCAGCTCAAGCGGCTACGGCCCTTACTTTTATCTAACAGGCCCTAATACTATCGCGCGTAATGTTTGGGCAATTGACGGAAACGCAAACACGCTGCAGATACAACAAAACTTTAACGGCGATTTTAAAATAGGCAAGTTGAGAAACCGCTTACTGGCAGGTATCGACTTTTTACAGCAGGTATCAAACCTGAAATACAGCGACCCTAATAATGGTTCAGACTTATTTGATGAGGTTAACACTACCGGGCCAATAGCTAACTACAATAACTTTAATAAAGCCAAAGTAGACTCACTGTTTAGTAACGCGCCATTATCTACAGCTTACAGCAGGTATACCGATAATACTTACAGCGCTTATGTATCTGATGTGTTAAATGTTACCGATAATTTACTGGTTATGGCCAGCTTAAGGATAGATGATTTTACCACACTATCGCAATATAGTGCGGTTAACGGAACTAATACCCCGGGTACTCACCAGGCTGACCTATCCCCTAAATTCGGTGTTGTTTACCAGATATTGAAAGATCAGATCTCAGTATTCGGTAATTATATGAACGGTTTTAGTAACGTTGCCGGAGTAGATTTTAGCGGTAAAGCTTTTAAACCACAACAAGCCAACCAGCTTGAAGGCGGTGTTAAGTTTAACCTATTTAACGGCAGATTAAGCAGTACGGTGAGTTACTACGATATTAAGGTAACCAATACGGTTATGATGGATCCTCAGCATCCTCAATTCTCCATACAGCAAGGTACACAATATAGTAAAGGTGTTGAGGCCGAGATAACAGTTAACCCTGTTAACGGGCTTAATATATTGTTAGGTTATTCATATAACAAAAGCATTATGACCAAAGGCGACTCGGCTTACAACGGTCGCAGGCCCGAAACCGCTGGTCCGCCAACAACTGCTAACTTTTACGCCAGCTATACTTTAACAAGCGGCAGCGCTAAAGGCCTGGGTATTGGGTTCGGTGGTAATTATGCAAGTAATAACGAGATCATTAACGAAGGGAATGTTAACGGGCAATACATAGGTACATTTAACCTGCCATCATATACCATATTAAATACCGGCATATTTTATAATAAAGAGAAATACCGCATAGGTTTAAACGTGAACAACCTTACCAATAAAGAATACTGGGTAGGTTACACCACTGTTGACCCACAAATGCTAAGACAAGTTATAGGCAGTTTCACTTATAAGTTTTAATGACGAAATTCAAAAAGACAATACTTTTTATACATCGCTGGCTCGGGTTTATATCCGGGCTGGTGGTGTTAATAGTGAGTATTACCGGCTGTATCTTTTGTTTTCAGGATGAGATACAGGACGCTGTTCACCCCTACCGCACAGTAGCCGTACAAAACAGGCCTTATGCTGATCCATCGGTAATAAAAAAGAAAGCCTTAGAGAAATACCCGCACGCTACCGCGAGTTACATCTATTATTATGGAAAGGACCGCCCTGCCGCGGTACTGATAGCCTGGCCCAAGGATGAGTTTACTAATGTTTACCTAAACCCATACACCGCCCAAATAACCCACACCGAACTTGCCAGCAAAAACTTTTTTACCATAGTTGAATACATCCACCTGTATTTGCTGCTGCCGCCGAAAGTTGGCGCGATGGTAGTGGGTATATCGGTAATTATTTTTGTTGTGCTGATGATCACAGGTATTGTGTTGTGGTGGCCCAAACGAAAATCAGACCGTAAACGCAGCTTTACCATTAAATGGAACGGCCGCTGGCGCAGGGTAAATTACGATCTGCACAATGTGCTGGGTTTTTATGCCATCAGTATTGCCATTATTCTAGCGCTGACTGGCTTATCGATGACCTTCGATTGGGTGCGGGAAGGTATTTACAAAACCGCCAACTTGGGTAAAACCTACCAGCAGGAAAAGGTATTCCCTAAATCTGATTCGCTAAATAAGGCAATGCTGATAACAAAACCTGTTATCGATAGGGCGTTGATAATTGCAAAACAAAAATCGCCGAAGGCAGAGATGTTTTTAATTTTTGATGATGCTACAACATCCGGCACGGTTGGGGTAAATGCTTACGCTAAAAGCCTGCATTTTGGTAATGCCGATGATTACTATTTTGATAAATACACCGGGAAATTGCTGAAATATCTGCCCGAAACTCAAAAGAGCACCGGCATGAAATTAGGTGACCTTAACTATGATATTCACGTTGGGCAGGCCTTGGGCTTACCGGGTAAGATCATCGCTTTTTTGGCGAGTTTGATATGCGGCAGCTTACCCGTTACCGGTTTTATAATATGGCTGGGCAAGCGTAAGAAAAGTAAAAAGACTACAACTAAACAGGTGCGTACTGTTGTGCACCGCAAGCTGCATAAGCAGTTGACCACCCACTAAAAACAAAAAACCAGTTTACAGCAAATGCTGCAAAACTGGTTTTGTATAAATGATTTTTTAAAGATTGCTTATTTGTCTTCGCGGCCTTTAACAAGTACGTTTAGGAAGAAGGCTGCTGATAACAGACCCAGAACGCCGCCAACTAAAGCCCATATCATACCAACATCTAAAATTGCACCAGTAAAAACACCGGTAACTAATCCTAAAACGTAGTAAAGGTAATCGTAGCTTTTTTCTTCCTCTTTTTGATGATGTGCCATATTGCGTAATTATAAGTTGCAAATTTATATTATTAATGCATTGATGCCTAATGCAAATGTTATTTTTTTGGATTGCTGAGTAAATTAACAAATAATCGGTATGCGCCGGGCACCCCGGCAGGCAATTCCCTAAAGAAATCAAGCGAAGTATAGGTGAATCTGCCTTTACCATAATCGGTTACAATTAATGATCCTTTGTTCGGCTCTTCGCCGGGGTCATTCATTTGCAGCGGGGTTTGGTATTTAGGGTCGATATCGCTTACAAAGTATAAACCACGTTCCTGGATCCAGCCATCAAAATCAGCATCATTTATCTTGTTTGGGTAATTCAGCACCGGGTTCTGCGGATCAAGGAAGGTGACCTTAGCAGTTTCATCAGTTACACGCTGGTTAACCGGGCGAAAAGGGTAAGGGCCTATCTGCCTGGTCACCAAACCATTGTTGTTGTTATACTGTACTACAAGGTTGCCGCCGTTTTTAACATATTCCAGTAATCGTGGTTGTTCAAACGCCAAACGTTCGTTCACATTGTAAGCACGTACACCGGTTATTATAGCATCATAAACGGATAGATCGCTGTTCATGATCTCGCTTTCGGTAAGCAAGTGCACATCGTAACCTACTTGTCGTAAAGCTTCAGGAACGAGATCTCCCGCACCTTGAATATAGCCGATCTTTTTGCCTGCGGTTTTTAGGTCGAGGTAGATTAGTTTGGCCTGTGAGAGTGGGAATAAGGTAATGTTAGGCACATGATCATAGCTGATGCGCTTTATGCCCAATGAAGAGGATTTTCCATTTGCAGTTACTACCGTTTCAAATACACTGGTGTTAGGTGTATTATTTGTTGGCGTAACGGTAAAAAATGCCGTCCATTCATCGCCTTTACTTTTATTGGTAAATTCTATTTTATCCGGACTGATGTTCCAACCCGATATGGATTTTATGCTGATGCTACCACTCACCTTAGTAAAACTCTTCAAATCTATTTCTATATTCTGGCTCTGTTTTGCGCTGAATATATAGTCCTTACCAGCAACATTAGCAGTTACCGCCGGGGCAATTTCCACCGGCTGATAAATTTCCCCTTTTGCCGGGTTTACATATTTGTACATAAGTTTTCTGTTTAAAACAATGGAATGCCCATCGATCAGAAAATTAAACCGTATGGTTGGCGCATCCGGGTTTTCAGGATTACCGGCGTTGCCTTCGTAATTAAGCTTGTAGGTACCAACATCATGCGCTGCCTCCAGCCAGTAAGGCTGCGATATTTTACTTGCAATGCAATCATTATTATATGACTGGAGTTGATTTGCGGGTAACGCCTTATCTTTTGTTGTGAGCGGTAAATCGTAATTTGCTATCGGCTCAATAAACGAATTTGTGTTGTCACCTACATTATCAGGGCTTTGTAGTAAGGTAAGTCCGCTTAAGGATACATTTAAACCATAACGATTTATTACCTGAGAAGAAATACTCATCTGATCGCCAACGGCATAAGTTTGTTCAGCGCTATAAGCTTCGCACCATAAACCCGCGCAAGCGGCAATCAGTTCACTTAGCTCTTTTGTCTTTTGTGTTTTCCAATATGCATCGGGTACTTTTTCAACCTTATCTAATACCCTCACTAACCCCGCAACAGATTTTTCAGGATGGTTAGCATCAAAGGCTTTATCTATATTGTTTAGGTCGGCCTCGATTGAGTTGCCGCCATCAACCCTGGTCCAGCTGGTATTTACGCCATCCATCAGGTCTGTTTTCGGAGCATCACCTAAAATAGTTTTGAAATATTCGTAAGCATCGCCACGTTGTTTGGCTGAGCCAAAGCCCTGCGTTTTGTGATTTGAACGGCTTTCGGCAGCAATTTCACCATAACCTTTGCCTAGTATTGGGTTATAAACACCAACGTTTATGTTAAACTGATTAGGGGCAGTTGTATTTACACTGCCAAAACTAAAAGTATTCCAAAGCAAGCGTTTGGCCTGCCATACCTTTACATATTTTAATTGCTGGGGAAAGCGGTTTGGATCGGCTGCTGCTGCAAATGCCTCCTGCGCTAATATGGCCGATGCGGTATGATGCCCGTGCCCGCCCTCGCCAGTTGTAGGGAAACGGCAGATAATAACATCAGGCCTGAACTTGCGGATCACCCAAACCACATCACTCAGCACTTTTTCCTTATCCCATATCTTCAAAGTTTCGCCGGGACCTTTACTAAAGCCAAAATCGTTTGCCCGGCTAAAGAATTGTTCGGCACCATCCACACGGCGCGCGGCTAAAAGTTCCTGTGTGCGTATCAAACCTAAAAGTTCGCCCTGCTCGTTGCCTATCAGGTTTTGCCCGCCATCGCCCCGGGTTAATGACAGGTAGCCCGTTCGGTAATGTTTTTCCTGTGCCAGGTAAGCCAGCAGGCGTGTATTTTCATCATCGGGGTGGGCTGCTACATATAATACACTGCCTAAAACGTTCAGCTTTTTTAAGCCTTGCTCAATGGTGGCAACATCGGCAGGTGGGGCGGTTTGTGCAAAAACAGAGCAGGAAAATAATAACAGTATACTAATGAGTTTAATACGCTTCATAGCAACAAATATATTGAAAGATAGATGGCGATTATTTTCGTATCAACAATTTAACAATCACTCAACAATCGTGAATTACTTTTACAGTACTGAATTTCACCGTTAATCTACCGGTATTGATTTACATACCATTCATTTTCAGTTTTGTAAAACAAATGTTACTGAAATGTGTTGGCTATTAATCGCTTGATTGATTTCTTGAACTTATAAGTCAGTAGTTTACAAAGCCATGACTAAAAAGATTTTATACTAATCAATCGTTTGATTAATTTTGTGCCGTTAAAGAAAATGGACAAAGATAAAATAGACAAGAAAGACCATATACTGGATGTAGCCGAAAGGGTATTTTCTGATATGGGTTTCGACGGCGCATCTACCCGGATGATATCGGGCGAGGCCGGTGTGAACATGGCGATGCTGAACTATTACTTCGGCTCAAAAGAAGGTTTATTCCTTGCTGTTTTTGATCGTAAGATCTCATCTTTCCAAGATATTCTTCAAAATTTGGGCAACGATGATACCATTGGAGCATGGGAGAAGGTGGAAAACTATATAAATATATATAGTGACAGAGTAGTTAATAATAATTGTTTCCAAAAACTTTTATACCAGGAAATGAGTATTAACAGGAGAACAGACCTTTCCGACAAAATTCATGAAATGCTGATGAAGAGCGTATTAGAGCTCTATAAAATATTACAGGACGGCATTAATAGCGGCGAGTTTAAAAATGACTGTGACCTGCAAATGGTGGTAGCTACTATATATGGCACCAAAAACTTCATGGTAAATACGCCTCTTTTAGCATCAACCATGTTGGGTTATGATATTCTTGATGAAAAAATAATAGAAGAAAAGCTCAAGCCGCGTTTAAAAAAATATTTGAAAACCCTATTAAAATCTTATTTACTAAATGACAATGAACACACAAATTAATATATCCCACAAACAATTGTTTAAAATGTCGTTGCTTGGCTTGCTTGCCGCTTTGCTTATTATAGCATTTACCGGCAGTAGAGCATCAGCACAGGACAAAACTCTTACTCTGAAGGAAGCTATATCGCTGGGCCTTCAAAACAGTAAGACGCTGAAATACTCACAAGCTAAAATTGATGAGGCAGTTTCACAGTATAACCAGGCAAAAGACAGATCGTTGCCTACAGGTTCGGTTGGTTTAACCTATTACCGTGCACAAATTCCCGCGCATACGCTGGATTTTGGATCGGATGTAATAAACCTGCCATCAAATGCAAATGCTTACTTAGGTACAGCATCGGTTAATGAAGTGATCTTCGGCGGTAACAAATTAAAATACGCCCGCCAAAGTACCGATCTTTTAACCCAGGTATCGCGCTTAGATGCTGATAAGGATAAAGATCAGATCACTTTTGATATCATTAACTCTTACTATAACCTTTACAAGGTGCTGCAAAGCATAAAGGTGGTAAACCAGAACATTGAAACTGAAGATCAGCAAATTCACCAGTCACAAAGGTTTTTTGACCAGGGTTTAGTAACCAAAAATGATGTTTTGCGTTTTGAACTGCAAAAAGCCAATATCCAGTTAAACGGTATCGATCTTGAAAACAACAGGAAAGTGATCAATTACAACCTGAATGTTTTATTAGGCTTGCCCGAAACTACAGCCATACGTATTGATACACTTACCGACAGCGCCAGAGCTGTAGGCCCATTGGCTAACTACTTAGATACAGCATTGCAAAATCGCCAGGAGCTAAGGGCGCTTGACCTTAATAACCGCGTAGCACAAACTAATGTGAAAAGCATACAGGCTAATCAGTTGCCAACATTATCGGCAGCAGCTTCAGGTTATTATGTTGATGCAGCTGCAAACCCGTTGCCAACACATGGTAACTACATAACACCTATAACAGTAGGGTTAACCGTAGGATGGAACTTTGACGCTTTATGGTTGAATAAAAACAAAGTTGCCCAGGCAAAAATTCAGCTAAACGAGGTTGAGATAAACAAAGGTATTACTACTGATAATGTAAAAGACGAGGTTAACCAAAGCTACCAGAACTATTTAACGGCGCTTGATAAGATCAAGTTGTTACAAACATCAATTGCGCAAGCAGGCGAAAACAATAACATATTGCAATCTAAATACAAGAGCAATACAGCGTCAGCTACAGATAGGGCAGATGCGGAAACCTTGCTTTTTCAGGCACAGATAAACCTGGAGCTTGCTAAGGCAGATGCGGTACTGGCTTATTATTCATTATTAAAAACAACCGGAAAACTTAACAAATAAAATGTGCAGATGAGTGACAGGCAAAATATTAGCCGATCACTCACATTCACTAAATCATCCATTCACAAATTCAATAACTAAAATACAATGGCACAGAAACACACCACAGAAGAAGAAGAACCTAAAAAGAAACCGAATAAAGTACTTCCAATTATATTAGGGATAGTGCTTATAGGTGGTATCTTTTTCGGAATAAAAGAATATATATACTACAGCAAACACGTTGATACTGATGACGCGCAAATTGATGGCGATATAAGCCCGGTTGTTGCCCGTGTAGGCGGATATGTTGATAGCTTATATTTCCAGGAAAACGAACACGTAAACAAGGATCAGCTTTTAGTAAAAATTGATGACCATGATTACAAAATAAAATTAGAACAAGCTTTAGCAGCACAAAAAGGTGCAAGCGCAGGCATAGGTGTAAGCCAGGCACAGATCTTTACTACTACCTCAAATTCGGCAGTAGCTAAAGCAGGTGTAGCATCAGCAGCAGCCCGCCTTGACCAGGTTACTAAGGATTATGCACGTTATGCTAACCTTGTTAAAGATGGTTCAATCACCCAGCAACAGTTTGATCAGTCAAAATCAGATCTGGAAGTTGCACAGGCAAACTACAAAGCTGCTCAGGATCAATACAGAGCTGCCCAACAACAAATTGGTACTACTAAAAGCCAGTTAACCGTAACCAACACAGGCGTTACACAAAAGCAGGTTGATGTTGATTATGCTAAGCTGCAATTATCATATACCAATGTACTTGCACCGGCAAGTGGTATCGTATCAAAAAAGAACATTCAAATTGGTCAGCTGGTACAGGCAGGTCAAACTTTGTTCTCTGTTGTTAATGATAACAGCTTATACATTACTGCAAACTTTAAAGAAACCCAGCTGGATAAGATCCGCGCTAATCAGAAAGTTGATATTGAAGTTGATGCTTATCCTGAATTAAAATTAGAGGGTGTGGTTTATAACTTTTCACCTGCTACAGGTGCAAAATTCTCTTTACTGCCACCAGATAACGCTACCGGTAACTATGTTAAGGTAGTACAGCGTGTGCCTGTTAAGATCTTAATTAAAGCTGATAAGGATGTGTTGGAAAAATTACGTCCGGGTATGAGCGTGAATGTTTCTGTTATATATAAAGACTAAATAAACAATGGCTGAACAAGGTTTTAGAAAGTGGATCATTACCATCACGGTGATCATGGCTTCGTTATTGGAGCTTATTGATACCACGATAGTGAATGTATCCTTGCCCCAGATACAGGGAAACCTTGGGGCAACGCTGGAGGATGTGGCCTGGGTAACAACAGGCTACGCGGTAGCCAACGTAATTGTATTGCCGATGTCGGGCTGGTTAG
>JAMFSA010000067.1 GCA_026225055.1 Mucilaginibacter xinganensis | reverse complement strand
GCTGTGCGGTCTTCTTCTTTACTGAATGATGGGATGGAGATGAGTTGCTGCAGGAGTTCAACTGCCTGCTGAAATAGTGCTTTTATATCGGTCATAAAATATGTGCCCAAAAATAATGTTTTTATACTAAGTAGAAACGCAAAAAATTACCTCTCTACATTTAAGTGATAATAATTAGTTTTACGGCCTGATCTCTATCTTAATATTAAATGAAAAAATCACTTTTAACTCTCCTTCTTTTCTGCTGCTTTATTGCGGCAAAAGCCGAACAAACAAATGTTTACAATCAAAATGGTTACAAGCTCATTTTTGTAAATTACGATTCCACGTTCGATCCCGCCTTGCAGCAGCGCATGGTGAAAACTTTTTTTACCGTTTATCCCGAGTTAGCCAACGCCTACAACAAAAAAACGCTCAAAACGGTAACCATGGTTATTGATACCTCCTACAAAGGCGTAGCAGCAACTGCCAACGGCAAGGTAACCATCAGCTATAAATGGATGCACCAGCACCCCGAAGATATTGACGTAATAACCCACGAGGTAATGCACATTGTACAGGATTATGGCGACAGCAACGGCCCTGGCTGGCTAACCGAAGGCATTGCAGATTATGCCCGCTTTAAATTCGGCGTAAATAATGACGCGGCAAAATGGTCGTTACATGATTATAAGGCAGGACAAAATTACACCGACGCTTACCGTACAACCGCTCGTTTTTTGGTTTGGATTGAGGCTAAATACAAACCAGGTATAGTTGTAGAACTTGATAGCCAGATGCGCAAACACACTTATACTGATGATATATGGAAGCAGCAAACCGGCAAAACGCTGGATGAGCTGTGGAAGAGCTATACAGAAAATTCCGCTATATAATTCATCAATAAATTGCATAACGTGAAGCAAATATCCATCACCATAATTCTGATTATTTGCTTCACGGTGCATCTCCTGGCACAGCAACCTGCAAAGCCATTCCCGCAGCATGTGCCATATGCTAAGGGCACTATCAAACCCAATAATATTTCACAAAAGGCGATGGATAGATCCGTCAGTGATTTTTATAACCAATGGAAACATCGTTTTATAAAAACCATTCCCGGCAAAGCCGAAAGCTATATCTGGTTTGAAGGTGTAGACAAAAAGCAATGCGTATCCGAAGGCCAGGGATATGGTATGGTGATCGTGGCGCTGATGGCGGGATTCGATCCATCAGCAAAAAATACTTTTAATAACCTGTACCAATATTATAAAGCCCACCCCAGTAACCGCGGCAGTCATTTAATGGCATGGGCGCAATACACCAATGGTAAAAATGTGGACATGAGCTCCGCTACTGATGGCGATATGGACATTGCTTATTCCCTGCTGCTGGCAAACACACAATGGGGCAACAATGGCGCTATTGATTATTTGAAGGAAGCTAAAGCTATGATAGCCGACATAATGGAGTATGATATCAATCATAAAACATGGTCGGTTTTGTTGAGCAATGCCATTGAGCATGATAGCAAGGACTATTTTGATACCCGCTCATCCGATTTTATGCCTGCAAATTTCAAGGCTTTTAAACAAGCTACTAATGATGACCGATGGGATAAAGTGACTGACAATACCTACAAGCTATTTGAGTTGATGCAGAATAAATATAGTCCGGATGCGGGATTGGTACCTGATTTCATCGTCCACATTAATAAAACTGCTAAACCTGCGCCGCCGCATTATTTGGAGTCGGTTTATGATGGTTATTATAATTATAACGCCTGTCGCATTCCCTGGCGCGTAGGGGTTGATTATTTGATGAATGGCAATGAGCGTGCAAAAGTATTCGTGCAAAAAATAAACCAATGGATACGAGAAACAACCGGTAATAATACTTATAACCTTTCTGCCGGGTACACTTTGGCTGGTAATGATATAAAAGGCAGGTATTTTGAGGCGTTAAGTTTTATCACCCCATTCGCGGTATCGGCTATGGTTGATCAGAAGAATCAGCAATGGTTAAACAAGGTATGGGATTATACCATGCAGTTTAAACTAAAGGATTTTGATTACTATGATAACAGCATCAAGATGCTGAATTTGATCATTATATCGGGCAATTACTGGAAGCCGGAAAATCATTAAAATAAATTTTTATTATATTTGAGTTATTATGACAAAAGAAGCTATCATAGAAAAAACATTAAGAACATTAAATGTTTTGCCTAATGAAAAGGCTGAAGAGGTAGCCGATTTCGCTGATTTCATTATGAAAAAATATGAGGATGATTCTTTACAGGAAGGAATACAAAAAATTGTAGAGCATAGTACTGCTTTTAATTTCTTAAATGATGAAGAAGATCTTTATTCAATAAAGGACATTAAAGAAAAATATTAATGCCCAAAGGAAATATTGTCCTCATTCCATTTCCTTTTACCGATCTGACAGGAAATAAATTACGCCCTGCATTAATACTCACAGAAACTCCTCTTGATGTAACGGTATCTTTTATTACTACACAACTTCAATGGCAGGAAATCACGGATATTGTATTACAACCGCAAACAACTAATGGCATTAAGAAGACATCACTTGTGCGATTAAGTAAATTGGCAACTGTTGACAGAAAGTTGATTGTAGGCATAATCGGATCGCTCAATAAAGTTGAGATGACTGAATTAAATGTCAAGCTGAAATTAATTTTTCAATTACCCTAATATTTTCTCTGCCACTTCCACCCCACTCGTAAGCGCGGCCTCAACCGTTCCCATAGCTGCACCATCATACAAATGCTCACCGGCAAAAAAAAGTGTATTATCAACCGGAGTATTCAAAACCTTACGTGCTTCGGGCGCGGCAACGGTATCGTAGCTGTATGATCCGCGGGTGAAGGGTTCATTTTCCCAATTGATAATATTCCAGGCTATTAATTTGGCTTTCAGTTCATCAACACTCAGCTTAAATATATTACTGAGCGATTGCAGGGCCTGCTGTAAAAGTTCATCAAGCGTACAATCCTTTTTACCGACAGCAGCCGGGCCACCCAGCCAACCTGTAAGCAATGGCGAATGCTGCGGGTGCTGTGTCCACCAGGTTGGGATCTCTTCATCCGATAACAGGAAGATCATCTCCTTTAAACTTTTCCCGGCAAGCCGTTTTATTGCGTTATCCTCCCAAAAAGCTTTATCAAATTCCAGCAAAAACTTTATTACCGCGCCAAAACCCATAGCCTGTATGGCAGCAGTTTGTTCGGGTATAGGCGGATGAAAGGTTATAGACCCCTTTTCCTGCCAATTGGCTTGCAGCACGCCCAATGGCAAGGCTATAATTAGCTGGCAAGCTTCGTAATTTATGCCTTCGTCGGTAACTATGCGAACTTCGCATTCCTTCCAGTAAATCTCTTTAACTACAGTGTTCAAGTAAATAGAATTACCTGCTTCCCTGCATGTTTTAGCCAGATAATTTATCATGGAACAATAACCTTCATTTACCCTATGCTGCGCATCCTCATCCTCATTTTGCCATTCCTTGCGCAGGGCAAAGGCGCTGGCTTTGCGTGGGTCGGCATTATCATAGCCCGAAACATAGTTCCATACGCCATCCCTTAAGGGCTGGTATTTATCGCCGGGAAATTCAGCCAGCAAAAAATCATAGATATTGGTATCTTCTCTTAGTTCATTAAGCCGCTCTATCAGCAGATCCCAGCTTTCAATAAACTGTTCACTATCTGCAAATTCGCCTTTAGCATAGCGCACCATTTCGCCGTTTGCCGGGGAATATTTTATGCCTGCTTCATCTAATAAACTCAGCGTGACCGGTAGATCGCCATGTACAAATTCAGCGCCCAGTTCGGCATGCTGAAAAAAAGATTCATGGCCAATAGTATGGATGCGCCCGCCGGTACGGTTCCGCGCCTCGAGTATGGTAACTTTTTTGCCTTTTTGGGTCAGTTTATAAGCCGCCATTAATCCGGCTGCCCCTGCGCCTATTACCAGTACGTCGATTTTCTCCATATGCTAAATAACACCATTTTGCTTTAAAAGGTTGGCAAATAAATCGATAGTTTTTTTAAAAGACACCCAAATTCCTAAAGCTGTTGATTATTATGCCTTTAATGTTGATACGGTATATTATATTTACCCCTTTAATTGACTCGCTTTGATACCACATTTTAAAAAACTGCTACCCGTAGCTGCGCTGTTAGCTGCTTTAAACACATCGGCCCAAACTAAATTATATGTACCTGTAAACCTGCAGGCCACCTATACCAAAGGCACCCGTACAGTTACCGGTGAACCCGGTAAAAACTACTGGCAAAACCGGGCCGACTACAACATAAAGGTTGATTTTAACCCGCAAACCCGCCTGTTAAACGGATCGGTATATATTGATTATGTGAATAACAGTCCAGATACGTTAAAGCAGGTCTATTTTAAGCTATATCCTAATCTGTACAAAAAAGGGGTTAACCATGAATCTAATATAAAACCGGAAGACCTGGGCGACGGTGTACAGATCAAAGATCTAAGTATAAACCAGCAAAATCAGGATGCCCAACAATGGCGCATAGACGGCACTAACATGGTGGTGAAAATCCCGGCCTTGTTACCATCTCAGCATATCAAATTCAGCATTAATTATTCTTATATCCTTAATAAAGGTTCGCATGTGCGTACCGGTCAGGTTGATTCGGGTGCATTTTTTATCGCTTATTTCTTTCCACGCGTGGCTGTTTATGATGATATTGATGGCTGGAATAAATATCCTTACCGCGGATCGGAAGAGTTTTACAATGATTTTTGCCACTTTAATGCCGAGATTACCGTACCAGGGAATTACGAGGTTTGGGCAACCGGCAGCCTTAAAAATGCGTCGGAAGTTTACAATCCTAAAATTATTGAGCGTTTATCCGCCGCAGGCAAAAGTGATAACATAACTGATATGATCACTAATGCCGACCAGAAAGCCGGTGACATCACCACAAAAGGTGCCAGCCATACCTGGAAATTTGAAGCCGACAGCGTTACCGACCTGGTTTTTGCCACCAGCAACCATTATTTGTGGAAAGCCAGTAGTTTAATAGTCGACCCAATAACGCACAGGCGTACCCGTGTTGACGCGGTATTTAACCCTGACCATAAAGATTATCTGCCCGTGGTCGACCATGCCCGCAAAACTGTGGAAGCCATGAGCTATACCTTCCCGAAATGGCCATATCCTTACCCGCATGAAACCGTTTTCGACGGCCTCGACCAGATGGAATACCCGATGATGGTAAATGATAACCCGCTCGAAAAAGAGAATGACGAGATAGAACTAACCGACCATGAGATATTCCACACCATGTTCCCTTTTTACATGGGCATTAACGAAACCAAATACGGCTGGATGGACGAAGGCTGGGCAACCATTGGCGAATGGACTATCAGCCCGATAATAGACAATAAGATATTTGACGACTACGGTATTGAAGCAGTTGAAAAAGATGCAGGCAATGAGGATGATGTACCAATCATGACGCTTACCCCCGGCTTAACCGGAACTGCCGGTTTTACCGACAGCTACCCTAAACCCGGCATGGGCTACCTGTTTGTAAAAGATATGCTGGGTGATGCATTATTCACCAAAGCGCTGCATTATTATATTACCCAATGGCACGGCAAACACCCCATGCCTTACGACTTCTTCAACTGCATGAACACCGGCGCAGGCATCAACATGAACTGGTTTTGGAAAGCCTGGTTCTTCGACAACGGCGTACCTGATCAGGGCATAACAAGCGTAGTTAACAAGCAAAATAACTATATAGTAACCATCACTAACATAGGCACCAAACCCGTACCTGTTGATTTAACCATCTTTTATAAAGATGGTAGCACCAAAATCATACACCAAAGCATCGCTGTTTGGAAAGATGGCAGTAAAACCTATTTAGTAAAATTTACTGATGCTAAACCGATAGCCAAATTCACCTTAGGCACAGGTTATGATCCGGATGTGAATAAGAAGGATAATGTTTGGGTGGTGAAGTAGGTGGTTCTATTATTAACTTGTCATTCTGAGTTTTAAAATCCGTGGACTGTGAAGGTGAAATGACATATTTTTTAATTCTGTCATGGGTAGCGGTAGCGAAGAACCTATCCGCGTTCAATTGTCCGCTTGCAGAATAAGATGCTTCGTCCCTCAGCATGACAAGTTTTGAGAGTATTTTCAGGGCGTTACCCTCCGGGTCAGGCTATCCGCTCATACTGCACAGGCATTAGGCGCAAGGCCGGTATCCGCTTCTATCCTTAACGCGGGCTTCGCTAATCGCAGAGTTAACTCACCCTGACTTTACTTCGCTCGTCATCCCTCTCTACGCTAAACCGTAAAGAGGGATTTTCTTTTTTGCACCTCTTTGCGCCGCAGGCGAAGAGAGGTCGACCAGCGCAGCGTAGTCGGGTGAGTCCAACGGAGCGCTTCCAACAAATCCGAAATCGAAAATCCTAAATCAGAAATAACCTTGGCTTAATCTTTGCCCTCTATCCGGCATAAAACTAATGCCATGCCTGAAGGACCGATCTTAGTCATACTAAAAGAAGAGTTACAACCCTTCATCCACAAAAAAGTAATAGCTGCGAATGGCTACACGCCTAAAATGAACCCGGAAATATTGATCGGTAAAACATTAATCGATATAAAAACCTGGGGCAAGCACCTGCTGCTCTGTTTCCCAAAGTTTACCGTGCGAGTGCATTTGATGCTGTTTGGGTCCTATCGTATAAATAGTCGCGGCAAGCACAACGCAAGCCTTGGTCTGCAATTCAATACAGGTGAGGTGAATTTTTATATCAGCTCGGTGATCCTGATCGACAAGCCGCTGGATGAGATTTATGATTGGTCGGCAGATGTGATGAGCGATGGCTGGAGTACAGCAAAAGCCATTGAGAAGATGAAAGCCAAACCCAAAAGGATCATCGGCGACCTGCTGCTCGATCAAAAGATCTTTTCGGGTGTTGGTAATATCATCCGCAACGAGGTTTTATTCAGGGCAAGGGTACACCCAGAAAGCAGCATAGCGGATATCCCCGACGAAAAGCTAAAAGAGCTGGCGGATGAAACGGTTAACTACAGTCAGGATTTTTTAAAGTGGAAAAAGCAGGGTGTACTAAGCAAACATTTTGAAGCTTATGAACAGGACATTTGTCCGCGGGACCATATCCCATTTCATAAAGCTGATCTGGGCAAAACTAAAAGGCATACGTATTACTGCGATAAATGCGAGGTGCTTTATGATGAGAATCATTAAAAAATTGTCATTCTGATAGCGAAGAACCTATCCGCATTCAATCATCCGCTTGCAAAATAGATGCTTCGTTCCTACCCATGACAGAATTGAAAAATCTGTCATTTCACCTTCAGAGGCCGCGGATTTTAAAACTCAGCATGACAAAATGTAGAATAATTAATTGTCATTCTGAGCGGCAGCGAAGAACCTGTCCGCGTTCAATCGTCCGCTTGCAGAATAGATGCTTCGTTCCTCAGCATGACAACATTGGAAAGGGGCTCTACTCCAATATCTCCGCAATCTCCTTAAAACCTTTTTCCCTTGCCAGATCAGCGGGTAGTTTACCACCCTCCATACGGGCGTTTACATCGGCTCCGTTTTCAAGCAAAAGTATCAGCAGATCAAGGTTGCCATTTTGCGCGGCCGAGTGCAATGGCGTTGAACCCGCTTGCTGGCGCACATTTATATTCGCGCCATTATCTATCAAAAGCTTAGCAATATCAGTGTAATTACCCGCAGCGGCGGAGTGTATAGGAAAAACGTTAAAGCCGTTGTTCGATGGTTGGTTCACATCTGCACCCTTCAGCACCAGGTAACGTGCAATCTCATGCTGACCAAAATAACAGGCTAATCCCAGCGGCGTAAAGCCGTCATCAGCAAAATAATCTAACGCATCGGGGTAAGTAAAAACCAAATGGGCAACCACATCAAATTTACCAGCCGCGGCAGCCTCAAATAAGGTGATATCATCTACATATTTTAACAGCAGGGCGGTAACTTCAGGCTTCTTATAATAGCATGAAAGCATCAGTGGCGATACATTGTGACTGGTAGCGCCTTTTGCCAGTTTGGGGTTCTGTGTAAGCAGCACATTTAGGCCGATAACATCGCCGGTGGTTATGTATTCTTCAAGTTGTTCCAGGCTCATTATTTACTTTTAAGTAATTAATAACTAATACGATATAATTCAAAACAGATGAATTACATTCTATTTTCATCTGCCATTTTCATGCCTGATTTACATAAAGCTTCCAAATTAGTAAAAAATTAAAAATTTCACCCCAAATAAGTTTAATCTATTAACTTTATATTTGTACCTTATATACTGTTGAACAAGTATGCCGGTAAAAGGAAATCAGTTTAAATCAAATACTTTAAAAGAAGATAATCAGCCCCGCCAAAGCAATAAGAGCGAGAAGGAAAAGCCTGCCATGTCGGCAAAATTGAAAGGGCTCACCTCTTTTGATTGGAACGATGGCCGCGCTATTAAAATAGTCGGCTTGTTTTTCTTGATCATGTCTATCTTTTTCCTGGTGGCGTTTACCTCCTACCTGTTCACCTGGCAGCAGGATCAGAGCTATGTTTCGCCTGCAAATGGCGGCTGGCACAATCTGTTCAAAACTACACAGGAACTTACCGACAATGGCATTAAAAATCCCGTGGTTGAAAACTGGCTGGGTAAATTTGGCGCGTTGCTGTCAAATCAATTTATATTCGAGTGGTTTGGTGTCGCTTCCTTTTTGTTTGTATTTATATTTTTTGTATTCGGCTATCGTTTGCTGTTTAAAGTGAGGCTGTTCTCTATCAGCAAAACACTGGCTTATGCTTTTTTCGGCATTGTATTTTGTTCAGTAGCCATCGGTTTTGTACATGCTTTTGTAATTGATTATCCGCACTATTTTGAGGGTGAATTTGGTTTCTGGACCAACCGCTTGCTTGATGCACAAATAGGCCAGGCCGGTACTGCGGGACTGCTTATTTTTGCAGGTTTATCCGCACTTATTATCGCTTATAATATCGACTTTAAACTACCTCAACGCAAAGAAAAACTGGCAACTGCTGTTGAAGTTCCTGAAGTTGCTCCGATCCCGGTTGAACTGGATGAGGATGAAAACGAGATAGAGGTACCGCTTGAATGGCAGCCACGTGGCGCTAATATACCTGTTACCCCCAACCCGCTAAATACTGTAAAAGCTGAACTGCTAAAACAGGAGCCATTAAAGCAGGAACCGCTGAGGCAGGAAACCGTTTTACAAGCCCCTGTATTTCATGAGCCGATAGTATTATCGCCCGAGGTAAATACGTTTAAGCATGAGCCAGAGGCTGAGGACGAGATACCTTTAACCCTTGAGGTTGAACGCCCTACCCCTGTTTTAAGCATAGAACAAACGGATGACGACAAAGCCAAGGAATTGGTAAACCAGTTTGGCGCTTACGATCATAAACTTGATCTGGCATCCTACAAATACCCAACTATCGACCTGCTGGAAAACTACGGCTCCAACAAAATACAGGTAAATACCGAAGAACTGGAAGCCAACAAAAACAAGATCATCACCACGCTTAACCATTATAATATCGATATCGATAAAATAAAGGCTACCATCGGCCCAACGGTTACGCTGTATGAAATTATACCTGCGCCGGGTGTGCGGATCTCCAAGATCAAGAACCTGGAGGATGATATTGCGCTGAGCCTTTCTGCTTTAGGGATTCGTATCATTGCCCCTATGCCGGGCAAGGGTACTATTGGTATCGAGGTACCGAATCAGAATCCTGAGATGGTTTCCATGCGCTCTATCCTGTCGACAGAAAAATGGCAGACCAATACCATGGACCTGCCTATCGCCTTAGGTAAAACCATCTCAAACGAAGTATTTATTGCCGATTTGGCCAAGATGCCCCACTTACTGGTTGCAGGTGCTACCGGGCAGGGTAAATCGGTTGGTATCAACGCCATATTAGTTTCACTGCTTTATAAAAAACATCCATCGGAATTAAAATTTGTTTTGGTCGACCCTAAAAAGGTGGAGCTTACGCTGTTCCGTAAGATTGAGCGCCATTTCCTGGCTAAGCTACCTGATGAAGCTGATGCCATTATCACCGATACTAAAAAAGTAGTAAACACGCTAAACTCATTGTGTATCGAGATGGACCAGCGTTATGACCTGCTGAAAGACGCGCAGGTGCGTAACCTTAAAGAATACAATCACAAATACGTAAACCGTAAAATAAGCGACCCGGAAAAGCACCGTTACCTGCCATTCATCGTACTGGTAATTGATGAGTTTGCCGATTTGATGATGACCGCCGGTAAAGAAGTGGAAATGCCGATTGCCCGTATAGCGCAGCTGGCCCGTGCAGTGGGTATTCACCTGGTTATTGCTACGCAAAGGCCATCGGTTAATGTAATTACGGGTACTATTAAAGCTAACTTCCCGGCAAGGCTTGCCTTCAGGGTACTATCAAAGATAGATTCACGTACCATATTGGATGCCGGTGGTGCCGATCAGTTGATCGGTCGTGGTGACATGCTGCTTTCAACCGGTAGTGATCTGATTCGCCTGCAATGCGCCTTTGTGGATACGCCGGAAGTGGAACGAATTTCCGATTTTATTGGTAACCAGCGCGGCTACCCATCGGCCATGATGCTGCCAGAATATGTAGGCGAAGGCGAAGCCAGCAGCAGCTCAAAAGAATATGATGCCGATAACCGCGACCCTATGTTTGAAGATGCCGCACGACTTATTGTAATGCACCAGCAAGGCTCTACTTCGCTCATTCAGCGTAAAATGAAACTGGGCTATAACCGTGCAGGCCGTATCATTGACCAGCTGGAAGCCGCAGGAATAGTAGGCCCGTTTGAAGGCAGCAAAGCCCGTGAGGTTTTATACCCTGATGAGTATAGTTTAGAGCGATATTTGGAAACGCTGAATAGCCCGAAGGATTAATAGCTCATCTTTCATGTCATTGCGAGCGATAGCGTGGCAACCTCGTCGCGTTCAATATGCAAGCGACGAGGTTGCCGCGTCGTACCTCCTCGCAATGACAATTGTTTTAATATATAATCTAATCCTCCTAATTAAACCAATCAAACAACAACCCCTCTAAACTGTATATTACAATATCTGCAACGAAATGAAAAAGACTCTCATATACGCTTTACTATTGATCGGCATAACCTCACAGGCATTTGCGCAAAAGGATGCGCAGGCTAAGGCTATTTTGGATAAAGTAAGCCAAAAGTACCATGCCTATAACATTGTAAAAAGCGATTTTACCTTTACTATTAATGATCAGCAAAACAATGTACAGCAATCGCAAGATGGCACGCTGATCGTTCAGGCTAAAACAAATAAATATAAGCTTACCCTATATGGTCAGGGTTCAAAAGCCATTGAACAGGAGATCACCAGCGACGGCAAAAGCCAGTGGACCTACCTTGCTAAAGACAAGGAAGTACAGCTAAACAAGGTGGATAACAGTGATGAAGGCTTTAACCCGGCGCAAATGTTCACCCTTTATGAAAAAGGCTACAAGTACCTTTACAACGGCGATCAGATCATAAACGGTAAAACCTACCAAGCGATAGATCTTACACCAGATGACGCCAAAAAATCATTTTTTAAAGTAAGGCTACTGATAGATAAAGTAAAGAAACAGCTATATAACGCGTTGATATTTGATAAGAACGGCAGTCACTATTCATATACCATAAACAGCGTGGTACCGAACATTAACGCTCCTGAAACAATTTTCACCTACGATGTCAAATCTCATCCAGGTATTGAAGTAGTGGATTTACGGTAAGCGTTATTTTATTATTTTCTTAAAGTTATTGCTTCATAAAAAATACCGCCCGGTGTTAGTCCGCGACTATAAAGCACAAGGCTGTGATTTGTGACAGTAGTTATATCAAAAGCCCCATTTGCACCGGTTATTGTGGCACCGTAAGTATATAGATAACTAAATTTAAGGTTCACCATCTTATAATTTGTATGGGTATCGTTTGTTATGGTGTAGTCAGCCGTATCAATTAAAAACGTCCCTTCGTGTACATATAGCTTGCCATTTGCTGTGAAATGGTAATAATCGGCAGCTGTGCCAATGTACATTTTACCGGTTGGCTGGCCATTGGGGCCAATGCCACTGTTATAAGTGGAATCGCTTACAATAGTCCAGTTACCAACAAGTAAGGCCGGGCCTGCATCATGATCCTTATGGCAGGAAAACAATGCCAGCGCGATAATTAAGATAAGAGAAACGGGTATAAGATTTTTCATAATGTAAGTTTTAGTGTAGGGCTTAATTACAGTACGTAAGTGATTGTGGGAATGATACAGGTGGATGAAAATCGTTATCTTTAATACCTTTCTCCGCGCGTTATTGAGAAGAGGAACGATGAAGCAATCTCTAAACTGTGCAGCGTGAACTTACAATCGTGAATATCGCTTGCAGCCGCTCATTGCCGCGGAGGCTACTACTTTTGTCTTGATACAAAAGGTAGCAAAACCCGACCGTAGGGAGCTCATGAATACCTATTAAAAACAAATAATAGATGAATAAATCAAGTCAGTAGAAAGGCTTCTTTGCCACACATGCCTCTGCCCTGCAAATCAGGCAAAACCTGGGCTGGAAAAGTTTGCGGCCATATTGCGCACACTGGCTTATGCGCTGCAAAAATTTCCTATGCCCTGCCACCACACAAAGCCACCATCGTTTTGCCTTATTTCGTCCGAAGCTGTTCTACTGACGGGGAAAGAAAGAAAAGAAAAAAGCGTGGGCTTTGACAACAAGGGCGGGCCAGCGTAGAGGCGGGAATGACGGTTTAGCTTTGTGTGTGATGTGAGGCACAAATGTGCCGAACAGCGAGAAAAGCGTGAAGAACCGGCAGGGAGCGGGGAAGCATCCTTGTTGTCTTGATTTTTTTGGTTACTTTTTGTATCAAGACAAAAAGTGACTTCTTAGCGAAAAGCGATACCACGCGACTCAATAGACAATTACACTACTTATAACCAAATACCTTCAAACTATTCTCGCCCCTTTCAATCACAAACTCTCCAATACCATTTATTTCTTGTTCAAGATTACTTAAATTTTGAGCGGGAGCATTTCTGAATTGGGTATAAACATCCTCTGGCCAGTTCTCAGGGATTTCAATCCACCTTATTTCCTTAAAAAGCATAGGGCCACCCATTAATACATCCTTAATACCCTTGTCATAAAACACAGTATCAAATTGATCTGATAAGGGAATAACTATTTCAAATGATTTATCACGATAAATGTCAACTATTAAACATTTACGTATTTGAGGATAAAGAATAGATATAACTTTAAATAACTTAAGCCATTTTGAATTACTCATAAAATGCCCGGAGAACTCACTAACTTTTCTATTAAATCGCCGCTCATTTTTATCTTGATCAATAGTCATATTCTAAATTTGGCCTTATAATTTACTATTCAGAAATAGCAATTCCACCCTCGATTTACTATTTTTGAAAAACCATGATCCCTCTCACCACCCATACGCTCGAAAAACTGGAGATGCTGTTAAAAACAGCAGGCTACAAGGTGCGCTATGAAAAAGGCAACTTTAAAACCGGGGCTTGCTTGCTACAGCATAGTAAGGTTATTATGGTGAACAAATTTTCGAACCTCGAGAGCCGTATACTGGCCATTACCGAACTGGCACGTGAACTGGAGATGGATTATAAACTACTGGACGATAAACAGCTGGTATTTTTACAGCAACTAAAACAAACCAACCTTCAGCTGTGACCATAACTTTCTTAGGAACCGGAACGTCACAGGGTGTACCTGTTATTGCCTGCGATTGCGAGGTTTGTACCTCAACTGATCCGCACGATAAGCGGCTGCGTACATCTATACTGATCGAAGGTGATGATAAAACGGTGGTAATAGATTCCGGGCCCGATTTTAGGTACCAGATGCTGCGGGCTGGCGTGAAGCACCTTGACGCTATTGTTTTCACCCATGAACATAAGGACCATGTTGCCGGCATGGATGACATACGCGCCTTTAATTACCGCCAGAACGCTCCGGTAGATGTATATGCCACAACCCGTGTACAGGAAGCACTGAAAAGAGAGTTCTCCTATATTTTTGCTGAATTTAAATATCCCGGTATCCCACAGATCAACCTGCACACCATCGGGCTTGACCCTTTTGACATCGGCAGCCTGCATTTTATACCTGTTGAGGTGATGCACTATAAACTGCCGGTGCTGGGTTTCCGCATTAAGGATTTCACTTATATTACCGATGCAAAAACGGTATCCGAAACCGAAAAACAAAAAATAAAGGGGACAAAAATACTGGTTATTAACGCACTGCAAACCCAGAGCCATATCTCGCATTTTACGCTGGATGAAGCTATCCTTTTCGCGCTGGAAATTGGTGCAGAGAAAACATATTTCACGCATATCAGCCACCGGCTCGGGCTGCACGAAGTTATGTCGCAGCAGTTACCGCCAAATATTGAATTTGCTTATGATGGTTTAAAACTAAGTGTTTAGTATAACCTCTGGTTGTAAACTATTCATGTTGTGCATATCATTAATCCGGACGTTATTTTAAATAAAATCTATAATTTTATAGCTTACAAGAGTTCCTAAAATGTATTATCTCATTTACATCAGTACCGCTGTTAAACTGATGAACCCCGAAGAATTAACAGAGATACTTACCAGCAGCAGAAAAAAGAATCTTGAAAATAACATTACCGGCATGTTACTTTATGCCGAGGGTACTTTTATACAAGTTTTAGAAGGCAGCGAACATGATGTATTATCAACCTACCGCACTATAACTATGGATTTAAGGCATAAGAACCTTATAAAACTGGTAAGTGCGCCACTCGCAAAAAGAGCATTCCCTGAATGGTCTATGGGTTTCGCGGTGATCGCCCCATTAAAAATGGCCGAGTTGCAAGGCTACATAAACCCTGATGATATATTTTTTGAGGATTCAGCCAGTGATCCGGCAATCAACATCATGAAAACTTTTGTGGAGAATAATAATTTAACCAGCAGCTTTTTATAAAACTTACAGCTTAATATAGCTGATATGTTCAATTGAGCCTTTGTACGCGCCTAAATGTCCCTTGAATTTGGCATTTATCCAACCCCGTATCACAATAACTTTATTATTAACGGGGGTTAATTTACCATCGTTATAATCGTAATCGAAAAATCCAATTTTGGTACCGTCTAAAAATAATGGGCACTCGGGGCTAAACTCTACCCACAAGGATTTCGCTGCCGAATGATCAACAAATGAACTATCATTAATAAGTGCCGATTGCCCTTTGCTTTGCTGGTATTTGCCCGATACCTCTACATATTGGTTATCGTAATAAGTCAGGCTATCCATTAATTGCGAAAACCCTACACGCTTAAAGGATCGGCCATCGTCACAATTACTTTTGTAAAATATCTTTTTGCCTGTACATGATTGCATCACCAGCAGCAGGACCAATAATCCCGGTATTTTAGCAAAGATTGTAGTATACGATGATACCATGTAACGGCAATTATGTAGTTAAATAGATGTACCGGATGAACCCGGCTAATTTTATGTTAAGATAAAACCTTAAACTGAAAATAGTGCAAAAGGTTTAATTTGTATTAACAACAAAATTGTTTTAGCATTCAAATTTAAAATATATTTTTGTGTAGTACTGACATCGCCCTGTAAATAAACCGACCCAACCAAGTGTGCCACAATTAACCTATACAAGATACATGAACAAAAAACTATTGTTGCCATTACTGCTGCTTTTTGCTATTTCGGCAAAGGCACAACAAAAGGTTATATCATTATACCCCGGTGCTGCGCCAGGTTCTCAAAAATGGGACTGGAACCAGGTTGAAAGCGCGGATAATGTATTCCATGGCAATGTTATCTATAATGTTAGTCACCCTAGTTTAACTGTTTATGCGCCGGAGAAAGGCGCTAATACCGGCACTGCTGTAATAGTTTGCCCAGGCGGTGGCTTGCAGACACTTTCTATCGAACATGAGGGTTATGCTGTTGCAAAATGGCTGCAAAAAAAGGGCATCACCGCATTTTTGCTGGAATACAGGCTGATGCATACCTTAGGCAACGATCCTTACAAGGAGATGCTTGCCAAAATGAAGGCAAATACCGTTTTGCATGATCAGGCCCCGGTTGCACCGCTCGCCAATGCTGACGGACGAAATGCAATTGCTTATGTACGGGCGCATGCGGCAGAGTATGGCATATCAACATCAAGAATTGGCATTATAGGCTTTTCGGCTGGTGGTACTATTGCCGATTCAACTGCTTTTGGCTATACAGCCGAAAACAAGCCCGATTTTGTGGCATCTGTTTATGCCTATTTCCCGCAGGAAATGCAGGCTAATATACCGCAGGATGCACCGCCTATATTTTTAGCAGCTGCCGCTGATGACCAGTCATCCATTTACAGTACATTACTTTATAATACATGGATTAATGCCAAGCATTCTGCCGAGATACACATCTACTCAAAAGGCGGCCACGGTTTCGGCATGAAAACACAGAACTTACCAAGCGATAACTGGATAGATCAGTTTAACAACTGGCTGAATACCCAGGGCCTGCTAACTCCTGTCGATAAAACAAACAAATCGCCACAGCAAAGGGACCAGGACTGGGCCAACTGGCAAAAATATGTAGAGGACCGCATCCATAACGATTGGGCCTGGTTAAAGAAATACGAAGATGAAAACGCTAAGCTTCCCCCTCCCGCCCCCGGCGAAAAACGGGTAGTATTTATGGGTAATTCCATTACCGAAAACTGGGGACACATGGATTCGGCTTTCTTTAAAAATAATCATTATATCAGTCGTGGTATAGGCGGGCAAACATCAACGCAAATGCTGGCCCGTTTCAGGGAAGATGTGATCAACCTGAAACCAACAGCCGTGGTAATAGCTGCGGGCATTAATGATATCGCGCAAAATACAGGCCCTATCTCGCTAGAAAACATTTTCGGCAACATCGTATCTATGGCAGAGCTGGCTAAAGCAAACGGTATAAAACCGATCCTTACGTCTATTTTACCCGCCTCGGAGTTCCCGTGGCATCCCGGTTTAGGCCCTGCTGAAAAAGTAATAAAAGTTAACGCCATGGTAAAAGCATATGCCGCCAAAAATCATTTAGTTTATGTTGATTACTGGTCGGCAGTGGTTAATGATAAGAATGGGATGAAACCAGAGCTTACCATGGATAAATACGTACATCCAAACTTAGATGGCTATAAAGTAATGGAGCCGATAGTTATGAAGGGGATTAATGAAACGCTGAAGGGGAAGTAAAAATCTTCCACAATTCATTTTAAATTGTCATTGCGAGGAGGAACGACGAAGCAACCTCGTCGCATGTATTATTGAATGCGACGAGGTTGCCACGCTATCGCTCGCAATGACATGAAGAGAGATTTTGCTTTCTTCTTTTCCCGTCAGTAGAACAGCTTCGGGTGAAATCAGACAAAACGATGATGGCCTTGTGCGCAATGGCAGGGCATAGGAAATTTTTGCAATGCAGGGGCCAGTGTGAGCACTATGGCCGCAAACTTTTCCAGCCCAGGTTTTGCCTGATTTGCAGGAAATGGCCTTGTGCGGCAAAGAAGCATTTCTACTGACTAGCCTTTTTGGTCCTTTTGTGGCGAAGACAAAAGGACTAAGCCTCCGCGGCTATGAGCGGCTGCGTGCGATATTCACGCCTTGCATACCCACTCTGTATAGGCGGGGATTGCTTCATTCTTCGCAATGACGTTTTTTTAATAATTCCCAAATCAAATCACTTATTCAACTCCCTTAATACCTTCCTCAAATAAACCCCATCAGGCGTTAACTCATCCTCAGTCCAACCGCCATTAGCGCGAGCACCCGGTTTTAACAGGGCAGTAGTTTCGTCCTTATCGGTGATGTTCCAATTGGCCCAGCTGAGTTTGTGACCGGCCATCCATTTCAGCCAGGTTTCATTTTCTTTCAGGTCGAAAACACCATTACCGCTGGCTTCGCCTACGCCCCATTCTGTTACTAAAAGCGGCAATCCCAGACTAATCGCTTTATCACCCTTTGCCCGCAATCCATCCTGATGGCCTGGATCGCTCGCATAAAAATGGAATGAATAAGCGATGTTCTTAAAACCCGTTATCGGGTTAGCTGCTGCTACATCCACATCCTGATCCCAATGCGGACTACCGACCACAATCAAATTATCAGGATCATACTTACGTATTTCGGCAATCACCTGTACAGCATAATTTTTAATGGTATCCCAGCTTACGCGTTCTGGTTCGTTCCAGATTTCGTAGATCACATTGGGCACACCTTTGTATCTTTTAGCCATCTCGCCAAAAAACGCTTTCGATTGCGGTGTATGCCGATAACCGTTATGATCGTGCCAATCTATCAGCACATAGATCCCTTTTTTAACAGCCTCATCAACCAGGCTGACGATCATTTGCTTTTGCGAATCCGGCTCCTGCAAATATCCATGCGTGGGCTGCACAGCCATTGCCAGCCGTATAATAGAAACTTTAAAATCTTTGCTGATCCAATCAACCACCTCTGGATTATAATACTTGCGGCCCTGCCATATGCTCCACGAAAAACTTAAACCGCGTAATTGCGGCGGCACACCATTTTTATTAACTATCTGGTTGCCTTTAACGCTTAAAGCGCCATTAATGGCTACAGGGGTTTGCGCAAAGAGTATATTTACACAAATGCTCAGTAAAATTGTGGTTGTTATTCTTTTCATAATTCAGATAAACCCAAGGTATAGCAAATTTCCGAACAACAATTCGTTATGTAAGAAATTAATCACGATCAGTTAAAAATGTACAATCCACACTACTATTTATAAGTTACTGCATATTGTCTTACAGCCAGGGTATCGTTTAATCCCAGCTTTACATCGTCATTAAAATCATTCAACGCTTCTCCATATGCCGTATATCCGCTTGCCAATGAAACTTTATAAGCCAACACTGATAACGCGAATGCACCTGAACCTGTATGCGCAACATATATACCCTGTGTTACTGTGCGTGATGAGTTTGCGCCATATGGTTGTTGAATTGTGGGGCCGTTGTATTTAGTAATCACCGGATAATCGCTTACATCGGGCACCGGGGTATAATAAGGCGAGTAAAACAAATATAAGCCATCACTCTTTTTCACAAAAAATTTCTCAACGGGATTACCAAATGTGGCCGTATCTGCAGATGTGAATGTTATTGCCTGGTAATCTGAAGCATTGTACACAAGGTTAAATTCGCTATCTCCCGCAATAAATTTATTAATCACTGTATTATCTGTAATTTCCCTCCCATTGGTAAACAATCTTACTTCAGACTCTTGCGTTAAGCCGGTTGCATGATAAGTGCCTGTAGACCCGACATTGCTCTTTTTACACGAGAAAAACAGGCACGAAAAAATCATTAATAAGGAAAATATGGTTAGGCGGTTCATATTGGTTTGTAAAATGTTTGAAGATAATATAAAATTATAACACCGTTAATGTAGTTTACCTATTTTTGAGGAAACTGACCCTCCAAAATGAAAATCCGCATATTGCTCCTTCCCTTCCTGCTTTTAAGCCTTACTGCTTTTTGCCAGGTTGATACTGTACAAAAGATCATCCCCGGCAGGGAAAACAGTCCTGAGCAGGAAAACAAACCCTATGTTATATTGATATCTGCCGATGGCTTCCGCTACGATTATGCTAAACTATACAATGCCGAACATCTGCAAGCGTTGAGCAACGCGGGTGTAAAGGCAGAATCGATGCTGCCAGCTTATCCTTCGGTTACTTTCCCCAACCATTACAGTATTGTTACGGGTTTATACCCGTCGCATGAGGGATTGGTGAACAATGCTTTTTATGATGCCACTACCAAATCATTCTTCTCGTACAAAGGCAAAACCGCTACCGACCAGGTCTGGTACAATGGCGGCATACCGCTTTGGGTATTGGCAGAGCAGCAAAAAATGCTTTCGGCCAGCTTTTACTGGGTAGGATCAGAAGCTGCTGTGAAAGACATTCGCCCGACCTATTATTATCGCTATAATGAAAAGATAGATATTCATAACCGTATTGAAACGGTAGTTAACTGGCTGAGCCTGCCGCCTGCAAAACGCCCGCATTTGATTACTTTCTATTTCCCGCAGGTTGATCACCAGGGGCATAAATACGGGCCAAACTCGCCCGAAGTGGCAGATGCTGTACATTTGATAGATTCATCGGTTTATGAGCTTACAAAGGCTGTTAAAGCTACCGGCCTTAATGTAAACTATATATTTTTATCAGACCACGGTATGACCAAAGCTGATATTGATAACCCTATTCCGATGCCAGCAGGTGTTGATACCTCAAAATTTATTATTTCCGGTGATGGGCTATTGGTAGAGTTATATGCTAAGGATTCCAGGTATATCCAATATGCTTACCAGCAATTACTGAAAGAAAAAACAACCGATTATGCCGTATACCTTAAAACAAACGTACCTGAAAAACTACACTATGGCGCTAAGGACGACTGGCAGAACCGCATAGGTGATATCTTGCTGATCCCTAACTGGCCGAAGGTATTCAACCTATATAACAGCAAATTCACCACCATTGGCTGGCATGGTTACGATGCTACCGCTGTTAAGAATATGCATGCCACTTTTTATGCCTGGGGACCGGCTTTTAAAAGTAATTTAACCATCTCAACATTTGAGAATGTGGATGTGTTCCCGGTAATAACAAGGATACTTGGGTTAAGCAACACCAATAAAATTGATGGTACAGATAAGGTGGCTAACGAGATATTGCTAAAATAATTGATGCAGCATTCTAATAATCCATGTAGCTTTGGTAATGAGCATTCCAAAAAATACAGCGTTAATTTTAATTGACATACAAAAGGGTTTTGACGATATAGCCTATTGGGGCGGTGAAAGAAACAACTCGGATGCAGAAGTTAACTGCCGCAAATTATTGGATTATTGGAGAGTACATCATATGCCCTTGTTTCATATCCAGCATTGCTCTGTCAATCCTGTTTCAAGGCTTGCACCGGGTAACCCCGGTAACGCTATAAAGGATATTGTTGCACCCGTGGCAGATGAGCCGGTCATTAAAAAATCGGTGAACAGTTCATTTATCGGCACCGATTTAAAAGAGCGATTGGATGCGCAAAAAATTGATACCGTAGTTATAGTTGGCCTAACAACCGATCATTGTGTATCAACCACTACCCGTATGGCCGGCAACTATGGTTATAAAACCTATTTAATAGCAGACGCTACCGCTACCTTTTCAAAAAAAGGAATAAACGAAGAGCACTACAGTGCGGAAACCATGCACCTTACCGCGTTGGCCCAGCTCAAGAACGAATTTGCCACCATATTAACTACTGAAGGTATATTGAACCTATTGAAGAATTAACGGATATTAGCGCAAAAAGATCGGTTTTAACAAAACAAAAGCCTGATTAGTTTTTTGTTATCTGTATAATAGCTGTTCAACCATATTTTAATAACCTGCACATGAACACCAATATCGACATTAAGGAAAAATTTGGAGCCGTATCAAAACAATACGACTCGCAAAGGCAATACCTTATCCCCTGCTTTACTGATTTTTATCATAGCTGTCTGCCCTTTATAAAAAGGGTATCAAACGCCAAAACTATACTCGATCTCGGTGCCGGAACGGGCTTGTTTTCGCAGTTGGTTTATGAGCAAAACCCGCATTTACAGTTTACACTGGCCGATATCTCGGCACCTATGTTATCCGTTGCAAAAGAACGGTTTGAAGGCCTGGATAATTTCAATTTTATCGAATTGGATTTTTCAAGCGCGGCTATTCCTGGCAAGTATGATATTATCATTTCAGGTTTAGCTATACACCATTTAGAGGATGCCGACAAGCAGCACCTTTACAACAACGTTTTCAAAGCTTTAAATGAGGGCGGCTTATTCATAAATGCCGACCAGGTTACCGGCCGCACCATGTTGTTCGATAGCCTGTACAAATATGAATGGCGCGAAACCGTATCACACTCCGGCCTCGACCATGAAGCGCTGATACAGGCCTTTGAACGCACCAAGCTCGATAAATTCGCACCGCTGGAAACCCAGCTGCAAATGCTGGAGAGGGCTGGTTTTACCGAGGTAGACTGTATCTACAAAAACATGAATTTCGCCGTGTTCGGTGGTTTTAAAGATGCCAATATCGAAACAGCGGTTATTTGATAAACCGCTGTTATTTATATTTCTTTTCCAGTTGACGGTCGTACACAGCTTTAGCTATATTGGATATAACCGCGTCGCGTGTGGCTTCATCAGCAGTTGAGTTTGTTATAAAAATTGCAATTGCTACATGCTTGCCATTTGGCAGGGTGATAATACCTACATCGTTTGTCGCCGGACTAAGACCAGCATCATTAGTACCCGATGAACCTGTTTTATGCGCCACAACAGTTCCGGCAGGTAATAGTCCCCTAATGCGATTAGGGCCGGTTGTTGTTTCTGTCATTATTTTGTACAAAAAGTCCTTAGTTGCAGGCAACAATGCTTTTCCGGCATAAAAAACATCTATCAGTTTTACCATATCCCTTGGTTTACACCAGTTGGTATATTGTACTTCCCATTGTTTAGCCATATCTGCTTCAGATGCTTCAATGTTTATACCTCTAACTTTTAACCTGTTCTGAATATAATATTCCACCTGATCAGGTCCGCCTAAAAATTTAAGCAGTATATCACAGGCGTCATTATCGCTTTGTGATACCATGTAGGTCAACAGATCGCGCAGCGAAACATCAACGTCGCCATCAGGGTATTTATCGCGCAGCGGACTATAAGTTTTTGGCAGGTCTTTTTTCTTTATATGGATAGTTTTATCCAGTGTAAACAAACCCGAATCAACCAAATGCAGAACAGCCATAGCTATCGGGAATTTCATAACGCTTTGCATCACCAGGCGGGCATTGCCATTATAGTTTAAGGTATCCCTATCCTCCAAGCCTAAAACCGATACGCCAACTATTCCTTTGGCCGGTTTAGCTAATTCAACTATTTTATCACGAAGCGGGTCCTGGGCTTTTACAAAAAATGGGGTTAAAAAAATTGCTAAGGCAGCAACTGATCTTACAAACTTATTCATGATACTAATAACGCAATTATTTGGTGTGAAGTTTAATCCAACTTGAAATAATATTTAACGCATCAGGCGACATGGTTTCCTGTATCTGTTCATATTCGGATACATCGCCGGTTTTGGCATCCTGTAGCAAATGGTTCAGGTGTGGCAGTTCTTCTACCTTAAAATCCTTATTGCCGCTTTTGGTAAGTATGGCTTTTATAGCTGTCAGGTTACTTTCTGCATCTACCTGCACATCCTTTGCACCGTTAATGGCCAATACCGGGCATGTTACTTTGCTCAGATCAGTTGCAGGGTCGTAGGTAAAAAAGAACCGCAGCCAGGGCGTAGTATATAAATTGCCATAAACACCCACTAAGGCATGCAGGTTAGCCGTATCATTAGCCAGGCTCAAACCATCAAGCGTGGCTTTGCTTTGTGCTTTCAGCCAATTATCAATTAGGGGTTCAATATTTTTATCGAGATCAGCTTTAGTGGCTGATGTTTTAAAAAGTGGCAATATCTGGTCGTTCAAATCCATATAAGCTTTTGCTGAAGCACTGTCGACACCCCGCTGTCTCAATGCCTGCCCTGCCTGTTGTGTATTGATCCTGGCACCGCCAATTGCAGGTGCGCCCCATAAAACTATAAAGCTGACATCTTTACGGCGGGCAGCAACCATTGGCGCTATAATGCCGCCTTCGCTGTGGCCAATCAGGCCGAGATGCTTTTTATCGACATCCGTACGGCTTTCCAAGTAATTAAGGCTCGTTTCCACATCGTGCGAGAAACTTTCGCTGGTAACGTTTTTACCATTAGGGCCTATGGTGCTTTTGCCTGCACCCCTGTCATCAACCCGCAAAACTGCTATGCCATTTTTAGTTAGGTAATCTGCCAGCACCCAGTATAATTTATGCCCGAATAATGTACCGTCCCTATCCTGCGTACCACTGCCGGTAATAATAATTACAGTCGGATATTTACCGCTGCCATTTGGCCTTGTAAAAGTTGCTCCGTAATGCAGCGTCTTATCGGCGTTGTCGTACTCCACATCCTCGGTATAATAATTAAACGGCGGCTTCGGTGTTTGCGGACGGATTAGGTCGCTTCGTTTCAAATTCAGCACCAATAAGGTGCCATTTTGTTTAAAAGTACCCGTTATGGCATCCTTGCCATCCCACGCGCCTTTGTAAACGATATTGGCTACATCAACAGCCGCGGTCAGGCTATCTTTTACCACGCTGGTGCGGTTACATTTAATACCGAATGCATTCTGATCCGGGCTATCAAACGTAGTGGTATAGGTATTGTCGGCATTTTTATTGATATTAAATACCAGCCTGATATTGGTACCGCCAGCATTTAAAAGGCCCTGCCATCTGCCTGCAATATCCTGTGCTTTTGCGAAACTGATGGTGCATAGTAGGATTAGGGTTATGAGTATTTTTTTCATAAAATTATTTGGCCTGATGTTTTTTAAAGTAGATATAAGAATAAATGATAGGTATAAATGAGATAATAAGAATGCCAGGCAAAAACACAAACACCCCCATACCCTCAGGTAGCACCAAAGTAGCTATGGTGATAATAAGCCCACCAATAACCCATATTTTACCTGTAAGCCGATGCGTGGCGCGCCAGTTACCCTCATCCTCCAGCGTCCATGGGGTACGTACACCGGCAAAATAATTAGGTTTAATACTGTGCATTACATTTCCTAAAAATACAAACAGCAAACCTATCAGCGGCAGCAGCAACTTATCAATTTTAAACGATTGATTGATGGTAGCAAAAGTGATGGAGATACTGATGGCAGCCATAAATATCACCAAACCAAAGCCCAATTTCTGAAATGTTTGTTCGCCATATTTCACCTGTTTTTTAGGGTCGATGGATGGCAGGAATTTTAATAAAAAATATGTTCCGCCCGAAATCAACGGGAAGATCATCTGCATTACCAAAAAATCACTTTTGCTGCCATAGCGATTGGGCTTGCCATCAGCACCATAGTGCATAGGCACAATGGCAGGTAACGAGCCATACACCCATAATAAATAACCGATCGGTAATAGCCAGATCAGCAGGGCGGCAACATCCAATAGGGAAAATTTTTTCATATAGCTTATTTTTGATCTTTAAACTGCATAATCCATTTTAACACCTCATCCATAACGGTGGTATTGAGTGAGTAGAGAACAAACTGCCCTTCTTTTACTGACACCACAAGCCCGGCCTGCCGCAACAGATCAAGATGATGCGATATACTTGGCTTAGAGATGCTGAACTTATCGGCTATTTCGCCCGCGGTAAGGTCTTTATCTTTTAATAATTCAAGTATTTCGCGCCGTGTACTGTCATTAAGTGCTTTAAACAGAGCGTTCAATTTATAATTATATATTTAGACAAATGTCTAAATACTTTTTGAAACTTTCATAGCTTTTCAAAAAGAATCTGCTAACATACCGGGGTTATTTTGCAAATATTTCGTTAATTGTAGTGTTTTATCAACACCTCATCATGCAACGCAGAAATTTCATTAAAACGGGCTCATTAGCGGGCATCACCCTATCGGCATTAAGTTTAGGCGCGTGTAATATCCCGCCATCAGAACGAAAACAAGCCGGCAGTGCCACAGATAAAAACAATGATGATTTCGCTTTACAGGAAGCTACCGTTGATATACTACAGCAAAAAATGAAAAGCAAGGAATATACCTCGCATGCTATAACCCAGCTGTACCTCACCCGTATTAATGATATTGATAAGAACGGCCCAAAGCTAAACTCGGTTATCGAGCTGAACCCAAACGCGCTGGATATGGCCAATGAACTGGATAAAGAACGTGATGCGGGTAAAATACGCGGACCACTGCATGGCATACCTGTATTGATAAAGGATAACATCAACACAAAAGATAAAGTTGCTACTACTGCTGGTTCGCTGGCTATCGTCGATAACTATGCTACTAAAGATGCCTTTATTATTAATCAACTGCGCGAAGCAGGTGCCGTAATACTGGGCAAAGCCAATTTAAGCGAGTGGGCAAATTTCAGGTCGACAAGAGCTGCCAGCGCATGGAGTAGCAAGGGCGGACTAACCAAGTGCCCTTATATATTAGACAGGAACCCAAGCGGATCGAGCGCGGGCTCGGGTGTGGCAGTGGCTACTAATTTATGCGCCATTGCTATTGGTACCGAGACTGATGGCTCTGTAGTTTCGCCTGCATCGGTTAATGGTATTGTAGGTATTAAGCCAACGGTGGGTTTATTGAGCAGAGCGGGCATTGTCCCGATCTCAAAAACACAGGACACCGCCGGACCAATGGCACGCACCGTTAAAGATGCGGCTATTTTATTGGGTGTATTAGCCGGTGTTGATCCCGAAGACAGCTATACCCTCAGCAGCAAAGGCAAAGCTGAAGCCGACTATACCAAATTTTTAGATGCCAACGGATTACAGGGCAAACGCCTCGGCATTGAAAAAACCGCGCTGACCGGCAACCCGGACATGGAGATCCTGCTGAATGATGCCATAGCCGTATTAAAAAGCAAAGGCGCTATCATCGTTGAGATCGAACTTCAAAAAGAACTAAAAGATGTGTCGCCATCAGAATTTACTGTACTGCTTTATGAGTTTAAGGATGGGTTGAATAAATACTTAAACACTGCCAATTCAAAAACAAAATCGCTGGCTGATGTGATCGCTTTTAATAAAAATAACGCGGCTAAGGCCATGCCTTTTTTTAAACAGGAAATACTGGAACAAGCACAGGCCAAAGGCGACCTTAACAGCAAAGAGTATACCGATGCCGTTAAAAAAACAACCGGCACCCGCCAGGTCATCGATAACATACTACAACAAAATAAGCTGGATGCCATTATAGGCCCCACCAATGGTTTTGCCTGCTGCATCGACCTGGTAAACGGCGATTACGATAATGGCTTCGGATTTTCAACCCCACCGGCAATGGCGGGCTACCCGCATATTACCGTACCGATGGGCGCGGCGCATCACCTGCCAATGGGCCTGTCGTTCTTCAGCACCGCCTATCAGGAGGGTGAGATTATTAAGCTGGCATACGCTTATGAGCAGGCCAGTAAAAAGAGGGTATTGCCGGAGTATAAGGTGGATTTGTTGGGATGATTAAAAAACCACGTCATTGCGAGGAGGAACGACGAAGCAATCCCCGACTGTACAGAACGGAATTGCATAATCGGGGATTGCCACTCTATCGCTCGCAATGACGCTTAAATAAAAAATTACTTATCCTCCAAATCATACTGCTTATTTACATAATGCAGCATATCGCTTACATCCTGTTTTAGCAGGGCATTATCTTTGAGCAGTTCCCTGGTTATAACATTTATTAATACCATATCCGTACGTAATTGTGTAAGATCTTCCTGGGTTAGATTTCGCATCTGCGCGTTTTTTAAAGGTACCTGATTAAAAACAGCATTAAGATTTTCAGGGGTGAAATGTTGCGTTAAAAACGGATCGAGATAAATCCGCTGGTATTGCAGGTTAATTTCCTGCGCAGTACGCACCAATTCAATGTGTTTTTCATATTCCGAAAAATGACTGATGATCTCCGAATTACTAAACTGTTTTAAATTAAGCTCATTTTTAATGGCGTTAATCGCTCCTTCTGATGGATGGAACAACCACATACTATGCGCATTTTCAGCCAGTTCCTGTATCTTTTTTAAATCAGCCTTCGCCAACGGCTGCTGTAAAAGATTGAACAGTGTATCATTGCCTTTGGCAATTTCAGTTTCCCTCTGGTATATTTCATCCAACTGTTTATCATCAGCTTTAAGGTCATGTGCCAATTGCACCGTGAGATGATGAACATGTTCACTGTTGGTAATACTTTCCCTGATATTTTCCGCTATAAAACCCATCATCACAGCGATGAAGATCATAAAGCCTTCCAGTAAATATTCTTTAAAGGGCTTTGGTTTATGATCGAGCTGGGGATGGTGGTGTACTTCCATTTCGGCAGGTGAGTTTTGTATATTTATTTCTTGGGGTTGAGTGGCAGATTCTTCGGTTTTAGGCGGTGGTTGAACTTTAACTTTGGGTTTCGGTTTGCTTACAGCGGGCTTATCAGCATTAGCTTCCTTTTCAACTCCCGGATCGCTGGTCGCTTCAGGCACCTTCGTTGCAGATTTACGCCTGGTTTTATTAGTATTTTGGTGATTACTTTTAGCCATAAACCCAAATCTAATTATTTAGGCTGTTTGTTACTAAAAGTATTCGTAAAAATATGAGCAGTTCATCAAAATAAATCATTGTTCGTATCGATTTTAATTTATGACGAAATTGAGTTAAAGAATGCAAAAATCTTATGCTTTGAGGTTGTTTGCGATCCCTATATTAGTCGAAACTTAAATTAATACGCATATCATGCTAAAAAGAACTGCCTGGTGCCTTGCATTGGTTCTGCTTTGTGCTGGAAACACATTTGCTCAGCTCCCCTCAATTATTGAAAAGGACGGAAGGCATGCCCTACTGGTAGATGGTAAACCCTACCTGATATTGGGCGGACAGGCGCATAACTCAAGCGGGTGGCCCGCAATGTTGCCGCAAGTATGGCAAGCCGCTGAAACCATGCACCTAAACACAGTTGAAATCCCCATTTACTGGGAGCAGATAGAGGCACTGCCCGGTAAGTTTGATTTTTCACTTGTGGATACCCTACTCACTCAAGCCCGTGCCCATAACGTGCATTTGGTATTGCTATGGTTTGCCACCTGGAAAAATGGCAGCAACCACTACATGCCCGAATGGATGAAAAAGGATGCCGCGAAATATCCTAATATAACAGGCTTAAACAATAAACATATTGATTCACCTTCGCCGCATAGCAAGGCAACATTGGAGGCAGATATAAAGGCCTTTACAGCGGTAATGACCTACCTAAAGCAAGTCGACACACAGCATACCATATTGATGGTACAGGTAGAAAACGAATCCGGTTCATGGGATAGCATGCGCGATTATTCGCCAACAGCACAAAAACTATTTGAGGAAAACGTACCACAAGCTTTGCTAAAACCTGAAGTACTGAAAGCGCTTAGCATTCCTGCCGGGACAAAAGGTACCTGGCAGCAGGTATTTGGCGACAGGGCCGATGAGTATTTCCAGGCGTGGTCTATTTCCAGCTATATTGGTCAGGTGGCGGCTGCGGGCAAGGCGGTATACCCCTTGCCATTGTATGTTAATGCTGCCCTGCGCGATCCGTTGACCAACCCCCATTCTAATACTTACGAAAGTGGCGGACCAACCGATAACGTGATCCCGATATGGAAAGTGGCTGCCCCGGCAATCGATCTGCTCGCACCGGATATCTATTTATCAGGCAGTGAACGGGTTTTAAAAGTGCTCGAACTATATGACCGCCCCGATAATACACTTTTTGTACCCGAAGCCGGTTTAGTTGCCGACAACGCCAAATATATGTATGAAGTTATCGCCCGTGGAGGTATAGGCTTTTCACCTTTCGGGATAGATGATAACGGGCATGGCTCAACACCCGAAGAGCTCAACAAACGCCTCGCACCTTACGCGCAGGAGTACGCGGTGTTAGCCCCAATGATGCGTGAACTGGCGCAATGGGCCTTTGAAGGCAAAATAAAAGCGGTAGTAGAGCGCGAGGACCATGCCGAGCAAACCATCGACCTTGGCGCTTGGCAGGCCACCATAGCATTTGGCAGCGGTAGAGAAAATACGACAAAAGCCGATGTGCCACCAGATGGTAAAGTAATGATCGTTCAACTGAGTGAGAATAAATTTATGGCGATAGGCACCGGTTGCCGTATCACCTTCCACCCTACTGGTGAAAATAAAGACAGGGCATGGCAATACCTGAAAGTAGAAGAAGGCAGCTATGATAACGGCGTATTTAAACCCCTCCGAATTCTTAACGGTGATGAAACAGATTTCGGCGGACCGCGCTTTGGGAATACGCCTAAAGTGTTGCAGATTGAGGTGATTGTGCGGTAAGAGATTTGTTGGTGACAACACCATGGATGTTCGGAAAGTTAGAGAAAGAGGTCATGCTCAGGCACTCCAAGCATGTGTGCAATGGCCTTTACGCCTACCCTTCGAGTGCCTTAGGGTGACCCTACGCTCAATTTGTAGTAATTCCTTCCCGCGGGATGGGTGCGGCTGGATGTGAAATGGCAGGGAGGGGTTTATACATCAAACAACCTGTTAAACCCCACCCTTCCCCATCCCGAGGGGGAATCGCACGAGGCTTATGCTCCTTTTTATCCCCTGAACAGATCTTTTAACAACATCGGCTATAAAAAAAAGCGTCTCCAACCTCAATCAGAAACGCTTTTTATTCAACCTCAATACTATTACTTCGCTGTACTCAACAACAACACCGCCGGTTTCAATCCCGCCGATTGTGCGTTAAGCACCAGTGTACCCGCCGCTCTTGTTGACCGTAGCACGATAAGCGCCCTACCGTTTTGTACATTGCATTGTGTACCTACATATGAGTCTTCGCCTTTCAGGTTGGCATTGCCTAAGCCTTGTATGGATCCTACGCCTTGTATATTAAATTTTATCCTGTCGTTGGTGTTAGGTTGTAGTTTTCCTTCACGGTCAACAATTTCTACGGTTATAAAGCACAGGTCCTGTCCATCGGCTTTAAGTATTTTTTTGTCCGCTGTTAAACGAATCCCCATTGCCGGGCCGGCAGTTGCCAGTTGAGCGCTTTGGGCTTCTTTTCCGTCAACCTGTCCAACTGCTTTTAGCACCCCTGCCGCGTAAGGCACGGTAAACGTCACTTTAAATTTATCTTTTGGGGTAACATCTTTACTTTCAATCAGCTGATCGTTCAGGTAAAGCGATACTTTGCTGTAACGGGTGTAAACTTCAACTTCCATTGGTTTATTTTCCTGGCCGGGATAGGTCCAGCTTTCCGTAACCGGGTAAATGCTCCATCCGGTTCGTACCAATTTATGATCGTTCTTCACATCAGGCTGGCGAACCCCCATATAAATATTTTCACCCCTGTTCCAAACAATATTGCGGTAGTGCGCAACCGGTTTGCTGAAACCTAAGATATCCAGATCGCCGGAAACACCACCATGCCATGGATACAATTTATCATTAGCCATCCAAATTGGCTTGCCTATGCTATCTACCGGCTCCGTAGGGTCGCCTTCATAAAAATACCTGCCAATGCCCGATTCACCTAAGTAATCCACGGCTGTCCACACATTATCGCCAATTACAAAATTGGTATTGGCTAACAAGGCCCATCTATCCGCTGGGTCATCAGGCATCGATTCTGTGCCTATCAATACTCTTTGCGGGCTGTTCACTTCATCCTTAATTAAGGCTTCCATATTATAGTTACAGCCCACTATATCAAGCGCGTTGCGTTGTTTCAGTATTACCGCGCTGTCTGATGCAGTCTTCGGTAATCCAAGCAAAGCCTGTGTTATTGGCCTTGTCGGGTCATTTTGTTTTATCCTGTCCACCAGTTGCTGGCCGTATACGCCGCCAACTTCAGGATCCATTGAACCCGGGATCTCATTGCCAGTGCTCCACATAATTATAGCAGGGTGGTTACGATCGCGAAGCACAAACGCATCTATATCTTTTTGCCACCAGTCTTTAAAATATACTGAGTAATCTTTCGAGTTTTTTCCTTTGGCCCAGCAATCAAAAGCTTCATCCATCACTAACATGCCCAGGCTATCACAGGCGTTCAATAACGCAGGGGATGGCGGGTTGTGTGATGTTCTCAGCTCATTAAAGCCTGCATTTTTAAGCAATTGTACTTTGCGTATCTCCGCCCTATCAAACGCAGCAGCGCCCAATACTCCGTTATCATGGTGGATACAGCCTCCATTCAATTTATATACCTTACCATTTATGGTAAAGCCCGCTTTTGCCGACCACGCCAGTTCACGTATACCAACCTTAGTGGTTACCTCATCATTCAACACACCGTTAACCAAAATGCGCGATACCAAACGGTAGCGTAAAGGAATATCAGGCGACCATAAATTCGGTCGCGTTACTGAGATCTGCTGCGCTATCTCCTGCTTGCTGTTACCAGGCAGGCTAAAGCTCTGCTCTTTTGCAGGTATCTCGCTGCCATCCTGCGCAACCAGTTTATTTTGTACGACAACCAGGGCGCTCGCATTACCATCGTTTGCAACGGCGGTTTTAACACTTACATCAGCTTTAAGTGAGCTGGCATGTTCCGTATAAAAAAAAACACCACGTGGGGCAATATGCACCAAAGGAGCAACAGTTAACCAAACATGCCTGTAAATACCCGAACCACTGTACCACCGGCTGTTCCGCTGTTGCGAGTTATCCACCTTTACAGCAATGGTATTTTTGCCTGTTTTAAGCTGGGTAGTAATATCTGTTATAAAGCTGGTATAGCCGTAAGGCTGCATAGCTACATGGGTGCCGTTTACCCAAACATCGGCATTCATATAAATACCTTCAAACTCAATTGTGGTTCGTTTATCGGCCATGCCAACAGGTATATCAAATGTTTTGCGGTACCAGCCTATGCCACCCCAATAAAAACCACCACCGCCACCTGTAGGGGCTTTTGGGGCTATTTTAGTTTCAATATCCCAATCATGGGGCAGGGTTACTTTTCGCCACGAGTTATCGTTAAACTCATTAGCCTCAGCGCCCGTTACATCACCCAGGTGAAACGACCAGTCATCATCAAAACTACTTACCACGCGGGTTTGCTGCGCTAAACAAGTAGCAATTGATACAAATAAGAGTAAAGTAAACGATACTAATTTCTTCATTTTACAGTGGTTTACGAGTAAATATTGTTTGAATTGAGTTTTTGAAAAATCCTGCAAGGTGAGAAGCTAAACAATGCAGGTATAATTACACAAGCAAGCATTGGCAAAGCAGAATGATTTAAATACATGAGGTTAAACATGTTAACTGTGCAGGTTTATTTACTAATTGGTGTATTTAGTAAATATAAAACTATCAATTAAATTGATATTACAATAGAATAATTGCAATCAAACAGGCATTTATAACCAATGATTAAAAGTTACCTAAAAACCGTAATTTTTAATTAATTGAGTGCCTGTGGAATAAGTTTTTTTGAGCAAGGGAACGAGTTAATCCTCAGTTTCAAGTCCCTTTAATCTCAGGGCCTCTTCAAATTCTTTAATGTGGAAATAATAAACATAGCCTGTAATACCTTTGCTGGTTTTAACCTTTGCATTGGGTTTGCCTTTAAATACAGCAGTGCCTATTAATTCAATATTATTACCATCAGCTAATGTATCGAGTATTTTAGTGCCACCATCACTGTAAACAAGGATCATTTTAGGTTTGCCTATAAAGTGTTCGTGGGCGTAGGCTGTTACCGGCTTATCCTGATAAACTATAGTAAGCGAATCGATCACTTTTTGCTGGGCCGATAACTTTGCATCATTATTTTCAATTTCGGCAAAATTCAGACCCTCGCTATGGGAGCTCTTCAACACAATAAAACCTAAAATAACAACACAAATTACAATAGTTATGAGCCGGGGCTTGTTCATTGGGTAAATATAAAAAAATTGGGTGTGCTTAAGCCAGCTAACTATCGGTTGTTTCTATTTTTTTATCCCCAAAATATGCTATGATAGCCTTTGCCTGTTTGGTATTAACAACCTCCCTTAATTCTTCCTCCGTTGCTTCGCGGATTTTCTTTACCGATTTAAAATATTTAAGCAATTTACCCGAAGTGGTTTTGCCTATCCCATCTATCAAATCTAGTTCGGTTACCAATGTACCTTTATCACGTTGATTGCGGTGGAAGGTAATGCCAAAGCGGTGGGCCTCATCGCGCAGTTGCTGTATAACTTTCAGCGTTTCTGATCGCTTATCCAAATATAATGGGTATTGATCGCCGGGATAGTAGAGTTCTTCCAGGCGTTTGGCGATGCCAATAACGGTCATCTGTTTTTCAATACCTAATAATTTAAGGCTTTTCATGGCTGATGACAGCTGCCCTTTGCCACCGTCAATAATGATCAGCTGCGGCAGTTCAGTACCTTCATCCAGCATACGGCGATAGCGACGTTGTACAGCTTCTTCCATCGTAGCAAAATCATCCGGACCAACAACGGTTTTCACATTAAAGTGGCGGTAATCTTTTTTCGATGGCTTGGCATCCTTAAATACCACAATGGCCGATACCGGGTATTTCCCATGAAAATTCGAGTTATCAAAACATTCGATATGGCGCGGCAGCTGGTTCATCCGCAGGTCCTTCATCATTTGGGTAAGCAGGCGCTCGGTGCGGATCTCGGGGTTTAGCTTTTCGTACTGGTCTATCCGTTCCTTTTTAAAGAACATCACATTTTTTTGCGATAGATCAAGCAGCTTTTTCTTTTCGCCCAGTTTAGGCACGGTGAATTTTATAGCGCTCGATTTTTCATCCAGATCGATATCAAACGGTACGATGATCTCCTTTGAGTCGCTGTTATACCTGCTCCTGAACTCGGATATAGCCAGCGTAAGTAATTCCTCATCACTCTCATCCAATCGTTTTTTTAGTTCGATGGTTTGTGTTTGGATGATGGTGCCGTTCATAATCTTTAAAAAGTTTACAAAGGCATATTTTTCTTCGGACGCTATGCTGAACACATCAATATCCGTTATAGATGAGTTTACTACGGTTGATTTACTTTGGTAATTCTCCAGTAATTCAAATTTTCTTTTCAGGCGATGGGCCTGTTCAAAGTTCATCTCTGCTACAGCCGCTTCCATATCACTTTTTAAGCCACGCAGTACTGCCCCTATTTTACCGTTGAGTATATCAGTTATTTCGCCGATGTTATGCGCATAATCATCCTCACTTTGAAAGTCCTGGCAAGGCCCTTTGCAGTTACCTATCTGATATTCTAAACAAACCTTAAATTTACCTTTCTCAATATTTTGGCGGGTAAGCGGCAAACTACAGGTACGCAGCGGATAGGTTTCTTTTATCAGCCCTAAAATATTGTGCATCATGCTTACCGAAGCATACGGACCCAGGTATTTTGAGCCATCGCGGATGATACGGCGTGTCCAGAAAATACGGGGGTAATTCTCATTTTTAATAATGATCCAGGGATAGGTCTTATCATCCTTGAGCATCACGTTATAGCGGGGTTGGTGCTTTTTTATCAGGCTGTTTTCCAGCAGCCAGGCATCAATCTCTGTATCAACAATAGTAAAAGTAATATCGCGGATCTTGGATACCAGCACCCTGGTTTTAGCATTTACATTAGGGTTATTAAAGTATGAGCTTACCCTATTGCGCAGATCTTTGGCCTTACCAATGTATATCAGTTCCTTTTCACTATCCCAATACTGGTAAACTCCCGGTTTATGGGGTACGTTCTTTAATGCGGCTCTATAGTCGAAGTTCATTGGTTCATTAGTTCATTAGTTCATTGGTGCAATAGCGGATCAATCTGCCTTGGCTTCAGTTTTTGCAGCCTTACCAATGAACTTCATGTATGCATTTAATTTGAGATGAATTGTTTGGAGATTTTCAAACAATTCATTGAACTCTTCTTCTGTTATCAGATTCCTGTTTTTTGATTTCTTTAACCAGCCTTTTGTTTCTATTATTGATCCTCTGCTAAAATAGCAGAAGTTCCTGTTCTCTTTATAATGATATCTGCCGTATCCTTCGGCTATATTTGCTGATATAGAATCAGCAGAACGAACCATCTGTTTCCCTACCGTATCTTTTGCGAAATAATCCCAACCGGCAACCACTTTCCAAATTCCCTCACTAAAACTCTCCGCTAATTGGTAAACCTCTAATTCTTCAAGATTAAAATAACTCATGAATTAAAAATATTGAACTCTGCACCAATGAACTAATGAACAAGTGAACCAATGAACCATATTAAAACTCTAATTTCTTGTCCACATCCTTAGCATCCTTGGTTTGCTGGCCTTGCTGGTCATACTGGTCGCAATCAAGATTGATGCTTACACCGTTTTTAGGCGGGGCAAAATCGACATTCATTTTAATACCCAGCGCCGGGTTGGCATATACCTGTTTCATGTATAACGCAAATATAGGCAATGCGGTGTTAGCACCTTCGCCCAGGCGTTCGGTACGGAAGTGGATTGCCCTGTCTTCGCAGCCTGTCCAAACGCCGGTTACCAGTTGCGGTGTAATACCTATGAACCAGCCGTCGGAGTTATTTTGCGTTGTACCTGTTTTACCACCTATGGGGTTGGTAAAATGATATTTCCATCGTAATCTATAACCTGTTGCACCTTGTATATCAACCACACCTTTCAGCATATGGGTCATTACATAAGCAGTTTGCTCATTCATGGCCTGCCTTACCTGGCTGTGGTTGGTGTATAGCACATTCCCGTTCTTATCCTCAATACGTAATAAGAAGGTCGGCTGTGTCCAAACACCGTGGTTTGCAAAAACGCTGTACGCACCTGTCATATCCATTACAGTTGCATCAAAACTACCTATACATATAGAAGGATACGGTTGAAGGTTAGGGCTATTTACCCCCATTTTCTTTATCAGTTCAACAACAGGCAAAGGGGTAACCTCTTTCATTATGTGAGCGGTTATCCAGTTTTGCGAAAAGGCCAATGCCTGTGTTAAGGTCAGCATACCCGGCCTTGTTTCATCTTTACCGGAGTGTGGGCACCATGCGGGTGTAACTGTGTAGTTTGTATCAGGCACATTATCTACCTGCATACAGGGTGAAAAAGCCTGATTTTCTACAGCAGTAGCATAAGTAAACGGTTTGGCGGTTGAACCTACCTGCCGCGATCCATCTTTTACCTGGTCGTACTTAAAATGTTCAAAGTTTATGCCGCCTACCCAGGCTTTAATATAGCCGGTGGTTGGGTCCATACTCATGAGTGAGTTACGCAGCAGTAATTTACAATATACTATCGAGTCGATAGGTTTCATTACCGTATCTATATTACCACGCCAGGTAAACAGGTTCAGTGTATCCGGGGTATTGAAATTCTCACGGATCTCGTCGTCAGATTTCCCTGCTAATCTTAATTCCTTCCACCTGTCTGAGCGGCGCATTCCGGTATCCAGCAAACCTTTAAACGTTGGGATCTCTTTCCATAAGTTATGCCCATGCCAGTGCGCATTAAACTGCGCCTGCAGATCGCGCATATACTCGCGCTGCGCCTGCTCGGCGTAACCCTGCATGGTGGCATCAATAGTGGTGTAGATCTTTAAACCATCACGGTCGAGGTCATAAGGTGTGCCATCGGGTTTGGTGATGGATTTATCCACCATTATTTTTACGATCTCCTTTTTCAGCACCGCTCTAAAATACTGGGCAAGGCCCTCATTATGATCTATGCGGGTAAACTCAAGTCCCAGCGGTTTTGCCTTAAATTCTTCAAGTTGGCCCGCGCTCAGATAATTTTCCTTCTTCATCCTGTCGAGCACCAGGTTACGGCGGCCCAATGCCCTCTTAGGGTGGTTGATGGGCGAATAGATACCGGGCGCGTTAAGCATACCCACCAAAAGCGCTGCCTGATCGGGTGTTAACTTATCGGGCGTAGTATTAAAATACGTGCGTGCTGCTGATTTTATGCCGAAGGTGTTATAAGCGCCAAAATCAACCGTATTAAGGTACATGGTTAAAATTTCTTCTTTGGTATAATGCCTCTCCAAACGAACAGCAATAATTTGCTCCTTTAACTTTTGGGTGATCCGTACAAAAAAGTTGTGACTGCCGCCACCATTAAACAGATTTTTTGCCAGTTGCTGGGTAATGGTACTACCACCCTGCTGGCTGCCCAGTAAATTATGGAATATAATACTCGGGATCCGCTGAAAATCGATACCTGAATGCTCATAAAAACGACTGTCCTCGGTAGCTACCAACGCATTCACCACGTTTGGCGATAGCTCCTTATAAGTAACAGGTGATCGGTTCTGTATATAATAGGTACCTAAAACCTGTTTGTCGGATGATAGGATCTGCGAAGCGAGGTTACTTTTGGGGTTCTCGATATATTGAAAGCCGGGCAGCGGGCCCAAAGCACCAAAGGTGGTTAACGTTATCAATAGTACAACAAATATGAGGCAGCCAATAATGGTTTTCCATATATATCCGTTGTATCTTTTAATATCCTGTTGCGAAAGCTTTGCTTGCTTTTTTTGCATAATTAGTAATTGTTTTGGTAGTAACTGATGTAACTTTCCAATGTTTTTTGATCGGCTAATTTATTCAGATTTTCCTTCGTTATAATAAAAAAGCTGTATTTATCCTTTGGTATCTTCATGATATCGGGCAGCAACGGCACAATACCACGTGCATACACCTTCGCTTCTTCCAAACTGATAAAGCTGCCTACAAATATAAGCCTGTTATTGTCGCCAACCTGCATTAACTGGTGGGTTATATTTGTTTTTGTATAATGCGCCCTGTTATACTGCCCTACACCAAAACGCGAAGAAGCCAGATTATGGTTATCGTTACTAACATTTATAATAAAATAATAGTTGGTACTATCGCGCATGGAGAACATACCCGACGGCGCGGCTTTTGGAACCACCGGCTTATTCACAGCAAGGCTATCCTTTTTCTCAGGCTTACGCACATCCGCTACTTGCGAGAACAACGAAAAATGCCCCTGTTTACGGTATTCCGTTTGCTTTTGATTAGCTACAGGCGGGGTAAACATTACCTCCGTCGAATCTCTTGTATATAAAGCATACGGGCGTGATGATACTTCGGCCGGATTAGCAGCAATATATTGCAAATGCTGTTTAACCAGCGGTACTATCAGCATATCGACCGGGTAAGTGGCAATTAACTGCGTCAAGTCGGTCTTAAACTGGGTAACAGGTTCTTGATGCCCCGCTGCCAGTGCACGCAGGTATGCCAGTTGCGCCGCAAGCCTGTTATGCGGGTATTGCAATTGTACCGAATCAACCCGGGTTATTACATCCTTATATTTTCTGTTGATATACAGGTCATACACCTGGCTGTATAAATTATTAAATTCGGCATACTGGTCATCCATTTTCTTGCCATAATCCGGGTCGAGGATAACTTTGGCAAAAGGGGTTTCGGCATAATCTTTCAGTACCTTATCTTTATATATTTTGGCCTGCGCATCATCATTAAGCTGTGAGTATAAACGAAACAGACTATAATATATAGCCGCCTGGTTAGGATTATTAGGGAAACGCTTCTCAATTAACAGGTAGGTAGCAATGGCTTCCTTTTTGTCCTCCAAAATATCCCGGTAAAAATTAGCGATATCAAAATAAGCATTATATACCTGCAGGTTCGATTCCGCCATCATTTCAGGAGTTAATGGCAGTTCGGCTATTATTTGCTGCCGGTAATCCTTAGCGGTAACCGCGGTTTTAGCCACCGCCGCAGGCTGACCGATTGCATCAGGATCAAAATTATGTGCAGAGTTCAGGCTATTTGCCTGGTCGGAGTTTGAGCGGTTGCTCCGCCGCCAATTATCTTCCAGTTTTCTGCTACCCCATTGCCGTTTAAAATCATTATACCCCTGGCTTACCGCGTTTGAGTTGTAAAAATAAAAACTACTGCCCCCCGGTGTACTAAATACCGTATTAGCAGCGGTGTTTGATGCATTGGTACTTGCCGCTTTCAAACTATTTAATGCCTCCTGCTGCTCCGCTATCATCAAATTAACCATGGTATCAATCTTCAACGTCCGCGATTTTTCATCCAGCGCCGCCAGCATCTGCAAAGTATCCTGGTGCGCGATCACCTTTAGCCTATCAGTAAGTAGTTGCAGGTTGCTGGTCTTTTTCTTAATGAGCTGGTAGCCGGGATAGCCGGGCGATAGGGTGAGTAAAGTACTATCGTAATATTTTTTGGCACCTATATAATCAACCTTATCGTTAAAATCAATATCGGCAATGCGCAGGTATGATAAACCTTTCTGGTTTTGATTTTTAACGCTGCTGCGGATAGATAGCTTATAATATTTAACAGCGTTGGTATAATCCTTATCGCCTAAATAGAGCTGACCTAACTGGTAATAGATCTGATCCTTAAATTCCTTGTTATTCGGATTTTTTAATAAACTCTTTAACCTGTCGGTGCGGCTTAGCTTAACCCCGTTGCGGGTATCCTCAATACGTATGCGGTTAAGATCGGCATTAAATGACATTTCGAAATTGGCGTTGCTGTTGGCTATTTTTTTATAATTAGCCAATGCCTCCCCATTTTTTTGGTCTATCTCTTGTAGCTGCGCCAGAATAAACGTCCAGCGGAGACGTAGTTTGCTATTGCCGGTATATTGTATAGCCTGTTTCGCCATGCTTTCGGCATCGGCATAATCCTTTACATTAATATCGTATTGTAGCCTGGCGGCATATACATCAGCCGGGTTAATTTTCTTAGGGTTGAGGCTTTGCAAAGCGGTATCCAACACCAATTTTGCCTGTGCAGGTTGATCGAGGTATAAAAGTGTGCGGGCCTTCCATGCCTGTGCCTCCTGTACAATGGCCACCTGTTTAGGGTATGATCGTATCACGTAGGAGAAGTATTCCGAAGCATCAAAATAATTGCCGCCTAAATAATTGGCCTTGCCCATTATAAGGTACGCGTCGGCAACATAATGGCTTTGGTCTTTATTATAGATGATCTTGTTGGCTTTATCAACGGCCAATTGCAGGTCTTTATCAAGGGAGGTGCTGTGTGTGGCTGCGGTATCCTGGTAAACGTTCAGCAGTTCGTTGTAGGAGTCGATAAAGGCAAGCGCGTAATCGTCCTGCTTTTGCTGTAAAATATTATTGGCGTTGAATATAATATTATAATGGGCCGTTAAATTTTGCATACTACGGTTAAACCCGGTTGGTTTTTCAAGCGAGCATCCCGCCAATAGCAGAATATAGAGGAAAAAGTATAATTTTTTCGGTAAAGAAGGTGTAGAAGTTTGCCTCAAAGTATAACCATTATTAAAAGCTTTGCTAAATTACTAAATAGTATGCAATAGGTTTAATAAATTTGCAGATGCCAATAAATGAACAAAATGATGGCGACGGCAATTCAGGCAACGTCAGTACTATAGCTAAATTTACTGGGCTGGCTTTCCAGATGATAGCAATTATAGGCGCGTTTACCTATGCCGGCTACCGTATTGATAAGGCTGCCAACCATACCACCCAATGGGTTACAGCCATGCTGGCCCTTATTGGTGTGTTTATTTCCTTCTACGTTGTTTTTAAATCCATCAAAAATTGAAGATCTCTAAAATCCTGCTCTCCTTTTTACTATTTACCTGCCTGCTTGCAGTGCCCCCGCTCCTTTTACAATACTTTGATAACGGCGACTTATTGGTGCAGCATTTTTGGGTAATGTTTGCATTTGTATCCATACTAACCTTAGTTGCTATTATGGTTGTTTTGATAGTTCAGCAAAAAAATAATGAGATGTATGCCGGTGCTTTTTTGGGTGCAACCACCTTTAAATTGTTAGCATGCCTTGTTTTTGTGCTTATTTTTATAAAAAAAACACACCCTGAAAAGATCAATTTCCTGGTAGATTTCGCGTATTTATATTTCTTAAATACGGCCTTTGAAATTTACGGTTTGTTACGTAACTTGCGCAACCAAAATTCAAAGTAAAAAGTTCATTTTAAATGGAAAAAAGGTCGATTTTGAACTCAAAAATATTTAAGCTTTCACGTATTTGTGCGCTTTTCGTGGCACTCTTAGCAATTTCAGGCACTGCATTTTCACAAGAAAATGCCGCAAACAGTACTGATAAACCATATGATCCAAAACCTGCCATCTTCGAGCACATCGGCGATGCGCATAGCTGGCATGTTTCATTTCCACTGGTTAAATCATTCGCAATTCCGCTTCCTGTAATATTATATACTGATAAAGGATTGGAAGTTTTCATGTCGAGCAAGTTCTATGGCACTAATGATATAGAAACGGCTTACCAGGGTAAAAATTATGCCTACGTACTGGAAAACGACAAAATTAAAGTAGCTGACGCATCGGGCAAGCCTGATGAAACTAAAAGAGTGCTTGATTTTTCAATCACCCGTAACGTTGCCAGCATGTGGATGGGCATGATCATACTGCTTATCATATTCGGCAGTGTTTCATCAGCTTACAAAAAACGCTCAGGCAAAGCGCCAAAAGGTTTACAATCATTTATGGAGCCTTTAATAGTGTTTGTGCGCGACGATATCGCGATCCCTAATATTGGTGTAAAGCATGGCAAATATTTATCATTATTGCTTACCCTGTTCTTTTTTATATTAATAAATAACCTGTTTGGTTTGATACCTTTCTTCCCGGGAGGTTTTAACTTAACAGGTAACATTGCGGTAACCTTATCATTATCTCTAATTGTTTTATTAGTAATAAGTTTTAGCGCTAACAAATATTACTGGAAACACATTTTCATGCCTGATATACCACTTTGGTTATACATCATCATGGTACCTGTTGAAATCATCGGTATATTTTCAAAGCCTATCGCTTTAATGATTCGTTTGTTTGCAAATATTACCGCTGGCCACATTGTAGTTTTAAGTTTGATCTCGTTGATCTTTATCCTAAAATCAATATGGGTATCACCGGCATCGGTAGCCTTCGTAGTATTTATGGATGTACTGGAGTTACTGGTAGCATTTTTACAGGCTTACATTTTCACCATGCTAACAGCACTGTTTATAGGCATGGCTGTTGAAGAACATCACCATGAGCATGGTGCCGAAATTTAATTTTCATATACATATTAATACATAAATAATAAAACAATGACAGGAATGATCGGAATGATTGCCCAGGCTACAGCAGTAGCTGGAGTAACAGGTAAAATTGGAACACTTGGTGCAGGTTTAGCTGTTATCGGTGCAGGCATCGGTATTGGCCAAATTGGTGGTAAAGCCGTTGAAGGTATTGCCCGCCAGCCAGAAGCTGCTTCTAAGATCCAAACAAACATGATCATCGCTGCAGCCCTTGTTGAAGGTGTTGCTTTATTCGCGGTGGTTGTTGCCTTCTTAGGCTAAAAAAACAAAAAAGAATATCCCGGAGCGGTTGGCACCGGGCATATTCTTTTTTTTAAGAAAGAAATTATTTAATACGCTTAAAAATAAGTTAAGTATACATTATGGATTTAGTTACACCCGAATTAGGTTTGGTTTTTTGGACCACGTTATCATTTTTGATACTGTTGTTCCTGCTGCGCAAATTTGCATGGAAACCGATCTTAGGCGCAATTAATGATCGTGAACGCTCTATTGAAGACTCATTAGCCAAAGCTGATGCTGCTAAGTTTGAAATGGAACGCCTTAGTGAAGAAATTGAAGCTTCATTAAAACAAGCCCGTATTGAGCGCGATGATATTTTATCTGAAGCCAGGAAAGTAAAAGAAAAGATCATTGCTGAAAGCAAAGAAGCCGCACAGGCCGAAGGCGCAAAAATGATTGAGAAAGCCCGCGTTGAAATCACCAGCCTGAAAGCCATTGCTATGG
>JAMFSA010000066.1 GCA_026225055.1 Mucilaginibacter xinganensis | reverse complement strand
TTATCGGGGCTATAATTATTTTCCTGAAGTATTTTTACAGCTATATCTTTATCACCAATGAGCACCAGTTTTGGCCCGGATAAGGCTTTATGGGCCAAAATCGCGCCTAAAACGGCCGCTTCGGGGGCATAATCACCACCCATAATGTCTAAGCCGATCTTCATTTCAGAAAATTAACTTATGCTACAGCTGCTTTCTCAATCAGTAATTTACCATTGTAGTAAACGTTACCATCAACAGTATAAGCTCTGTGTGGCAAATGTACCGCACCGGTAGTTTTGCAAGTAGTTAATGTAGGCGCTACAGCCTTGTAGTGTGTTCTGCGTTTATCTCTTCTCGATTTGGATATCTTCCGCTTTGGATGTGGCATAACTTAATTTATTAAATCATTTAATTTTTTTGAGCGCGTCCCACCGTGGGTCCACTTGCTCATCCTGTTCATTATTTACTATAAGCTTGTTAAGGCTGTCCAGCATTTCCTTATCACAATAAGAGGTGTTACCCTCATCGTTACAAACCGCTATAAACGGCATTGCAACATTTATATATTCGTAGATCAGCCCTGCTATGTTGATCTCATGATCACTTTTACCAAGGGTGATGATCTCTTCATCATCTATTTCTTCATCGCTAAACTTAGCGATCTGCTGCTCGCGGATATCAACCGGCTGCGGAAACTGTGACAGACACCTGTCGCAATTTAAATCCATATGCCCGGTGATATGAAAATTCAGGATGATCATTGTCTCCTGTTTTTCCAACTCCACCACACACAGCAGCTTAGCCTTTTTTACCAGCGAATATTCAAATTCGTTGAAAAAGCTGTCTGTTATATCAAATTCAAACTGGTGCTTCCCCAGCTTTAAACCTGTATAAGGGATTGAATATGTTCTTAGCGATTTCAACGAGCAACAATTAGCCCGCAAATGTAAGGGAAATATTGGATATGTGGAAACGGTTTTTTTAAATAGAATTTTGGGGTAGGATTGGGGGTTGTGCGGCGAGGTTTGTGTGGCGGGTGGCACGTGTTTGGGGAGTGGGGTTCGTGTGGCGGGTGGTTGAATTGATTAACCTCGTTGTCATTTCGAACGAGGTACGAGGAGAAATCTTCTGCGGGATGCGTTTACGCAGGCTTTGCATATTTGCATACATGGCGCAAAAGATTTCTCTCTGTCGTTCGAAATGATGACAGGAAGTGCTTAGGCACAGCCTGCACTGAGGCTCCCGAAGTGGGCCGGTACCCGCTGCAATCACTAACGCGGGGGTTATACGCGACACGCTTGCGCCGCCAGCAAAGGGGCTTTTAGGCTTTATAATTTTAGCTTCCGTATTGCCTATAAATACAAAGGGACTGCTTACACTATTGTTACAGGACATTACTATACTTGCAAATATTTGCACGCACGGGAGCACACGCGCTTTTTTAATAGTGAATTATTATATTTACAACCAACCAATAAACGTTATCATGAGAAAAATCTATCTTCTGGCATTATTACTTTTGCCGGTAATGAGCATCGCTCAATCCAATTTTAAAGCCGGCTATGTAGTTAATTTAAAAGGTGATACCCTACACGGGTATATAAACTATAAGGAATGGGGGCGTAACCCTCAAAGTATTACCTTTAAATCAGATGCGACAAATAAAGAACAGGAATTGGGTAATACGGATATTAATTACTTTGAGATAAGTGGCTATGTGGGTTACTATGCCTATAAGGTATCCATAAGCTTAAACCCCGTTGATATATCCTCGCCACCAGCTATCACCGACACCGCTTCGACAGCAGATGTTGTTTTTTTGAAGGTATTGCAAAAAGGCAAAGCAGTTACATTATATTCCTATAAGGATGGGCTAAAAGAGCGGTTTTATGTAAAGGATAACACCATGGCTACGCCAAATGAGTTATTGTATGGCATATACCAGGACCCGAACAATGCTGATAAAATAATTAATAAAGCTACTTACCAGGCCCAGCTAAATCAACTGGTTGCAAAGTATAAAACAGGCGACACAAAGCTTACCAACCAGGTTCAGCAATCGCGCTATAAAGAAAGTGATTTTGTACCTATTGTAATGGGGATTAATGGTGTTACAGAAACACAGATGCTTTCAAAGTCAACAAACAACCCTAAGGGTAGGTTTTTTGTTGGCGCAGCGCTTATTTCAAGCGCTTTAAAAGATGGCGCTTATTACAATTCACCCACATCTAACTCAGCTTTTCCTAAAATAGTAGTCGGGGGCGATTTATTTGTTAATCCTGATGTGGGCCATTTAATTTTTCGGATGGAGGTGGGTTATACGGTGAATAATTTTAGTTTCACTGATCTGCCCGATCCCCTTTATAATATAGCGGCGGCTCCCACAAGCTATATAAAAATAAATCAAAGTGTAATATTTTTAACCCCACAAGTAATATACAATATTTATAATGCAGCCATGTTAAAAGTGTTTGTGGATGTAGGCTATTCTGTAAACCTGGTATCCTACTCCAAATACGATGTAACAACATCGCAAGGCGACCAGGTATTATCTAAAACCAGTTCAAACCAACTCCCCGATGCTAAAAACAACTACTCCACCTTTCAGTTTAAAGCAGGGTTTGTAGTAAGCAAAAGATTTGAAATTTATGGGGCCTATCTTCCCGGGGCACAAATAACAGACTCGTTTATTTACGATACAAACCTAAGCTCATACGTGGTTGGGCTAAACTATTTTTTAGGCAGGGTGGCCCATTAACTATTTAAGTCGGCAGCGTGCATTTATGTTGGTACTGCTAACCAGGTTTAATATCGAACATCGAATGCTGAATAATGAATGTTGAAGTTTTAGCTTCAACATTAGGCGTTGGATGTTCGGTGTTCGATATTTTTTGCTTCGCTGCCGCGAGTTTAGCGCAGCGTAACTCGTGGTAACAATTGCACAAGCTTATTAGCTTGTTACTGCCAATTTAAGCTGCAAGCTTTAGCCATGCTACACCACGGGTTACGCTACGCTAAACCCGCGGCAGCAATCTCATTATCTCCTGAAAATCATTTCATTATATAAAATATAACTTCTAAATTTGATCAGCAGATCTACTAATATGGAGTCCGGCTACCATATTAAAAACGGGACTAATCCCCTATAGTCAATATCAAACCAACAGCAAACCTTTATGCCATGCCAAAGTATGTAATTGAAAGGGAGATCCCCGGTGCGGGGCAAATCCCGCCAGACCAGTTAAAAGCTATTTCACAAACCTCATGCGGGGTACTCAGCAATCTTGGACCACAAATTCAATGGGTGCACAGCTACGTTACTGCCGATAAGATCTACTGTATTTACAATGCCCCCAACGAAGAAATGGTGCGCGAGCACGCCAAACAAGGCGGCTTCCCGGCAAATTCGGTGAGCAGGGTGACTGCTATTATTGATCCGACAACGGCGGAGTAAGCCCCCTGGCCCCCTGAAGGGGAATTTGATTTGCAGGCGTTTTAGTTTGATTTGCCACGTGTGCTGGGTGTTTCAGGTGTTCGGTGGCAAAGTGGGCGCATAGGGCTTTTCGCTCATGCTTCGAGTGCCTCAGCATGACACCCGCCCCACACACCAAAATAATATATAAACAAAGTTTTCACCCTCTTTGCGACTTGGTGACTGTTGCGCAACTATAGTGTTATAATTTTGAGATTATAACTTGTTTTTGCAATATTGATTAAAACGAGAGCAGCAAGTTTGTATCACCTAAGTGGTTTAATCGTATAGATAGCG
>JAMFSA010000065.1 GCA_026225055.1 Mucilaginibacter xinganensis | reverse complement strand
CGTTTTTTGATACGATGGTAATACCACGTTCGCGTTCCAGGTCATTGTTATCCAGTATCAGTTCACCGGTTGATTCGTTGTCCCTAAAAATTGAACAAGCATGTAGAATTTTATCAACCAGAGTAGTTTTACCGTGGTCAACGTGAGCGATAATCGCTATGTTTCTTATTTTTTGCATGAAAATGCGCCTCTAAATTTGGCGCAAAGGTAAGGTTAATATATGAGATTTGGAAGAGATTGCAACTTATTGAGTAATAATGACAAATAGTTGAGCCATTTAGGTTGGAAACTAAGGTTGGAAAGATGATGATTAATCATCTTTTTAGTTCCCTCCCCACGGGATATGTCAATGTCACTAAGTTAAGGAATGGCAATTATTCCGTAGGTGCAAAATGTTGGTAGAAAAGATAGATATAAAATTTTGTAGCACGCCGTCAGGTATGCCCCATCGCCAGTTCCGTACCTAACGGCATGAATTTTTTGATTTGTTTCTCTGCTACCAACATTTAACACCTATGGTGTTTCTTAACTTAATGATATTTTCTTCTTCCCAAAACAAGGAGTTGCAAATCCCCCATTCTAAAGCCTCTTGCTTAACAAAAAAACACATTCTTACAACCTTTAAAACATTGGTAATCAATTATAAAATACATTACCTTTATTATCAGTAATCTAATTTCTACTCACATAAATCAATCACATTATGAAAAAGTATTTTGCCGAGTTCATCGGGACGTTTTCTTTAGTATTGTTTGGGTGCGGTGCAGCCGCTGTGGCTGGTAAAACAATTCCAATAGCGGTTGCTGATGCGCCGGATGGCATTGGCCTGCTGGGTATAGCCCTGGCATTTGGTTTCGCCGTTGTGGTAATGTGTTATGCAATAGGGCCAATTTCGGGTTGCCATATTAACCCGGCTATCACCATTGCTATGCTGGTGGCTAAAAAAATAAGTGTAAAAGATAGTGTGGGTTATATAATAGCGCAGTTTGCCGGTGCAACATTAGCGGCGTGCGCGCTGTATTTTATAAGAAGTAATTCGCCGGGCTTTGCCATGCGGGAGTGGGCGCTGGCCTCAAACGGATGGGGGCCTGGCTATTTAGGCGGGTACAGCACCGTGGCGGCATTTATTACCGAAACCATACTTACCTTCCTGTTCCTGTTTGTAATTTTTGCCACTACCTCTAAATTAGGGAACAGCAACATGGCGGGGCTGGCAATAGGTTTAACCCTTGTATTAATACATTTACTGGCCATACCTATTACAGGCACATCGGTAAACCCGGCGCGCAGCTTTGGCCCGGCTATACTGGCGGGCGGCAAGGCATTGGGGCAACTATGGCTATTTATAGTCGCGCCTATATTGGGCGGCATTTTGGCGGCATTATTATGGCGCGGTGTATTTGAAAGTGAAGCAGAAGCTGCCTCGTAAACGGTTATTATCCGGGCATTATAGCTGCTGATTTCACCCATTTACAGCAAAATAATAGTTTTGTGGATGTTTTGAATTATATTACATCCACAAAACTTAACATGGCAAAAACAGGCAGACCTATAAAAGTGGCCATATTAGATCTGTATGATGGCCTTGAGAATGACGCGATAGGCAGCTTTCAGGATATATTGGAGCGTTATAAAGCAAAGAACAACCTTGAGCTGACCTACGAATTGTTCGAGGTACGCAAAAGGTGTGAAACGCCGGGGCTGGAATTTGATATCTACCTCATGAGCGGCGGGCCGGGCAGTCCGCTGGATACGGAGGGCTCGGAATGGGAGAAAAAGTATTTTAATTTGACAGATCAGCTTGAAAAGCATAACCTTTCTGATGATCCGCAGAAAAAATATGCCTTTTTTGTTTGTCACTCGTTTCAGCTTATGTGCCGCCATTATAAGCTGGGCTATATAAACGAGCGCCGCACAACCTCATTTGGCATTTTGCCTGTGCATAAAACATCAGCCGGTTTAAGCGAGCCTGTTTTTGATACACTTACCGATCCTTTTTACGCGGTTGATTCGCGCAGCTGGCAGGTGATCCATCCTAACGAAAAACAATTTACCGATTTGGGTATGCAACTGCTGGCGATTGAAAAAAAGCGCCCGCATATCGACTTGCCGCAGGCCATGATGGCTGTACGTTACAGCGAATATTTTATCGGAACACAGTTCCACCCTGAAGCAGACCCTGAAGTTATGCGGGCAATGCTGCTAAAACCACACAAGAAAAAAGAAGTGGTTGACGAGCACGGCCTCGATAAATACGAAGAAATGCTCGACCTGCTTGATAATGCCGACAAATTAGCACATACACAAAGCACCATGATCCCGAACTTTTTGGATGAAGCCGTGTTCAGTTTACAGGAAAAATAATCCCCTACTAATAATGCTAACTAATCCTTACACGGATAATAAAATCCATTACCTTGTTGACCTGGAGGTCGCATTAAAAAATTCTGAATATGTTTTTGGTTTTATAAACATTTCGCACATCCCTTACAGTAAACTTGATGAACTATTCAGGGATCAGGTAAATCATGAAAGATTTTTGTTTGATGATTCAATGAGCTATTTTATTGAAGAAACTCTTTATAATAAACATAAAGAGTTTTTTGATAAAGAGATACCCTTCACCTTTGATTTCAACTTATTTGAATATAGTGTAAGCCTTTCCAGTGTTAAAAAGGACAAAAAATATTATCACGAAGATTTACCACCGCTTTTTGATAAATAAATTTCAATACAAATAAGGTTTGATAATTGATATATAACTATGAGCAAATGTTATGCAATTAAACCATATACTATTTGTATCGTCTGTGCGTATATATATAAATTAAATTGTACTAAATTTGTGACATGAATTTCCAGGTGATAATTATACTAATTCTGTTTGTTGCGGCCATATTTTATGTGGGCCGTATGATGTATAGGAGCCTTTCTTCAAAAAAAAGCTGTGGCAGTAACTGCAAATGTGGGTTTGATTTTTCAGGCATCGAAACTGATAAAACACATAAATAAACTATATATTTTTATATAAACCTTCAACCTAACCAATAATTTTCCCTAAATTTAATTTACTGCATGGCAGATAAACAAGTTTTTCAAGCCGATTCTAAAGGTAGATGGACCCGTTTTAAATGGCTTAGCCGGGTGCTAATAATTGTAATTGTAGGCGCTGTTGTGGCGGCAGCTATTGCTATCACCTCAAAAAAATATCCAGCATTACCCAATCTTAACGAGGCCCCAAAAGCCTTAACCAAGGAGAGCATTGAGGCCTTAAAAAAGACGCCCAAATACAAAAAATTCACCGTACAGGTTAATGAAATTAAAAAGCTTGCCCGCGAAAAACGCCTGCACCAGCTAAAACAGCCCAATAATAAGGACCGTATAAATGCGGGCTTCTATATGGCATGGGACCCACAGGCCTATAGCTCGCTTGAAGACCACATGGCTAAATTAGATATGGTGGTAAGTGAAGGCTTTACCATTACGCCAAACGCCGATACCGTTACCGCGCATATTGATACCGGCTTGGTAAGGCTTAATAAGAAATACAAAAAGCCGGTTTTAATATCCCTTTCAAATTATATCAATACCAGTAACAACACCGGAGGCTTTGATACCAAGGATGTTGACCGAATTATAAAAAGTAAGAAATCTCGCGCTACATTCATCAATAGCATTGCTGCACAGCTAATCAAATATAAATTCAAGGGGGTCGATCTCGATTTCGATAACATTAAAGACCGCAAAAACCCTGCTTATGTTGAGTTTGAAAAGGAACTTTACAGTACCCTGCACCCATTAGGTTTACTGGTTACCCAAAATGTAATACCTGATGATGAACAATATGACCTTGTACAGTTACAACACTACAATGATTTCCTGTTCATTATGGCTATCGATCAGCATGACGAGAACAGCAATCCCGGCGATCTTTCAGACAAGCGTTGGGTAGAGGAAATTTTGGATAGGGTATGTTCAAAGATCCCAAGCGAAAAAGTTATTTTAACCATTGCAGGCGGCGCATATGACTGGCCCGAGGGCAGCGTTGGTAAAGCAATAGGCTATCAGCAGGCCATCAGTACCGCACAGGAACAGCAAAGCAAGATCACTTATGATCAGCAATCGGCCAACCTTAATTATACCTATAATGATCAGGATGGCAATAACCATACAGTATATTTTACCGATGCGGCCACCAACTTTAACATTGTGCGCATGGCGGATGATTGGGCAACAGGCGGTGTTGCTTTATGGCGTTTAGGTTCTGAAGACCCACGCTTATGGTCTTTCTTCCAGAAAAACTTATCCATCGATTCTCTGCGCAAAACAGGCGTGGATATGAAGGGCTTAACCGATGTTGGTTTAAATAACCGTATCTCTTATACCGGCGATGGTGAAGTGCTCGATCTGGTAACTACACCGGTAGCAGGCAAAATTAATGTTAGCCTGGATACCAACAGCTACGTTATAACTAACCAGCAATATATTAAACTGCCAACCAAATATGTGATAAGGCGTTATGGTTATGCCCCGGGCAAAATAGTGCTGACATTTGATGATGGGCCCGACCCTGATTACACCCCGCGTATACTGGATATATTAAAAAGGGAACATGTACCGGCCGCATTTTTCGTGGTAGGTTCAATGGCCGAAAAAAATATACAGATACTAAGGCGTGAGTTTGATGAGGGTTATGAGATTGGTAACCACACCTTCTTTCACCCCGATATTTCAACCATAAGCCTACAACGTGTAAACTTTGAGTTGAATGCCACGCGCAGTATTATTGAATCAGTAACAGGCAGGAGTACCATACTGTTCAGACCACCATACAATGCTGATGCTGAGCCGCAAACACTGGCAGAAATTATCCCGGTGGCTGAAGCACGCCGCCAAAGCTATATTACCGTAGGCGAGTCTATCGACCCATGGGATTGGTACCCCGGTGTTACCGCCGATAGTATTGTTGCCCGCGTGGAGGCACAAAAAGATGCAGGCTCGTTCCTGTTACTGCATGATGCAGGCGGTGAAACCCGTGAGGAAACTGTAAAGGCGTTGCCTCGTATCATACATTTCTTTAAGAGTCATGGGTACCAGTTCACCACCATTGCCGATGTGCTGCACAAAACCAAGGGTGAGCTGATGCCGCCTATAAAAGATGAAGCCAACAGCGGCATTACCGGGTTATTCTACAACATCTATATCAATGGTTTCTTTTATGTAAACTGGTTTTTAATCTACCTGTTCTTAACCGCTATATTCCTGGCATTGGCACGTGTGCTGTTGATTGGCATACTGGCATTAAGGCAATACTTCGATAGCAAAAAATACAAAAGATTGCCTGTGGACCGGGACCTGCTTCCGGCAGTAAGTATTATAGTACCTGGTTATAATGAAGAGGTTACCGCTACCAAAACTATTGAAAGTTTGCTGAAAACCGATTACCCTCGCTTCGAGATCATATTTGTGAACGACGGCTCAAAGGATAAAACCTTTGAGGTGGTAAACAATGCTTATGGCAACCATCCTTTGGTTAAGGTGCTCGATAAGCCAAATGGTGGTAAAGCATCGGCTCTCAACTTTGGTATCAGCCATGCGCAACACGCGTTTGTGGTTTGTATTGATGCCGATACGCAGCTAAAAACAGATGCCGTTTATCACCTCATGACCTATTTTACCGACGAGGAAATTGGTGCCGTAGCCGGAACAGTAAAGGTGGGTAATGCCAATAATATTATCACCAACTTCCAGTCGATAGAGTACATTACTGCCCAGAATATGGATAGGCGTGCATTCGACCTGATCAACAGTATAACTGTTGTGCCGGGAGCTATCGGCGCTTTCAGAAAATCAGCCATATTTAAGGCTGGTGGTTTTACCTATGATACGCTGGCCGAGGATTGCGACCTTACCATGCGCATATTAAAAGCCGATTACATAGTAAAAAATTGCGCTGAAGCCATTGCCTATACCGAAGCGCCTGAAACACTTAACGCGTTGCTAAAACAACGTTTCCGCTGGAGTTTCGGGGTAATACAAAGCTTCTGGAAAAATAAAGATGCCCTGTTCAACAAGAAATACAAGTTCTTTGGGATGGTGGGTATGCCGAACATTTTATTGTTCCAGATCATATTGCCATTATTCTCTCCACTCGCCGACCTGATGATGATCTTCGGACTACTGGGTGGCAAGCCGGGTAAAATACTATTCTACTATGTAGTGTTTGTTTTGGTGGATTTCCTGGTAGGCATCATCGCTTTCTGGATGGAAAAAGAGAATTACAGGAAACTGCTCTACATCATCCCGCAAAGATTTATATGGCGCCAGCTGATGTATTACATATTGTTTAAAGCTATTCGTAAGGCTTTGAAAGGTGAGTTAAGCGGCTGGGGTACTGTAAAACGTACAGGTAGTGTAACGATGACTGACGAGGCTGCAGCGAAGTCATAATATATAATGCTTCGTTCCCTTTCGTAATTGGGAGAGAATGAAGCATGCTTTAAGTTCTGCCGGGCGAATATGCAATCGTGAATATCGCGCGAAGCCGCTCATAGGCGCGGAGCCCTATTTCTTTTGTCTTGATACAAAAGAAACAAAAAATCAAGACAAAAAGATCCTTCCCCCCACAGGCAAAACACCCAGGCCCGCGCTTTTTGTCGGGCCTTTGCCCGCTTTTCTTCGCGCCTATTCTAAAATGTCATTGCGAGGAGGAACGACGAAGCAATCTCGTCGCGTTCAATATGCAAGCGACGAGGTTGCCTCGCTATCGCTCGCAATGACAGGTAGTTCCCGTCAGCAGAACAGCTTCGGGTGAAATCAGGCAAAACGATGGTGGCCCTAAGCGCAAGGGCAGGGCATAGCAGATTTTTACAGAAGGGCAAAGGCAAGTGCGTAGCGACAGCAAGGTAAAAATATAGCAGCCCAGGTTTTGCTTGATTTGCAGGGCATGGCATGTGCGGCAAAGAAGCCTTTCTGCTGACTTGATTTTTTGCTGCCTTTTGTATCAAGACAAAAGTAGTAGCCTCCGCGGCAATGAGCGGCTGCGAGCGATATGTATACGATAAACATAACCGCTCTGTACAGTCGGGGATTGCTTCGTTCCTCACAATGACGCAAAGAAAGGTTTTAGATAAAATTACCCTTCCTTCTCAATCAAACAAACCGCGTAAGCAACAATACCTTCTTCACGGCCTATGAAGCCTAATTGCTCGTTGGTGGTGGCTTTAATGGAGATATCTTCCTCGCTTATGCCTGCGGCTTTGGCAATATTAGCCTGCATAGCGGGGATATGGGGATTTATTTTTGGCGCTTCAAGGCATACCATGGCATCTATATTACCAATCTGCCAACCTTTTTCTTTTAATAATACTACAACATGCTGCAGTAATATCAGGCTACTGATGCCTTTCCAGCGGTTGTCCGTATTAGAGAAGTGGTAGCCGATATCGCGCAGGTTAGCGGCTCCTAACAGTGCATCACAAATGGCATGTAATAATACATCAGCATCAGAATGGCCAAATGCGCCGGAATGATGTTCAAGGTTTACGCCGCCTAAAACAAACGGATGCTGCTCTCTTAACTGGTGCACATCAAAACCAAAACCTACTTTTATTTTCGCCACTTTTATTACTTAGTGCCGCCAAAATTGGCCGATAATGTAAAACGTAATGTATTAGATAAAGGACTGTTTGCCTGGCTGGCTGCAAGATAAGCAAAATCGAAGCCAAACTCCTGGTACTTAAAGCCTACACCCAATGTAAGGTAATTACGGCCGCCTTTGCTGGGGTTTTCGTAATAATAACCGGCCCGTAGTGCCAATGCCTGATCGTACTTGTACTCCAACCCTGCTGAATAATATATTTCTTTAAACTCTTCGCTTAATGGGGCATCAGAGAACGACTGAAATATGCCTGCTGGTACAGAAACATCACTTCCCGGATCAGTAGGGACTAACAGTTTGTTTACATCAAATGCAAAAGTTACATCATTTGAGTTATCAAGATACCATGTATTGGCTATACCCACCTTTAAGTTGGTAGGTAAAAAATAAGATGGGCCATTATCTGAATAGCTGATCTTCGACCCAATATTTGAAATATCAACACCGAAAGCAAATAAGGCATCTGTGCCAAACTCCTGTGTTGGGTTTTTGTAATATGCTGATACATCCGCAGCAACAGCGTTACCCGGTTTCTCGCCCTGATTTGGGGTTGAGGCCGACCCATTTGATAAATTTGAATGTATATAGCGCAGTGTTAAGCCCAGTGAAAAATTCTCACCAAACTTACGTGCGAATGATCCGTCGATAGAAAATTCAGAAGGCGTAAAGCTGCCCAGTGAGTTACCGCTCCCATCCGTTAAAGCAATGGTACCAATGTTAAAGTAGCGTAATGATAAACCAACGGCATTTCTGTCATCAAGTTTATGGGCGTAGCTTAAATACGATAAACTGATGTCAGGAACCAGGTTCCGCAGCCATGGGCTATATGATAAGGAGAAGCTATTGTCGCTCTCGATAAAGGCAAGTTTAGACGGGTTCCAATAATTCGCGTTAACATCAGGTGATATGGCCACACCCGCATCACCTAAAGCTCCTGAACGTGAATCGGGAGAAATAGTTAAAAAGGGAACCGCGGTTGATATCGCGTTAGCATTACTTCCGTTGGTACTGGTTTGTGCAACAACTAAAAAGGGGAATGATATTATTACTATAGCAATAGTAACGCTATTGTAGAAAAACCTCATTGAATGTATTAAATGTGATGCCCAAATATAGTAAATATACTTTGGCTTATAAGCATATATAAGTTACCTTTAAACCAGAAATACTAATGATGTATGTAACACTATTGATGTTACTTACGTTTAAATGCCAAAGGAGGATTCATTTTACTGCGCTTTAGCGCATAAAATTTATCTTTTTCAATGAAATTTTTTTAATTTTAACGATTCATACTTAAAAATAACTGTAAAAATATGAAGATAGTTTTTACTAAAACTGCTTTAGTACTTTTGGCTGCAGGGGCCCTGATAAGTGGTTGTGCAAAACATCAGGCATCTGAAAAAACCGGGATACCCTACAACGACAGGAATAATGGCGGATACGTAAAATTTCGCCAGACACACCCGTCACCAGGGCCGGGCATGGTTGCTATTGAAGGTGGTACATTTGTATTGGGTGGCAGTGCCGATCAGGATGTTGCTTACGATTATAACAACGTGCGCAGGCGCGTTACCATACCGTCTTTCTACATGGATGATACCGAAGTATCAAACCAGGATTGGCTGGATTACCTGCACTGGATAAGCATCGCTTACCCAAATGACCACGAATATTACTATAATGCCCTGCCTGATACATTAGTGTGGCGCAGGCCATTATCATACAACGAGCCTTACGTTGATAACTATTTACGCCACCCAGCTTTCCAGGATTACCCGGTAGTAGGTATATCATGGGATCAGGCACAGGATTACTGCCGTTTCCGTACCGACCGTGCTAACGAATACATTTTGGAGCAAAAAGGTATGCTGGCAACTGTTAAGGATAACAAAGGCAAAAACAACAACCAGGAAACTTTCAATACTGATATGTATTTGAATGGCCAGGTTAGAGGTGCCGGTGTTGATGGTAAAAAAATGTTACCGGATTTGAGCCCTAACGCTAAAGGTAAAGCTGTGCGCCCTGCACGTATGGAAGATGGTATATTAAAACAAGCTTACCGTTTGCCTACAGAGGCTGAATGGGAATACGCAGCACTTGCTTTAGCCGGAAATACCCAGTTTGAGAACATTAACGATGGTAAAATATACCCATGGAATGGTTTAGGCGTACGTTCACCTAAAAAGAAAACAAGGGGCTTAATATTAGCTAACTTTAAACGTGGCGAAGGTGATAACGCCGGTGTAGGTGGTTACCTGAACGATAAAGCTGATATCACAGCGCCGGTAAGATCATACCCGCCAAATGATTTTGGTTTGTATAACATGGCCGGTAACGTAAACGAATGGGTACAGGATACCTACCGCCAAACTTCATTTGATGAGGTTGAGGATTTCAATCCTTTCCGTGGTAACGAGTACACTAACAAACGTTTAGCCGATCCTACAAAAGGTATTTATGCTAAAGACAAATACGGTCGCCCGGTATATGACCCTGCTACATCAGGTAAAAAATTAAAATATAGCGAGATCATAGCTCAGCAACAACAAAGCGATTCACTTAAAAAGGTTGCGCAGGCCGCACCGAAAGATGCACTGGCTGGTAAAGCTTACAACCCGGATCAACGTGGTTTTGCTGATACTGTGAATGCTGCATTATACGGTACTACTACTTTGGTTAACGACCACTCGAAAGTTTACAAAGGTGGTTCATGGAATGACCTTGCATTTTGGTTAAACCCAGCAACCCGCCGCTTTATGGATGAGGACAATGCAAGTGCCGAAGTTGGTTTCCGGTGCGCTATGGATATGGTTGGTGCTGCTGAGATGAACCCGAATGGCAAACCTCACTTCAGCGTTAAAAAACCTAAGAAATTTGTAGCTAAATAATTTAGGCTGAAAGATAAAAGCTGAAAGGCGAAAGGTTTTTAAATCTTTCGCCTTTCTCTTTTTATATGCTTTACTATTTAGTTGAATTGTAAGAGTACCTGGCCTTTTTCCACTTTGTCGCCGGGTTTTAGCTTTACCGCTTTTACGGTAACATCTGCAGGGGCTTTAATAATGTTCTCCATCTTCATGGCTTCCAATATAAACAGGTTATCCCCCTTCTTAACCTCATCGCCTATGGCAACAAATACTTTAAGTACAAGGCCCGGCATAGGAGCCTTTACCTCGCTAACCTTAGCATTACTGAGGCTGCTGAGGCCAAGCTTATCCAGCAACACATCAAACTGATCTTTAGCGTTAACGGTGTATATATTGTTGTTCACTTTAATCTCTGCAGTTTTTTCAGCAACGTTAAAGCTTACCACCTCTGCGTTGTATGACTGCAGCTTGTTAATAATATGCCATGCCGACGCGTTGATCTGCTTCATATCAGCATTTACAGGCTCATGGTTAACCAGCAGGCCTTCATTGTTATTATATATCTCAAAATCGTATTTGCCGTTTACTTTTATCTGGTACATATACCGCTGATTTTAATGATTAGTGGATTATTATGATTTTGATTAGCAATATTACATTTAACATTTAATCTGTGTTTCAGAAACTACTGCGTAAACACATACTGTATCATATTAGCCCCCATTTTAAGGGCTTTTAAGCGCGTCTCCTGCGTATCACCGGCGTATGTCCCATAATCCTCCCATCCATTACCCAAATCGCACTGATAGTCGTAAAAACACACCAGCCGCCCCTTATATATTAAGCCGAAACCCTGCGCCCGTTTCCCATCATGCTCATGCACTTTGGGCAGCCCGTTGGGGAAGCTATATTTCTGGTGATAGATGGGATGATTGAGCGGCAGTTCCACAAATTCAAGCTCCGGGAAAACCTTTTTCATTTGCGGCCTGATGAACTGGTCGAGGCCGTAGTTATCATCAATGTGCAAAAAGCCCCCGCCTATTAAGTAAGCACGCAGGTTCTGCGCTTCCTGGTCGGAGAAGATCACGTTACCGTGGCCGGTCATGAAAATAAATGGATAATTGAATATTTCGGCACTGCCGACATCGACTACCTCATCTTGCGACTGAAAATTGGTTTTTAAATTCTCATTGCAAAATTTGATGAGATTGGGCAGTGCAGTGCGGTCGCCGTACCAATCGCCGCCGCCATTGTATTTTAGTTTGGCCATTTTATAGGTAGGGTCATTAAAACTGCTCATTACAAACAGTGTCAACAACGCAACGCCTATATAAATGCTTTTTCTCATTCGCGGTTTAAAAAGTTCACTTCAAAACAAGCCTCCAAAGCGGCGGTTTCAGTTCTTAAACGACTTTTTCCTAAAGTTATGGCTTTATAATCACTTTGCAAGGCATCCGCAATTTCCTTCGGACTAAAATCACCCTCCGGGCCTATCAGGATTAAATATTTTCCGTTCAGGCTGATGTCCTGCTTCAGGCTGGTTTTATCCCCTTCTTCGCAATGCGCGATGAATTTCTGACCATCGAAATTACGTGAGAGTAGTTTGCTCAATGGTTCCGGCTCATTTAATATGGGGTGATATGCTTTTAAAGATTGTTTGATGGCTGATGTGATAATCTTGTTCAACCTATCGACCTTGGCTTCTTTACGTTCCGAACGCTGGCAGATGATGAGTGAGATCTCGTCAATACCTATCTCTGTGGCCTTTTCCAGGAACCACTCCAGGCGTTCAATATTTTTTGTTGGGGCTATGGCTATGTGCAGGTAATGGTTCCGTTTGTTAAAATCGGTTACCACATTAGTTATTTGCAGAATGGTTCTTTTGGGGTGGGCATCTTTAATCTCGGCGGTATATAAGCCACCTCTGCCGTCAATTAATTGCACCTGATCGCCAACATTAAGGCGCAAAACTCTTACAGCGTGTTTGCTTTCCTCTTCGCTAAGAAAATATTGGGGGTGCGTTGGCTCAATATCCGGGGTGTAAAAAAGATGCATTATATGGAATGGAATCAAGATTTAAGAATCATGAGTCAAGACAAGGAAATTTTACTGGTATTTTAGTCTTGATTCCTGAATCTTGCTTCTTGTTTCTAATTAATGTAAATCTACAGCATCTTCTTCATTAATCAGCAGCTCCAGCTTTACTGATTCAATGTTTTGGTCGGATTTACGCAGTACCGTAATGTTATACCCGTTGGATTCCTTTTGCTCGCCTACATCAGGGATCTTACCAAATATATCACCTAGCCAGCCCGATACGGTATCATAATCGCCATCCTCTGGCAGATCATGCGGCAGGTGACTGTTTACATCATAGATTGGTGCAAGCGCGTTTACGATGAATTCACGGTCGTTTACCCGTTCAACAATTGGCTTTTCCTCATCGTACTCATCCTGTATCTCACCTACCAACTCTTCAACAATATCTTCCAGGGTAACCATGCCCGCTGTACCGCCAAACTCATCAAGCACAATGGCTATCTGGATCCGTTTTTGCTGTAACTCGGCCATCAGGTCGTTTATCTTTTTTGTTTCGGGGATGAAATACGGTTTACGGATGATATTTTTTAAGATAATCTCCTCATTACGTGCCAGTAAAGGGAGGATATCCTTCGCGTGTACAATACCAATGATCTTGTCTATCACATCATCATAAACAGGCATGCGCGAGTAACCTTCGGTTATGAGTGTTTCCAGCAGTTCATCTTTATCAGTATTTACATCAACACCCGAGATTTTAGTACGGGGCACCATAATGTTCTTAACCACACGCTCGTTAAACTCAAATACATTCTGGATCAGCTCATGCTCGTTTGAATCAAGCGCGCCGCTTTCTTTACCTTGTTCCAGCAAATACTGCAATTCTTCGGAACTATGATGTGTTTCATCTTTTACGGCATCAATACCAAACATCTTCAGAATGAAATTGGCGAAAGTATTCAGGCACCAGATGATAGGCCTAAACACGATGTAAAATAACTGCAAAGGAACCGCTACCGCCATTACTGTACGGGTAGAACGCTGTATAGCTATTGACTTTGGTGCAAGCTCGCCAAAAGTGATATGGAAAACCGTAATAACCGCGAATGCTACAAAGTGCGAAATATTAAGAACCAGTGTAGAAGTAATAGCGATGCCTAATGCCAAAAAACCGTGCAGCATTACGGCAGTTACCACCGATTGCCCAAACCAGCCGAGTGCCAGTGAAGCAATGGTAATACCCAGCTGCGTTGCAGCCAGGTAACCATCTAAATTATGTAATATGCCTCGGGTGGTTTTAGCCAGGCGGCTGCCCGTTTTGGCCTTTATTTCAATTTGCGAGCCCCGCACCCTTACCATGGCAAATTCGGCGGCTACAAAAAAGCCATTCAGCAATACCAGGAAAACGGTAAGGAATAGATAAAAATAATTTACGGTGAGTTCTGCGGGGTCCATTAATTAATTATTGGTACACAGGGAAAGTGGACTTATATAACTCCATACTTTCTTGAATTACTTTGTGAGCGTAACGCAGGCCCAGTAAATGTTCAATCGTTACGTTCTTACCTTCCAGTTTTTTATAATCCTGGAAAAAACGAACAATTTCTTTCATGGCATGCGGCGGCAATTCATTCAGGTCGTTGATATAGTTTACCGACATGTCGTTTTTCGCGACAGCTATAATTTTATCGTCCTGCTCGCCATTATCAACCATATGCATAACGCCTATTACCTTTGCTTCGATGATAGACATTGGGAATACGTCAACAGAACATAATACCAATATATCCAGCGGGTCATGATCATCGCAATAAGTTTGCGGGATGAAACCATAGTTAGCAGGGTACATTACTGAAGAAAATAAAACACGATCAAGTTTTAATAAACCTGATTCTTTATCAATTTCATATTTAGCCTTAGAACCTTTAGGTATCTCAATTATCGCTTGTACAATTTCAGGTACATTATCTCCGGGTGAAACCTGGTGCCAGGGATGTTGTGTGCTCATTTAGTAGTGTTATGTTATTATTTATAGTGTTTACTTACTTTAGTTGGTGTGCTCCTTTTTTTCAAAAAAGCAATGATCAAAGGAACAGATGTAACAACAAAAAATCCGATGATGATATAATCCAGGTAATGTGTTATCTCGGGATACTTTCTTCCTAAGAAATAACCTGTTAAACATAGGGTTACCACCCATGCTACGCTGCCTATAATATTATAAAGGGTAAACTTTTTAATATCAATTTTAACAACTCCTGCAAAGATAGGAGCAAAAGTTCTAATTATAGGGAAAAATCTGCCCAAAATTAGCGCCATTCCACCATATTTAACATAAAATTGCTCAGCCATTACCACATATCGCTTTTTAAACAACCAGGAATCGTTTTTGTTGAATAAAATTGGCCCCGTTCGGTAACCAAACCAATAGCCAGTATAATTTCCTAAAATCCCTGCAACAATTAATGAGATGATGAGCGTAGTGATCTGGATATCGAACATTCCGCTTGCGCAAAGCAAGCCTGCCATAAATAGCAGGTAGTCTCCCGGTAAAAAAAAACCAAAAAACAATCCGGTTTCAGCAAAAACAACAATAAGCAAAAGAAAAAAACCTCCTCTGCTTATGATGGATTGAGCGTCCGTTAAATTTTGCAGGTGTTCCCAAAAACTTTCCATTCACTATGTAAAACTACAAATATTAAATCAATTTGTAGTTATTCCTTATCTATTAAATAAGGTACGCAATAAATGTTGGATACACGCCAATAATAATGGTAATTAATGCAGAGAAGCCTAAAACAAATTTATAGTATGCCGGGATTTGTACTTCATTGGTTTCGGCCGTGCGGAAATACATGGCTACAATCACCCTGAAATAATAGAAAATACTGATGATAGCATTTACTACCGCCAGCACTACCATCCAAACCTGGTACTGTGAAAGCGCGCTTGAGAACATAAAGAATTTACCTATAAAACCGGCAGTTAACGGTATACCAGCCAACGACAGCATAGCTATGGTTAATACCAGTGCAAGGAAAGGGTTCTTTTTTGACAGGCCGTTAAAGCTCTCAAAGTTATCGCTGCCTGATTGCTGTTGTACCAGTATTAGAGCCCCGAACGCGATGATAGAAGCAATTGAATAAGCCGTAGCATATACAAACACTGAATTTGCTGAACTTGCGCCTAATGCCACAATAGCAAACAGTAAATAGCCTGCATGCGATATACTGGAGAATGCCAGCATACGTTTAAAGCTTTGCTGATAAAGGGCGGTAATGTTGCCTATGAACAGAGTTAATATAGTTATAATCAGCAGGGCAGGCATCCAGAAACTGGCTACCGGGGCAAAGCACTCGGCAAACAGGCGAAGGAATGCCGCGAAACCAGCAGTTTTAACTACTGTTGACATGAATGCCGTGATCAGCGTTGGTGAACCTTCATATACATCCGGGGTCCAGAAATGGAAAGGTGCAGCACCAACTTTAAAGCAAAGGCCAACAATGATCAGCATAATGCCTGTACCCAGCATAGGGTCCATACCACGAGGATGAGCTACTACCCAGTTACGTATAGCTTCGAGGTTAAATGAACCAGTTGTACCGTAAATAAGCGTTATACCGAACAATAAGAAACCTGTTGAGAAAGCACCCATCAGGAAATATTTTAAAGCTGCCTCGTTTGAAGCAAAATCATTCTTTTTAATACCTGCCAATATATATAAGCTAACCGACATGATCTCGATGCCGATGAACAGCATGGTTAGGTTATAGTACGATACCATTACGATGATACCTGCCAGTGAGAACAGGATGATGGCATAATATTCGGCAATGTGATCACTTATACGTTCAAAATAACCTTTTGATAGTAACAGGATAAGTATGGTAGATATAATAGTGATGGCCGAAAATGCTATTGAATAGTTATTAAACAACATCATGCCATGATAAATAGGCTTAGCTACATCAATTGAGGTCCATTGTGCAAGGGCAAAGCCCAAAGCAGCAAGCAAACCGATAACAGCAACCGGCAGCAACGCATTTTTGGCTTTATATAAACCCAAATACAGAAGCACTATGGGTAAAACAGATATAATTATTAAGGTATTCATTTTATGTCTTTAAATCTGATCTCTTTATTTATTATTAACAGGCAAAAAATTCGGTTCGCCGGTTATAATGTAACGTTCATTGCTTTTGTGCTTATTGTTAACAGCAATTTGTCAACAGCAGCTTCTGACAGATGTAATATTGGCTGCGGATAAACGCCGATGGCTATTATTAATATACAAATGATTATCAGTGTTAATTTTTCAGAGCCGGTAACATCAACAAAAGTTGCGGTTAAGGCATTGGTTTCGCCCTGCATAACATTTTTATACATCCTGAGCATATATACGGCACCAAATATGATGCTTAAACCAGCTACAACCCCGAACCAAAAATCAAACTGATAAACACCGTTCAGCAATAAAAACTCACCGATAAAGCCATTGGTTAGCGGCAACGCTACTGTTCCTAAAACAATTATTAAAAACGTGATAGCAAACGTAGGCGCTACTTTGGCAATACCGCCCAATTGGCGTACGTCCGTAGTATTCAGTTGCCTGCTGATGATATCCCAGATAAAGAATAAACCAACTACGTTTATGCCGTGGTTAAGCATCTGGATCATTGCACCCTGTGTGCCTTGTAAGGTAAGACTGAAAATACCCGCGGCTATAAGGCCCACGTGTGATATGGATGAATAAGCTACCAAACGCTTACCTTCTTTTTGGGTGAAAGCGATTATTGCCGCATAGATAACACCTATAACAGCAAGTACCATTACCAGGTTTTGCCAATGTAAAAATGCTATAGGCGCATTAGGTATTAACCAGCGCATTAAACCATATAAACCCATTTTTAACATTATACCAGCTAATAGCATACTGCCTGCTGATGGCGCTTCGGTATACGTATCGGGCTGCCAGGTATGTAACGGGAACAAAGGAATTTTAATGGCGAATGCCAGAAAGAATGACCAGAAAACCCAGTTCTGACGTGCAGGATCGAGCTTTGTGGCATAAAATTGCATCAGGTCATACGTACCGTTTGGCGCTTGCAGATACAGGTATATAATACCTACCAGCATAAATAACGAGCCTGCAAATGTATAAATGAAGAATTTAAGCGTGATGCGAATACGATCCTGACCGCCCCACATAGCGCATATAAAGTAGATAGGGATCAGCGCGGCTTCCCACCCTACATAAAATAAGAAACCGTCTAAAGCGGTAAACACTACCAGTAGGCCAGCCTGCATAAACAGTATCAGCGCGTAAAAGGCTGATGCATTTTTGTAGGTATGCTTGTAGGTTGTTAATATAATAATGGGTATTAGTAAGGTGGTAAGTAATACCAATACCATACTGATGCCATCAATACCCGCGTTAAAATAAATGCCCATTTTAGCTATCCATGGTACATTAATCGAGTACTGTATGGTAGAATCAGGCGTAAAATTAGCTATAAACCAACCTGCAATGGCTAATTCGGCAACAGCAAAAAACAAAGCAACATATTTTGCTATCTCATTTTTCAATAAGAACACAGCAAGGGCTGCTATAATCGGTAAAAAAATTAATACACTAACCGTCATTTTATATTTAAACGCTAAGGTTT
>JAMFSA010000064.1 GCA_026225055.1 Mucilaginibacter xinganensis | reverse complement strand
TAATACCATAGCAGTTACCCTGGGTAAATTTCAGGTTAACGTCTTCAAATAATGTTCGTTTGCCGTAGCGTAGGGATAGATTGGATACCGTTATCATGCTGCACCTTATATTTTGTGCAAAAATACGCTAAATTTTACAATAAAAGCTTGTAGCCGTTATTATTGCTTATTAAGTATAAAATGCCCGATATTTCCCCAATAATATTCTCATGAGGAGTAAGTTCCTCGTAAATAATTTAGTGCCTGAAAACTAAACGGATTTTTTTATCGTTAGTTATACATATTTTAGTAAAAATAGCCTCATTGTGTATCTTTTGGAACAGACTTTGACTTACAATTGTTAAACAATTAAACTTTAGAGAAGAACAAAGTTATGGGAACACTAATTTTAGGCTTAATTATCATCAACGTGTTTTTGGTAGTTGCCCACGCCATGAATAAACAAAGAAAAGGTACTTACTAAGGATTGAGTTTTTAATTCAATATACTGAGCAAGTTTGCTGTTTCATCGTTAGCCAGTTTTTGTAGCGGGCCCGATGCAACCATTTTCATCATCATATTTAAATCTGCAGTAATAGTGAATTGTACCTCGGTATGATCATCATTGCCGGATAGGATCCATCTAAGTTCCAGGTCAAAAGGGGGCTTTTCAGCAGGGGTTATTCTTAGTGCTGTGTCAGGGGTACGCTCTTCGATCTTTAGCGCCAGTTTTATCATATTTCTGATGGTAAATCTTGCCTCATCAACTGTTGATGACCAATCTGATATATCATCGTCAGGCATCAATTGCTGGTGATTATTCATATCAGCCAAAAACTGGTAAACAATATTTACAGGTTTATTTATAGTAACGGTACTTTCGAAGGTAGACATGTTTTTTAGTTTGCAGTTTTCAGTATTCAGTTGCATTATTTAAATGGGAAGATTACTAAAAAAAGTAAACTTGCCCACTGCCAACTAAATTATCTTCCCCATTCAGATGGGTTTTCACGCCATTTTTTTAGCATATCAACATCATCCGTACTAACATACTGGTTTTGCTCAGCATATTTTATCAATGCGCTATAGTTTGATAATGTAACAAATGGGCATTTTGCTTCTTTAAAATTCTCTGTGGCTACATCAAACTGGTAAGTAAATATAGCTGCTAAGCCTGCTACCTGGTAACCAGCCTCGCGTAATGCGACAACAGCCTGTAAACTGCTTTTACCTGTTGATATCAGGTCTTCAATTACAACAACTCTTTTACCTGTAACAACATCACCCTCAATAAGGCTGCCTGTGCCGTGTTCTTTTGGTTTTGAGCGAACGTAAATAAATGGCAAGCCTAATTCCTGGGCAATTAATACACCTTGTGGTATGCCTGCTGTAGCTACACCTGCAATACAACCAACAGCGCCAAATTTTTCCTGGATCAGCTGTGTTAACTGCTGACGGATGTAGGTGCGTACGGTTGGATGTGACAGTGTTATGCGATTATCACAATAAATTGGCGATTTCCAGCCTGATGCCCATGTAAATGGATTATTAGGTTGTAATTTAATTGCTTTAATTTGCAGCAGGAATTCGGCCACTTGCTGTTCGGCCTCACTATTATTAAACATGGCTCAAAAATACAGAATTTATATTAATG
>JAMFSA010000063.1 GCA_026225055.1 Mucilaginibacter xinganensis | reverse complement strand
TCAAATTATGTCGAATATTTTCAGATTAATTATAGCCTGTGTGTTCTTTGGCGGCGCGGTTGCACTTTGTGCTACCGGTTCATGGTGGTGGGGCATACTGGTATTACTTTTAGGTGGTATTGTATTGTTAAGCTTTTTCTTTAACGAAAACATGATCATAGCGCAATGGTTTTTGCGTAAGGAACAAAATGAAAAAGCCGAAGTATGGCTGTTAAAAATAAAAGATTACGAAAAAGAACTGAACAAAAACCAGCACGGTTACTACAACCTGCTTATCGGTTTGATAGAATCGCGCAAAGCGCCTTTAAAATCAGAGAAATATTTTAAAAAGTCATTACAGTTAGGCATGAAGATGTCGCACAACATCGCATTGGCTAAACTCAGCCTGGCAGGTATATCAATGGCAAAACGCAACAAGCGCGAAGCACAAATGTATTTATCTGAAGCTACTAAGGACGATAAGAACAAATTACTTACCGAACAAATAAAAATGATGAAGGCCCAAATGGCACAGATGGATAAACAGCAGGTAGTAAGGGGCGGGTATCGTCAATTTTAACGGGCAGCCAAATAAAAAACGTAGAGACGCAATTTTTGCGTCTTTTTTTATGCCCGGAAAATCTTTTTAAATAACGTAGAGACGCAATACTTTACGTCTTCTTTTAAGTTGGAAAATTTTTAAATACAGTAGAGACACAATATTTTGTGTCTTTTTAAATGCCTCATTCGGAGACGCAAAATATGCGTCTCTACGTTGAAGAAATTATTTTTCGTCAATAGAGCTATAATATTCCGGCTCTGATGAATTACTGCTAATATTAACGCGCCTGTCCGACATCATATAGCTATTATCATCTGAAGGGTTTGCCACTTCAACCATTTTTAACAAGCTGCGGATAAACGACAGGTTAAAATTTTGCCTGTTTAGCTTTATTAAATATTCGTTTTCTGTAATTTCGAGAATTGAGTTAGTCATAATATAAATATTGTAGATTATGTGTTGATAAAAGTAAACAACATATTTTTCACGCAAGTTGGTTTCCTTTTAAGGTTTCATTAACAAATTGTTATTAAAATTAATTAAAGTAATTATCCGGTTTAACCCTGCCTCATGAAAATCACCCTCTGTACCTTCTTTCTCTTTCTGTCTCTTTTTTCATTTAGTCAGGATAACCCTATCGCTCATTGTAAAATATACAATACACACACTAAAAAGCTGGCTTCTATTGATAATATCATAAACGCTATGACCGGTGCCGATGTATTATTTTTTGGCGAAGAGCATAACGATTCCACCGGGCACCAGCTGGAATTGATATTGCTTAAAAATTTATCGGAAAAATATCCGCGTAAAATTGCCTTATCAATGGAAATGTTTGAGACTGACCGACAAACAGTTTTGAATGAATATCTGAAAGGACTCATCAGCGAAAACAGTTTTACCAACGATGCCAAAGCCTGGCCAAATTATGGCGATTACCGCCCTTTAATAGAACTGGCTAAAAGCAACAACATACCTGTTATAGCAGCAAACGCGCCATCGCGCTACACCAGTATGGTTAACCATATGGGGTTAAACAGCCTGCAACAGTTGGATGCTACCGCAAAGGGTTGGCTACCTCCACTGCCTATCGACACCGCTACAGGGCCATATTATGATAAATTTGTGCAGATCATGGGCGGCCATGCATCTATGCCCGGTATGCAGATGTACCAGGCACAAAATTTATGGGACGCGACTATGGGCTGGTCGATAGCCCGATTCATGAAAGATCACCCTGATTATAAAATACTGCAAATAAACGGTGGTTTTCACAGCGAGGAAAAGCTGGGGACGGCAGCGCAGTTAATAAAGTATAACCCCAAAGCCCGCATAATAAATATTGCAGTGTATTCCGATGACAGCTTCGATAACCCCGACTGGACCAAATTCAGCAAAATGGGTGATTATATTATACTTACTGACCCTAAGTTGCCGAAGACGTTTTAATAAGAACCGGGATTATTAGATTAAATTGATTTGTAGGATGTATGTCCTTTGGTATGTAAACTTACGAAGTTTTAAAAACTTCGTAAGTTTCTCTTAACCGGATAGGCTATAAAAGCTATTGGACTAATGAACCAGTGAACTATTTGCCCTTTGCAAGCAGATCCCGTATTTCGGTAAGCAATAGCTCTTCTTTAGTTGGTTCCGGTTCTGCTGCAGGCTCTGGTGCCGGTTCTTCTTTCTTCATTGAATTAACACCTTTTACAATAAGGAAGATACAGAAGGCTACTATTAAAAAGTCGATAACGTTATTGATAAATAGGCCATAGTTAATAGCTACGGCAGGTGTTTTTCCCACTGCTTCTTTTAACGTGTAATGAAGGTCTTTAAAGTCGATACCATGTAGTAGCTCACCAAGTGGTGGCATAATGATATCAGTCACCAACGAGGTTACAATTTTGCCGAAAGCGGCACCAATTATAACACCCACAGCCAGATCAACAACACTGCCGCGGTTTATAAAATCTTTAAATTCCTTTACTATCGACATAAGATTGGTTTTAATTTGATTAAAGTTATTAATAAAATAATAGCAAAGCCAAACAAATAGTTTTTTTTAACCTTTTACAACATTATTCAGCATACTGTAACTATTGTTTAAAGTTATTGTTAATTACTGTATTTTTGTGCTATCTAATTTATGCTTAAACAAAATCTTCAACAAAAACTTTTACAAAAGCTCTCGCCGCAGCAAATACAATTTATAAAATTGTTGCAAGTTCCAACGGTTTCGTTAGATACCCGTATTAAAGAAGAATTGGAAGAAAACCCGGCGCTTGAAGATCTTAGCTTAACTAACCTAAACGAGCCCGAAGAACAATATCCCGACCGCGATCCCGATGAAGATAACTACAACGGTGATGAGGAAAAGGGAGAGATGGATGAGTTTAATATTGATGATTATTTACAGGAAGATAATGTAAATGATTACGGATCGCGCTATGATCAGAATGGCGATGATGAGGATGAACGCAAAGAAATACCCATTGCTGTACAAAGCTCATTTTTTGAAAGCCTGCAGGCACAGCTTGATCTGCTGCCGGTTTCGGATAAAGATTTCAGGATAGGTAAACAAATAATAGGCAGCCTGGATGATGATGGCTATCTGCGCCGCCCCATAACTTCACTTACTGATGATCTGGCCTTTTCGCAAAACGTAATGGCCGAGGATGAGGAAGTAGAAGAAATGCTGGCCGTTATACAAAGCTTTGACCCGCCTGGCGTAGGCGCACGCAGTTTACAGGAATGTTTGCTGATACAGTTACGCAAAAAAGACCCGAACGACCCGATTATAAAGAAAGCTATATTGGTGGTTGAGCAGTACCTGGATGAGTTTACCCGCAAGCACTATGATAAGTTGGAGAAATCATTAAACATGAACTCCATGGAATTGCGCGGTGTGGTAAATGAAATATTAAAGCTCAACCCAAAACCAGGCGACTCAAACGAGGTGAACACCAAACAAATGCAGGTGATCCCCGATTTTCATATCATTAACAGCGATGGTGTGCTGATCCTTACCCTCAACTCAAAAAATGCGCCCGAGCTAAGGGTAAGCCGCTCCTACCAGGAGATGTTCCAGCATTATGACAAGGCCTCGCAAAGGGATAAAAAACTAAAAGAGGCTGTTCAGTTTGTAAAGCAAAAGCTCGATTCGGCAAAATGGTTTATTGATGCTATAAAGCAACGCCAGCAAACTTTGCTGAAAACCATGAACGCCATAATGCAATATCAGTACGATTTCTTTTTAACCGGCGATGACAAGAATTTAAAGCCGATGATATTGAAAGATATCGCCGACAGAATAAACATGGATATTTCAACAGTATCACGTGTTGCTAATTCAAAATATGTACAAACCGAGCACGGTACGTTCCTGTTAAAATCATTTTTCTCCGAGGCTATCCAAACCGAAAGCGGCGAAGAGGTATCAAACAAAGAGGTTAAAAAGATACTGGAAGAGCATATAGGCAAAGAAGATAAACGCCACCCCCTGGCCGATGAAAAGCTAACCGACATACTTAAAGAAAGCGGCTACAATATAGCCCGCCGTACCGTAGCCAAATACCGCGAACAAATGAATATCCCGGTAGCGAGGTTGAGGAAAGAATTATAGGTCATTAGTCTGGAATTCGTTTCAGACTTTTTTATTTTAACTAATTCGACACAATTCAAGAATTGCAAAATGACTAATGACAGCGAAGCTTAATGACAAGCATAGCGAAATGACTAATGACAGCGAAGCGGCATTAGAAAGTATGCTGAGGACAGGTAACTTTATACCTGTTATTAAGCAGTAGGCTTAATACAATTTCATGTGAACCATAGCTTACTGTATTTAAAGCTGAGGTAGTAATGTCATATGAATAGCCTACGTTAATAAGCGAGCTGATATTAAAGCCTGCTAAAACGCCAAATGAATCATCTTTACGATATGAGCCGCCAATCCATAATACATCCTTGAAGGAAACCTTCATATTAATAGCATAACTTACAGGTACCGGCTTTACCCCTATTATTAAAAATGATGGCAGCAATGCTACATCGTCAGACATGAATAGCTTATAACCCGCTGTAAAATAATAATGAGGAGTTGTTTTACTTTGATCGTAAGCATTATTGGTGCTGAAGTATAGTTTTTGAGGTAATACCTGCTGCGCCGAAATACCCACAAAATAATCCGACGAATAGGCCCATATTCCTACCCCCAAATCCGGGTTCCATTGAGCGTTGCTGGCATTATCAACAGCCGGGTCAAACGCGTTCTCAAGGCTAAGTTCAGATGTGTTTAAGTTGGTACGCGATACACCGGCAGCAACCCCTAATGATAAATTAAGCTTGCTGGTTATGCCTATATGGTAAGCATAGGTAGCATCAATATTTGTTGCGGTAATAGGGCCCGCTTTGTCTGATACCAGCGTAAAACCAATGCCATGATGGGGTGCGGCTGCCTGGTAATATTGCGAATATTGCCTGCTCATAGGGTCATCTCCTCCACTGGCCGGCATTTCAGTAGCATCGCCATATAAAAAATCACTGCCAAGCGGCGCGCTCAATGATAAATAGCTGGTTTGCGGCGCTCCCTGTAAACCAGTCCACTGGTTACGGTAGCCGGCTTTAACGTCGGTATAATTTTCAATACCGCTAAGTGCGGGATTAAAAAGTAAACTATTAAAAACGTATTGTGTATACTGAGGTTTTTGCTGCGCGCAAACCATCTGTATAATCGAAACAAAACAAATTAATAAAAGTAACTTTCTTTTCATTTATCTAATAATTGCTATATACCCAGCAATAGCCGTATGACCATCCTCAGGATTTATAATATAATAATATGTTCCTATAGGTAAAATAGCGCCTTTATATTTCCCATCCCAGGGAATAGGATAACCAATTGACGAATATAACTTTTCTCCGTATCGGTTGTATATATCTACCTTACAATTTGGATAATTTTCTATGTATTTTATATTCCATGTATCATTTATGCCATCCCCATTGGGTGTAAATGCATTTGGAATTACCAATCCGACAGGATTAATGCTAAGTATACCCGGCACATAAACAAATGTATAGTTAACCGATACTGCCCCGCTAACAGTAATTGGGTATTCGCCAATTGGCGATATACTGGTTGCTGTTGTTCTTATCAGGGGTTGTTGTATCAATTGTGCCGCTGTTTCATTATTTACAAAACCACTGTAAGATATGGTTAAAATTGGATTATTAACGCCATAGGTCCTGCTTTTATTATCAGCAGTAATTGTTAAAACATCCGGGCTAACTGTTCCTTTTGCCATTGTCACATTCACATTGCCAACGCCTGTGCTACTTAGCACAATATTACCGGTGTATACGTTAACCGGAGTTGTAGCTGCCAGCCTTATAAATACCGTAGTTGGTGCTATGCTTCCTACAGAGCCTACAGTAATTGTATTGCTGAAATGAATATCGTCTGTACTTACTTCAAACCCATTGGGCGGTGTTACCAATATTCCTGTCTTTAGGGCATTACCTGCCACCGTAAAAACTGTTGAAGACGATGCAGTACCATAATTTGTATCAAGTGGCGATAATGTACCCGTTGCTGTAATACCGGAAATTATGGAATTAACCGTAATATTAAAAGTAACCGAATTACCACTGCAGCCCGCATTGGTAATAAATTTACCGATCGACATAGGCTGATCGCCAACAGTAATGGTTGATACAAGCGCAAAGCTGGTTGCGCTTATTACCGATACCGTATTTGAAGCCTGGTTAGCCACATACAGTAACGTACCATCGGCACTTGCCTCTATCCCCGTAGGATTTGAGCCTACAGTAATAGTGTTTATTACCTTATTGGTAGCTGTATTTATAACAGATACTGTACCGCCGGTTTTGTTTGTTACATACACTGTACTGCCATCGGGACTTACTGTTATATTTTCTGGTGAAAGCCCAACCCCTATTACGGCTATTACCGCATTGATTGTTGCGTCAATTACCGCAATATCGTTCGAATTTCCATTTGTTACATAAACATGACTACCATCGGGGCTTACCGCTACCCCATAACAGTTAAGGCCAATGTTAAGTGTTGCCACTACTAAATTGGTTGATGTGTTGATAACCGATAACGTGCCATCGCCAAAATTAGTAACATACAGGCGGCTCCCGTCCGGGCTTATGACCATCCCCACGGGGTTAACGCCAACAGCAATTGTTGCTGTTGGTTTGCCGGTTGCAGTATTAATAACTGATACTGTGCCGGCATCAAAATTTCCCGCATAAAGCAAACTACCATTAGCACTTAACACAATACCTAAAGGTTTGCTGGTTGTTATTGTTGATGTTACCGTATTGGTTGCTGTATTTATTACAGATATATTATCAGAGTTTGCATTGCCTACATAAACCGTCTTTTCATCCGGACTAACAGCTACACCAACCGGGGCCATACCAACGGGTATAGTTTTTACCACAATGTTCGATGCGGTATTGATAACCGACACAGTGTTCGCGTTAAAATTAGCGATATATGCATACCCGGTATTTAAAGGGGTTACCGTAATGGTAGCCTTAACAGGGCTGGTACCGGCATTTATAGCGGTAAATGACGATATATCACCAGATCCATTTGCAGGTAAGCCGATGGCAGGTGTATCATTCGTCCAGATGTAACCGGTTGCAGTGCCTGTAAAACTTATAGGAGGCGTTGTCTCGCCGTTTGTATAAGTTGGGCTTGCAGGCTGGGTTACAGCAGGCAACTTATTTACAAAGCCTGTTACAGCAATATTTTTGCTGGTAGTGCCGGAGCTCAACACTACATTGCCCGATATATTCCCGGCAGTTGCTGTGGCCGAAGCCCGTACCTGCAACATAGCATTACTTATTGTACCACCTGTTTGGTTTATTACTACACTACTACCCCATCCACTGCCGCCTGCAAGGTATATCTCAAAACCGGCAGGTGCCGTTGCTGTAATATTATCTGTTAAATTAGTACCGGATACAGTGAACTGCTGAACATGAGAGCTTGTTGAAGCTACTCCCTGGCAAGTGGTGATGGTACCGGTTGTAGCTGTTGCAGCAATAACCGGGGATACTAATGAAGCTGGCTTAACAGTTATAGTAAACTCAACAGCTTTACCGCCACAACTTACACCTGTTTTAATAAAATTACCGTATGAATGCGGGGCCAAGCCAACCCCTACTGTTCCTATTACCAAATTTGTAACTGTATTTATAACAGAAACACTGTGAGACCCTAAATTAACTACGTAAAGATAATTACCATCAGCACTAAGTGATACTCCTATGGGAATATTACCAACAGGAATTGTGGCTATTGTTGCATTAGTTGCCGTATTTATTACTGAAACAGTGTTATCGTTTCCATTGGTAACATATAATCGGCTGCCATCAGCACTCATTGCCAGGCAGAAGGGCGCATTACCTGTTGCTATTGTTGTTATTACAGTATTATCAAGCGTATTTATAATTGACATCGTATTGTCAGCCGCGTTTAATACATACAGCCTGCTGCCATCAGGGCTTGTTAATAAATCCATCGCACCTTGCCCTATGGGAATATTGGTTATAACCGTATTTGTTGATGTATTAATTACAGACACAGTATTATCTTCAGCGTTTGTTACATATACTTTGCTGCCATCAGGACTTATAGCTACCCCATAAGGGTCATTACCAACACTAATATTGGCTATTACAGCATTGGTTGCTGTACTAATAACCGATAAATTATTACTTGAACTCTCATTTGTTACGTACAAGCGGCTTCCGTCCGGACTTACAACCATACTGGTAGGCTCTGGTTTGCACGCTATTGTAGCTATTACGGTATTGGTTGAGGTGCTTATTACAGTAATATTACTACTACCTTGGTTGGTTACATATACCTTGCTCCCATCCGTACTTACAGCCACACCAATTGGTGAAACATTTACCTGAATAGTTTTTACAACTACATTTGTTGCCAGGTTAATAACCGATACTGTATTTGAAGAAGAATTTTCAATATATGCAAACCCACTGGGTGCCGGAATAGCGGTAATATTAGCTGTAACCGGGCTAGTTCCGGTATTTATCGGCATAAATGCCGGAATATTACCTATACCACTTGCTGGCAAGCCAATTGAAGGGTTACTGTTAGTCCAGTTATAGGTACAGCCTGTACCCGGAAAATTTATAGGTGATGTGGTTGTGCCATTGGTATATGTTTGATCAGTTTGCGCTTGCGCATTAGAGAGAAAAAAGAAGAGAAGTATAGTATAAAGTTTAACTGGCAGAAATCTCTTCATCGGTTTAGGAACGTACGGGTTTAATCTATAATAAACCCCTAATTAAAGCATGATTGTTTAATATTTTAAAAATAACCAAACAATGGCTTTTTACGCATTTTATTAGATAATAGTTAGATATTACAATGTAATTTCTGAGATTTTTCGAACTAAATAACCGCACACCGAAAAACCCTTAATGAAAATGTATTAGTTCCGCAAATCCAGTTTTTTACCTGATGATAGCAACATAACCCGAAATAACACTTTGCCCGTTGCCCAGGTTGATAATATAGTAATAAGTGCCAACAGGTAAATTTGCCCCATTATATTTACCGCCCCACGGTATAGGATAGCCAACTGATGTATATAGTTTGGTACCATAACGGTTAAATATATCAATAGTACAATTGGGGTAATTTTCAATATATTTTATATTCCAGGTATCGTTAATACCATCACCATTAGGGGTGAATGTATTGGGTATTATTATGCCGGCAGCAACTACATTTAAAATCCCGGGCAAATAAGAAATGGTATAATTAGGCGACTCTGCTGCGCTTACTGTAATAGGATATTTACCAATGGGCGAAGTTATAATTGCCGTTGTTGTAATATATGGCTGAACAGTTAATTTAGCAGCTGTTTCATTATTCACAAATCCAGTATAAGTTGCTGTTAAAGGCGGGTTGGCTGTTTCAAAGGTCCTGGTTTTGTTATCCGCTTTTATAGTCAAAGGTACTGGCTGTACTGTTCCTGTAGCAGCTACATTTACAGGGCCTGCTCCTGAACTGCTTAAAACAACATTACCTGAGTAACTGCCAACCGGAGTAGTTGCAGCTAATCTTACATATATTGTAGTTGATGGAATGGTACCCGAAGAACCTACCGTAACAATACTGCTAAAATTAATATCATCGGTACTTACTTCAAAACCGTTGGGTGGAGTAACTAATATGCCTTCTGTTAAATAATCGCCGGATACTGTAAAACTGCCTGAAGATGAAGGTGTGCCATAATCTGTAGTTAATGGTGGCAAACTACCATTAACTGTTATAATTTTATTTGTTGGATTTACTATAATAGTAAATGTTGCCGGTGGCCCTGTGCAGCCTGAACCAGCAACAATAAATTTACCAAATGAACTCGGGCCCTGGCCTGTTTGAAGAACTTTAGATACAGTATTGGTAGCCGTGTTAATTATTGACACAGTATTGGTTCCATTATTAGCTACATATGCCTGTGCCCCATCTGGGCTTACATCTACACCAAAAGGATCGGTACCTACCGGTATCGTTGCTATTACAGTATTAGTTGCTGTATTAACTACCGAAACTGTGTTAGCCTGTGAATTTGTTATATACAATTTGCTACCATCGGGCGTAGTTGATATTCCAAACGGATAGGTACCAACCGGTATCGTTTGGGTAATGGTATTACTAACCGTACTAATAACTAATACCGAATTTGAACCTGTATTTACAACATACAATTTACTGCCATCGGGACTTAGTATTACTCCTCCCTGCGAAGTACCAACAGGAATTGTTGCTATAACAACATTAGTGGTAGTATTAATTACAGAAACACTATTTGCGGTAGGGTCTGAATTGGTAACATACACCCTGCTCCCATCAGCGCTTATTGCCAGGCCTACAGGCCGCGAACCTACTGTGATAGTTGCTTCAATTTTGTTAGTTGCAGTATTAACTACAACAATGTCATTTGCCAAAGTATTGGTTACATACAATTTACTGCCATCAGGGCTCAATATCATGCCAAAAGGTGTAGTTCCTACGGTTATGGTTGCTATAACTGTATTAGTGTAAGTACTGATCACCGATACAGTACTACCAAGATAGTTTGATACGTATATTTTGCTTCCATCGGGGCTTACCGTTATGCCTTGCGGGTAAAGGCCTACAGGTATGGCTGCTTCTACCTCATTTGTTACAGTATTTATAATAAAAACACTATTAGCACTGGCATTTGCTATATACGCAACGGTTAACGACAATGGCGTTACTTTCAAGGTAGCAACAATTGGAGTTTTAGTATTATTAACTGCCGTAAATGCAGAAATGTTGCCAATTCCACTGGCCGGTAAACCTATGCCGGGTGTATCATTAACCCAACTAAAGCCATTGCTTGCCCCGGTAAAGTTTATAGGTGCCGCAAGTTCGCCGCTGGTAACTGTTTGAGGTGGCACTGCATTTACCGTTGGCATATCATTAACTATACCAGCTACCGCCACTTTTTGCCCCGTTACTCCAGCCGAGGTTAATAAAACATCACCTGCAATATTTCCCACAGGTGCTGTCGCCGCCGAGCGCACGTATACTATAACATTATTTACCGTTCCATTGCTTTGATTGATGGTTAAAATGTTTGAATAACCTGTAGCAGGCGAAAACGATATTTCAAAATTAGCAGGGGCCGCAACAGCAATATTATCAGATAAACCAGCGCCTAAGACTGTAAATTGCTCAATATTTGGACTTGCAGACGCATTACCTGCACATGCGCCTATTGAGCCTTTTACCACAGTTGCCACAACTGATATAACTATTGTTTTTTGATAAACTGATGAACAACCATTAACATCCGTTACCGTTAAAGTAACTGTGTACTTGCCCGGCTTTGCATATAAATTTGTTGGGTTCTCTAAAATTGAGGTCTGGCCATCGCCAAAATCCCATGCCCATGATTCTATTGCAGCTGTTGACGTTGACTCGTCAATAAATGTTGTAGCATAATCGAGTTGCGTATTATCTACATCGAATTTTGCTACGGGCGGATCAGTAATTTTAAAATCAACTTGAATTTGTTGTGTCGAGCCACATCCATCAGCATCAGGATCAAATACGGCTGCAATCACTGTATGGCTCCCACTTTTAAAATTGAGCGGGCCTTTAGAATACAGGTAATGGTATATAATTTGCGACCCGTTTTGTGTTGTACCGGCTATTACAGGATTATTTTGCTGATATGGCGTACTCCCATCCTGCATGTCCCATGTAATGCTGGTAATCTTATAAGGTAATGAAAGGTCAAGATTATAATTTTCATCCGTACAACCGTTCATTTGCAGGGTATTATTTTGCGGATTCTGCAAAGAAATATTAGTGCTTAAATTTTGCAGGTTAGCGCCTGCGGCATACCCATATGATTCGGCTTCGCCAAAACCATAAGCGATAGCGTTAAAGCCGTTTGCTGCAATTAATGTGTGTGTTCCGGCTGAAGCAGGTAGTTGCGCATAAGAGTACGTTTCATCACCGGGTACACGGGTAAATCCCGATGTGAAATTTTGCCCGTCAAACCTGAATGTAGGTACATCACTCGTTTTAATAGTAACATTTATGTAGCTATGAAGTATTTTATAGTTACTGGTTGAAAAAAGTGTTACATTATTTACAGTTTGTTCAATAGGAGTTAAAAATATCATTTCCGGATCCCCTACATCGTTCTCGTCAGTTCCACATGATTCAGTATTGTATTGTGTAACAGCATATTGCACAACCTGTATAGGCTGATCGGCAGATATAACCTGCGGCGTAGTAGCATTAAACTCATAATAAAACCCATTAACAAACGAACTGGCGGGTACCGCTTTGCCACTTACCAGTACATTGGTAGCAGGATTACTTAAAACTATCCTGAACACATCATAACTTCTGCCCGCAAGCGGCACGGTTATGTAGTTTTCGCCCCATGATACTGTTGGATATACCTGCTGAAAAAGATTATCAGATGATATCTGCGAAGCGTTACAACCAATCTCAATGCGTGAACTGCCTGAAAATACCGCGATTTTTGTACACGGCCCAGTGCCCGTACTGATTGAACGTATCCGGCTCCCTGATAAGTCCTGAGCTGCTAATGCCTGGTAAACCTGCCCCTTTTTTAACGTAATAGTAAAGGGAACATTTGCAGGTGTTTTGTCAAGCAGTTTTACTGAAGGTGTGATTTCAACTGTAGTATTGTCCTCAGTTGCAATAACCATAAAAATAGAATTGGCAGCTTCATTGGCTTTTTGAGTATAATTAATAGAGTAATAATCTTTACCCATTGCATTTACAGGCAATAATAAAGTTGCTCCTGATGATTCCTGTGCAAAAATATGCGCGTAAATTGCTATTGGTTGCAATGATGTAATGTGTATTCCCTCATTAAAGGTCCCCTGAGAACTTATATACTCACTTGCGGGAATGCTTATAACGGTTACCTGGTTAGCAGTAACAGTAAAAGCTATTGGAGTAGTTCCGTCTAAAAAAGCAACTGTGCCTGATGTATTTACATTGGATGTTATATATAAATCCATTTGACTACCCATATTTGTGCCTGGTGGATTGGTATTGGCCATGTAAGCGGTCCAAAATTCCGTGCCCATACTGGTAGTACCTTGAGAATAGCTATACAAACAACAGAAAATAAGCATCACTGCTATGCATGTTGAGTGTAGTAATTTCATAGGTTTGGTAAAACTCAGTTAACCGCATGTTTTATTAATAAGCGGATAGCTAAAATACGTTATTTCTTTCTAAGAATCTATTAGTAGCCAAACAGATGCCCTTAAATGAATAAAAAAATTACAATACTGAAGTTTAGAAAAACTTATCAGGGTTAGGCACCAGGTTTAAAAAGGATTCAAAGTTCTCCTGGTAGTTTGATTGATCAAGCTGGTAATAGAACGCCCCTTTTTTTGATGACTGCTTATCTTTCTCTGGTAGTTTTACCAGCAAGCCGGTTGATAGTAATTTACGACTGAAGTTACGGTCATCAAATTTAGTTTGATAAACACCCTCATATAAAGCCTGTAGCTGCGGGATAGTAAATTTCTCGGGTAATAACTGAAATAATATAGGGTGAAGCGCCGCTTTATAACGTAGCTGCCTTTTGGCCAGCTTAACCATTTCAGTATGGTCAAATATCAGTTCTGGTATTTCATCAAGCAAAACCCATTCGGCATGGTACTCATCACTCAGTTGTTTTTCATACTGATGAATATCAATAAGCGCGAAGTAAGCAATAGAGATAACCCGCTCAACAGGATCTCTGTCGGGCTTGCCGAATACCTGGAACTGATCCATGTACACATTCTTTAAACCTGTACGCTGCTCCAGCACGCGGTTAGCCGCATCTTCCGGACTTTCATCTGGCTTTACGAAACCGCCCATCAGGCTCCATTTATGTAATTGTGGCTCAATACTCCGCTGAACAAGTAATAATTTTAAGTCCCAGCCATCAAATCCGAAGATGATACAATCAATTGATACTAAAATTCCTTTCTCACCAGCGTATTTATACATAATGGGCTAATAGTTTAATTACAAGTGTAAAGATAATTAAGAATAGAATCAAGAGATGAGGGATAGAATCAAGGGTCAAGATACAAGAATCAAGAAACGCAATAAAGAATTTACTATAATCTATAAATCTTTTGCTTTATCTTGATTCTTGTATCTTAATTCCTGACTCTTTTTAGCTTACTCTTTTCCCCTGCAACAGCATATTCACAGCATCATCCAGTGAACCGGCGCGGGTTACTTCGCCTGAGTTTACAAAGAATATCTCGTCAGCATTTTCAATGGTATTCAGCCTGTGGGCTATAATTACACGTGTGGTATGCTGCGGTAATTTATCCAAAATATCACTCAACAGCTTTTCGGTTATGGTATCAACATTCGCGGTAGCCTCATCCAGAATAAGCAGATCAGGATTACGCAGAACCGCACGCATAAAGGCGATCAGCTGTTTTTGCCCCAAACTTATGCTATCCCCGCTCGATGCTACTTTGGTTTCCAACCCGCTTTCAAACAGGGCGAGCAATCCACCTAAATTAGCATCGGTTATTACCTGCTCAAATTGCTCGCTGGTATGGTCGCGATACAGTTCATTACCATATAAAATATTCTCTTTTACAGTACCCGTAAAAAGGAAAGGCTCCTGCAAAATAAACCCGATCTTTTTGGTTCTCTCTAATGGGTCGTAAGAGCGGACATCTTTTCCATCAAGCAATACCGTACCCTTTGATGGATCGTACAAGCGCGCTATTAACGAGGCCGTAGTTGTTTTACCACCACCCGTAGGTCCAACCAAAGCATAGGTTTTGCCACGCTCCAGTTTAAAGCTGATGTTGTGTAATATCTCGTGATCGGCAGTATAACCAAAATGCACATTCCTGAATTCTAATAACGCTGCCTCGGGTTCAGCCAACGCACCCTGTACAGTTGGCAAATTGCTTTCCAGCGATAAGATCTGTGAGATCCTGTCCCATCCGGCCATAGCCACCTGAAAACTTGTCCACAACGCGGCTAATTGCCTTAAAGGGTTATAAAATAACGTAGCATACGACAAGTAACTTACCAGCAAACCAATACTAAAATCGCCAATGCTGATGAGGTATATGCCACAAGCCAGTACCAATAATTGCGCGATACTCGAGAAGAAACTATATACAGGCAGGAAAATATTATTGGCTAACCCCGCGCCAATTGCTGTATTATAATTCTCCTTATTGGCCTCGTCAAACCGTTTCCTGAAATAATCGCGACGGTTAAATGCTATGATCACCTTAAAATTATTCAGGCTTTCCTGTATCTCGGCGCTCATGCCGCCAACGCTTTTTAAGTTGGTGGCATTCCTGCGTTTAACCCAAGGCGATACCACGCTGGTAAACAGCAATATTAAAATACCCGGCGCAAGCGCAATAACCCCTAATTTATAGTGAATAACCAGCAAAGCGATACCGGCCCCTGTCATAGTAGCAATACTGCCGATGAATTGCATGAGCGATTGCGAGAAGAATTGGTTCAGCTTATCCGTATCGTTATTCACACGTGATATCAGGTCGCCAGCTTTGTTCGAGTTGAAAAAATCAACAGGCAGTTGCTGTAATTTATTAAATATGGCGTTCCTCAGGGTAAACAGCATGCGTTGCCCTACGCCACCCATCAGCTTGGTTTGCATGTAACTGCTCCCCAATGCTGCTATGTACATGGCTAACAATATACCAGCGTTGATGAGTACGCCTTGATAGTTGTGGTGCTGTACATATTTATCAAGGGTTATCCCAATAATAAGCGGCCCCAGTAAATTGAGCGTTGAGTTGGTAAGGATGGCTAATAGCGCCATCAACAAATTCTTTCTTTCGTGTGCTATCAACTGTATCAGCTTTTTAAGCGCCGCATAGGTTGAGGTCTTTTCCTGTTGCTCCGAAAGTTTGTTAAGATCGTAGTTCATTTGCATTTATATTTTACTTCCGGAATTTCTATTTAGCAACACTTTCATAATTACTGGTGCTTTGTTGCGAGTTAAAGATCTGCACATATTCGGGGCTGCTGTGCATCAGCTCATCGTGCTTGCCGCTGGCAACAATTTCGCCCTGCATCAACACAATTATTTTATCATAATGCTCAACAGCACCAATTTTTTGCGTTACCGATAGCAGCGTTAGGCCGGGATAATTTTGCTGCACATTGGCCAGTATCTTCTTCTCGGTATTACCATCAACACGCGCGGTAAAATCATCCAGCAATAAAACTTTAGGATTAACAGCCAAAGCCCTTGCCAGCATGATCCTCTGTTTTTGCCCGCCCGAAAGGCTTGCCCCGCGTTCTGAAACTATAGTGCTTAATCCTTCGGGCAAACCATCAATAAAACCGCGCAATTCGGCAGTATCAATAGCTTTTTGTAATGATTCATCAGTCACCGTATCGCTAAACGCGATATTTTCCCTGATGCTCATATTAAAGATGATGCTATCCTGGAAAACAAAACCCACCTGGCTATGGAACGATTCGCTATCATATGTGGCTATCCTTCTTCCATCAAATTCAACAGTACCACTATTGGCGTTGATAAGCCCGGTAAGTAAATAAAGCAACTGGGTTTTCCCTGCAGCTGTAGGACCAATTATGGCAATTTTTGAACCCGCTTTTATTGAAAATGAAACATCCTTAAGCGCTGGCTTTTGCCCGTACAACACAGTTATATCTTTCAGGTCGATATCACCTCTTAGAGGCTCTTTAACCGTCCCTGTTTGCGGCAGATCGGGGGCCTCTAATACTACATTGATACGTTCGTAGGATGCTGTTGCCTGCGCTATAATATTGCTCATGAAACCGATAACCAGTATAGGAAATATCAGCAAAGCCAGGTAACTGTTAAATGCCGCGAAATTACCCAGGCTCATGCTGCCTGCAATTACATAGTGCCCGCCCAGTACTAAAATACTCAGGCCAGCCATGTTAGCGGTAAAAGTGATAATAGGTATCAAACCGGCAAAAAGATTCAGAATTGACAACCCAAAATCTTTGGCCCGGGTGTTTGCCTGTAAAAACTTGGCGTATTCCAGCTGTTGTGAGTTGATAACCCGTATAAGCGCCGAGCCCATGATGCTTTCGTTAATTACCTTGTTAAGCCAGTCTATAACCGCGCGGCTCTCTTTAAACAATACCCTTACCTTCTTCAACACATAAAAAAATGTACCGCCGATGATGGGGATAATAGCGATAACGCAAAGCGCCAGTCGCCAGTTAATGGTAAGCAATAAGATACTGGCACCTATAATTATAAACAACGACGAAGCTATGGAAACAACCGCCTGCGATACAAACATTTTGATCGAATCAACATCGGCGGTAAGGTTAGTAAGCAGTTTGGATGGATTTACCCGCTCAACAAAGGCATAGCTTTGTTTTGATATCTTGTCGGATAACCTGCTCCTCAAATCGCGGGCTACCCGCTCAGAGGCATAGGTTTGTATAATGCTTTGCAGGTAAGTAAATATAAATATGACGATAACTGCACCCGTAAATTCAATTATAATTGGCTTATAAACAAACTGCTTATGCGTATAGGCATCAATACCATTGGCAACTATTTTAGGCAGCAGCAGGTTAATACCATTACTAAAAAGCGCGAATAATATCAGCAACACTACCAAACCCATATAAGGTTTAAGCAAGCCGAATACCCCGGGCTTTTTAGGTTGTTTGTTTGCAGGCTGGTCTTTAGGTTTTTCCATGCTTTAGTTTAGATAAGTGCGATGCACATTTTCAAAAATTCGGGTAAAAATAGCAAAGCTTTATTAAGCAGCGATAAATATTGTATTCTGATAAGGGAAATCGTCATAGTTTTACATCCATTTAATACTACAGACGATTGGGCGATAAAAACATTTTAAATACATTTACGCAATTGCCAACTTAAAAGCTATGATAACACCCTTTAACCCTGAAGCCGAATACATACTTGAAGATGAACGCGTACTGCTAAGGCCGCTCGTTGCCAGCGACTTTGAACTACTGCTGCCCTACGCCATTAATGAACCCGATACCTGGAGATATTCTGCCGTAAACCCTGCAGGTGAAGAAGGCATGCGGACCTATGTAGCTGGTGCCCTAAAAGCCAGAGCAGAAGGAAAAGAATATGCTTTTATTGTTTACGATAAACAAACCAACGAATATGCAGGCTGTACCCGATTTTACGATATACAACCGCAATACCAAAGCCTGCAATTGGGCTACACCTGGTATGGCGAAAAATTCCGTGCTACTGGTCTTAACAGGCATTGTAAATTCCTATTACTGCAATTTGCTTTTGAAGAATTAGGTATGATACGTGTGGAGTTCAGGGCCGATGCTAATAATGCCCGCAGCATTGCCGCCATGAAGGCTTTAGGTTGCCTGGTTGATGGTATACTCAGGAGCGTTATGCCATTGGAAGATGGTACACGCCGCAATACTATTGTATTGAGTATTTTGAAGGATGAATGGGAAGGTGGCGCGAAGGAGGCGTTGAGAGGGAAATTGATATAACCCAATTGTCATTGATTACACACCATGTCATTGCGAGCGATAGCGTGGCAACCCCGTCGCGTTCAATATGCAAGCGACGAGGTTGCTTCGTCGTTCCTCCTCGCAATGACATGTTTTAGCAAAAAAAATAGCGATGGATTTGAAACCCATCGCTATAATATATATCCTGTAAGACAACCTTATTTACTCCCCACCACCGGTTTATCAACCGACGACGACCCCCTCAACCTCAACTCACTATTTAAAGTAACCTGTTCAAATTGTCGGCTGCCCGCAGGCGTTTTTAGTTTGTGCAGTAAAATGGTTATTACATTATCAGCAATTTCTTCAATAGGTTGTGCTATCGCGGTAATTGATGGCGAGTACATTTCAAATACCTCGTTATCATCAAATGATATTACAGCTACATCATCCGGTGTTTTTATGCCCAATTTACTCAACGCTTTTAAACCGCAAACCCCAAGGCGGTTGGTGCCGAATAATATAGCATCAAAACCTTTATTTTTTTCAAGGAAATCGGTTATCGGATCAATAATAAACTGCAGGTCCTGGTTAAAATCAACCTCTTTTATATGTGATGTAAGCTGGTGCTCTTTCAGCGCTTTTTCATAACCATCCATACGCGCCTGCATTTGTGTTTGGTGTGATGAGAAAGTTATAAAGGCAATATTCTTATACCCGTGATCGATAAAATATTTGGTGGCATTATAGGTAGAATTTAAGTTGTCCACCACCACATAGCTCGACTCAAGCTCAGGAAAGAACCTATCGAAAAGCACAACCGGCAGGTCGTCTTTTATTAAGGCCGCAATATCCTCCTCCACACCAACAGGCGGGGCAATGATGTAACCATCCACATGCCTGTCGCGGAACATATTTATCAGGTCCTTGGTTTTTGCCGCGTCGTTATCTGTGCTGCAATAAATTATTCGGTAACCATTTTTGTAAGCACGATCCTCAATGTAACGGGCAATGTTCGCGAAAAATATGTCGGATATATTTTCAACCATCAAACCAATAATGTTTGATTTGCCGGTACGTAAACTTTTAGCCAGTGAGTTTGGTTTATAGCCAACTTCTTCAACAAATTTCAATACCTTTTGTACCAGTTCGTCGCTTATTCGCTTCTCTTTGGCCCTGCCATTCAATATAAATGATACCGTGGTTTTTGAAATATTCAGCTGATTAGCAATATCAACTATTGATAATTTTTTGTTTACCATTTATTTACTCTTGTTGGATTTAAGTTTATTTCTAATATAAAAAATCTAATATAGCGCCTATTTGCCTATTTAGCAATTATAAGGGCTTTAAGCCTATTCCACCACAGGAAAAGCCGAAATCCGTAACCTTGCGCCACCCATGGGTACCAGTGTTAGTTTAGTTGTCTTTTCAGCGGTTTTTACCGGACTAACAGGCAATACGCCACACAATCCGTATTGGTCTACCGTCCATCCGGGTATTTGTTTACCCTCAGCAATAAGCTCAACAGGCGCGTTGGCATTTGTGAACGGATTATCGTCCTTAGGCCATTGTTTCTTAACTACTTTGAATGATAATTCAGGATGTTGCGCATCAACCAGCAAACCGTAGTTCCAGCTTGAGGCAGGGTAGATATTATATGCAGGCCATTTAGATTGATCGGCATCAGCCTGCCAGCCTGAATCACCCTGTACGGCTGTGGTAGCATCAGTTTTCACATAGTTCTCAGTTATTTTTAGCGAGAAAGTAAGCGGGCCATAATTTACGCTGATGCTATTTTTATTCTGATTCCATTCCCTCACTTTTAGCGCCATCGGCAATTGCAGGGCGATTTCATCACCATTCTTCCAGTTATTGGCAAGCATTATATACCCACCCGGCATGGTATTAACCGGCACTGCTTTACCGTTGACACTTACTGATGCTCCATTGCACCATGCTGGTATGCGCAGGTAAAGTGGAAAGGCGACAGCGACAGGCGTATTTACAATAAAAATCACCCTATCATTAAAAGGATAATGTGTTTGCTCAGTTAGTTTAACCTGTGTACCCTTACCAACTTTAGCAGTTACTTCACCTTCGGAATATAGTTGAGCGGCGAGGCCGTTGTCCGCAGTCGCCATCCAGCTGTTTTCGGCATAATAAACCCATCCTGCTGAGTGGTTATGCTGGCAGCACCTGCTGCTGAACGGGTTCATGGTTAAAAACGGACCAGAGTTAGCTATCCCGGGTGAGTGATCTTTATTATCACTTACCACCATATTCGGCGCGGTTAAATAGCGCAGGGCTTTATAGTCGGATGTAAAAGCTGCAGGGAAGGTATTAAAAGCCACATCCTCGCAGTTATCGGCCCAAAAAGCATCACCTGTTGTTTGCAACAAAAACTCATCCGATGTCATTTGCTCTACCATACCGCAGGTTTCTACGGCCTGGCGAGGGTCGTTATAACCTTTACGCGCATTTTCATCGGCACCAAACATACCGCCCGGCACCTGCCCGTAAATATTACGGATCAGCTTAAAATCATTATAAGTTGCTTCAAGGTCGTTTTGATCATGGCTCTGCTGATAGTAAGTAGCCGGCTCCCTAAAACATTCGGCCACATTTACGTTGTGCCAGTTGGGCAAATTATTTTTTTGCCGCCAGTTGGCTGTATTGCGGTCTATTTTTGTAGCGAGATCCAGCAGCCATTTTTCACCGGTGCGGTTATATAACCAGTACACGCTCACCATATTATCGCCGCCCCTGCTGTTTTCCCAGTAATCTTCTAAAAATTTATCATCGGGTATGGCAATTTCCCATTTAAAGTACTTGCTCATAAAGCTTAATACCCGTGGGTCTTTCGAGTAATCGTAATAGGATTGCATACACCAAAGCATCGGCATATTAGCCCACAGATCGCGTTTGCCATCGCCTTTGTAAATTATCGGCCCGAAATCGCCATCAGGCTGCTGGTTGCTGATCACCGCGTCAATCCAGAATTTGGTATCCTTCAGCATACGCTCATCCTGCAACACGTAGGCAATATCGCCATAACCCTTTAGCCAGTAAGGCAGTTCTTCCCAGCCATATTTGCCTTTTCTGTCCTTATTTAACCAGGCATTATCGGTTTTGGTGAGCCAGATACTTATTTCGCCTAAGTGCCCGGTAAGGCCATTCTTTTGCAGTTCAAGTTGTTTTTTTAACCAGCCGCCGGGTTTTATATCACTTAATGGCAGCTTTACAAAGCCTTGCGCAGTTAGCGGCGCTTTATTACTTACATAATAGGTATTGGATGATGTATTAGCCGGTTTACTAACAAACACAGCTGTTTGCGCATTAACCGCGCCTGATAAAAGGCACAGCGCCATTAAAGGCCCGGCATAGTTTCGGATTTTAAAATTGATGGTGGTTAGCAACAATTTTTTCATAGGTCAGATAGCTATAGTACAAATTGGTTTAAACGTAGATTTTGGAAAATCCGTTGTCAATATAGTACTTAAAAACGATTTAGCGAATTCTTTGTAAAATTTCACTTAATCGTTACAATACATGCGCTCCATGCCATATTAAGAATGAGTTTGAATTATAACTTAAATAATTTGGTATAACCCAAGTTTGTATTTTTGGCCCAAATAAAAATTTATGGCAACAACAAAACTTACAATTAATAACAACGGATCAGTTAAAATAGATGGTGACTTTGAGATAGTGGATATGCAGGGCAATAACTACGGTTTACAGGGTAGAACGGTAGTATCTATCTGCCGTTGCGGTCTATCAGCTAACAAACCTTTTTGCGATGGCTCACACAAAGGCCATTTTGAGCATGATGCTATTGCATTTGATTTGCCTCCGAAGAAAGTATAATTCATTAAAAAATCAACGAGCCTCTTATCATACTAAGAGGCTTTTTATATTTATATTAAAGCGTCAATTGCGAGAAACTAAGCAATCTCTACGCAGGCAGGTCAATTTTGCTTAGTTGTTCTGTATGGTTTAGAGATTGCTTCGTTCCTCGCAATGACGATGGTGAAAAATAAATCAGGTTAATGCGCTACTTCATCCACATAGGCTACCACGGCGCGCGGTACAGCGGCTGGCAAAAACACCCCGGCGTGGTAAACGTACAGGAGGTTCTGGAAACTTGTTTGGCTAAGATATTAAAGCAACCCGTACCCATTACCGGCTGCGGGCGAACAGACGCGCTGGTGCATGCCAGCCAGTTCTTTTTTCATATAGACGTTGAAAATGAATGGGATTTCGACCTGCTTTTCAGGCTGAATAAATTATTACCCGATGATATCGCTGTTTTTGATATCATCCCCATGCAGGGCCTGCCCCACGCCCGCTTTGATGCTGTGCAGCGCGGTTACGATTACTTTATCCATACTTATAAAGATCCATTTTTCAGCGGATTCAGCTCTTTATACCCCGAAAAAAACCTCGACCTCAATAAAATGAAAGCAGCCATACAACTGCTGCCTAAATACGATGATTACCGCGCCTTCTGCAAAATGCCCGACAGGATTGATCATACCATTTGCCATGTAAGTACCGCTAAATTATATACTGATTCATCCGGAGACAGGCTCCGCTTCCACATCTCTGCCAACCGTTTCCTTAGCAAAATGGTACGCATAATAACAGGACGACTATTAGAAATTGGTCGTGGCGATATGAGTGTAGATGAATTTGAGCATTATTTAGCTGATAAAATCACTCCTAAAATTATTATTCCTGCGCATCCACAAGGCTTGTATCTTTCAAAAGTAACTTACCCATATCTGGATCTGCCGGTAAGATCGGCGTTTTCGGGAATGATGATGAATGGGGATTGGAGAAAGGTGTAACGCAATTTCACCAAAATGTCATTGCGAGGAGGAACGACGAAGCAACCTCGTCGCGTTCAATATGCAAGCGACGAGGTTGCCACGCTATCGCTCGCAATGACATGGTTTATATGTTCCTGAATAACATCATTATTTTTATCCTTATCTTCGCGGCTTAATACTATTTGAATGGTGTGGTTAGATAAATTTAAGCTGAACAAGGGGTTATCACGTACGTTAACCGAAGCGGGTTACCTTAATCCTAAAGAGATCCAGCTAAAAACATTGTCGCGCATAATTGGCGGGCAGGATGTTATTGCGGTTGCTCCCGAAGGCTCAGGTAAAACTACCACCTATATCATCGGCATATTAAACCGCATTACACGTGGTTATGATGACGCGCCGCGAGTATTGATCCTGGTGCCTGATAAAGAACGCGTTGAAGCGGTGATACAGCAATTCGATCAGCTTAAAAGAAACGATACCATACAGATAGTAGGTCTGTATGTTACCCCCGGCATTGAAGCGCAGATGAATGCTTTGGCCGATGGCGCCGATATCGTTGTCGCCACTCCCGACAGGGCTCGCGCCATATACCTTAAACTGGGCCTCAACCTTAACAAAATTGATGTTTTAATAGTTGATGATGCCGAGGATATGGTAAAACAGGGCCTGCAATTACCTGTTGCAGAACTCGCTAACAGCATCACCAAATGCCAGCACATTGTGTTTACTGAGGTATTACATGCCAAGCTTCACAAAATGATAGATCCATTTATGAAGATGCCTGCCATTGTTGAGGCCGAAGAATTGGAGGTTATCCCGCTGAATACCCATCAGCAATTATTATATAGCGTACCTAATTTCCGCACCAAGCTAAACCTGCTGAATTTGTTTATGCAGGATGATGAACTGTTCACCAAAACGGTAGTATTTGTAAACACCCGTGTTACGGCCGAAACAGTTCAGAAAAGCTTAAAGCATAGAATGAGGGAATCTGTGGTGACTATTAACCCATTGTCGTACGAATCAAAAAATGTGCAAGATGTGGCTGAATTTAAACAAGATGATGCACTTAAGGTATTGATCATCGCTAATGAAAGCGAGGGTGAATATGATTTGAGCGGCATCCCTTTTATTATTCACTTAGATATACCAGAAGAAAAAGAGTTATTTATTAAACGGATAGTAAACAATGGTGATGACGACGATACGTTAGCCATCACCTTTTCTACCGATATAGAATTGGCATTGATCAAAAAGATAGAACAGGCCAGCGGCAAAAAAATGCCTTTAGCTGCGCTGCCAGATGAGTTAGTTATTGATACTGATAAAAAGGAAAAGGAAGCACCAGCTGAAAAACCTGCTGCTAAAACAAAGAAAACTGAACCTGTTGCAGGTGAAGCTTTCCATGAGAAAAAGGCAGCTAATTCAAAAACTTATAATTACAGCTCAGGCACAAAAGCTAAGATGAATAATAAGCGGAAACATTAGTAGTCGCTTTCATAATATACCCTGTCGCCCGCCCGTTCAAGCGTCCACGCTTGAATGCTAATTTTGTAAGCGCCCACGCTTACATCGCTATTAAAATAAAATGATATTGAAGGACTTTTAGCGTGGACGCTAAAAGTCTTTTTCATTCAAGCGTAGACGCTTGAACGGGCGTGCGGAAGCGTTAATTCATCAAGCTTTGCCACCAAATGTTTCGATATAAAGATCCTCTACCTTCTTACGGGCCCAGGGAGTTTTGCGCAGAAATTTCAGGCTCGATTTAATGCTTGGATCATCCAAAAAACAATTGATGCGAATGCGATAACCCAGCTCCGGCCAGCCATGGTGCGCTACCAGTTCGTTCAGTACCATTTCAAGGGTTTTGCCGTGTAGTATGTTATTGGGTTGCATAATTAATTCCAGATATGAAAAGGTGTAGTAAAAAACTCATCCACTTTTTTATTGAATTCAGCGGCATGGGCCTGTAGTGTGCCATGCGGCGAATCGGGCAAAATCCATAAATAAGCATGAGGAATATTTTGATAGATTAAAACGGTATGCTGTATCACAATCAAATCATGATCTCCGCTAATAATTAGTGACGGGCATTTAATTTTCCTTAGTGCCAGTAAAGGAATATTGGGCTGAACCCAATCCAGCAAAAATATTTTCTGATCGTTTTTTTCTTTCGCAGTTTTAAATATCTTGTTTTTTGAGGCATTATAATCATCCCGCTCCCCTATCCAATATTTCGGAATAAGGGCCGTTGAATCCGGCCATAAATTTGCCCCGGTTGATGCCAGTTTAATCACTTTTTCGGGATGGCGCATCGCTAATAGCAAAGCATTTATACCGCCATCACTCCAGCCTATCACATAGCTCGATTTAATGTGCATTACATCCAGCAAAGCTGCAAAATCATCGGCCATCATTTCAAAACTCAGTGAATCTCTGTCGTCGGTTGATTTGCCCTGCGCCCGGCTGTCGGGTACAATCACCATATATTTTTTAGAGAAGTAAGGGATATTTTTTGAGAACGCGCTGATGTCGCCGCCATTGCCGTGTATCATTAGCAAGGGTTTGCCTTTTCCATAAACCTCGCAATACATTTTTATACCGCAGATGTTATAATACTTTCCGGCAGCAGGGTTATTGCCATAAGGTATTTGTTTATCCTGCGCAAACGCGATTACTGCGAACAATTGCAACAAACAAAAAATAAAAGCCAGTCTTTTCAAGTGGATAATTTAAAAATGCGATTAAAGGTAAAATCTTTAATATAAATAAGGGTACTAAATATAATCATTTAAATTTACTCGTCTTATAATCCTGCTCTATGATAAACCAATGTAAATTTAATTACCTCCTGATAGCGCTGTCTTTTATTCTTGCTGTAAAAGCGAATGCCCAGCATAAGCAAAAGGCAGTATCTCCTGTCGACCAGATCCTTAAAAATATTAAAGTGCCTGAATTTAAAAAGGATACCTTCAACATTGTATCCTACGGAGCCGTAGCGGATGGCAAAACAGATACCAAGGCACTTTTTGATAAGCTTATTAGCCTGTGCAGTGTAAGTGGTGGTGGCGAGGTAATTATACCCAAAGGCAAATTTTACATAGCGGGCCCGGTTGTACTCAAGAGCCATGTTAACCTGCATTTTGACAATGGCGCTGAACTGATATTCTCCGGTGAACCAAAAGATTATTTACCCGCGGTGCTTACACTTTGGGAGGGTACGGAATTGTATAATTACTCACCATTATTCTATGCTTATCAATGTTCTGATATTGCCATAACCGGGCATGGTACTATAAACGGATCGGCCAGTAAAAACTTTGCCAAATGGCGACCGCAAGGCTCACCTGAACAAAACAGGTTGCGGCAAATGGGCCATGACCTGGTGCCTGTTTATCAACGTGTATTTGGCGATAACAATGCGCAGCTGCCGCCGGATATGATCCAGTTTTTTGGCTGCAAGAACATCTTGATATCGGGCATTACCATTTTAGATGCGCCTTACTGGGTGATACACCCGGTGCTGTGCAATAACGTTACCGTACAGGATGTTACCATTAACAGCCATAACCTCAATAATGATGGCTGCGACCCGGAATCAACCACCAATGTATTGATACAACGCTGCAATTTTGATAGCGGTGATGATGGCATAGCCATTAAAGCAGGCCGCGATCAGGATGCCTGGCGCATTGGCCAGCCTACCGAAAATGTGATCGTAAGGGATTGTGTATTCCGGTCGAAGGCTAACGGACTTTGTATTGGCAGCGAGATGTCGGCGGGTGTCAGGAATATTTATATGTACAATGTGAAGATCAAAAAATGCCTCAGCGCTATCTATTTTAAATCCAACCTTGATCGTGGCGGTTTTATTGTGAACATCCATGTGCATAACGTACAATGCGATACCGCTGTGGCGGGTTTTATTCGCTTTGAAAATAATTATCATGGCTCGCGCGGTGGCCATTATCCCTGCAGCTTTAACAATTTCACTATTGACAACGTAACCTGCAACCATGCCGGCGAAGTGGGTATTTACGCGGTAGGCGTACAGGGTAATCCGCTCAAAAACATCAGCTTGAAAAAAGTAACCGTCCTTAGTACGCCAAAGGCCGAGGTGATCAGTAACGTTGTAAATTTAACTTATGACGGGGTAGTAATTAACGGCGTTAAACTGGCGAAACCTACGAATACAGCCGTTATTACTTTGCATACTGATTGACCGCAGATTAAGGCTGATTTAAATTATTTCACTGATTTTTTGGATCTGTGAAATCAGTTAATCTGTGAATCAGATAAAAATGCGTTAGGGGTAGTAGCGGATACCGGCCACTTCGAGGGCCTCAGTGCAAGCCGGGCTTAAGGCCTGAGGGCGTATGAGCGGATAACCCGGGCCGAAGGCAACGCCCAAATTATCTGAACCCGAATTTAAAGAATTAAAGAATTTTTAGAATTCTGTTCATTCTTTAATTCAAGAAATTCTGGTTCAGACATTATCTCTGTCGCAAGCGACAAAGAGGGTAAAAATAATACAATAACTTATTTCACTATTATCGATTTCATCTGCGTGGTATGCGCGCTGAAATACCCCAGCGCGTTATTATTAAAGTTTGATGGCGGATTTGCCGGTGTGGTACCCCCTCCCGGTCCGTTGCCCTGCTGCTGGCTCAGGCTGAACCAGTATTTGTATAAATTTTTATCGATGCATTCCATCTCAACCGTTGCTGTATCAAGCGGGTGAATATCCACCCCGTTTTGCAACAGGTCGTTTTTTACATAGCGGCCGTTTGTAAAACTGTCGTCATTGGTAAAGATAGCACCGGCTTGCTCGCTGTTTATGTACAGCACAAAACGGTATTGGTTTGCTACATTGGCAGGGTCCTTATAATTAACTGTTACGGTACGCAGATCCTTATCACTAAGCACATCTGTTTTGCTGGTTAATGTATCCAAATTAACCGGGTAAGGCATGGTTGATTTGGCGGTGTAAGTGATCCCGCCGGTTTTTATGGTTAAGGTATACGTTTGCCCATGTGTACCGGCAAATGGGTAAATAGAATATACACCCGGATTGCTTTGGTTCAATCGGAATTTATTACCCACACTATCAATTATGGTAACTTCAGCATCTGTTACCGGCGGGAAAATATTACTGCTGGTAAAAGGCACCGATTTGGTAACAATTACATACTGCGGCCCGAAGTCATCCGTAAGATTACCTTCAATAACCAGTTGAGGAGCGGCGTTGTTTAGTTTCAGGTCGATAACTTTTTGGCACGATGTAGCTGCAAGTAAAACTATTGCGGCTATTAGTAACTGATATTTAAATTTCATGTACTGCATACCATTTTAAAATTTAAAGTTCCAGGTAACTGAGGGCACCCTGCCAAATAAACTGGTTTCCACCGCCTCTGTTGTGCCCGGGTTTGTCTTGCTATCGCGAAAAGTGATGGCATACGGGTTTCGGTGGTTATAGATATTATAGATACCGAACGTCCAGCTGGAATGGTATTTTTTATGTGGTTTCCCTTCGAGCGTAGCGCCAATATCAAGTCGGTTATTTGCAGGTTCACGATTGGCATTCCTTTCCGAATAATAATAGGTAGTTACCCCACCAATAGCATATTTTCCGTTGGGGTAAGTAACCGCGTTGCCTGTGCCATAAACAAAAGTACTTGAAAACGACCATCGTTTATTCAGCTGGTATATACCCACTGCAGATATATCGTGCGTACGGTCCTGCGTGGCAGGGAAGTAATTACCGTTGTTAATGGCATCAAATTTTCGTTCCGTTCGTGAAAGTGTGTAACCCAACCAGCCGTTGAAACGCCCATATTTCTTTTTTAAATAGAACTCGATCCCATAAGCTCTGCCGGTACCATATACCAGCTGCGATTCCACATCCTGGTTCAGGATCAGTTGCGCGCCGTCTTTATAATCTATCTGATTTTGCAGCCATTTGTAATATATTTCGGTTGAGAACTCAAAAATATTCTCGTCAAAATTTCTGAAATACCCGGTCGAAACCTGGTCGGCAATCTCTGGCTTGATATTATTACTGCTCATGGCATACAAGTCGGTAGGCGTGCTACTGTTTGAGTTGCTGAGGATATGGATATTTTGCGTATTCCGGTTATAAGATGCTTTAAGCGATGTTTGATCATTTAAACTATAACTGGCCGAAAGACGAGGCTCCAAATAGAAATACGTCTTTACCACATCGCCAGCTTGATAGGTTTTTGACGAGATTGTATTCCCATCAGCATCATAAGTACTAAAAGTTCCGGGGCCGAATATGAATATGCCGCTTAAACGTGCACCGTACAATAGTGTTAATTTATCGTTTATGTGCCATTCATCACTAACGTAGGCTGCGGTTTCCAGCCCGTACCTGCGCTGAATCACTTTACTGTTAAAGCTCGAGCTATCATTAGAGGTAAGGCTGCCCGGTGCCAGGTTATGGTGCAGCGCGTCGACACCAAAACGCAGCGTGTGATTGGTATTAATATAGTATTGCAGATCTTCTTTTAGGTCGATGTCCGTTATTTTTGATACCGCCCTGAAATCATTCCCTGGCAAAAAGCTTTGGATGGTATAATTATAATTACTGTATACCAGCGATGTATTGGAGAACAATTTGCTATTGAACACGTGATTGAACCGTAAAGTTCCAGTAGCGTTGCCCCAATTGGTGCCGAATGTGTTTCGCAATCCCAGTACATCCTTACCAAAATAGCCTGACAAGTAAATAGCATTTTTGTCATCAAAATGATAGTTGGCTTTGGCATTTAGGTCATAAAAATAGAGCTTGCTCCCTTTTACCGTGCTATCTGATGACGCTTTTAAAAAAGCATCGATATAAGTGCGCCGCGCGCTGATCATAAATGAGCCTTTATCTTTTACTATCGGCCCTTCCAATTTTATGCGTGATGAGATCAGGCCTATGCCGCCTTCAACAACGTCCTCCTTATTATTGCCTTCATCCATTTTGATATCCAACACCGATGATAGCCGACCGCCATATTGCGCGGGCATGCCGCCTTTATACAGGCTTACATCCTTTATAGCATCTGAATTAAAAGTAGAGAAGAAGCCAAATAAATGCGACGCGTTATACACAATCGCCTCATCCAGCAAGATCAAATTCTGGTCGGATGCGCCGCCGCGAACATAAAAGCCAGTATTACCCTCACTAGCTGCCTTAACACCGGGCAAAAGGGATATCGACTTTAATATATCGCGCTCGCCTAACAAAACCGGCATGCTATTTATTTGCGACATGTTGAGCTTTTCAACCCCCATTTCCGGCGATGTTACATTATCATTGTTATGACCTTTGGCACTTACCATAACTTCGGTCAGGTCGTTGCGGGCATCCAATACCATATCCACGGTTAGGTTTTTATCTAATGAAACTTGCTTTGAAACAGTAATGTAGCCAACATAGCTAATTAGCAGAGTATAATCGCCTTCAGTTGCTGAAAGTGAATAAAAGCCATAGCTGTTAGTGGCAGCGCCGTTTTGGGAAAGCTCTTTAATGCGTATTGTAGCACCAATCAATACTTCACCAGTGGCAGCATCCTTAATATTACCGCTGATAGTAAATTTCTTTTGAGCGAAAGATGGGAGGCTTGTAAAAATTAATAATAAACAGAAAAGTGCTTTTAGGTAGAAATGATTAATATAGGGAAGTGGTTTATTCAACTTTACCATTGGCACTGCTAAAGTTATAATATTCTGTTATTAAAGTTAATGGTGGTAGTAAAAAGAGTTATAGTTATGTTCATTGTAGACTTGTCTTGCGCAGCCGCTCATTGCCGCGGGGGCTACTACTTTTGTCTTGACACAAAAGGTAGCAAAAAGTCAAGACAAAAAGATCCTTTCCCCCACGGGCAAAACACTCAGGCCCGCGCTTTTTGTCGGGCATTTACCCGCTTTTAATTGCGGTTCATTTAAAGTATTCTGCTTTGATAATATTTTTTCTTTTAGATTTTTCCGTCATTAGAAAAGCTTCGGGCGAAATCAGGCAAAACGATGGTAGGTTGTGCGCAATGGCAGGGCATAAGGAAATTTTTGCAGTGCAGGGGCTAATGTGCGCAATATGGCCGCAAATGTTTCCAGCCCAGGTTTTGACTGATTTGCCGGGCAGAGGCCTCGTGCGGCAAAGAAGCATGTCTAATGACTAGCCTTTTTGGTCCTTTTGTGGCGAAGACAAAAGGACTAAGCCTCCGCGGCTATGAGCGGCTTCATTCGATATTCACGCCTCTATATTCGCTCTGCATAGTCGGGGATTACCACGCTATCGCTCGCAATGACGCAAGATTGAGAATAAAATCGCTCTAAAACCAAAAAAGGGCGTTATACCAAGTACAACGCCCTTCAATTATATTAACAGATACGCTTATGCGTAAGCCCTATCCTTTTTACCTTCCATCCAGTTTACAAAGGCACGGTTTACAACCTTGTTACCACCCGGGGTTGGGTAATCTCCGCTGAAATACCAGTCGCCGGTATGATCCGGGCAGGCTTTGTGCAGGTTATCCAGTGTTTGGTATATCACCTGCACTTTGGCTTTTGTTTTTTCAGGGGTGATGATCTTTGCAATACGATCAGATATTTCCTGATCGGTAAATGGCTCGTATATGGCTTTTACATAATTTACCACTTCTTCCTTAGTCAAATGTGCGCTATCCTTACATTTCTGGTAAACATTTAGGATCACATCTTCCATGTTTTGCTCCTTCAATAGGCTTATAGCCGCTTCAAAAGCTACAAACTCGCCCATGCGCGACATATCAATACCATAACAATCAGGGTAACGGATCTGCGGAGCAGATGATACCACAACAATTTTTTTAGGGCCTAAACGGTCTAATATTTTTAATATACTTTGCTTAAGCGTAGTACCACGAACTATCGAGTCATCCAGTACAACCAGCGTATCATCGTCATTTTTGATGAGGCCGTAAGTGGTATCATAAACATGGGCAACCATTTCGCTGCGGTCGGCATCCTGCGTTATGAAAGTACGCAGCTTAACATCTTTTATAGCGATCTTCTCCACACGCGGTGCCATACTCAGCACCTCTGTCAGTTCTTCCTCGCTTATTTTATCCTCACGATTCAATAAACGATCGCGCTGGTATTTTTTAATGTATTTATGTACCCCTTCAACCATACCATAAAAGGCAACTTCGGCGGTGTTAGGTATGTAAGAGAATACGGTGTTTTTAACATCATTGTCAACAGCATCCAATATCTGCGGACAAAGCAGCCTGCCTAATTGCTTACGTTCACGGTAAATAGAGGCATCGCTGCCGCGCGAAAAGTAAATACGCTCAAATGAGCATGCTTTCTTTTCCTGCGGCTCGCTGAACATGTCTTCAGTGATCTTGCCATTCTTTTTAACGATCAACGCGTGACCAGGTTTGATCTCCCTGATCTCGTCGATAGGAATATTAAACGCTGTTTGTATAGCCGGGCGTTCTGATGCTGCTACAACTATTTCATCGTTGTAGTAATAATATGCAGGGCGAATACCAATCGGGTCGCGCATTACAAATGCGTCGCCATGGCCCAGTATACCTGCAATGGTATAACCACCATCCCATGAACGGGCCGATTTGCGCAGAATTTTGGCAACATCCATATCATTGGCAATCAGCTTGCTGATCTCCATGTTATCGTCCAAACCTTCGCGTTTGTACTGGTCAAACAAGCCTTGATTTTCTGTATCCAGAAAATGGCCTATCTTTTCAAGTACGGTAACGGTATCGGCTTTTTCTTTAGGGTGCTGCCCGAGGTCGTATAGCTGTTGCAGCAATTCTTCAACATTGGTCATGTTAAAGTTACCTGCAATAACCAGGTTACGGGTCATCCAGTTGTTCTGCCTTAAAAACGGGTGACAGTTCTCGATGCTGTTTTTACCATGCGTTCCATAACGCAAATGGCCCAGTAACACTTCGCCGGTAAAGCTTACATGTTGCTTGAGCCATTCAGCATCGGCCATTCTTTCAGGCGTCTCCTTTTCAATCTCAGCAAATTTTTTCTGGATGTATTCAAATATATCAGCCACTGCATTTGAAGCCATTGAACGGTGCCTGCTAATATAGCGTTTACCGGGTTCAACATCCAGTTTAATGGTAGCAACACCCGCGCCATCCTGGCCGCGGTTATGCTGTTTTTCCATTAAAAGGTATAGCTTGTTTATGCCGTACAGCGCTGTGCCGTACTTTTTCTGATAAAAAGAGAGTGGTTTCAGAAGGCGAATAAACGCCACAC
>JAMFSA010000062.1 GCA_026225055.1 Mucilaginibacter xinganensis | reverse complement strand
TTAATGTAGGCTATACTATTCCTTCAGATTTATTGAAGAAAGCGGGTATATCATCATTAAGAGTTTATGCAACCTGTTCAAATCCATTCATTATCTGGTCGCCGCTTACTAAAAGTGGTTTAGGTATTGATCCGGAAGGAAACGGCTATGGCGGTACACTTGCAGGGCCATCAGGCTATTCAAGTGGTGCTATCGGGCGTGCTATTACTGTAGGTTTAAATGATCCCCCAACCCGTACATTTCAACTAGGCGTAAACTTAAAGTTCTAACTTAAAAGAGATTGATATGAAACTATTTAAAAAAATATCCATTTTAACGGTAACACTTATAGCTGCAAGTGTTACCAGTTGTAAAAAAATACTTGTTGAAAATCCCCGGGCAAATATAACACCCCAGTTTTTCACAACTCCCGGAGGCGTTTTGGGAGGAATAATAGGGATATATGGCGATATGCGTAACCTGTGGGGAACCGAGGGCTTTACCAATATAACCCTTGCCGGCACTGATGAATACCTTGCAGGCGGCAGCGCTACTTCGTCAACCATACCCTTTTTTACTTATACCAACCTGGTAGGTAATGTTGCTGCTTACAATGCAGTGTCTATTTTTGGGGTGGCTTACCAGGATATAAATACCGCAAATGGTGTTTTACAGTATGGCCCTTCGGCTTTTCCTGATGCTTTAACCAGAACAGAATACCTGGCACAGGCCAAGTTTTTGAGAGCGCTGTATTATTTCTACCTGGTTCAAACTTTTGGCCCGGTACCTTTGCATACTACATTTATCAGCACGCCAACAACTTCTGATTCGCGCGCGCCAATTGCCGATGTATATGCGCAGATCATTACTGATCTTACCCAGGCATCAACTGAATTGCAAACTCTTCCGGGCGAAACAATATCATCCACAGGTGCGGTATCGCCATTTGGCGGAAAGGCTGCAACCAGGGCAACAGCTTTATATCTGTTATCAAAGGTGTATTTAACACGTGGCTGGTCAAGCGCTGCACAGCCTAATGATTTTGCTATGGCGCTTAGCACTGCGCAATCACTTATCACAAATGCAGCAACCTACAAGGTGGGCTTATGGCAGGATTTTGCATCGGCCAATGCGCCTGGTAATGAATATGGCCAGGAAACGCTTTTTGTGGTTGATGAAAGCAATAGTACCAAATATGGCAATTATGTTGCAGGTGGCGCAGGGGGCTCTTATAATATAACCAGCAACCTTTTCCGCCCCAATTACCCCACTGTAAATGCAAATTACCCTGCTACAGGTGGTGCAAATGTAATGACGAGAGATATTGCCAATGGTCGACCATTCATTCGTATCAGGCCAAATTCACCATACGTCATTGAACAGGCTTTTGCTGAGAGGGTAAATGATTCGCGTTATTTTAAAACGTTCCAAACTGCATGGATTGCAAATACTGCTGGCGTTACAACCCCAAGGGGAGCACTTACTGTTGGTGCCGATACCGCTATCTGGATGCCTCCGTTTGATCCGGGAGTTACAAAAAGAGCTGCATTTAAAGGGGTAATATTAACCCCGCCTGAAGATAATGCGCCAAATCCTTATACTCCCGTATTTTTCCCATCCATGAAAAAATATGATGATCCGAACCGTACAGGTGTAAATGATCCGTCGACCAGGCCTTTTATTTTGTTCAGGTTTGCTGATGTTTACATGGTTGCTGCTGAAGCGGCATTTAAATCCGGAGATTTGACAACTGCTGCTGCAATGATCAATGTGATCAGAACCCGTGCTGCATACCAGTCAACAAATACAGGCGATCAGAATGCTGCCGCGGTAACGGCAATGCAAATAACCCCGGCACAGGTTACACTTGATTTTATTTTGGATGAGCGTAGCCGCGAATTTTTTGGCGAATGCCAGCGCTGGTATGATCTTGTGCGTACACAATCAATTGTGCGCAGGGTACAGCAATACAATGCTGAAGCCGGCCCGAATATCCAGAGTTTTGAAAATTTAAGGCCTATTCCTCAAACAGAAATAGATTTGGTTACCACAGGACCTAAATTCCCTCAAAATTCAGGTTATTAAGAGTTGAATATAGCTGGTTTATTTTATCAGGGGTCACTAATTGTGGCCCCTGATTGTTGTCCTATCCTAAAGCGTATAGAAACTAAGCCATAATATTAAGACATAAGCATAAAATATTATCTTTAGCAATCGATTACAATGCTTAAAAGCCAACGGATATAAATTGCATTTGTTTTTGCACCTTTTTAAGTCGGTTTTAACAAATTATTCGTTACTTATAAGTGTTAAGCATAAGGCAATCGATTGTAAATTAATGTAATTAATTATAATTATGAGTGACCGTCAGAAGGAAGTTACCATATACGATATAGCCCAAAAACTGAATATTTCGGCTGCAACTGTAAGCAGGGGTTTAAAGGATCATCCGGGAACGAATAAAGAAACCAAGAAGAAAATATTAGCTACCGCCAGCGAAATGGGGTATCATTCCAATTCTTTCGCCAGTAGTTTGCGCACTAAGCGCGGAAACATAATTGGGGTGATAGTGCCCCGGCTGAATAGTAATTTCATGTCGGATGTGATTGCAGGGATTGAAAAGGTTGTTAATGAATCGGGCTATAACCTTTTCATTAGCCAATCGCTCGAGGAGATGGAAAAAGAGGTAAGCAATGCAAAAGCGATGTATAACAACCGTGTTGATGGCTTATTGGTTTCACTGGCGTATAACACAGATAATATTAACCACTTTGAGGCTTTTATAAAAAGAAATATCCCGGTCATATTTTTCGATCGTGTACATGAACATCAGCAATGCCCAAGCATTTTTATTGATAATTACAAAGCTGCGTATAATATAACCAATCACCTGATTGAGCAAGGCTGTAAACGGATAATGCATATAGGTGGCAGCCAATTACGTAATGTTTATATAGACAGGTTTAATGGTTACAAACGCGCGCTTGATGATCATAAAATACCTTTTGAAGATGATTTGCTAATCATAAACGACCTGAGTGCCCAATCAGGCACTACGGCAGCACAGCAGATATTAACAATGAAAACAAGGCCTGACGGTGTATTTGTAGCCAATGACCTGTGTGCTATAAGTTGTATGCAGCTTTTGAAAAAGGAAGGCATCAGAATACCTGAAGATATTGCATTTGCCGGGTTTAATAATGACCCCACATCTTGTGTAATAGAACCCAATTTAACTACCATTGACTACAGGGGGTATGAAATGGGGGAGGTTGCTGCAAAAGTACTGATCGGTCACCTGGATAATAATAATGATTTAATACAAACCCATAGCCTGATACTACGTTCGGAACTGATAGTCCGCGCTTCATCAAGGAAAAAAGAATAGATAATAATTATTTTAAATGGATAAAGAATTGAAAGTGGCCATTGTAACAGGTGGTGCATCAGGGTTAGGGCTGGCTACGGCTAAGAAACTGGTTGATAGTAATTATAAAACAATTATTATTGGCCGTAACGAACAAAACTTAAAAGCTACAACCGCGCAATTTGGCGAGCTGTGTACTTATAAGGTTTTTGATTTGAATAATTTAAAAGCCATCCCGCAACTGATCACAGAAATTATAAGTGAATACGGAAAGATAGACCTGCTGGTGAATAATGCAGGCATCAATATGAAAAAAGCATTTACAGAAGTAAGCGATGAAGATTTTGCTCAGATCATACAAACTAACTTAATATCGGTATTTGTTTTGAGCCGTGAAGTTGCAAAAGTGATGCTGCCGTTAAATTCAGGATGCATTATTAACATCAGCTCTATGGCTGCACAGTATGGTATACCTTATGTAATTGCCTACACTGCTTCAAAAACAGCTATTGAAGGGATGACTAAAGCGATGGCTGTTGAACTGTCGCCCGAAGGTATAAGAGTAAACTGTGTTGCGCCTGGATTTATTGCAACCGATATGTCGGCAAAGGCATTGGATAATGATCCGCAAAGAAAGCAAAAGGTATTATCAAGAACCCCCATGGGTAAATTAGGTTTACCTGAAGATATAGCCGAAGCCATTGTTTACCTGGCTTCTGATGCTGCAAAGTATGTAACAGGTGTAATTTTACCTGTTGACGGCGGAAACTCCATAGGGTTTTAAAAAGCCACATATCTACATAAAAAAACCGATGAGTGATCCTAAGTGATCCTCATCGGTTTTTTTATGTAGAAGTATTGTTACATATTTCTGGTTATCTATTTCAATTATAATAAATTGTTAAATTAATTAATTTTTATACTTTTATTTTTATTGATCTAAGGATGCTAATGCCTGGATTTTTGCCAATTATTAATTGTTTTACTGCGCCTAAACCTTTAATTGTAATAATTACAAGTAATAATATAGCTTGATAGTATTGTAAAACGTTCTGCTTTTTTATATTGATTAAACCAAAAAATTAAACATGTCTGCAAATAATTATGATGCCATAGTAATAGGCTCGGGAATTTCGGGTGGATGGGCTGCCAAAGAACTTACTGAAAAAGGCTTAAAAACCATTATGCTGGAGCGGGGAAGGAATATTGAACATGTTAAAGATTATGTGAATGCTACTAAAGCGCCCTGGGAGTTTCCTCACCGTGGTGGCCGCACGCAGCAAATGATCAATGACTACCCGGTGCTTAAACGCGATTACCCGCTTAATGAGATGAATCTGGATTACTGGGTTAATGAGAAAGAAAGCCCTTATACCGAAGTAAAGCGTTTCGACTGGTTCAGGGGATATCATGTTGGCGGTCGTTCATTGATGTGGGGAAGGCAAAGCTATCGTTGGGCTGATGTGGATTTTGAAGCGAATTTGAAGGATGGCATAGGTGTTGACTGGCCTATACGTTATAAGGATATAGCACCCTGGTATAGTTACGTGGAGAAGTTTGCAGGTATATCCGGCAATCGTGATGGGCTTGCCATATTACCTGATGGTGATTTTATGCCACCTATGCAAATGAACGTGGTTGAAAAGGATGTTGCCGCCAGGATCAATAACCATTACAAAGGTTCAAGAAACATTATCATAGGCCGGGTAGCGAATATAACTGTGCCGCACAATGGCCGCACCAACTGCCAGTACCGTAACAAATGCTCGCTCGGATGCCCTTTTGGTGGATATTTCAGCACACAATCTTCTACATTGCCTGCGGCAAAAGCTACAGGTAACCTTACAGTAAGGCCATGGTCGATAGTTACAAAAATATTGTATGATAAGGATACCAAAAAAGCCACAGGCGTTGAGGTACTGGATGCAGAAAACAATCAAACCTACCAATACTTTGCAAAAGTGATATTTTTAAACGCGTCGACTATGAACTCGGCCTGGGTATTGATGAACTCGGCAACTGATGTATGGCACGATGGGTTGGGCAGCAGCAGCGGCGAATTGGGGCATAATTTGATGGATCACCACCTCGGCGTAGGTGCAGGTGGATCGGTTGATGGCTTTGAAGATAAATATTACTACGGACGCCGGGCAAATGGCATATATATACCGCGTTTCAGAAACCTTAACGGTGATAAACGCGATTATATACGCGGCTTTGGTTACCAGGGCGGCGCAAGCAGGGGAGGTTGGAGCCGGGATATTGCCGAAATGAATATAGGTGCAGATTTTAAAGATGCCTTATCTGAACCGGGCGAATGGGGTATGGGAGTAGGTGGTTTTGGTGAAACATTGCCCTATCACGAGAACCGGGTTTATCTGGATAAAACCAAAAAAGATAAATGGGGTCTACCGGTGCTGGCCGTTGATGCCACTACCAAAGAAAATGAACATAAAATGCGTATTGATATGGCTAATGATGCACAGGAGATGTTGGAAAACGCCGGTGTGAAAAACGTTAAACCCTATAATTTAGAACCGGTGCTTGGTCGTGGCATTCATGAAATGGGTACGGCACGTATGGGGCGTGATCCTAAAACATCAGTACTGAATGAATGGAACCAGGTTTGGGATGCTAAAAATGTGTTTGTTACCGATGGATCGAGCATGGCATCTTCTGCTTGCCAAAACCCTTCATTAACCTACATGGCTTTAACAGCACGTGCCGCGGATTATGCAGTAAGCGAACTGAAAAAAGGTAATATATAACGGTGATACAAGTAATTCAAAACATTAATTAATAACACAATGAATAGAAGAGAAGCTGTTGGAAGTGTGGCGCTGCTATTAGGCGGAAGTATTTTAGGTGCAGAGTTTTTTATTTCGGGTTGTAAATCAAATAATAACCCGGATAAAGTTGCTGACCTTTTTAACCCTGATACTGTAACGTTTTTAAATGAGATTGGAGAAACCATACTGCCTGCAACCAAAACTCCCGGGGCTAAAGCCGCTAATGTTGGTGGGTTTATGGGGGTGATGGTGCGTGATTGCTATACACCAAAAGATCAGCAAATATTTTTAGATGGCTTGAAGAAACTGAACGCTGCAGCCAATAAGAAATCCGGTTCGGGGTTTATGGATCTGAACCCGGCAGATCGTACAGCGTTACTTAACGATTTGGATAAGGAACAAAAGGAATATACAAAAACCATAAAGAAAGATGCCCCAAATCATTATTTCAGGATGATAAAAGAATTAACCCTTTTGGGTTATTTCACATCCGAAGTAGGGTGTACACAGGCATTGCGTTATTTGCCAGTCCCTGGCAAATACGACGGCGACTATGCATATAAACCCGGCGATAAGGCTTGGGCATTATAATAGCCATTTACCGATAGCGAATTAATAATATTTCATAAAAAGGCCGACTTTAATTACACTAAAGTCGGCCTTTTTTTACTTTTTATTCTTTAAATCTTGCTATAGTTTTCCTGCCAATGTCATAAGTTACCCTGAAAACTTCCTGGTTATCGTTAAAATGACCGGGGGAGAAGTGAAAACTGGCAATAAACTGGCCTTTTACACGTCCCGATAAAAATGGTGTCCAGCTCAGGTCTATCCTGTTATAAAATGATTTTTCGTAATAGGAGTCGCCATAATAGATGATACTGCCCTGGCCTTTATAAAATTCTTCAAATATGCCGAAACGGTGATAACCTGCATAAGCGCTAAATACAAAGCCATTTTTGGTTTGCCAGCCGGTAACGCCGCGTTCCCTTAAAAAAGAGGAAAGATTTCCAGCTTCAAATGACAAGGAATCGAATACAGTTTTATGACTAAAATCTAATCCTAATCGTATCTCAATAGCGGCATTATCAAAAATATGATCATCGGGCTGCAGTATGGCAGCACCTGCATCGTGTTCTTCTAAAAAATAATTCCTGATATAGAATGAGCCTTCGGTATTAGGAGTATATTTACCTTCGGCACCAAATAAAAATTCTTCGCGCTGGGTGTCGGTTTGGCGGCTTACCCAATCTATCCAGCCTGTTTCAGTAAAATTTGTCGCACTGTATTTTGCCAGTAAACCTTCCACATTTGGGCGATAGTACATCAGTGTGTCATTCAGCATGGCACGCGGATAATCGTCAATTAACCCTGCACGCGGAAACTCGCCTGCATTAAACAGCCAATGCGCATTTTTAAAATTGTAGTATGCTACCGGAACAGCATTTAAAAAATAGGGCACGGCACCAAACTCGTGTATAGCGTTTGTGCCAACCACAAAATGGTTCAGGCTATCTATATTCAATCCAAAATCAATCTCTGTACGTGTGCCCGAATAGGTTCGGGAGCGGGGAATGAAGGCTTTATATTCCCGGTTATCCAGCCAGCCAAGCGCATTGAAATGAAAATCAACAGATCCGGTATTTACTGGGCTTATCTTACTGGTATCTCCCAAAATAGCTTCCTGATCTATAAAGTTTATTTGCTGCGCGAAGGTAGCAGTAGATATAGAAAAAGAAATAATTAGGAGTAAGTAGAATCTTTTAATCATATTTTTTTGAAATTAATGCGTTTGAAAAATTAGCCAGATCGGTATATATTGCCCTGAATGAGCTGCGAATACCAATGGTAAGCATGGCCGTTCTATCATTGAACTGGCTATTGATCTCGTCGCGGTACAGGCCTTCCAGTTCTATACGCAGGTTATATTTTGGGTTGATAATGTACGCGATCTTACTATCGGCATAATACATGTGTGTGCTTAATCCCTGCCCGGTAAAATTGCCCAATGTTTTTACCGGGTTGGTATAATCCTGGAACGGGTCTTTACCATAGTCCAGCCCGTCTATATCAAGTCCGTAATACCCAAAATCACCCTCCAATGAAAAGACAAATCTTTTGTAGCTGTAGTTTAATAAGCCAACCACTTCGCGGTAATTAGCCCCCCAGGGCTGTGCAAGTGGTTCGCCGTTTGCAGCATAGTTTATGATAGGGCCACGTTCAGAATAAGTGTATGGTTTAGCATTATTCATTTCCAGCAGGTAATTCAAACCATTGATATTAAACATATTCGCTCCCCTAAACCCAACCTGCCAGGCATATTTATTACGTGAGCTGCCATTATCTGAAAAAAAGTTTTTTGCTTCGAACTCGTCCAATGCAAACTGGCTGTAGAGTGTAATTCCGTTCGTGATCTTGTATTTTCCTGTAAAGCCGATCAAAGCATTATCCGGTGATCCGTTGGTTGCCTCAAGCGGGCGAAGAAAGGTGATCGGTTGTAAATAGGTTACGTCAAAGCCACGGTAATTGCCTGCGTTATCCCGGTTATACCAAATGATAGAATCAAAGAAACCGAATGACAAACGATTGCTTACATTCCAGTCTAAATAATGGA
>JAMFSA010000061.1 GCA_026225055.1 Mucilaginibacter xinganensis | reverse complement strand
TATTCTCTGCCCCGTATCTCAGGCTGCCTTCCCCCTTCTCGTGACACTCGCTGCGCTCGTTGTATTATGGGCGAGTACCGCCCCCCAACTTCGTTGGGTCCCCTATTTAATCACATTCTCATGCTTCTCGATTTAATTCGGTTTTTTCCATGTACTCAACTCAAAATCTTTTTTTGGACAAAAACCTATGTTCATTTATTTTTCGAGACTTTTTAAGAAATATCACCTTTGTTCATTTTCACCACTTCTGAATATACTCACACTTATATTTGCGAACTTCTCTTAGCTTTTTACATCATCCGAAAGCCCGAGCTTTTCTCCATCTACCCCTCACTTATCTAACCTCTATCTCTTCATCCGCGCTTTCCAAAAATCATTCCTTCTCTTTTTCTGCCCGACCCCCCCCCCTCTTCGCTTAACACATATGCACATGTACATACGTACTTCCACTTCAAACACACTTTCTTCCTCAAATCAAACCCAATCCTACAAATTCGTCAGCTCCGCATCGTCCGAGCCTCTCTTGCCGTCCTTTCGGACATACTCACCTCCATCCATAACTAGCCTCAACCCTCTCCCATTCGGGTCCACATTCTCCTTCTCCTCGGCCGCCACCTCTACGACCTCTCTCCTTCCACCAACCGACTCGACCAATCTCGTCCTTATCTTGCTTGTTTTCTCCTTCCTTCTCATCCGTTGCCGCTCCCGCGCCAACTCTCGCCTGATTCGCTTCCGGTCTATAGGTCTCAAGAACCAATCATCAGCACTCCTCCCCCTCGTTTATATCCTCAACTTCTCTGCTCCTTCCATTCGCCAACTAACCTTCACAATCTCTCTTCTCCGCACTCCGTCGCCTCTTCTCCTCCAACTCACAAACACCGTACACCTCTCGTAATCCACTCCATCCATCCACATGACACACCTTCCCATCGACCAAGCGATGCCAATACCGTTCACACTCACTTCGATATCTTCTTCGTGACAAAGCCCTCTCCACCACATCCCTCCCTCCTAAAAACCTCTCCAGAATATTCCCCTTCATATCTTCCTGTCTTCATCAACCCAATCTTTTCTTCTTCAAATCAAAATCAACTCACTTGTACGTCTTCACTTACAATATATATCGTATACAAACGCCTTTCTGTTCTTTCAAAAGGGAATCTATCGAAAGGCTTCTCCAAAAGGTTTCCGAGTAGAAAATGAATGCAAAGTGAATCCGAGAGTTCTCTGAAGAAGAAATGTGGGCGGTGCCCCGACTATATAGAAAGAGGGCCTGCCCAAAATGGCTAGCCTAACGTCTTCACGTAGATGTATTTACGTGCATGTATTCACGCCTACGGGTGCATGCAAAAGGTGCGCTGTAAGAGGTTCGCTTCCAGAGGGTGCTTCAGGCCGCAGTAGCCTAGAAGAGATTCGGTAAAAGGACGAATCAGAAAGTGGTCCATCAACATGATGGACCACCGGTCCAGTACAAACCAAACGTATACAGTTTGTATGGGGGTCGCAAGTAGCTCGTAGGGC
>JAMFSA010000060.1 GCA_026225055.1 Mucilaginibacter xinganensis | reverse complement strand
TCCATTATTTAGACTGGAATGTAAGCAATCGTTTGTCATTCGGTTTCTTTGATTCTATCATTTGGTATAACCGGGATAACGCAGGCAATTACCGTGGCTTTGACGTAACCTATTTACAACCGATCACTTTCCTTCGCCCGCTTGAGGCAACCAACGGATCACCGGATAATGCTTTGATCGGCTTTACAGGAAAATACAAGATCACGAACGGCATAACCGCTTACGGTCAGTTTACGCTGGATGAGTTCCAGGCGAAACAATTTTTCTCCGATGGAGGCAGCTCACGTAACAAATACGCGTGGCAATTTGGGTTCCGTGGTGCAAACATGTTCGGCGCGCAAGGCTTAAATTATCTGATTGAAACCAATGGTGCAAAACCATATACTTACTCTGAGCGCGGCCCTATCATTAGTTATACCGCAAACGGCGAACCATTGGGCCAGCCATGGGGCGCTAACTATCGTGAAGTGGTTGCATTGTTAAATTACAGTTACAAAAGATTTGATTTCTCAGCTGAAGGTGATTATGGCCGTTATGGGCTGGATATTAACGGACTTAACTATGGTAAGGATCCATTCCAGGATTATACCACCCCGGCAAAAGCCGAAGGTAACTACATTGGCCAGGGCTTAACTACTAATATGTATTATGTTGAAGGTAAAGTAGCCTATATACTCAACCCTAAATACAACCTGAGATTAGAACTCAGCGGCACATACCGCGACGAAAAGAATGCCCAGTTTGATGATAAAACAGCTTTAATTACTGTAGGTATCCGCAGCTCATTCCGCGCTGTGTATAATGATCTGGTGAGTTTTCAGACGCACTAATGGATGTGCAAATGTGCGGATATGCAGATGTGCAAATGATTTAAATGCACAGGTTTAATCAACACAAACATTTATACATTACTTTTCCTTAATCTGCACATACGCACATCTGCATATTTGCACATTAAGAAGCAATCGTATGTGTATTGCGTTTCTCTACTACGCTTTTAACTTTCTCTATTATCGCGTTAGCATCGTAACCAGCTTCGGCCCAAAGTTCGGGTTGCTCACCATGTTCTATATAGCGGTCGGGGATACCCATCCGTATAACTTGTGATTGGTAATTGTTATCGGCCATAAACTCAAGTACAGCACTTCCCATACCACCTTCAATACAGCCATCCTCCACAGTAATTACTTTGCTGAATTTGCTGAACACATCGTGCAGTAAGGCCTCGTCCAAAGGTTTTACAAAACGCAGATCGTAGTGTGCAGGGTTATAGCCTTCGGCATTCAGGGCAGTTGTAGCTTTTACTACCTCGTTGCCTATAGTACCTATACTTAATATGGCAACTTCTTCACCATCACATATCTTACGGCCCTTGCCAACAGGTATGGCCTTCATAGGGCGCTGCCAATCAACCATAACACCATTTCCACGCGGGTATCGTATGCTGAACGGTCCCATGTCATCCTGCTGGGCAGTGAACATCAGGTTGCGGAGTTCTTCTTCATTCATTGGTGCCGATACCACCATGTTCGGGATACAACGCATATAAGCCAGATCATAAGCACCGTGGTGTGTTGGTCCATCCGCGCCTGCTATACCCGCTCTATCAAGGCAAAACACCACATTTAGCTTTTGTAAAGCCACATCATGTATCACCTGGTCATACGCCCGCTGCATAAAGCTGGAATATATGTTACAGAAAGGGATCAATCCCTGTGTAGCTAAACCTGCGGAAAATGTAACGGCATGCTGCTCGGCAATACCCACATCAAACGCACGGTTCGGCATAGCCTTCATCATCAGGTTTAATGAACAGCCCGATGGCATAGCAGGAGTAATACCCATAATTTTAGGGTTCTGCTCGGCAAGCTCAATAATGGTATGGCCAAATACATCCTGGTATTTAGGCGGTTGTGGCTTATCGTACTTTGTTTTTTTGATCTCGCCGGTTATCTTGTCAAACAAGCCGGGAGCGTGCCATTTGGTCTGGTCCTTTTCGGCCAGTGCATAGCCCTTACCTTTTGTGGTGATGCAATGCAATAGCTTTGGTCCTGGTATATCGCGCAGGTCGTTCAATACCTTAACAAGATGTTTTACATCATGCCCGTCAATCGGCCCAAAATAGCGGAATTGCAGTGCCTCAAAAAAGTTGCTGCGTTTAAGCAGGGTTCCTTTAATGCTTTTTTCTATCTTTTTAGCTATTTTAAAAGCATCGGGCCCTATAGCTGATAGTTTATTCAGTACATGCGCGATATCGTCTCTGAAGCGGTTGTACGGCTTAGAGGTGGTAATATCTGTTAGATATTCTTTCAAAGCCCCCACGTTGGGGTCTATCGCCATGTTGTTATCGTTCAAAATAACCAGCAGGTTCGAGTTTTCTATTCCAGCATGGTTCAGCGCTTCAAAGGCAATACCGGCGGTCATGGCACCATCGCCAATTACGGCAACGTGCTGCCTGTCGGTTTCGCCTTTATATTGCGAGGCAACAGCCATACCCAACGCTACCGAAATTGAGGTAGAAGAGTGGCCTACACCAAAGGCATCATAAATACTTTCTGAACGTTTGGGGAAACCGCTGATGCCCTTGTAAATACGGTTGGTATGGAATTGATCGCGGCGACCGGTTAATATCTTATGACCGTAAGCCTGGTGGCCCACATCCCAAACCAGTTGATCGTACGGGGTATTCAATATATACTGCAGGGCAACGGTTAATTCAACAACACCTAAACTGGCCGCGAAGTGGCCGCCATTTACCGAAACAACATCAATAATATATTGGCGCAGCTCCTGGCAAACTTGTTCAAGTTGGTCCTCGGTAAGTTTCTTTAAATCAGAGGGGTATTGAATATTTTGTAATAAATTACCGGCCGGTACCTGCATTGCCATTAGTCAGAATATTTAAACTTACAAAGTAAGTTATTTAATTGTTAAAAATAAGATAAACTGAGCGTTAATTATTTTTTTGTTAGAGATTTTATATTGAGGTGAGAATGAACGGGATTTCACCGTCTTATTGTCCATATCTTAAACTTACGAAGTTTTTAAAACTTCGTAAGTTTTTATCATTTCGATACAGTTTCCGTTATCCTGTTTACCTATAATATAGCGTATGTTTTGGGCATTGCCTGCGGCCCGTGCTATCCGCTCATACTGCACAGGCATTAGTCACAAGGCCGGTATCCGCTTCTATCACTAATGCACGGATTTAATGCGCTCCGTTTGACTCACCCAGACTACGCTGCGCTTGTCGACCCTCTCTGCGGTAAACCGCAAAGAGGGTAAGTATTAATAAAATTGTTTTATTTATTTCATTGCCGTTGGCTTTAGCCAACTGGTAAAAAAAATATTCCTTACCCTCTTTACCGCTTGCGCTAGAGAGGGTCGACCAGCGTAGCGTAGTCGGGGTGAGTCAACTCTGCGAGAGCACGCCATTTTTTTGATTTTATTTTTTGATGATATTTAGCTTAATTTGAGGCAAATGACAGAAGAAAGTTTTGAGATCAGGTTGCCCCAATTTGAAGGTCCGTTTGATCTTTTGCTTTTTTTTATTGAGCGTGATGAACTTGATATCCACGATATCCCCATCGCCCGCATTGCCGACGATTTCCTGAACTACATACACCACATGTCCAGCCTCGATATGGAAATTGCCAGTGAGTTTATTTATGTAGCCGCCACCCTGATGCGCATAAAAGCAAAAATGTTGCTGCCGCGATACGAGGTAGATGAGGCTGGCAACGAGATTGACCATAAAGAGGATCTGATACAAAAGCTGATAGAATACAAAAAGATAAAGGTAGTATGCGAAGAGCTGCGCCCGTTTGAAGATGAACGCTTTATGCAGGAAAAACGCGGCAACATCAACGGCGACCTGGAGCAGGTGGAAAAAGTGGCCCTCCCTGGTGATGAATTGCAGGAAATAAGCCTGTATAAGCTCATGATGGTTTACGAACGCATGACCCGCAACTATGAGTTGCGCGAAAAGCAGGTTACCCACACCATTGTACAATATCCCTACACCATCGAAAAACAAAAGGCAGCCATAAGCCAGCTGTTAAAGATCAACACTATGCTTGATTTTAAAGCCATGGCATCCAACTCCGAAAATAAGGTGCATTTTGTATATAACTTTTTAGCCATGCTCGAAATGCTACAACAGGAGCTGGTGGAGATACAGATTGGCTTGGGGTATAATAATTTTTGGATCTCGGCAAGAGGGAACCAGGATTAAACGGATTTGGCCGATTTTTAGGATGTTTTTCCAAACAGTGTACAATTCCCTCCAACGGGAGGGGTGCGGCTGAGATGTGTGCAAAGGCAGGGTGGAGTTCTCTACCTATGAAAGATACAACCAACCTCTACCTTTTTTCCAAAAAGAAGAAATCGCAAGGGCTGAGCCCGATCTTATTGGTAATAGAAATCTCATGATATCCCTCTAATCTCCAATCACTAAACACAAATTACTATTTTTGCCGCCATGTATGATATTTGCTGCATAGGCCACATCACATCTGATAAAGTAGTAAACACCCAAACCACCCTATACATGCCGGGTGGCACCGCTTTTTATTTCTCATACGGGCTCAATAAGCTCGATGTAAAGTACCTGCTGGTTACCGCCCTTGCAGAAACTGAAATGCATTACGTGAACGACCTGCGCGATAAAGGCATCGAAATAAAGGTACAACCCAGCGCCCATACCGTTTACTTTGAAAATATCTACGGCGAAAACCAGGATGAGCGCACCCAAAATGTATTACAGGTTGCCGATCCTTTCAAATCAGAGCAATTACAATCGGTAAACGCCAAAATATTCCACCTCGGCCCATTGCTGGCTAATGATTTTTCGGCTGAATTTGTTAAAAGTATCGCAGGTAAAGGATTGATCAGTCTGGATGTACAGGGCTACCTGCGCAAGGTTGAAAACCAAAAAGTATATGCCACCGACTGGTCCGCAAAAAAAGAGATCCTGCCCTATATAGATATCCTGAAAGCCGATGTTGCCGAGCTCCGCGCGTTAACAGGTTGTGAGGACATAAATGATGGCGTTAAACAATTGACCGACTGGGGTGTAAAAGAAATAGTGATCACTAATGGCAGTCACGGTTCATGGATCTACAGCGATGGCAATTCCTACACCATCCCGGCCTATTCGCCAAAAGTAATTGTTGATGCCACAGGTTGTGGTGATACCTATATGGCTGGCTATTTATACAAACGTGTTAATGGGTTTGATATACAGCAATCAGGCGAATTTGCAGCTGCTATATCCGGTTTGAAAACAGCAGCTACCGGCGCTTTTACGGGTACGGAAGAGGATGTGATTAGGTTTATGAGGAACCAGGATTTTTAGGATTTATTTGATTTAAATGAGATTGTTAGTCTCCGAGCGTCATTCGAGGAACGAGGCAATCCCCGACTGTACAGGGCGGCTATGCATAGTTGTAGACTTATCGCATGGTATCGCTTTTCGCTAAGAAGTCACTTTTTTTCGCAGGTTGTTTGTTTTTTTAAGGCGCTCAAGAGGGCTCCGCCGTTTGTCTTTGACACAAAAAGTAACCAAAAAAGTCAAGACAACAAGGATGCTTCCACGCTCCCTGCTGGTTCTTCACGCTTTTTTCGCTGTTCGGTCACTTCGTTCCTCACATCACCCAAAAAGCTAAACCGTCATTCCCGCCTCTACGCTGGCCCGCCCTTGTTGTCAGAGTCCCACGCTTTTTCTTTTCCGTCAGTAGAACAGCTTCGGGCGAAAGTAGGCAAAACGATGGGGCCTTGTGCGCAATAGCAGGGTGAAAATATAGCAGCCCAGGTTTTGCCTGATTTGCAGGGCAATGGCCTTGTGCGGCAAAGAAGCATTTCTACTGACTTGACTTTTTGGTTCTTTTGTGGCGAAGACAAAAGGACTAAGCCTCCGCGGCAATGAGCGGCTGCGAGCGATAAGTAAATCGCGATCTATATCTACACAAGCTACATACCGTGAAATATTATCCGTAATACCCTCACAAATCCCAGCTTTTCCGTATCTTCCCCTTTATAAATCAATCCCTTATCCCATGTTAAAAAGCTACTTCAAAATCGCCTGGAGAAACCTTTGGAAGAACAAAGTTTTTTCTCTTATTAACATATTTGGCCTTTCGGTAGGCATAGCTTTTACGTTGCTTATCGGCGCGTATGTATGGGGCGAGCTGCAGGTGAACCAGCAGTTGAAGAATGCCGACAACCAATACATCATCATGAGTAAGTGGAAAGATGCTGGCATGGGTGCCGATTATACATCCATTGCGCAACTTTCACGGGCATTAAAGGATAACTATCCTGGTTTGGTAGCCAACTATTACAACTCCGACCCTGCCTTTACCAACGTTGCCAAAGGCGACCGGCATTTTCGCGAAAGCTTGCAGGTGGGCGATAGCACCTTATTAAATATGTATGGTTTTAAGTTGCTTTATGGCGATGCGAAAACAGCTTTAACAGAACCTTACACCGTAGTGATAACAGCGGAGATGGCCAAAAAATATTTCGACAAAACTGATGTGGTAGGCCAGACCTTAAATTTTGAAAGTTTCGCAGGTGATAGCCATGATTTTATGGTCACCGGAGTATTAGATGCACTGCCACGCAATACCATTACCGACTTAAATGGCAGGAATATACCGTTCTTTTTCAATGCGAGTACCAATAAGTTCTTTCAGCGTGGTATGGATGGATGGGATAATTCGGCTACTATTGATCATATCGAACTAAAACAAGGTGCCGATCCTAAAGCGGTAGAGCGAGCCATGCTGGTTTTGCTAAAGAAGAACGCGTCGGATGATATTAACCAAAACCTTACGCCTTACCTGGTAAAGATGAAGGATTATAACCTGCTGGCCAATAACGGCACCATTAAAAAAATGACCTGGACGCTCTCTTGCATCGCCCTGTTTATTTTGCTGATGGCGGTTATCAACTTTGTAAACATTTGCATAGGCCGTGCTTCGGGCCGTATGAAAGAGATGGGTGTGCGCAAGGTAATGGGTGGTTTACGCAAGCAGTTGGTATGGCAATTTCTTACCGAATCGGTATTAATGGTGATGCTGGGAACTGTTTTAGCGCTTGTCATCTACACCGTAGCCCGGCCGTATTTTGGCGCAGCTTTGGGCAGGAACATCATGAGCCTGCTTGGTTTTCCTATATACTTTTTCCCGCTGCCGTTTATATTCGCTTTGCTGATCGGTTTGCTTGCAGGTATCTATCCGGCGCTGGTTTTATCGGCCCTAAAATCTGTCGACTCCTTAAAAGGAAAACTAACCACGGTAAAAGAGAGTGTGCTGTTTCGCAAAACGCTGGTGGCATTTCAGTTTGCAACAGCGGCTGTGGTTTTTATTGGCGTAGTAATTATTTCGCAGCAGATCAGCCTTTTTTTCAGTAGTAACCTGGGCTATAACAAGGATTATGTAGTGTATGCGCAGTTGCCCCGCGACTGGTCGGCACGTGGCGTAAAAAAGATGGAGGCTATCCGTTACCAGTTCGCGCAAATGCCGCAGGTAAACAGTGTTTCGCTTTCGTTTGAGATCCCCGACGGGATCAATGGCGGCAGTGTGCCTGTATACAGGCAGGGAGCAGATCCAGCGCACGCCGTAACTACGCAGGCCTTAACAGCAGATAACCAATACGCGGCTACCTATAATATTCCCTTAAAAGCAGGCGTATTTTTTAGCCCGGTTTACAATATTGCGGATTCAACCCAGATAGTGATCAATGAAACGGAGGCAAAAGCGTTGGGCTGGAGTAACGCCAGTGACGCTATTGGGCACAAGATCATGTACTGGGATCAGCCATTCACTGTTTGTGGTGTTACTGCCGATTTTCATTTTGGGTCGATGCAGGCTAAAATATTACCTATTACCTTTATTAATGTAAACAGGTCGCCTTTTTACCGCTATTTTTCATTCAAGGTTAAACCCGGCGATCTACAAAAAAGCGCGGAAGCATTACAAAAGAAATGGGCGGAACTATTACCCGGCGAACCCTTTGAGTATCATTTTATGGATGATGCCCTTACCCGAATATACACAACCGAGATCCAGCTGCAAAAGGCGGCCTATATTGCCACTGTGTTATCTATTATAATTGTGCTGCTCGGCGTATTGGGCTTAATATCACTCAGTATACAAAAACGTACTAAAGAAATAGGTATCCGCAAGGTACTTGGTTCATCAGTCGCGGGCATTACAACGCTGTTCCTGAAAGATTTTTTAGGCGTAGTGCTGATAGCCGGGGTAATTGCTTGTCCGCTGGCTTATTTAATTATGCAAAAATGGCTGAGTGATTACGCCTACCGCATCAATATCAGCGCGTCGCCTTTTATATTATCTATAACCCTACTGATATTTATCACTGGTGTATTAATTATCCTCCAAACCATAAAAGCTGCTTTCGCCAACCCGATTAAGAGTTTGAGGAGCGAATGATGATAAGTTGAAAGTTGTGCGTTTAAAGTTAAAAGTGCAGAAATTGACATCAGCGTAAAAAAACCTTTAAGCTTTAACCTTTTAACTTTTAGCTTTTTGCTACCTTTGCGGCGTTTAAGCATCACAATGAAAAGAGACAAATTAATATTCAAATTATTAGACGAAGAACAGCAACGCCAGGAAGAAGGCATTGAGCTTATCGCATCTGAAAACTTTGTAAGCCTGCAGGTAATG
>JAMFSA010000059.1 GCA_026225055.1 Mucilaginibacter xinganensis | reverse complement strand
TCACTTCATCCATTTTCACGGTATCACCATCTTTTTTTAGCCATGATGACAGGGTAACTTCGGTAATTGATTCGCCTACCGGCGGAACTTTGATCTCTAAACTCATGTTGTTATGTTTGTGTGAGTAGTGAGTAGTGAATGGTGAGTGGTTGTTTTAACAATTCACTGCTCACCGTTCACCATTCACAAATATTAATCTGCGTTGGCCGTAGCCATTTTTTGTGTTGTTTTCTTGATTTTTTCTTTTAACTCAGGGCCAACTGGTGATTCAAACGCTTTTGAAATGATGTGCAGTTGTTGCGCGGTATGTTGTTTAGCAAAGCCTGTAGCTGTACTGCTGCCTTCAATACGTGATATCACATCCAGTTTAAGCACATCTTCCTTGCGGAATTTGCGGCACATATATGGCCATGCGCCCATATTCTCAGGTTCTTCCTGTACCCATATAAACTCATTGGCTTTGCTGTATTTGGCTTTTATTTTAGCCATTTGCTGTACCGGGGTAGGGTATAACTGTTCAACACGCACTATAGCCACATCCTTACGCTGATCGGTTTGCTGTTTCTCCAGCAGATCATAATATATTTTACCTGAGCAGAATAATACGCGTTTAGCCTTTTTAGCATCAGCATAAGTATCATCTATCACCTCCTGGAACTTACCTTCAGTAAACTCAGCAATTGGCGACACGCATTTAGGGCTGCGGAGCAGGCTCTTAGGTGTAAATATTATTAGCGGTTTACGGAAATCGCGATAGATCTGGCGGCGTAATATGTGGAAGAAGTTGGCCGGGGTAGTACAGTTTGCAACCTGGATATTGTTATCGGCACAAAGCTCCATAAAGCGCTCAATACGTGCTGATGAGTGCTCGGGGCCTGCGCCTTCATAACCATGGGGCAATAACATTACCAAACCATTACCACGCTGCCATTTTGTTTCGGCACTGGCTATGTATTGGTCAACAATAATTTGTGCGCCATTTACGAAATCGCCAAACTGTGCTTCCCAAATGGTTAAGGCATTAGGGTTTGCTAAAGCATAACCGTATTCAAAACCTAAAACGCCGTATTCAGATAATAAAGAGTTATAAATGCTGAATTTTGTTTCAGCGCTCACATTATCCAGTGGCGTATATTCTTCTTCAGAATCAGCCAGTGTTAATACTGCATGGCGGTGTGAGAAAGTACCGCGTTTAACGTCCTCGCCGCTTAACCTAACCGGGTGACCGTCTTTTAATAAACTGCCGTAGGCAAGCAACTCGCCCATGGCCCAGTCAAACACGCCGGTTTTGTTAACCATGGCGTTGCGGTCCTGAAATAATTTCTCAATCTTTTTAAAGAACGCTTTATCTTTTGGCAATTGAGTTAACACCTCACCAATCTGTATTAATTCTTCTTTTGAAATAGCCGTATCTGTTTTTGCCATTGCTTCCCTTTCGGTGGCAATATGCAGGCCTTCCCAGGCACCGTTAAACATCGCAATGGTATCGGTAAAGCGTTCTTCTGCCTTTGATTCATCCAACTGCTGTTGTAACAGATCACGGAATTTCTTTTCAGTATCCTTAGCCAGCTGTTCGGTAATGCTGCCTTCAGCTATTAATTTTTTGAGATAAACCTCGCGCGGGTTTTCATGCGCATCAATAGCTTTATATAATACCGGCTGGGTAAATTTAGGCTCATCAGCCTCATTATGCCCGTAGCGGCGGTAGCATAAAATATCTATAAACACATCATCATGAAATGCCTGGCGGTATTCCATTGCCAGGTTTACCACGTAAGCCAAAGCTTCAACATCATCACCATTAACGTGGAAAACAGGTGATAATACTGTTTTAGCAACGTCGGTACAATAAGTACTTGAACGCGCATCAATATAATTAGTGGTGAAACCGATCTGGTTATTGATAACCAAATGTATGGTACCACCTGTGCGGTAGCCATCCAGTTTTTCCATCTGCAATACCTCGTACACAATTCCCTGGCCAGCTACTGAAGCATCGCCATGAATTAATATCGGAGCTATTTTGGTATGGTCACCTTTGTATTTGAAATCAATTTTTGAACGTGTTAAACCTTCAACAACCGGGTCAACTGCTTCTAAATGCGAAGGATTAGGGCAAAGGCTCAGGTGAACATTTTTACCGTTGATAGCCTGTACATCAGTTGAGTAACCCAGGTGGTATTTTACGTCGCCGCTAAATGATGAATCCTCATCGTAATTTTTACCCTCAAACTCAAAGAAAATCTCCTTATAAGTTTTTTCCATGATGTTTGACAGTACGTTTAAACGGCCGCGGTGAGCCATACCGATGATAAACTCATCGATACCCAAGGTTGCCCCTTTTTGGATAACAGAATCCAATGCAGGTATCAAAGCTTCGGCACCTTCTAATGAGAAACGTTTTTGGCCCAGGAATTTGGTGCCTAAAAAGTTCTCGAAAATAACCGCGTGGCTTAATTTGTCAAACATCAGCCTTTTTTGCTCAATGCTGAATGATGGCGTGTTGCGGCTTTTTTCCATCCGGTCTTCAAACCACTTCACTTTTATCGGGTTGCGCACATAACGGTACTCGGCACCAATGTTACGGCAATAAGTATCTTCCAACAACTGGCGGATATCCCTTAACGAAGCAGGGCCAATACCAACTTCAACACCGGCGTTAAATACGGTGTCCATATCAGCATTGCTCAAACCAAAAGTTTCCAGTTCCTTGCCCGGGTAATATTTGCGGCGTTCGCGCACGGGGTTGGTGGTTGCAAACAGGTGGCCACGGTTACGGTAGCCGTTGATCATGTTTAAAACATTGATCTCTTTCAGAAAATGCTCGGGAGTATCAGCGCTTACAGCAGGTGCTTCAGAACCTCTTCCGAAATCAAATCCTTCGAAAAATTTTTGCCATCCAAAATCAACCGATTCGGGGTCCTGTTGATATTCTTGATATAGGGAGTCAATAAAGGCTGCGTTTGCGCTATTTATATAATTTAGGCGATCCATGTAATCATTCTTAAAAACGTACAAAAGTAAGCATAACGGCTTACATACTTTTAAATTAATTGATAAAAAACATTTATATTTTACCCTGAATTGAGAAATGAGGTTGCCATAAAAATTATACTGTTTTGAAATAGGAGTTAAAACCGACGTACAGGTTTAACGTATGAAGTAAAAAAACGTTATATAAATTTTCAGAAAAAAATAAATTAATGCAGGAGTTTGTGCACATAATCGCGCAGGTAGGAAAGGCCTTCGAACATTACTGCAAGCAAGCCAATTATTACGGTATATTCTTCAAAAGAGTTCATGATGAACAGTTATAATAGATAGACGATATAAAAGCCGGAATGTTACTTCCCTGTTAATAATTTACTAATGCGTGACAGGCGCGTATTGTGCACTTATATCCTTTAGCTCGGGTAGCCAGGTAGTAATAAAATCATTTTTTGTATCGAGATCATTCAACTGTTTGGCAATGTTAAAGTAACGGCTGTCGCGCGGGTCGTTGCCTATACCGGCTATAAAAGCCCAGTTTCCCCAGTTGCTGGCAGGCGAATAATCGATCAGTTGTTCCTCAAAATAAGCAGCACCCTTGGTCCAGTCTACTTTAAGTACGCTTACCAAATAGCCTGCTACAATTTGCCTGCTGTAATTATTAATGTAACCGGTAGCGTTTAGCTGGTGCATAATGGCATCAACCAGGGCAACGCCGGAAGTGCCGTTTTTCCATTTGCCGAAAAGCTCATCCTGGTTGGCGGCAAAATCAGCGCTGTTATCGTTTTCTTTGGCGGAGATGAATTTTTGGCCGTGCTTTTTAAACATGAACCTGAAGTAATCGCGCCAAAGCAATTCCAGCACCAGCGGACTGTTATTATGCGTATTGCCTTCATGTTTTAACACCTCCCAATATACCTGGCGCAATGATATACAGCCCAATGCTATCCATGGCGACAAGTGGGACGATATGCATGAGCTTGCTGATCCGTTCTTTGGTTTCTGCTTGCCTAATTGGTCGGTCTGTATAAAATATTGTTCCAGTTGCTTTAAGGCCTCTGTTTCGCCGCCAATGAATTTGATAGTTGCCCGGGGATCATCCACAGGTTCATCCAGACCTAATTGCTGAAGGGTTGGTATTTCACCTGTATCGGTTATTTCGGGTGTAATGATGTGTTCTGGTGTGCTTGCAAAAGGGCGAACATCACTGTCGCGCTCTATTTTCTTTTTAAAGATGGCAAAGCTGTCGGGTATATCTTTTATAGGGAATGGCAAGTCTTCTTTATGATATAGTGTATGGCCTATAAAATGTTTGAGATTTAGCCTTATCTTCCATAAAGCAGCTTCAACAGCTTCGGATATATCAGTTTCTTCGTATGCTACCTCGCGGTGATGGTATACCTCGCTTACGTGGTATTCTTCGGCTAATTGCGGGAGTATTTCAGCAGGATTGCCGGTACGTATGATAAGTTCAGAACCACGTGCCTGCAGGTTTTTACGCAGATCGGCAACAGATTCCAACAGAAAACGGGCACGCAGGTTGCCGGTTTTTGGTTCGCCCGACGGGGATTTGGTGAAGTAATAGGGATCAAAGCAATAAACCGGTAATACATTATCGGCCTTACGTATAGCTTCTAACAATATTTCGTTGTCGTGTATCCGTAAATCGTTTCTGAACCAAACCAGGATTGTTTTTCCACTCATCTTATATGAAGCCCCAGCAAATTAATAGTAGATTACAAAAGTTGCAAATATTTCTATCTTTTTTGCATTTATAGCTAATATTTGACATCTTCTCAACATTTAAGCATGTTTCAACACTTGTTTTTTCAGGAATTATAAAGCCGTCTTATATATTAGGCGGTATGAAACATATGTGCAGGCCAGTCGTTTAATTATAGATAAGTATGACAAATTGATACTTAATAAACGCTAATTTTATACTATAATTTACAAATTATGGCAACTATTGAAGGCATAAGAAAGGCTTACATTGATTTTGTACTGACAGAAGGCGCACAGCCTAAATCGGTATATATCTTCGCCAAAAAAAATAAAATGACCGAGGCTGAGTTTTACCAGCACTTTGGCTCATTTGATGCTTTGGAGCAGAGCATATGGGCGGGTTTCGCGCTCAATACGCTTATTGAGATAAGAGGCCAGCAGGTTTGGCATGAATATTCTTCGCGCGAGAAAGGTTTATCCTACTTCTATGCCTTTTTTGAACAGCTGAAAAGCAGCCGCAGTTTTGCGGTGTACAGCATAAAGCAGCAGCCTAAAAGTTTTACCACTCCACGCGTGTTTGAAAAGTTGAAAGAGGTTTTTGAAGGCTTTGCCGAAGAGATCATAAAAGAAGGTATTGAAAGCGGCGAACTATCCGACCGCAGGTTCTTCTCCAAAAAATATAAGGATGCCTTATGGGTACAGTTTGGCTTCGTGCTACACTTCTGGATCAATGATAACTCAACCGGGTTTGAGAAAACCGACGAGGCCATTGAAAAAGGTGTTAATGTAACCTTCGATCTGTTCCAGCGTTCGCCTATTGATAATCTTTTTGAGTACGGCAGGTTTTTGGTTAAGAACGGCGGTATGAAAGAACAGATGGGTTTCGGGCAGCTTTAATTCACTATTTACAATACATTATGTCATTGCGAGCGATAGCGTGGCAACCTCGTCGCTTGCATATGGAACGCTACGAGATTGCCGCGTTCCTGAAACAAGTTCAGGACAGGCTCACCTCCTCGCAATGACAATATTTAATAATATAATCACACACATCAACCTTTGAAAAACTTTACCGCAATTTTTGATATGGACGGTACCTTAATTGATAACACCCCATATCATTTTAAATCATGGCAGGCCCTTTTTAAAAAACACGACCTGGGCACATTAACATTAGAAACTTATAGAACAGAAATTAGCGGGGTGCCGATAATTGAAACCCTGAGAAGGTTATTCGGCGATAAGTATGACGAAGCCGGATTACATGCCTTGCTCGAAGAAAAAGAAGGTTATTACCGTGAAATATACGCGCCATTTTTAGCGCCGATAAATGGGTTGGAGAATTTCTTGACATCCTTAAAAGATGCAGGGATAAAAATGGCCATGGCTTCATCGGCAACTATGGAGGATATTGATTTTATACTGAACAAGATCCCCATCCGTGGTGATTTTGAAGCGATAATTGACGGGAGCAGGGTAAGCAAGGGCAAACCTAATCCGCAGATATTTTTAAAAGCAGCAGAAGAACTGAAAGCCCGGCCCGAAGATTGTGTGGTTTTTGAGGATTCGCTGGCAGGCATTAAGGCCGCTAATGCGGCTGGCATGAAAGTGGTAGGCATTACCACGGGCCACACCGCAGATCAGTTACAGCCATCGGGCTTGATAATTAATGATTATACAGAGCTTACTGTGCAAAAACTGGCTGCGTTATTTGAGTAGTTCATTGGTTGATGGTTAGTAGTTCATGGCCTGATTATGTTGATGAATTATGATTTACTTTTTATCATGAACTAAAAACTATGAATTAGCATGAGCGATACGCCAAAAGAACAAAATAGTATACCCACCAGCAAAGTACAACGATCAAGCCGGTTTGTAAAGACCGGGATAAAGGTTGGTGGTAATTATATAAAGCATTACTCAAAAAAACTGTTCAACCCTGATATGGATAGGAGCGAGCTGAACGAGGATAATGCTTCCGATATTTATGAATCACTAAGTGAGTTGAAGGGCAGCGCCCTAAAGGTTGCTCAAATGCTGAGTATGGATAAGAACCTGCTGCCGCAGGCCTACGTTGATAAATTTTCACAATCTCAATACAATGCGCCGCCGCTTTCAGGGCCGCTGATTGTGCAAACTTTCAAGAAATACTTTGGCAAAACGCCGGAGCAGATCTATGATAAATTTAACCTGCGATCAACCAACGCCGCATCAATAGGGCAGGTGCATGAGGCGGAATTAAAAGGAAAGAAGCTTGCTGTAAAAATTCAATACCCCGGTGTGGGCGATTCTATATCATCCGACCTGAAGCTGGTTAAACCTTTTGCGTTCCGTTTATTGGGCATGAGTGAAAAGGAACTGGATGTTTATATGCGCGAGGTGGAAGAACGTTTATTGGAGGAAACCGATTACGAACTGGAGATTCGCCGATCAATTGAATTTTCAACTGCCTGCGCTAATTTGGATAATGTAGTATTCCCAACGTATTATCCGGAGCTATCCAGCAAACGCATCATCACCATGAGCTGGCTGGAAGGGATCCATTTAAAGGAGTTTTTAGCTACCAACCCATCGCAGGAACTGCGTAATACCATAGGGCAGGCGCTGTGGGATTTCTATAATTTTCAGCAGCATGAGTTACGGGCCGTGCATGCCGATCCGCATCCCGGTAACTTTATGATCACACCGGAAGGTAAACTTGGGGTAATTGATTTTGGCTGTATAAAAGAAATGCCGGACGATTTTTATGCTCCGTTCTTTTCGCTTACCTCCACTAATTTACTGGATAATAAAGAAGAAACCATTAAGGCTTTCCGGCTGCTGGAAATGATCCATCCCGATGATACCCCACAACATGTGGAGTTTTTTTATGGGATGTATAAACAGATGATCAGTCTGTTTGCTATGCCTTATATTGATAACAGTTTTGATTTTGGGCAAACCAGGTTCTTTGATGAACTGTATGCCTTCGGCGAAAAGATCTCCAAAATGCCGGAGTTTAAACAGGCCCGGGGCGTTAAACACTTTATATATGTAAACCGTACCAATTTCGGCTTATACAATATACTGCATGAGTTAAAAGCAAAGGTGAAAACAGATACGTTTAAACCGCATGTTACCGAGCAGTTTGTTTAGTCAGTTGGCAATTTGCTTAATATCTTTGAATTAGTTTCAGTTCCCTCCCCGCGGGAGGGGTGAGCTGGAATGTGTGCAAAGGCAGGGAGGGGTTTCTGCACGATACTAAGCAAATTCATCAAACCCCTACCTCCTCCTTCCCCAGGGAAGGAATCGCACAGGCCATCGCTTTTGAATTAAATAAAATAGCTTTGAATCATATATTTGATAAAATATTTTAACCATGTCACTAAACAACACATTCGTACACCACGTGCATTTTTGGCTCAAGGATAAAGCCGACCAAACCAAGCTTATTGAGGGTTTAAATTTGTTAAAGCCGATTTCTCATATCCGCGATATTCACGTTGGCGTGCCAGCTGATACCAACCGCGAGGTGATTGACCGTTCATATGACGCATCCTTACTTATTTTATTTGATGACAAGTCAGCACAGGATGCTTACCAGGATGATCCTACACACTTAATATTTGTAGAAAATTACGCCAAGCCGTTGTGTGCCAGAATAGTGGTGCAGGATAGTGTAGACGCATAAATCAATATCTTACTCCAATTAAGAATAGGTGATATGAAACACCTTACACTTTGCATTGTTGCAAGTAGATGAAAGTATTGATAGCAGGCGCAAACGGTTACATAGGTACAAGGCTAATTCCCATTCTTTTAGATAAAGGGCATACCGTGGTTTGCCTGGTAAGGGATACGCGCCGCTTTCATGAACATAGCGATTACAGCGACAGGGTTACTCTTTTGCAAGGCGACCTGTTGCATAAAGATAAGATCGAGGCTTTTCCTGCGGATATTGATGCATCGTACTACCTGGTCCATTCCATGACCCAGAATGAGGATTTTGCCAAACTTGAAGCCGCATCAGCAGAAAACTATGTAGCCGAATTAAATAAGACCCATTGTAAGCAGGTTATATTCCTAAGTGGTATTACTAATGATACCGGCCTATCCAAACACTTGCTTTCGCGCAGGCATGTGGAGGATGTGCTGAAGGATGCCACTGCGGCGCTAACAGTTTTACGGGCATCCATTATTATCGGTTCGGGCAGTTCATCATTTGAGATCATTCGCGATTTGACCGAAAAGCTCCCTGTAATGACCGTGCCGCGCTGGGTGAATACCAAATGCCAGCCCATAGCCATCCGCGATGTTTTAGGCTATTTGGATGGTGTGCTGCTGAATGAAAAAGCACTCGGCAAAACCTTTGACATCGGCGGGCCGGATATACTCACTTTTAAGGAGATGATGCTCGGCTATGCCAAAGTGCGCAAGCTGAAGCGTTATATTATCACTATACCGTTCTTGTCGCCCAAAATATCATCATACTGGCTGTATTTTGTTACCTCAACCAGTTACCAATTGGCGCAAAGTTTGGTTGATAGCATGAAGAACGAAACCATTGTTAAAGACCATGCTATTGACGAGGTTGTAAAGCGCGAATGCCTTACTTATAATGAGGCATTGAAACTGGCTTTTAATAAAATTGAACAAAATTCCATTGTTTCGAGCTGGAAAGATGCCCTGAACATGGGATACCTTAATTCCGGTTTTATGGATCAGATAAAGGTGCCGCAAAATGGTACACTGGAATATAAAGTTAAATTACCCATTACCGGCGACACCAAACCGGTACTTAATAACATTATGGCCATCGGCGGCAACCGGGGCTGGTATTATTGGGACTGGATCTGGGGTATTCGTGGTTTCCTGGATAAAATGGTTGGCGGGGTGGGCCTGCGCCGGGGGCGTACCAGTAGTGTAAATGTTTCGCCGGGCGATGTGATAGATTTTTGGCGGGTTTTGCTGGCCGATAATGTAAACAAGCGCCTGTTGCTTTATGCCGAAATGAAACTACCGGGCGAGGCCTGGCTGGAATTTAAGATTATCGAAAGAAATAATAAAAGTACGTTAAGCCAAATAGCTACCTTCAGGCCTAATGGCTTGCTGGGCAGGCTGTACTGGTATAGCATGCTGCCGTTCCATTTGTTTATATTTAAAGGCATGGCAAAACAGATCATCAATTATAAAGTACTAACTGCTTAGGCAGCTGAATATACATAAAATGCAAAAGCATATATTATTAACAGGCGGATCGGGACTGATAGGGGGTAACTTAACAAAGCTGCTGTTAGCCAAAGGGTACGAGGTAAGCCATTTAAGCCGTACACAGGGGAAAGACCTACGGGTAAAAACCTATTTGTGGGATGTGCATAAAGGAGAAATAGATGAGGCCTGTATTGATGGCGTTGATACTATAATTCACTTAGCCGGAGCGGGAGTTGCAGACAAGCGCTGGACGAATAAGCGCAAACAGGAACTGGTTGAAAGCCGCACCAAATCAATACGCTTAATATATGAGTTGCTGAGGAAAAAAGAGCATAAGATAACTTCCGTTATATCCGCATCGGCTACAGGTTATTATGGCGACAGGGGCGATGTATTGTTAACCGAAGACAGCAAACCATCGGATGATTTTCTGGCTGAATGCTGCATAGCCTGGGAAAAGGCTGTTGACGAAGGCGAAGATTTAGGCTTGCGTATTGTAAAGTTCAGAACGGGTGTAGTCCTCAATAAAAAAGGTGGCGCTTTACCGCAGCTGGCTACGCCGGTAAAATGGTATGTTGGTTCGCCATTGGGCGATGGTAAGCAGTGGATCCCCTGGATACATTGGCACGACGTAGAAAAGCTATATCTGTATGCCATTATGCACAACAAATTAACCGGTACATTTAATATGGCAGCGCCAACACCGGTAACTAATGAAGAAATGACCCGGGCGGTTGCCAAACAGTTGAGCAAACCATTATGGGCGCCGAAAGTGCCTGCATTTGCGCTGAACCTTTTATTGGGTGAGATGAGTATGATTGTATTAGGCAGTACAAAAGTATCCTCACAAAAAATAGAGGAGAACGGGTTTAAATTTGAGTACCCAGTACTGGAAGATGCGTTGAAGGATATTTATGGATAGTTATCGTAGTGGTTTGTAATAGATGTTTCGTGTTTCAGTAGCGCATAAAATATATCCCATTGTTTGTGTTCTCACCATGGGTGTTCGGAAGATTCAAAAAAAGGGGTCATGCTGAGGCACTCGAAGCATGTGGGCAATGGCCTTTACGCTTACCCTTCGAGTGCCTCAGGGTGACCCTACGCTCAATATATGTAATAAATAAATCTTCCGAACACCCATGGTGGGGACACAAATAGTGGAGGGAGAACTTTGTCATTCTGAGTTTTAAAATCCGTGGACTGTGAAGGTGAAATGACCTATTTTTTAATTCTGTCATGGGTAGCGATAGCGAAGAAATTATCCGCGTTCAATTGTGCAAGCGATGAACCTGTGAAGTGTAAAATAGATGCTTCGTTCCTCAGCATGACAATGAGGATTTTAATAAAATTATAATATGAATAAAACTCTTATCAATATTTTCTGGTTTCGCCGTGATCTGCGGCTTGATGATAACGCAGGCTTGTATCGCGCTTTAAAAGGCGAATACCCGGTTTTGCCTTTGTTTATTTTTGATAAAGAAATACTTGATCAGCTGGAAGATAAAGATGATGCACGGGTAACATTTATTTATCAAACCATTGAAGACATCAATAAAGAGCTTAAAAAACATGGCAGTACTTTATTGGTGCTTTATGATAAGGCCGAACATGCCTGGGATCATATTATAAAAACTTATGATGTTGCTAATGTTTATACCAATCATGATTATGAGCCTTATGCGAAAAAGCGTGATGAGGCCATAGCCGAAAAACTAAAAAAGCATAACATCAACTTTAAAACTTACAAAGACCAGGTTGTTTTTGAGAAGGGCGAAGTTGCCAAAAGCGATGGTTTGCCTTATACGGTTTACACGCCATACATGCGTAAATGGTATGAAACTTTAAAGCCGTTTTACCTGAAAGCTTATCCCACAAACAAATACTTTAAAAATTTATTTAAGGCTGATACGTTACCTGTTCCATCTTTAAAAGATATGGGATTTGAAAAAAGTGATCTGCCCATACCCGGCAAAGGTTATAAGGATGTAATAAATGACTATGCCCAAAAGCGGGATTTTCCCGGTGTGCTTGGCACCTCGCATATTGGTTTGCATTTGCGTTTCGGTACGGTAAGCATCAGGGAGTTGGCGCATACGGCTAATAGCTATAATGAGAAAACCTGGCTCAATGAGCTGATATGGCGTGAGTTTTATATGATGATACTGCATCATTTTCCTAAAACTATGGATCATGCCTTCAGGCCGGAGTACGACAGGATAAAATGGGTGAATGATGAGGAACAATTTAAAGCCTGGTGCGATGGCGAAACAGGCTTTCCATTGGTTGATGCCGGTATGCGCGAGCTGAATGCTACAGGTTACATGCATAACCGGGTGCGCATGGTAGTGGCCAGCTTTTTAACAAAGGACCTGCTGATAGACTGGCGCTGGGGCGAGCGCTACTTTGCCCGTAAGCTGCTCGACTATGAAATGGCCAGTAATGTGGGCGGCTGGCAATGGTCGGCTGGCAGTGGTACGGATGCCGCGCCGTATTTCAGGATCTTTAATCCCGATTCACAACTTAAAAAGTTCGACCCTGATTTTATCTACATAAAAAAATGGGTTCCGGAATATGCTGACTTTAGCAAATATCCAAAACCCATTATTGATCACGCCTTTGCGCGCGATAGGTGCCTAAAGGCTTTTAAAGCCGCATTGGCTAAATAATATTCAAGTGATTTTAATCGTGATTTATTGCATCGTTAAAGGCAACTCCATCTAATTTATAACTTGATAAGTTTTCTCCAGCAAGATCTGGAAGAGTGTAACAATAATCATGTTCGGAAGCTGAATAATATTCACTTATTGCTTGTAATTGTAAGCTGCGCGGTGAATATTGAACTGTACCTATAACTCCTTCAAGAACATAGCCACTTGGAGGTGTTGAATTTAATGAATAATAATGCCCGCCAGCCGATGAACTATAGAATCTATATACATTTCCAGTAACATTAGTTCCTTTAATCAGCCAACCTAAGGTTTTCTCATATACCCATCCATTTCCCCCATTTCCTAACTCATTCGGATCAGTAGTTAAGAAGTGTTTTCCAGCAGAAGCATTGTAGTAACGCAATAAAGGTACAAACCCATTTACTGGTTGAGGCACTGAAAGCATTGAAGTTTTGATAGCCTTTTTATTGATACTGTTTGTATCAAAGTGTGATTTTAATAGCGACGCATACAAAATTTTTCTATTATCTTTTGTAAACGAAAATGTAAAAAAAATGCATAATAATGCACCAATAAAGAAGATTGCTTTTTTCATAAATTGAATAAGGTTTGGTTAATTATTTATTACCAGCAAAGATAAAAAATAATTAACCAAACCTTAGTTAACCTTGAAAGAATATTTCTTATGGGGTAACATCTACCACCTGATACTCATAACGTAAACAACTATTAACGGGTATGCCTGATACTGCTGATTCGCCATATCCCAGCGCTGAAGGCAGGATCATTGACATCAGTGTGCCTTTAACAGCATGTGTTAATGCTTCTTGCTGGCCTGGTCTTAGGTCCGGCACTTCAACAGAGACGCTATCTGCACCGTTGTTGCCCGAATCAAACTGTACGTTATTTAATATCATGCCTGTATAAGTGGCTTCAAGTGTCGAGTTTTGATTTACGAATTCTGTTCCGGTGCCGGCGCTTATTATTTTATAATACAGGCCAGTAGCAGTTTTTGTATAACCGGTAAAATTCTCATGTTTCATGTATTGCTGAATGGTCTGGTCATCATAAGTTGCCTGGTTATCAGCAACCGGGCCATTTATGTTGTTAATAACATGCACATAATAATCAAGGCATTGGTTGCCTGAAATTCTGCTTGATGTATTTTCAGTACTACCGCTGCCATAGCCATATAAACCATAAGCCAGGTGCGATGGTATAAGTATACGCATGCTGTAACCGCGGTATTTTAAGTTGTTAAGTATGGCTAACCTAAGGCCAAGCGGCAGCGCATCGGCAGTAATATGGCCTACATAACCATCGTAATGATTTTCAATAGTGTCGGTGCTTGAATATTTACCGTCGAAGCTTTTTAGCGTAAATACAAATGATATTTTGCTGGTATCGGCTATAATTGTGGATACGTTTTTAGGGCTTGTAAGTATTTTATAATATATGCCAGTAGTATCCTGGCCTATAGTATCTTTCACCATACCTGTTATACCATTGGCGCTTATATAACTTTGTATCTGAGCATCATCATATTGTTTGATATTTTGTTCGGCTCCCTTTTTTCGGCAGGATACCAACGCGATTGTAGAAAGTAATAAAAGCGTAAAAAGTGTTTGTTTCATTTAATTAATTAATTACATCATAAAGTCTTATTCGGAAATCAAGTATCGCGTTAGCGGGTAACCCGGAGGTATTTGCAAGATCATACTGGTCTAATTCAGGGTGGGCAACAGGGCCGTATGCATAGCGTGATGGAATGATCAATTCTACCTCTCCACCGGTTAAAACCGTTGGAATGCCCAATTGCCAGCCCAATATTACTGAGCCCAACGCGTAAGTAGGGTGAAATTCCTGTGTTTCGTAAAATAACTTGCCATTGCCAATTAGCCCCTTAGTTATCAATCTTCCAGTATCGCCAACCGTTACCTGGGTTGAGGTGGTGAACAAGGTATTTCCAGCTCCGGGATCGATCACTATATAATATACACCCGAAGTATCGTTTGCTCTTTTTGCCACCGCAGTTAAATTGTTATCTTTAATATACTCGCTTACTATTGCATCATCAATTTTGGCTTGTGCCTTATATTGTACACTACCACCAATTTCTGTTGATTTTTGGCATGCCGACAGGCAACCAACAAAAAAAAGCGCGACAATTAACAATACCCTGTTCATCTGATTTTCAAAAGGCAAATTTATTCTTTTATATTTCAAAAACGGCAGCTTAACACTTTTTAACAATTTATATGCTATCCTAACACTTTAAACCGTGTTTTATTGTTAAAAGAGGTGCTTTTTTAGGGTTTTACAGGCTTGTAATTAAGGGTTAGCTGGTTTATTTTCTCCAGCATTTCTATTAAATACTGCTTATCACTGTCATTGATATGCGTGTTGAGGTAATTATTAAACTGTTTTACAACAGCACGGGCCATATGTCTTTTCTCTTTGCCAAGGGGAGTTAAGTAAATTTTTACCGAACGTTTATCGCCCGGGTTCAGCTCGCGGTATATTAACCCGGTTTTCTCCAACTGGTTAAGCATGCGCGACAAGCTGGTTGATTTAAGCCCTAATAACGATGCTGCTTTTGATACAGTAGTGCCTTCGTTCTCATCAATATTTATAAGCAGGTAACCTATAGATTGTGTAATGCCGAACTCGGTTACTATCTGGTTATACCTGTTAGCCATAGTTTGCCATACTATTTTTAAAAAATAATCAATGGTTTCCTGGCTCTTTATCGTGTTACGCATGTTTTTAGTTTATTGGTGAGCGGTGAATAGTGAGTAGTTAATTATGAATAGTGAATATAAAATCCTTATAACCATTCACTACTTAATAAATTACCATCCCAGTTTAGTATCATCACCACGTGGGTCGGCGCCGCCATCATAATAACCCCATTTGGTTTTTAAAATTGCATCAACCCGGCCAATTGGGCGGTAATCAATTATTTTATATCCTTTTTTCTCCAGTTTTTGTCGGGTAAGCGTGTCTAATGCACCGGCCTCTATCTCCACATTATCAGGCAGCCATTGCGAGTGGAAACGCTTTGATGTTACCGCTTGTTGCATATCCTGGTCAAAATCTATCACATTTAATATGGTTTGGAATACCGAGGTCATGATAGTTGCACCACCCGGCGTACCTATTACCATAAATAGCTGCCCATCTTTTTCAACAATAGTAGGTGTCATGGATGAAAGCATGCGTTTGCCGGGCTGTATGCTGTTGGCTTTGCCACCAATAAGGCCGAACATGTTAGGTACACCGGGTTTTGAGCTAAAATCATCCATCTCATTGTTTAGCAAAAAGCCTGCACCGGCCACAAATATTTTTGAGCCGAAGGAATCATTTAGCGTAGTAGTTATTGATACCGCGTTGCCATCGTGGTCAACAATGCTGTAATGCGTGGTTTGGTCACTTTCGTAACCTATAAAAGCGCCGGGCTGTATGCTGGTGCTTGGTGTGGCGGCATTCCAGTTGAGGCTTTTCATGCGGTTATCCAGGTAAACCGGGTTTAACAGGCTGTCGACAGGTACTTTATAAAAATCCGGGTCGCCCAGGTATTTGGAGCGGTCGGCGTATACGCGGCGCTCAGCTTCAACCATAACCTGTACAGTAGAGTCCTGGTTGTGCCCCCATTTTTGTATCGGGTATTTTTCAACCGATTTTAATAACTGTAGCAGCGCAATCCCTCCGCTTGATGGCGGTGGCATGGTGATTATTTTATAGCCCTTATAATTACCGGTAATGGCATTGCGCCACACTGCGTGGTAATTGGTAAGGTCGGCTTTGGTGATTAGCCCGTCGCCCTTTTTCATTTCGGCTACGAGCGCGTCAGCAACCGGCCCATCATAAAAACCATCACGGCCTTTATCGCGGATCAGTTCCAGCGTTTTGGCAAGGTCGGGTTGTGTTAATACGTCGCCTTCCTGCCATGGCGTATCCTTTTGTAAATATGTTTTCCCGGGGTTAAGCTTTTTAAATATGGCCTGGTTGCGGTTAAGGTCAGCAGCCAGGTGTTTGGTTATTTTAAAGCCATTAGTCGCAAGGTCTATAGCCGGTTGCAATAATACTGCCCAATCTAACTTCCCATATTTTTTATGCGCGGTAACCATACCATCAACAGAGCCTGGTACGCCCGATGCCTTGTGAGTATAAAGGCTCATATCAGGTATTACATTGCCCGCCGAATCAAGGTACATATTGGTTGTAGCCCCTGCAGGTGCTTTTTCACGAAAATCGAGGGTATTGGTTTGGCCATCAGCGCCGCGGTAAACCATAAAACCGCCACCGCCAATATTACCCGCTTCGGGCAAAGTTACAGCCAATGCAAATTGTACAGCCACGGCAGCATCAACCGCGTTGCCGCCTTTTTGCAATATGGCAAGCCCCGCTTTTGATGCATCGGGATAGGCGCAAACAACCATGCCATTACGGTATTCGTGCCCGCTGGTGTTGGTTAGCTGCCCTTGTACGCAACCGAGAGGGAGAAACCCGGTAAGCAGCAATAAGGCTATTTGTGTTGTTTTTTTATGGAGGATATTAAAGGTCATAATTTAAAAATAACGCCACTAATTTATCATTTTAAGCTTGTAAAGTATCCATGGCTGTAATTATTAATAAGTGTTATTTGTTGTTTATTTTATATAGATATATGAAATGTTTTTTACTGATAAATAATATATTATGGATATTAAATACTTATTTTTTTAATGTTGAGGCCATAAAATCTATTTTCGACCGTTTAGTATAAAAGCATAAGTATAAACAAAAACCACAATTGAATGAAAAAACTGGTATTATCATTAGCTGTTTTAGTTTCTTTTTTATTGATCACAACAAGGTCACAGGCGCAAAATCAGGATGCATCAAACTATACAATTGCCGCGGGTTTAAAATTTGGCGGTTATGAAGACGGGATATCAGGAAAATATTTTGCTACCGACAATGTTTCGTATGAAGGGATATTGGGTTTCAGGAGCCACCACGGGGTAGTAATAACCGGCCTGTACGAGATAAACCAGGAAGCATTTAATGTGCCTGAGTTAAAGTTTTATTACGGATTCGGTGCGCATATAGGGGCAGTTGGCAAGGGTGATTACCAGCGCTTTAATGGTGACAATGAATATTACAACAGCAGCCATATATTATTAGGTGCTGATGGTGTCATCGGGCTTGAATATGTGATCCCTAATTCACCTATAGCCGTAAGTTTGGATCTTAACCCAAGGATTGAGTTGGCAAGCGGGCCGTTTTTTGATATTGCGCCGGGTTTGGGTGTAAAGTATATGTTTCAATAAGTAGGATGTAGAGGGGACTAACCCCGACTACGCTCCGCTCGTCGACCCCCTCTGCCGCAAGCTACTGCGTGGACATATCTTTTTGAATAAAATTGGTTTGCAGATCCACTCCGTTAGGAGTGAAATATTGGTAGAAATTATATATAAAGGACATTTTTCGCTCCGTTAGGTGCGATACTATTGAACAATATATTACTAAACAGGCATGGTTGGACTAAAAGCGGGCTATGTTATGTACCTACGGCACATATAAATATTTCAAACCTGTTTTTCTACCAATATATAACCCCTACGGGGGTTAAGGCACAACTTGGGTCCACACAGTAGCTGCCGCAAGCGGTAAACAGGGTAAACCCAAAGAATAAAAAATGCCTGTTCAAGTCTAAATTGAACAGGCATTTTTTATTCTTTATGGAAGATAGATCTTTTATAAAAGGCATTAATGCAGGCGAAAAAGATTCCTCGCTATCGCTCGAAATGAACAACGGGTTTAACAAAATTGAGATTACACCTTATCAATCCTGATCCATTTCATACCGGCAGCTTCGGCGGCTATGGTGCCAGCTTCGCCGTCTTCAAAAACGAGGCAATGCTCGGGGGCTACGCCAAGTTTTTCGGCGGCAGCTAAAAATGGATCGGGGTAGGGTTTGCCGTGCGGGGTTTCACCGGCGCAAACTAAAGTATCTGGAATATCTGCAATGCCTAATACGCTTAGTGTTTTTTCAACCGTTTCACGTACACCGCCCGATACTATGCCTATCTTCACTTTACCGGCATGTGCCTTTAAGTGGTTTACCACATATTCAATGGGTTGGGTTTGCTCAATAAATTCATTAAAAAATATGCGCTCCCTTTGCTCGGCAAAAGTATGTGGGTCGAAAGAACTGTTATAGCGTTTGTTTATTTCTTCCACAACCCGTACAACAGGCCAGCCGGCCAGTTCATCAACCAGGCTAGCATCTATCAATACACCATCATCAGCAGCTACACGTACATAGGTTTTTTTGTGCATGCCCATGTTGTCGGCCAGTGTGCCATCGCAATCGTATAAAAAAGCCTGGAAATCCCCGGCTGCCAGTTTTGTAAGTGATTGATATTTTTGTTCAGTGGTTGTCATGCGGGCAAAGGTAATCAGAGATTAGAGGTTAGTGATTGGAGATTAGTTAAATTCTTGTAAAAAAGAGACAATGATCCTAACGAATCTCCAATCACTAACCTCTAACTAATAACTATTCACCAATATTGCCTGCAACACTTCGGTAGCGTTTTTGCATTTGTTGGTCGTGGTTTCCAGTGAGTGCAGTATTTCGCGGTATTTTATAAGGTTGATAGCATCTTTCTCGTTAGCGAACAGGTTGGCCAGTGACTTATAATAGATCTGGTCCGACTGGTGCTCGTAATCCTTTATTATCCTGCACGAGGCCAGCACTTCGCTTTGCTTATTGCTGCGCAACAGGTTTACCGACCTTTCTATCTCCATGCTGGCATTTAGTATAATATTCGCTATTTCCTTTATGGGCGGTACAAACTCCACAATATGATACAGGTACATGCGCTCGCTGGCCTCGTGTATATAATCGGCCACATCATCAATGGCTGACGCCAGGGTATGTATGTCTTTACGGTTTAGCGGGGTAAAAACTACTTTATCAAGCGCCAGGTAAATTTTATGGGTGATGTCATCGCCAACGTTTTCAAGGCGGTCTATTTGTTTAAAAACCACTTCGCGTTCTTCAGCATCATTAATATTTACTGCATTTACCAGTAGCTGCGCCATTTCAACCGCGTTTTTTGCCGCCTGATCGAATAAATTGAAAAACTGAGCTCCGTTTAAAAAGTAGTTCTGGAAAAAGCTGCTCATGTACCTTATATTATTAAGAGCGCTAAATTAAGTCCCGCTTGTTAAGCGCGTATTAAGCAAATATTATGCTATGTTAATTCTGTATGAAGAAATTGTAAATCATTAACATGGATTATAATGTACTTATAATCAGATGTTTGCTTTAGATGTACTTGATTTCAAAGTGCTATATTTTAACTCATAGTATGTCTTTTTCATTGACTTAATATTTAAATAACATTACCAAATGTTAATCCATCCTTAATATTAAGGTAACCTTGCCGCCGCACCTTTGGAGAAATTAATTAAGATTATCACGACATGAAAAAAACGTTTACGAAACTTAGTACTGTTTTATTAACAGGACTGTTAGTAGCAAGCTTTACTGTTAACGCGCAAACAACTACTTATGCATCAACAGAAACTATGCATAAAAAAGCAGCGATTAAAACTGATTCAGCAGCTACATTAAATGCAGGTCAACAAAATATTGCTACTGTTGCTGTTAAAAAATCAGATGATGCTGATACCAGCTGGCACCCACAAAGAAGAATATGGGGTTATGCATTTGGCGATGCTTACTACGTACAACACGCTCCACCGCTTACATCAGCACAAGGTAAAGAAAACAACTATTACCAAACTCCAACCGGCAGAAACGCTTTCCAGTTCCGTCGTATTTATTTAGGTTACGATTACGATATCAACAAGAAATTCAAGGCAGAAGTGTTATTGGCAGCTGAGCCAAATGAAAACACTGCTCCTACTTCATCAACTTCATCTGTTGTTAGCGGTGATAACCTTGCTGACGGCAGAATGTCATTCTACATCAAAAATTTTAACTTACGTGTTAGAGAAGTTTGGAGTGGTACTGACTTCGTGATCGGTGAAATGGCAACCCCAGGTTTCGCATTAAACGAGTCTGGTACAAACGCGCCAACTTCACTATCGGAAGCAACCTGGAGCTACCGTTCAGTTGAAAGAACAATCACCGACTTCCATAAAAATAACTCTTATGATGTAGGTGCTGCTTTACAAGGAACTTTTGATCCTAAAACTAAAAACTTTGGTTATGTATTTATGATAGGTGATAACACCCAATCAAACTTAACTACTGTTTATAACCCTAACAGTGCTGTTAGCCCTACCAACCCTAACCCTAACACCGGTTTCTTCAAAATATTCTACGGTGACCTTTGGGCTAAATTCCTTGACAAGAAATTGTACGTAGACTTATATGCTGATTATGCACAAACTTCATCTTCTATAGCAAGTGCAGCTGTTGCGTCAGGTACTATCGATCCACAGGAGCACAACATGTTTAAATTGTTTGTAGCATATAACGCTAAACCATTTACTATAGGTGTTGAAGCTTATACTCAAAAGCTGAAAAATGCAATGATCAACTCTGTAGATAAATCAGTTGATAATGCAACAGTTAATGCGTTTTCATTCTGGATTCGTGGTGTAATCACTCCAGGCAAATGGGGTTACTTTGCACGTTATGACAACTATAACCCAGATAGCAAATTTGATAAAAATGCTAACTATGCAGTTAACTCTAATGGTTACAGCTCATTTGATCCGACTACTAAAGAACAATTTGTTACAGCTGGTTTAGATTTTACTCCTGCTAAAAACATCCACTTTATGCCAAACATCTGGTTAACTCAATACAAAACACAGTATGATCCAACACATACAGGTTATGTACCAGATAACCACACTTTGGTTTACAGAATGACTTTCTTCTACACATTCGGTAAATAATAAAAGCAAACAAATAATAAAAAATAACAGATCATGAAAGTAATGAAAAGTTTAAAGTTAGCG
>JAMFSA010000058.1 GCA_026225055.1 Mucilaginibacter xinganensis | reverse complement strand
TGATAGGCAAGAGGATCATCACAAAATTCACTAACAATTAATCACTCATGGAAGCAAAAATAGGATTCAGAAATACCAAGAGCGTAATTTTTAAGGGGATAATTGTGTTTTTTGCCTTTATAATGGTAGTGCCCTTAATGATCATATTGCTATATATCATTAAGCAGGGCATATTCCAGGTTAACTGGCACTTTTTAACAAATGTACCTGCACCTGTTGGCGAAACCGGCGGTGGTATAGTTAACGCGTTGGTAGGTAGTTTCATTATGGTATTAATGGCAGCTATAGTAGCTATACCGGTTGGTATGGCGGCGGGCATTTATTTGAGCGAAAACCCTCGTACCAAATTAGCTTATTACAGCGGTTTGTGTGTTGATATATTACAGGGCGTACCATCAATTGTGGTAGGTATTGTGGTTTACTTTTGGATAGTGAAACCATTAGGTACATTCTCGGCTATATCGGGTAGCATAGCTTTGGCTATTATGATGCTGCCGATAGTGATCAGATCAACTGAGCAAACCTTAAAATTACTGCCCGATTCATTAAAAGAAGCCGCCTTATCATTAGGCGTACCTTACCACAGGGTAATATTAAAAGTAGTTGTACCATGTGGTTTTGCAGGTATATTATCAGGCATCACACTGTCAATAGCCCGTGTTATTGGCGAAACAGCGCCATTGCTGTTCACCGCGTTCGGTAACCCATACTTGTCAACCTCCATTACTAAACCAATGGAAAGCTTGCCACACCTTATATTCACCTATGCCACCAGCCCTTATGACGACTGGCACAACCTGGCATGGGGTGCATCATTTATATTATTAATGTTTGTTTTAGTATTAAACATAGTTACAAAACTGCTTACAAGAAGATGGAAAATACAATTGTAAAGGCTGAAAATTACAACTCTTATTTTGGTGATAACCATGTAGTAAAAGATGTGAATATCAGCATCAATAAAAATGAGGTTATTGCTGTAATGGGGCCATCGGGCTGCGGTAAAACAACATTTTTGCGCGGTATTAACCGTATGCACGAACTGATCCCGAACGCGACTTCAAAAGGTAAGATTTTGCTTGATGGCGAAAACGTTTATGACATGAACGCTATTTATGTGCGGTCGAAAATAGGGATGGTGTTTCAGCGCCCTAACCCTTTCCCAAATCTGAGTATTTATGAAAATGTGGTTGCCGGTTATTTGCTGAATGGCATTAAAATATCAAAGGCTGATAAGGATGTAATTGTAGAAAAATCATTAACAAGCGCCGCTTTGTGGAAAGAAGTTAAGGATTCATTACATAAAAAGGGTACCTTTCTATCAGGCGGACAACAACAGCGTTTGTGTATAGCGCGGGCTATTGCCATGCAGCCCGAACTGATCTTGTTTGATGAGCCAACTTCGGCGCTTGATCCAATATCTACTTCAAGTGTTGAAGCACTGTTTCATGAGCTGAAAGCAAACTATACGCTGATTATTGTAACCCACAATATGCAGCAGGCAGCACGTGTAAGCGACAGGACAGCGTTCTTTTATATGGGCGAACTGGTTGAGTTTGATGACACCAAGCAAATGTTCACCAACCCGGCCGATCAGCGTACACAAAATTATATAACAGGAAGGTTTTCATAAAAGAAGCAAGAATCGGGAGTCAGGAGCCAGGATGTGCTTTTTCTGATTCTTGAATCTTAACTCTTGAATCCAAAATATTAAACCCAAAAAGAGATGACACCATTAGAAAACGAAATAAACGCGCTTAAAAAGGAACTGATCAGTATGTGGATACTGGTACAGTCGCAATTAAACAAGGCTAAGGATGCCATGGTCCAGTTTGATAAGGACCTGGCACGCGAAGTTTTGATTAAAGAAAAAAGGGTAAATTCATTTGAGCTGAAGATAGACAGGGATTGCGAAAATATCTTCGCGCTGCATTGCCCGGTTGCTATCGACCTGCGTTTTTTATTAGCGGCCTTAAAAATAAACACCAACCTGGAGCGTATTGGCGATATTGCTGCAGGTATTGCAAAATATGTGGTGGATTCATCGGTAAACTTTGACCTGGCTGCTATGGAAAGCACCTCGATGATCCGTATGTATGACGAAGCTGTAAATATACTGACAGATACCCGTACCGCTTTTGAAAAAGAGGACACTGTACTTGCCCGCAGCATATTTAAACGTGATGATGTGTTGGATGCTATTAATGATAACGCATCGGCTACAGTTTCTGAAGTAATTAAGGCTGATATTGACAGTTTGCCTGAGGCGCTTTATATACTTTCTATCATCCGCAAATTGGAGCGTGTGGGTGATCAGTCGAAGAATATTGCTGAGGAGATCATATTTTACGTAGAGGCCAAAATATTAAAGCACTACGAAAGCAGCCACTCCGGACCGGCTGATGATGAATTAATTTAATTTATTGAAAACCATGCTGTTAAAAACTACGTAAATGAGTGTATAATAATTGGTTGGTTTAATTTTTGATAAAAAGGCGGCCATTTTGATGGCCGCCTTTTTTTATTGATGCATATAGGTGTTCGGAAGATTTATTACAAATATTGAGCATGGGGTCACCCTGATGCACTCGAAGGGTAGGCGTAAAGGCCTTTACCCACATGCTTCGAGTGCCTCCTTGCCTCCTTTTTTCTAATCTTCTGAACAACTCTGATTAATACATAGGGTACATTACCTGTTGTATCCTTGCTCAGTTATCCAGTGAAAGCTTCGGCTCATTAACGGAAAAGCAGTGTTTCCTTGTTTAACCAATTTTATCTGTACAGAATCTGTTTTCCAGGTACCTTGTAACATAATGGTATCGGGTTTTAGTATGGTATAACGTAAAATGTACTTATGCCGGCTTATTATAAAATGATGGCGCACGGTATCAAGCGTAAATAAATAGCCAATCGTACTATCATTCATAAGCTGTACGTTAGCATCATTATCTATGGCCAGTTTACTCCAGCGGGTAGTGTCGGTGGTTAAAGGCGGCAACGTATCTTTACCTTTTATAAAGGTTTCCACATTATAAATACCATACAAAGGTGGCTTCTTTGCATCATCGGGCGAACCCCAGTAAAATGCCATGTAGATGTTGGCATATAACACATATCCTATCAATGCTATCTTAATACCTGTAAGCACCCGGTTTTTCCAAGGAGTTTTAAATCGGTGTGGCGAAAGATTTGATGGCGCTGCCTCGCGGTTCTTAAAAAAGAAATTCATCAACCTGTGATAATCCCTGAACAGCAGGAATACACACATTACCACCAGCATGGTTGATAGTAGCTTAACCGGTACATCAAAGCAATAATTAACGGCCATTACATTGCCACAAACAAATATGCCTACAATAGCACCCAGCGTAGTGGTGCGCCTGAAAAACAACAACAGGCCAACAGTAAGTTCGGCGCAGCCCGTAATATAATTAAACACCTTTGAGTACCCCATGTATGTCCATACCAATCCCATGGGCGACATATTGCCCACCGGTTCCATTAAGCGACCCAGTGTTGGTGCCGGGAATTGCAGCTTAACCACTTTAAGGCCGCCATACACCACCATAGTAATGGCCACATAATAACGCAGAATTACACAAAGCCAATAAAATAGCTTGTTATAGTTTTTAGTAGTGCGGTCCATTGCTGTCCAGAGCAGCATGCCAATTATCGCCGAAATTACCATAAACAGCATCAGGAGGTAATCATAAGCGGTATCGCCGCTGCCGGTTTGTTCAACAACTACCGGGTTTTGAATATGCAATATGCTTTTTGCCGCCCATGGTATAAAATGCTGAAATGGCAACATGTAAATACCCGATAGCCAATCAGACATCGGCAATACACCATTCGGCTCCATGATAATGTAAAGTGTAAAAAAGATCATGAAAAACCGAAAAGCCAGTTTTTGCGGTAAGGTCCAGATGGAAGGTTCAATTGTGGTGGTTGTCATTTAGTGATAATGGTTATAATCACTAATTTAATTGAAAGCTATTGAAATGCAAGCACAGGCGGGGAGATGTCACTGATTTTATTTGTAAAATTTCTTCTTCAGCCAAAAGGCAACGTTAACCAGTGCAATTAAGGCCGGAACTTCAACCAACGGACCTATCACACCTACAAAAGCCTCGCCGCTGTTAATGCCGAAAACGCCAATGGCAACGGCAATAGCCAGTTCAAAATTATTACCTGCGGCTGTAAATGATATGGCAGCATTTTGTGAATAGTCAGCACCCATATATCGACCTAAAAAGAAACTGGACAGAAACATAATGGCGAAGTAAATGGCCAGTGGCAAGGCAATACGCATTACATCAAAAGGAATTTGAACTATCAACCTGCCTTTTAAACTAAACATTACCACAATGGTAAATAGCAATGCGATTAAAGTAATGGGTGATATGAACGGAATGAACTTCTGCTGAAACCATTCTTTGCCTTTTAGCGCGATTAACCCATACCTGCTGATGATACCGGCAGCAAAAGGAATGCCAAGGTAAATGCCAACTGATTTTGCGATGGCCCCAATAGTGATGTTAATTACCAAGCCCTTAAAACCAAATAAAGGTAATAGCAAGGTAATGAACAGGTAAGCGTAAATGCTGTAAAGCAATACCTGGAAAATGCTGTTTATGGCAACCAGTCCGGCAGCATATTCGCGGTTACCATCAGCCAGTTCGTTCCAAACCATTACCATGGCTATGCAACGGGCCAGGCCAATCAGTATCAGCCCAATCATATATTGAGGATAGTTATGTAAAAAGATAATAGCCAGCGCGAACATCAATATTGGCCCGACTACCCAGTTAAGCAGGAGGGAGGCACCCAGGATCTTTTTATTGCTGAATACTTCACCTACGCTTTCATACTTTACTTTTGCCAATGGCGGATACAACATTAACATTAAGCCAATAGCCAAAGGAATATTAGTAGTGCCGCTTGAATAAGAATTAATAAATGCCGGAGCCGATGGTATAAAATAGCCCACCAAAATACCCACAGCCATAGCAAGAAAGATCCAAAGGGTAAGGTATCGATCTAAAAAAGAAAGACTTTTGCGTTGGGCAGGGTTACAATTGTTCGCGCTCATGCTACGTGTTCATTTATGAATTTATTACTGTAATCCTTTATCATATCCCTTACTCTTATAAATTCAGCCATTACCTCATCAGCGTTGCCGATAGCCTTGGCCGGATCTGGAAAATTGTAATGAAAACGCTGGGCTTTGGTTGGAAAATACGGGCAATTCTCCTGGGCATTATCGCATACGGTTATCACATAATCAAACGGAATATTTACGTATTCATCAACGTTATTGGAGGTGTGGTTGGATATATCGATGCCATCATCCGCCATTACCTGTATGGCTTTGGGGTTTACGCCATGTGTTTCAATACCAGCGCTGTAAATTTGGGCCTTGTCGCCAGCAAAGTGCCTTAAATAACCCTCGGCTATCTGGCTGCGGCAGCTATTGCCGGTGCATAGTACTAATATGTTTTTCATTTGTGTGTTTATTATAAACTAACAACAACCTGATCCCGGTGTACAGCATGATGTTACAACCAGATTTTTTAGTTCGATCTTTGGTTTTTCAGCAGGGACACAACATTCTTCACCGCTGGCGGTTGTGCCGCAGCTACCACCACGATCAATAGCTTTGCATTGCACCGCATCAGGCCGCAGGTCAACAATTAACTCTTCACCATCGATTATGATCTCGTTAGGGAATAGCTGGCGGGTTTCAAAAGCAGAATTACCAAACTCTATTTTAACAGTTGCTGTTTCATCCAACGGCAAGACTTTCTCTACCAGTTCAATTATTGATAAGGCCTTTTTTACTTTCATGGCCCGTAATTGCTGTTGATTTTCCGGTTCCCAAAGCTGTATGATTATCTCTGTCCATTTATTCATAACACCGCCGCAATCAACAGAGGTTATGGGTGCCTGTTTAATTTCGGTAATGTGATAGGCCGCATCAACCCTTTTGTTTCCGGCATATTGAAATTGCAGATCCAGTTCAGGGTTTTGCAGCAGTTTTTCCTTAAATGTTTTCCAGTTTATTGTTTCGGCAGTATTCATAATTCTATTATTTAATTGTAATATTGCGATTGATTTGTTCAAATTTTTTTAACAGCAGCTACCCGGGTTTTTGTATGAATTAAAGAACATCCCCAGTTCTTTGCTCAGTAACGCCCATGCTGTGGGCTCAATGCAATAGCAAACGCTTACCCCTTCAATTGTGCCTTGTATCAGGCCCGCATTTTTTAATTCTTTTAAATGCTGTGAAATAGTAGCCTGTGCCAGGCCAAGTTCCTCTACTAAATCACCACAGATACAGGCATTGGCGTTGATTATCTGCTGCAAAATGGCGATACGGGCAGGGTGCGCCATTGCTTTCAGCATGGAGGCAAGCCTGTTTTGCTCGTCGGTAAATATTTCGGTTTTTGTAAGTCCCATAATTATATCGCAATATTACGATTGATTGTTGAGGTTTGCAAATTATTTATGCGGAGCGCGTTTGTTTGGGCGTTTCCTTCGGCCGGGCTGTACGCTCATACTGCACAAGCCTTAATCACAAGCCGGTACCCGCTGCCATCCCTAACGCAGAACTTCGGCGCGCTACGTAAACTCACCCAGTCTTTGCTAATTCGCTCGACCACCCTCTCTGCGGCAAGCCGCAAAGAAATTAGGGGAAGTAACTATTTAGCCCTCTTTGTGCGCAGCAAAGAGGGTGATCCAGCGAAGCGTAGATCGTGTGAGTTAAACGGAGCGCATAGCCTTAACTAATCAGCAGAAATAAAATCATTTGTGTCAAAATAACAAATAACGTCGCCCTACTTAAAATTATACTACTATTTTTGCCGACATACTTATTTCGGCATGAATAACTCACTGAAAAATAAATTCGACAGTATAATATTTGATTTAGATGGCACCCTTTGGGATAGTACAGGCAATGTAGCAGAAGCCTGGCAGGCAGCTAAGAACGAGGTTGATTATATCGACCTTGATTTTACAATCGAAACCGTACGTTCAATAACAGGAATGGCTTACAACGCCATATTTGAAAAGCTGTTGCCGCTGGTTAACGAAGAGCAGCGCAATGATTTTAAGGGTATAGCCAGTGTAAAGGAAATCGAAATGCTACAACGCAATGGAGGCCAGCTTTACCCTCATTTGCAAGAGACGCTGGCATACCTGGGAACCAAATACAAGTTATTTGTAGTAAGCAACTGCCAAAGCAATTATATAGAAACATTTTTGGAGTTTAGCCAGTTGGGGCATTACTTTTTGGGCCATCAATGTTATGGTACAAAGGGCCAGCCTAAAGCCGAGAATATTAAAGATATTGTAAATGATTACCAACTTACTGCCCCGGTTTATGTAGGCGATACCACAGGCGATTATGAATCAAGCACAAAAGCAGGCGTGCCTTTTATTTTTGCATCGTACGGTTTTGGAGTTGTTGAAAGCGGGCAGATAGCTACAATTGATAGACTTTCTGAGCTGATAGAATTGCTTTAATATTTATTTAGAGATCAGAGGCTGGAGATCAGAGATTAGTGAAGTTTGGTTAGAAACTAATCTTTAGCCTCTAATCTCCAATCTCTAAAAATCAGGCTGTCAGATTTTCCATAACCAGTATAGCGGCGCCAACCAGTTCGGCATCAAAACCAAGTTCTGATATCAACAGCTCGGTGCTGGCGACCAAGCGGGGAATACAATATTTATTAAGGGCCTGTTGTATAGGTGCCAGTAAAAGTTTGCCTACAATGGCACCCCTGCCGCTTAAAACTATGCTTGCAGGGTTCATAATATGTATGAGTATAGCCAGGGCCTTGCCAATTTTGTAACCGGCATCGGTCAGGAGTTCAATAGCAAACTGATCGCCATTATTGGCTGCTTCCATTATAGCATCGCCCACCAATTTTGGATGCTCCTCCTCGAAATATTGAAGGCTTGATACCCGGCCTTCTTTTACTCCTTGAATAGCCTTTTTCACCACTACCAGTAGCGATGCTTCGGCCTCAAGGCAACCACGCTTGCCGCAGGAACAAAGGGTGCTATCATCTGCCAATGGAATGTGACTAAACTCACCGGCGAAGCCGTTGTGGCCACGATAGATCTCGTCATTAACTATCATACCCAGGCCAATACCCCAGCCCAGGTTTATCACCATTACATCTTTTTGGTTTTTGGCTATGCCAAAGCGCTGTTCTGCTAAGGCTATCAAACTCGAGTCGTTATCAATATAGGTTGCTACACCCGTTTCCAGGGTGATCAGTTGGGTAAGGCTTTGGCCGTCGGCATCAAGGTAAGTGTAGTTAATGCCATCGTTTACATTAATAAAGCCGGGCATACCTATACCTATGCCTGCATACTTATCGCGCGGTATGCCCACATTTTCAATATAATCGTTTATTTGCTCAAGTAGTTGCGTTAGCGCGTTTGGGTTATTCAGCAGCCTCAGCTCAAATACGATCATATCTGCTACCGGGTTATTGAGCAGGTCAACCAATTGAATGCGGGTAATAAACTGGTCCATAGCTACGGTGAGCATGTACATGGCATCCGCTTTTATGGAGTAAACCAACGGCCTGCGCCCGCCGCTTGATCGTGCATAGCCATCCTCAACAACCAGGCCTTCTTCAATAAGTTCGTTAATAGCTTTTGAGGTAGATGGAAGGCTCTTATCTAATATCTCGCTTAACTCGGCGCATGATTGCCCTTTGTCAAAATACAGGTGTTTTATAATGGAGCTTTTTAACGGAGTACTTTTCACACCTTTTATATTATTTAATAGCACAACTTTACAGGAAAAAAAAAGTTAAGGTTCGACGGTGGATAAAAATATGAATAAATAATAAAATCAAAGTATTTTATTGTGCTTTTTAATCCACCAGAAAACTTTTGTAGATTAGAGATGTATCATTAAGGTGGTAACGTTATTAAACATAAATTACCTGTATGAATACCAGGCTGACTTTTAGTTTCGGGGTAGTAATTATGTTGATGCTCATCAATACAACGACCTATGCACAATCAGCAGCCGACTTTATTTGCGGCAGGTGGGTATCAAACGAAAAGAACCTGATAGTGGAGGTTTGCAGAGTTAATAATGAGTACCAGGCAAAAATAATTTGGTTTGATGCCGGCAGCGATAAACAGATGCATGATTGGGCAGATGAAAATAATCCGGATAAAACATTGCGAACCCGCAAAATATTGGGTATGAGTGTACTGCGAAACATGGTTTACATGCCCAAAAGTAACTCGTGGGAAGAGGGCATGATATATGATGCCAAGCACGGCCGGGAATGGAACGCATCGGCCTATATTGATGAGAATGGTACCCTGAAACTGAAAGGATACTGGCATTTTAAATTTATAGGCCGCACCATGACATTTGAGCGCACAAAGGATCTAGCCGTACTCAAATAAAAACAGCGCCCTGCAAAAGCAAGAGCGCTGTTAAAAGCATAAATCTTATTATTAATTATTTAGCCGGGCTAAATTCACCATCAGCTTTAATTGCGATCTCGTCGCTTACAATTGCGTCAGGAACGCCAGCAGCAATACCAAAGTCAGAACGTTTAAGTGTGCCGGTTAATTTAAAACCTGCATCATTAGCTTTGCTCATTGGGTTAACAATAGTACCACGGTACCAAAGATCCAGAGTTACTGATTTAGTAACACCGTGCATAGTAAGGTTACCTGTAAGTTTGTAATGACCAGGGCTGGTTTTTTTAACGCTGGTGCTGGTAAATGTAAGTGTAGGGAATGTAGCTGCGTTAAAGTATTTTTCTGATTTCAGATCGCCATCACGCATATCGTTATCAGTATTGATAGATGCTACGTTTGCAGTAAGCTGAAATTTTGCATCGCTGAAATCGGGTTTAGTACTGGTGATGGTTGCATCAAAATCTTTAAAGAAACCGTCAACATCAGAAAGTGATAAGTGAGTTACGGTAAAAGTTAAACGAGAGTGTGCTTTATCTACATTCCATGTAGTTTGTGCAAATGCAGCTGTTTGTAATGCTACAAAAGCCAAAAGGGTGATAATTTTTTTCATTGCTGATTATTTATTAAATATTTTAAGACAAAGATAAGGATAGAATTGAAATTACTTGTTTAAACATTTAATTTCAATGTCATAATAAATAATGCAATAAAAAAGGATATTTACCAGCCTTTTTAACTAATAAACAAACCCAGTGATTTATTAATATTAAGCCAGGGCTGTATTATCGGAAGTTGCCTGAGCATTATCTGCAATCATGATTCCGGCGGAACAAATGGCAATGCATATTAATAAGGTTGCATCAACAATGATATGCTCTGCCGGTATAGATGCAAATGAAATATGAAAGCCATCGGCTAAATCAGGGGTTAAGATTCCTATAAGTGGGAATAGCGCGAAGATGCGGAAGATTTGTAACTCTTTCATGGGCGTAAGATTTGAGTTTTAAAACTTATAAGAATAAAATTAAGCAATATTTTTCTTATAATGCAAATTATCGTTCATTTTGTTCAATATTTAATAAAGAATTACGAAAATGATTAAAAACATATTAATTTTTAGGGTAAAATTTGCAAATTGATTGTTAAAACACCGCTTTTGGTTATCAATAAAATTAATTAGGTTTGGCTGTTAACTGACTTTATATAAAAAACTGTTTATGCGATTTAAAAAACCTCTTAATTTACTATTAAAGGAAGCAGCTGAAACAGGCGAAGGAACACTAAAACGAACGTTAGGACCGGGTAATCTTGTTGCATTAGGAATAGGTGCAATTATTGGAGCTGGCTTATTTGTACGTACCGCCGCCGCCGCTGCCGACCATTCGGGCCCCGCCGTTACATTGGCATTTATACTTGCAGCTATAGGTTGCGGACTTGCCGGTCTATGTTATGCCGAATTTGCCGCCATGATACCAATAGCTGGTAGTGCTTACACTTATTCATACGCCACCATGGGCGAAGTTGTAGCCTGGATAATTGGATGGGACCTTGTACTTGAATATGCTGTTGGTGCAGCCACCGTATCCATCGCGTGGTCTGAATATCTTAACAAGCTATTAGAAAATTTTGGGATTGATATACCTTATCAATTCTGCCATTCGCCGTTTCAATCATCGTTACAAGGTGTAAATGGCATAATAAACATCCCAGCCTTATTTATTATAGTAGTGCTTTCATTAGTGCTTATACGCGGTACACAGGAATCAGCTACTTTAAACGGCATCATTGTAATAGTTAAAGTTGCTATAGTTGTATTGTTTATAGCTATAGGCTGGAACTATATGAAACCTATTAACCATACACCATATATACCTGTAAATACCGGCGAGGTAGCCTTGTTTCATGGACAAAAAAGCTTTTTTGATTTCTTTACTCATGACTTTGGGAAGTTTGGCTGGTCGGGGATTATAAGCGCTGCTGGTGTGGTTTTCTTTGCCTTTATCGGTTTTGATGCTGTATCAACTGCAGCACAGGAAGCGAAGAACCCTAAAAGGGATATGCCTATAGGTATATTGGTTTCACTGGCTATATGTACCTTATTATATGTATTATTTGGTCACGTACTTACTGGTGTTGCTAATTATACAGAATTTGCAGGCCCGGGTAAAGAGGCATCAGTAGCTTATACTATTGATACTTATATGCATAACTACCACTGGCTATCAATACTGGTTACAGTGGCTATACTTTTCGGGTTCTCATCTGTAATATTGGTGATGCTTTTAGGTCAGTCGAGGGTGTTTTATTCTATGTCGAAAGATGGTTTGGTGCCACCCGTATTTTCAGCGGTACACCCTAAGTTTAAAACGCCGTATAAATCAAACCTTATATTCTTGGTATTCGTGGGCCTTTTCGCGGCATTTGTGCCGGGTGATATAGTTGGCGATATGACAAGTATCGGTACTTTGTTTGCCTTTATGTTGGTTTGTATAGGAGTTATTATACTCAGAAAATCAGATCCAAATACACCACGCCCTTTCAGAACCCCATGGGTTCCGTTTGTACCTATATTAGGCGCTGTAGTTTGTTTACTGATGATGGTTGGTTTAGGTGAATTTAACTGGTTGCGTTTAATTATATGGATGGCTATCGGTTTTGTTGTTTACTTTACTTACAGTGTTAAACACTCGCTGATCAGGAAAGGAATTGTAAACCTTCCGCACGATCCACCAGCTTAATCCATCAGGCAACTAAAGATATTTACAAGGCCCTGATTATACAGGGCCTTTTTGTTTGCTTATTATTCTCATCTTTGTACATAATTTTAACAACCTGACTTTTAACGTTATGCATCCGTTAATTTTTAAAGAGATTCTTTCGGTTACAATGATCCTCTTCGCGATCATTGATATACTGGGCGCTATACCCGTAATTATTGAAATGCGCCAGCGTGTAGGTCATATCCAATCGGAAAAAGCTACTATAGCGGTGCTGGTATTAATGGTTGTTTTTTTATTTGTGGGCGATAAGCTGCTGGATATTATCGGCCTTGATGTATCTTCATTTGCCATTGCTGGTTCGTTGGTTATATTTATTATAGCGATGGAAATGATATTGGGGATCCGTCTTTTTAAAGAGGAAATGCCCGAAACGGTATCCATAGTGCCTATAGCCTTCCCGCTTATTGCCGGTGCAGGTACCATGACAACCTTATTATCCCTTAAAACCCAATACCAAACACAGGATATTTTAGTAGGTATTGTGCTAAATACCATGTTTGTTTACCTGGTACTTAAAAATGTGCAATGGCTGGAGAAGTTGTTAGGCAAAACCGGACTGGGTATTTTACGTAAGGCTTTTGGTATTATTTTATTAGCGATTGCTATTAAGTTGTTCAGGAGTAATACGCATTTGTAAAGCAGTAGTTCATTCTTATTCTCCGCGCGTCATTGCGAGGAACGAAGCAATCTCTATGCTCTACAGGGCGGATTAGCAAATCGTTTACATATCGCTCGAAGCCGCTCATTGCCGCGGAGGCTACTACTTTTTTCTTGATAAAAAAGTAGCAAAAAATCAAGACAACAAGGATGCTTCCCTCGCTCCCTGCCGGTTCTTCACGCTTTTTTCGCTGTTCGAATACTTCGTATTCTCACATCACCCAAAAAGCTAAACCGGCATTCCCGCCCGCGCTGGCCCGCCCTTGTTGTCAAAGGGCCCACGCTTTTTTTAATTGTACGTTATTTAAATGTCATTGCGAGCGATAGCGCGGCAACCTCGTCGCATGCATATTGAACGCGATGAGGTTGCCGGGTCGTTCCTCCTCGCAATGACATCTAAAAATAATGTAAGTAAAAAATGTATTAGCAAGGACAGGTAGACATTAACTTGGGGATCATCGGCACATTCGCACATCAACTAATACTCTGCTAACACCACAATATTATCACTCAAACCCTCAATCTTCTCCTTCCCATTCAAAAACCCCAACCCAATAACAAAGCTAAACCCACTAATAATACCACCCAGATCAGTGATCAGTTCACTTGCTGCAGTTACAGTGCCGCCGGTAGCTAACAGGTCATCATGAATTAAAACATGCTGACCTGGTTCAATGGCATCGGTATGCATCTCAATGGTGGCTGTGCCATATTCCAGCTCGTATACTTTTTGTTTGATGGCATAGGGGAGTTTGCCTGCTTTACGTACCGGCACAAAAGGCACACCCAGCTTTACGGCCAGCATCAACCCAAATAAAAACCCGCGACTCTCAACTCCCGCTATCACATCTATTTTAGTGCCGCTTAGTTTTTCGGCAAAAGCATCTACAATATTCTGGCACAAGGCCGGATCTTTTAAAATAGGGGTGATGTCCTTAAATATGATACCGGGCTTAGGGAAATCCGGTATATCGCGTATGGCCGCTTTTATTTGGTCTGCTATCATTTAAAACTTAAATAAGGCTCAATTTTATGTAAAATTTCCGGGGTTATAATAGCAATGTTTTCCATATCGCTTACAGATGTATAATTACCGTGCTGCGCTCGGTATTGTATAATCGCATTCGCCTGTTTATAAGTAAGGTATGGGAATTGTCGTAATGATTCAAATGAAATGGTGTTGATCTTTAATTTTGTCACCGCTGCCGGGTTAAGGGTAAGCTGATCTTTGATCTCCGCGTATTTTGCCGAATCAACACCATAAACATCCTTTAATTGGTCCTTTTGATAAAAGCCACCCAGTCTATCGCGGTAGCGGATAATGCGCATGGCAAATGATGGGCCTATGCCACGTACCTGGGTAAGTTTGGTGGAGTCGGCACTATTAACCTCTACCGTCACGCCGGGTGCTAATTTATTTGATGTATATTCTTCTTTTTGCGGGATATCTATATAAGGTTCCAATCGCTTATAATCATCGGGGGTAATGCTGTAGATCTTTTGCAAGTCGGTATTGCGGTAAAAGTGACCGCCTTTTGCCAGGTAGTTGGTAATGGTATGGATCTGCCTGTCGCTAAGGCCCAGTTGTTTCCATTGCGCGGCGGATATATTGTTAGGATTGAAGTCGAATAATATGGCGTTTGCCGATTTTTTATCAAATGCCGCTTTAATTATCGATGGGTCAATTTCGGCTTTGCTTAACAGGGCAACGGCCTTATTGAAATCTGTTTCGTTAATTTTTGTGCTATCTTTGTGGAAGAATTGATAAGCGTAGGGCAATAATAATACCAGCGCTATTAAAATAACCAGCACAACCATTCCGTTCCATTCTTTTTTTGTGACAGACAGGTAATTTTTTATGTGCGATTTCATTAAAGACTTTAATACAAGGGTAAATTAAATAAATTTGGGAATATTTATTGCCAGATAGAAACAATCTTTTAATACGATAAATGAAAATAATCACCACCGAAGAATTTGCAAAGGCCACAAAACTGGATAAGTTAAAAATGCCGGGGCTTGCAGCATTCCTGATGGAACTGATGAAAATAAACCAGGTGAACGATCTGTTTGCCCAGGCGCAGCCTAAACAAGGCATCGAATTTATAGATGCGATATTGGATGGCTGTGGCGTTAAGATAGAATTTGATCCGCGCGATCTGAAAAATATACCCAAAACAGGTGGATTTATAGCCATTGCCAATCACCCATATGGTGGTATTGAGGGCATGGTGCTGTTAAAAATGCTGCTCACTGTTAGGCCCGATGCCAAGCTGATGGCTAATTTTTTGCTTAAAAAGATCCCCAACCTAAGCGATTATTTTATAGCTGTTAATCCTTTTGAAAATATTGATCATTCGTCGAGTATCAGCGGACTAAAAAACACACTGGAGTTGTTATCGCAAGGTACACCTATAGGTATTTTCCCTGCGGGTGAGGTATCTACCTTTAAGATAGAAAGTCAACAGGTTACCGATAGGCTCTGGCACCCGGTTGTGGGTAAGATAATAGCCAAGGCAAGGGTACCGGTAGTGCCTATTTATTTTCATGGCAATAACGGTTTATTGTTTAACTTATTAAGCATTATACACCCGGCGTTACGTACGGCTAAGTTACCATCGGAATTGTTTAACAAACAAGGCGATACCATAAGGCTGCGCATAGGCAAACCCATAAACGTTGCCGATTATCCTGAATATAATAATAGCACCAAGCTGCTTAACTTTTTAAGGGCACGCACCTATGCTTTGGGTACGGGTTTGGAGGAAGAGAAAAAGATATTTAATCCGCGCAATATCTTCAAGATAAAAAAACTTCCGGAGGCCTTTGCACCGGAGATGCCTGCTGATATTTTAGAAAAGGAGGTCGAGCCATTGCGCGATACTTACCGTGTTTGGCAGGAGAAAAACTACGAAGTATTTATTGTACCAACCTCGGTTATCCCTAATATTATAAGAGAGATAGGCCGTTTGCGCGAGATCACCTTCCGCGAGATAGGCGAGGGTACTAATAAGGCAGTGGATCTGGATGAGTACGATATTTATTACCATCATCTTTTTATTTGGGATACCGAAGCAAAACTGATAGTAGGCGCATATCGCATTGGCCTGGGCGACGAGATATTCTATAGCATGGGTAAAAACGGCTTTTATGTAGCCGAGCTGTTTAAAATTAAGGCGCAGCTGATCCCGGTGCTTAAAAAGAGCATTGAGCTGGGCCGTTCTTTCATCCGCAAGGAATATCAGCAAAAGCCGTTGCCGTTGTTCTTATTATGGAAAGGCATTTTTAAGTTTTTGATAGATAACCCACGCTACCGTTACCTGATAGGGCCGGTTAGTATTAGTAATTCGTTTTCTAAGTTTTCCAAATCGCTTATAGTAGATTATATTAACCGTAACCATTTCGACCACGAGATGGCGCAGTATGTTAAGCCACGTAAGAAGTTCAAGGTTGATTTCTCAAAGATAGATACCGATGTGCTGATGGCAGGTGAGGATAGCTTTAAAAATCTCGATGACCTGATATCCGAAGTGGAAACCCGGAGCATGAAGGTGCCGGTATTGTTAAGGCAGTACATAGCGCTTAATGCCAACATTATCTGCTTTAACATCGACCCTAAGTTTGCCGATTGCCTGGATGGTTTCCTGGTGCTTGATTTTGAGAAAGTACCGCAGGAAATGCTGGAGAAGTTAGCTAAGAACCTTTAGTTTTTTTTCCTTTTTGTTCATTTCGAACGATAGAGAGAAATTTTCTGTAAGCGGCTCTGCAAGTGCAAGGTCTGCCGTAGAAGATTTCTCCTCGTACCTCGTTCTAAATGACAATTGGTTACGGTAGGTTGATTATATTTTTATCACCTTATCGCTTTTCCCTTCTTCCGGTTTATGCGCTATAGCTTTTGGTATCAGTTTTACTATGGCAAAAAGTGCAGTACCTATTCCTATTAATGCTTTTGCCGAAAAGTGTACAAAAGGTTTCATCACTTCCCAGTTTTCTTTAGTTAAATAAGAGCCTTTATTATTATTGTGTTCGCCTATTTGTTTGGTATCGCGGGTTGCCATGGTAAATGCTTTTGATGTATTTATAAAAGCATTGGAGAGTGAATTTGTTTGAATGTAATGTCCAAAGTGTCATTGCGATCGATAGCGTGGCAACCTCGTCGCTTGTATGTCGAATGCGACGGGGTTGCCGCGTCGTTCCTCCTCGCAATGACAAGGGATGTTGGTTACGCGATCTTCTTCTTCAAAGTGATAACCGTAATCTCTGGCCAAATACCCAGCCTGCCTGAGAATGCCAGGAAGCCAAAGCCACGGTTTACGTACAGGTAGCGGTTCTTTAGGTTGATGAGGCCTGCCCAATCCAGATATTTGTATTGTACGGGGCTCCATCTGAAACCGGCTGTTTCTACACCAAACTGCGCACCGTGTGTATGGCCTGCAAGGGTAAGGTGGATATCAGTAGGATGGTAACGTACTTTTTCTTCCCAATGGCTGGGATCGTGGGATAACAATATTTTAAAGGCATCTTTATCCACACCCTGCAAGGCTTTATCCAGGTCGCCGAATTGTATAAAGCCTTTGCCCCAGTTTTGTACACCTATTAAGGAAATCTTTTGCCCGTCTTTTTCAAGCACAACGTTCTCATTCATTAACAAACGATATCCAAGTTCTTTATGGTGTTGTTGTAGTTTTTCAAAATTAGCGGCTTTTTCCGCATCGCTGTCCCACATGATATAGTCGCCATAATCATGATTACCGAGTATGGAAAACTGACCGAAAGGTGCTTTTAACTGTTTAAAATGATCAATGTATTTTTCAATTTCCCAGGCGGCATTGTTTACCAGGTCGCCGGTAAAAACAAACAGATCGCTTTTTTGCGCGTTGGCAAGGTCAATGCCCTTTTGCACAGCATGGGTATTATCAAAACTGCCGGAGTGTATATCTGATATTTGTGTAATGGTAAAGCCGTCGAAAGCATCGGGCAGCTCATCATAATAGATGGTTTGCTTGTGCACCCTGTAATCATATTTTCCGGCTACCATGGCATATAAAAACGCGGTGAATGGGAAAGCGGCTGTTATTACAGCAATTTCGCTGATAAACTTACGCCTGGCCGGGAAGAATGGTTTATTAGGCTTTTGCCCAGAATGTTTTATGCCACGTATCAACCCATAAACAAACCTACCGGAATCGCCAACAAAAAGTATAAGGGCAAAAAATATTTTAGTGATTAGAAAAGTGATAAAGAAACTGAGCGTATACTCGTGGTAGGGTGTCATGCCCTTAGCCGAATTAAAACTATTAAGGCCGATAACGAACAAAAACGTTATGCCAACAGCTATTACCAGGTATCCCCATACAATTAGTCGGCGCATGCGGGCAGATTGCCAGTCGGCGGTGAGGGTTTTTAATCCTGAAAAAACGTACCAATCAAACACCAGGCTTATAGCCGCTATGATTAAAAAAAAGGTAAAAATACCGCCTCTATTATGCATATTGATTTATAAAGACCTGCAATTTAGAAAAGCTAAGGTAATTGTTGGGTAAAATTTATTTTCCAGCCTGAAAAACACAAACAAAACGGCCCCGCTCTATAGAGTGGGGCCGTTTTGATGGTTACTATCTGTATTCATAGTGATTGTGTCTCCATGTACGGTGATGATAGTGGTGGTGATGATAATAATAATTATGGCCTCCGCCAACTCTTGCCCGTACAACAACTTGCGCCTGTGCGCTTCCGAATGTAAATGCCATTACTATGGCAAATAACATTATTTTTAGATATTTCATAGATTGTGGTTTTTGTTAGTTTTATAAATTATTGGTGATTATCATGACCATGGTTGTCTCCGCCGTTGTGATCATATCCATCATGATGATGGCGTTGCCTGTATTCAACCGAACAGCTTGAAATGGCCGTTGCTAACAGCAGCAGCGCGATGAATTTTGTTATGTGCTTTTTCATGGTAGTGTATTGTAAATGTTATGAATACAATACCCAATACTATGCCATAAGCACTGTTAAGATGTCTCAAAATAGTTCTTGACATATAAATGTTACAAAAGAAAAATGTGCGTTTTAGACTGTATTGCCGTTTTATTGACCACAAAGCCTTATTGTTTGCTTTAAATAAAAGGAATAATGCAGTGGCCTGTCTATGTCATTATATTTACGGGTACGGTGTATACAAAAGTGGATATACTGTTGTTGTATGCATCAGTTCTGCAGCCAAATTATGGGCCAAATACTAAATTAGCTTGCAGTCTTTATGTTCATTTTGCATCATGAAAGATAATTCCCAGTGTATGCCTGCTGCCCTGGGTTATTTCGCTTACACCATGTTTCATGTTTACCCGGTGGTAGCCGTTCTTACCTTTTACCGCCCTAAAATTGGTTGTAAATACCAGCATGTCACCCTTGGCTGGCTTTAACACAATGGCTTTCGACTGTGCCCTTGGCTTTTGCTCTATCAGTACAAATTCGCCGCCCTCATAATCCTTACTTGCTTCATCCAAAAAAATAACCATCTGCATCGGGAAAAACACATCACCATACAAATCTTGGTGTAGGGCGTTAAAACCGCCTTTTGCATATTCCAGTATTAATGCTGTTGGTTTAATTTGGCCGTTTGCGTGGCATTGCTCCAGTAGTTGTATCAATGTATCCGGAAAGCGTGTTTGTTTATTCAATGCTTCCATCCAGCCATTGGCTATGGGCGCCAACTTAGGGTATACTGTTTCGCGCAATTGCTGTATCACGGGCAGCAACGGATAAGCATAATATTTATACTCGCCTTTGCCATACTGGTGGCGTTCCATTACCACCGTTTTGCGGTAAAGTGTATCATCAGTATATCGCTGTACCAGTTCGTCACATTCAGCATGTGTTAATACTTTCGGCAATATGGCGTATCCTGTATTGTTAAGGTCGGTTGTGGCCTGGTCCCAGTTCAGGGTATTTATTGTTGAGGGTATGGTCATGTTTAGTTTTGATAATGTAGATGTTAGATAAATGTAAGTTAGGTATAATTTATATTCCCCACCCTCTTTCCGGCTTGCCGGAGAGAGGGTCGACGAGCGGAGCGTAGTCGGGGTGAGTTAACGGAGCGCGTTGAAGTTTACGTTAGGGATGGCAGCGGGTACCGGCCAGTTGAGGGCCTTAGTGCAGGCCGTGATTAAGGCCTGTGCAGTATGAGCGTACAGCCCGGGCCGGAGGCAACGCCCAATTGACACTTCAATAACACACCCCTAACCCCCTCCAGAGCGGAACTTTTATCAGGCCGATTTTATCAAATCCATCTTAGCCGCTTCCCAGCCTATAATGGCTGATTTTCGTGTGCTGCCCCAGTGATATTGTCCAAATTCTCCCGTTGACTTTATTACCCTGTGGCAGGGGATGAGGAAAGCGACCGGATTATCACCTACAGCGCTGCCCACAGCACGGTTGGCTAATGGCGATTCAATTTTTTGGGCGATGGCCGAATAAGTGCTTAAACCGCCCATAGGTATTTTAAGCAACGCTTCCCAAACTTTCAGCTGAAAGTCGGTACCCTTTAAATGCAGTTTTATGGTTGATAGTTGCGACCAATCCTTCTGGAATATGAACAGGGCGTTTTGCTGTAGGGTATCAGTTACCTGGCTGTAGGTGGCATTTGGGAATTGCTGACGAAGCAACTCAAATGCCTCATTTCTGTCATCTGCAAACGCCATATAGCAAATACCCTTCGGGGTTGATGCCACAATGATGTTCCCGAACGGACTTTCAGCAAAACTATAATTGATATGGAGTGCCGCGCCACCGTTCTTGTACTCGGCAGGAGTCATCCCTACTAAATTAATAAACAGATCGTGCAGGCGACCGGTCCCCGAGAGGCCTGTTTCATAAGCGGTATCAAACAATGTGGCATTTTTTTCTTTCAGGATGCCTTTTGCATATTCGAGGCTCAGGTACTGAATGAATTTTTTTGGACTGATGCCTGCCCAATCGGTAAACAGTCGTTGAAAATGGAAAGGGCTCAGGTTTATCTTTTCGGCAACCTGGTCAAGGTCGGGCTGATCTTTAAAGTTTAGCTTTATGTAGTTTATTGCCTCGGCAATTCTATCGTAGTTTATGGTTTCCTGTGTGTTCATCATCTTAAAATTTATACAACAAAATTACCCCGGAAACGCTGCCGGTAAAACCCGGAACTTGCTATTTTTTAATGATTAATGCAAAGCCGGATGTTTTTGTGCAAGTCGGCGCTGGGGATGACAGGTATGCAATATTTCAGCATAATGATTTAATGATTAGCTTTTATGAAGATAAGTAAATCCTTTTAAAAATGTTTTAATATCGATGGGTTTGAAACCCATCGATATTGTATCTGATTTTTATAAAACCTTTATTTAAAATTCGGCGCAAAAACCTATCTTTGCCCATGCAAGAAAAAATCCTCATTCTTGACTTCGGCTCTCAGTTTACTCAATTGATAGCGCGCCGTGTCAGGGAGCTCAATATTTACTGCGAGATCCACC
>JAMFSA010000057.1 GCA_026225055.1 Mucilaginibacter xinganensis | reverse complement strand
GTGGAATGGATACCTTAGAGGAAATAAATTTGAAAGGTTTCGTGGACGAATACATCGACCCGACGCTTGATCTTTTTGTTGAAATTGAAAAATTAAAAAAAGAGAAAAATGCTGTTATACTTGCTCATTATTACCAGGAAGGTGATATCCAGGACATCGCGGATTATATCGGCGATAGTTTGGGATTATCACAACAAGCCGCTAAAACTGATGCCGATATTATCGTATTCGCCGGTGTACACTTCATGGCAGAAACAGCAAAAATATTATCGCCAAACAAAAAAGTTTTACTACCCGACGTAAAGGCAGGATGCTCATTAGCAGATAGTTGCCCACCACATTTGTTCAGGAAGTTTAAGGAATCATATCCTGATCACCTGGTAATAACTTATGTGAATTGCACAGCTGAGCTAAAGGCCTTAAGCGATATAGTTTGCACATCGAGCAACGCTATACAGATAGTGGAAAGCTTGCCTAAAGACCAAAAAATAATATTCGGACCCGATAAAAATCTGGGTGCTTATGTAGCTAAAAAAACCGGTCGTGATCTGGTTTTATGGAATGGTGCCTGTATGGTGCACGAGATATTTTCGAGAGAGAAAATAACCAAATTAAAGGAACGCCACCCAAATGCTAAACTGCTGGCGCACCCTGAATGCGAGGAAGTTATTTTGCAAATGGCTGATTATATAGGATCGACCACAGGTATACTAAAATATGCTACCAATAACCCGGCTACCGAGTTTATTGTAGCTACCGAGGCAGGTATTTTGCACCAGATGGAAAAAGACAATCCATCTAAAAAATTTTTCCCGGCTCCGCCGAATAATACTTGCGCTTGCAATGATTGTCCGCACATGAAACGTAATACGCTGGAAAAATTATACCTGTGCCTTAAAAATGAAATGCCTGAAGTAACCGTGCCCGAAAATATTATTGCGCGGGCCGTAAAGCCAATTGAGAGAATGCTGGAGATATCAGCGCAGTTAGGCTTATAAAATATGCCAAACAATCTCCAATCGTCATTGCGAGGAACGAAGCAATCCCAAACTATACAGGGCGGACCTGCTAATCGGGGATTGCTTCGTTCCTCGCAATGACGATTGGAAAAAGAAAAAGGGGATAATGATTAACATTACCCCCTTTTTATAGGTTTACCTGGAGTTTTAGATCCCTGAATCTTTCTCCGCTTCCAACGCAGTTCTAACATTTGCTGGTAACGCTGTTAATAAACTATAACCTGTTGCGGTTTCAATATCCTTAACGGTTACAATATATTTTGTCCAGTCGGAATTTATGGTGTTGATATTGGGTGTATTTACAGCTATAACCCTTGTAGTTGTGGTTATTCTGCTGATATCGTTATCACCTGTCGGGATAATAACGGCCACCTTCCATACATTGCTTGGGACATTTACATGGCCGCCATCTACAGTATTGGCGCTGCCTGATGAACCTGTACCGCCTTGGCCGTAGTTGCCCATGATGATATAAACCTCATTACCATCTAATACCTGTTCACGTAAATAATTTTCAAGATTTGCCCAGGTTGATTCATTGTTATTTGGTGCCTGCGGGATCATATTAGTCATCAGGAAGGTTGCTGAATTAGCATCAACAGAGCTTGTCCTGTCTGCAGATGGGCAGTTGTGTCCCCTATCGAAACCTGAACCGCTGTAACCATTGCTTTGTACTTCAAACCAACCGGCAGTTAAGCCGCTAAAGCCTGCAAAATTATTTTCCCGTGGACTTTGATTCGTAATATTGGTAGCATCCAAATGCCAGCTTACCCAGTTTGGCTCACCTTTGGTGCTGTTGTATGATTCTGTATAATACCCCTGATCCATCAGGTAATTATCCATCATAACAATAGCCGTAGTAGCATTTGATGGGTTGCCCATTAACAGATCACTGTTATCGCCGCTGGTTGGCGGTGCATCGGTACCAACGGTTACACCGCGTGGAGTTGAAGCTGTGCCTGAAGATGTAGTATCACCCCCGCCAGTATCAGGAGGGCCAACAGTTATTCCTGGGTCACCAGTACCTTCAAACTTGATATCGTCAATATCAATACGGGTGGTTCCGGCTTTCTTTATTTCAAACCTAACCTTAGTTTTTGCAGTAACTTTAAATGAGTCGGTTACCAAAGTAGTACTGGTTTCGGTAATATTTGCGCCCAGCTGGGTATAAGTTGTACCGCCATCTGTCGACATTAATAATTGCCAGGTAGATGTTGCGTCAGTACCATATTTAGCATGTTTTATGCTGATTTGGGTTACACCATTAATATCAAAATTCATAGCTATATCGCCGGTACGTAACCGTACTGCCTGGGTACCATCCTTTACATCACCGGCAAGGCTGCCAAGCAATGCATCGTTAAAATCCCACGAACCTGTGCTCAGCGTAACGTTCGCATCAGCATAGGCGGTTTTTGTTCCATCTTCAAAAGTTTCGGTAAGTGAATAAGCTTTTGGCGTGGTAGTAACGGTGGTATCACCGCCAGTTGTTCCGCTGCCGTTTGTAGGGTGAGTGCCTGAAGTACTCGTGTTATCCTTACTACAACCCGCAACTGCCAGTACTAATCCGGCATAAATTAATAGTCTTTTTACATTCATAGATAGTCAGTTTTCGGCAAAGATGAGAAGTGGATATTAATCTAATATTAATATTTGTGCTTTTTTGTTTAAAAATATATGTTATAGTATAAAACTAAAGGTAAAAATTTTATTACGTTGAGTTATTAAAGCTTGTATACAGTAAATCCTGTAATTGAAATAAGCTTTTGTATTTTTGCAGGGTTAAAAAAGCAGATCATGGCATTATTTGATAATAAGGAAAAAACAAACATTGAAGAATTAGGTGAGTTCGGGCTGATCAGTTATTTAACAAAGAATATACAGCTGGTACAAAAAAGCACGATTAAAGGTGTGGGTGATGACGCGGCAGTGTTGAATCCGGAAGGAAAAAAAGTACTGATATCAACCGATATGTTATTAGAAGGTATTCATTTCGACCTGGCTTATACCCCGCTAAAGCATTTAGGCTACAAAGCCATACAGGTAAACCTGAGCGATATATATGCCATGAACGCTTCGGCTGCGCAGGTTACGGTATCGATAGGGATGTCGAGCAAATTTCCTTTAGAAGCTATTGAAGAATTATATGAAGGCATTTATTTAGCCTGCGAAAAATATGGCGTTGATTTGGTGGGTGGCGATACTACTTCATCAAAACAAGGACTGGTTATAAGTGTAACTTCTATTGGTTATGCTGATGAAAAAGATATTGTTTACCGGAATGGTGCGGAGGAAGGTGATCTGATCTGTGTATCGGGCGATTTAGGCGGCGCTTATATCGGCCTGCAATTACTGGAGCGTGAGAAACAGATCTATCTGGAAAACCCCAAAATTCAACCTGATCTGGAAGGTAAAGATTATATAGTTGAACGCCAGCTAAAACCTGAAGCGCGTGGTGATATTATTGACCTGTTAAAGGAAATAGAAGTTAAACCAACATCCATGATTGATGTATCAGATGGTTTGGCTTCAGAATTGCTGCATATATGCAAGCAGAGCAACAAAGGATGTAATTTATACGAGGAAAAGATCCCGCTTGACCCGATGACCTTTGAAACCGCCCGGGAGTTTAACCTTGACCCAACCATATGCGCCCTGAGTGGTGGCGAAGACTACGAGCTCCTGTTTACCGTTAAACAAGCCGACTACGACAAGATTAAGTTTAAAATGGACATCACCATCATTGGCTACATAACAGAGCCTGCGGCAGGCTGTAATTTGGTTACCAAGGCTGGTGCCGTACATCCGCTAAAAGCACAGGGATGGAACGCTTTTAAGAGTGGGGAGTAAATAAAAAAATAAAATGTCATTGCGAGGAGGAACGACGAAGCAACCTCGTCGCGTTCAATATCCAGACGACGAGGTTGCCACGCTATCGCTCGCAATGACATTTTCAGGATTAATCTACTTCAACTCCCCTTTTACCTGCTCCGCAGCTTCATCTTGATCAATATACTTCTGATCCAACTGCTTGTTAGCCTTAGCACCTAAACTCTTAATTTTCTCGGCGGTTTTGGTGAGATTACCGTTGCCTTCGGTTAGTTTGTTAATGGCATTATCATAAGCTCCCTGGCTTTGCTTAATGTTTTTGCCGATGCTTTCCATATCACCTACAAAACCAACAAACTTATCATACATGGCACCGCTTAAACGGGCAATTTCCAATACGTTGCGGTTTTGGCGTTCCTGTTTCCAGATGCTGGCGATGGTACGCAGCGTTGCTAATAAAGTAGACGGACTAACAATTACCACCCGCTTATCCCAGGCATCGCTGAATAATTCGGCATCTAACTGCACCGCGAAACTGAAGGAGGATTCTATCGGGATAAACAACAAAACAAAATCAGGGGAATTGATCTGGTACAGGTCATGATAATTTTTTGCGGAAAGGCCATTTACATGCCCACGGATAGATTCCACATGGGCTTTTGAATATAGCTTGCGCTCGTCCTCGGTTTCGCAATTTACCAGGCGCTCGTAGGCTATTAATGATACTTTGGAGTCGATGATCAAGTGCTTTTCATCCGGCAGGTCAATAATAACATCGGGTTGTAAACGACTGCCATCGCTGCCGGATAAACTTACCTGCATACGGTATTCCTGGTCTTTAACCAGGCCAGAGCGTTCTAAAACACGCTCCAAAATTACCTCGCCCCAGTTACCTTGTTTTTTATTATCGCCTTTTAGGGCCTTTGTTAAGTTTTGCGCTTCGCTGCTGATGAGTTTATTCAGGTCCATTAGCTGGGTGATCACACCTTTAAGTGTATTACGCTCGGCGGCCTCCATATTGTAAACCTTATCAACTTTTTCTTCAAAAGCTTTGATATTTTCTTTCAGGGGATTTAGCAATACATCTAGGTTAGCCCGGTTGGTTTCCACAAATTTTTGGGATTTTTCGTCCAGTAACTTATTGGCCACATTCTGAAATTCCAATTGAAATTTTTGCTGTATTTCCTGTATGCTTTTTTCCTGTTCGCCTAACCGTTCGCGTTGGGCCTTGAACTGCTCTTCAGCCTTAGCCATCCGGTTTTTTTCGGTAAGCAGGTCCTGGTTTAAAATATTTAATGAGTTTTCATAACGGATACGTTCATCCTGTAATTGTTTGTCGGCTTTGTCGCGCTCGGCAGCCAAGCCAAAAGCACGTTCCTCGGCTTTGGCCAAAGCCATTTTAAGCTGATCGCTCTCGTTTTTTAACCGTGCAAAATCCTCTGCCGAAATACCATCGGTAGCAACCGGTTTTTTAAGAAAAAGCAATACAGCAATTAAAAGAATTACAACAGCGACAATTAGAATGGAAACACTCATTTTGATAAAAATATTAGCAAAACGAAGGTAGGAATTTTTAAGAAAGAAAGAATATGGAGAAATAAAAAAGGAGGCTGAACTATTTAAAGTAGGTTTCCTTTCATAATCCCTGTTAGATATATTACCAAGTTTTCGCAGCGGTCTCTCGCAGAGGACCCTGCGCGGTTGTGGGTTGGATATACATCATGCACGCGTGCGCAGGGTCCTCTGCGAGAGACCACTGCGGGGACAAAAGAAACAAAAAAAGCAGGCTAAACATTAAAGTAGCCTGCTTTTCAGTTCCCTCTTCAGAGGATTATGGGGCTTTATCTTTTTCAACGCGTAAGCCCACATCGCTCACTTCGCGCAGCGGGTTGTCACGCATATTCTGCTCTATCTCAAAATGGTAAACACCTTTAGCCGGGAACCTGTAGGTTGATTTGAACAGCATCTGGTAACTATATAAGTTACCGGAGCCTGTGCCCAGCCATTCACCATCGGTATTAGCCAGCTTAAACTCCATGCGGGTTGATGTCGGCTTATTATCCGGCCCGGTTTGGTGCATCAAAATAAAGATGTTGGAATATTTATAATCAGCGGTCACCCTTAAATTAAAATACAGATTATAGGGGATGTTGACATCATCAATCTTCACATCAAACTTAGCCCGGTTCACGTACGACCAGTTATGGTTATCAATTTCCACATTTTTATCCATCACCTCGTTTGGATCGGTGCAGCCGCTGCAGTATAATGTTATTAATATAACCGGTAAAAGGTATAATATTTTAAATGCCCGTGTCATCATTAATTATTCTGCTGATCGCCCGGGGTTATTATCGGGACGGTTTTGATTATTTTGGTTTGGACGGCGGTGTTTATGTCGCCTGTTGTTATTGCCGGCTGGTTTTGCATCCTCTGGCTGAGCCCCTTCGGGGCGATTACCCTCAGGTTTTGCGCCTTCGGCGCGAGGCTGGCCCTGTGGCTTTTGTTGCCTTTCGGGTCTTGGTGGTCGGTTTGCATTTGCTTCGCGGGCAACAGCAGGTTGTGGCCTTGGCTGGTTAGGCTGCTGAGGGTTGCCTTGATTTGCGCCGTTTGGATTTGAAGTTTTATTGCGGCTCTTGCTTTTCTTTTTATTGTTGTTGCGGCTGCGCTCATCCAAACGGGTTAAGCTATCCTGGCCAACAACATTTTCGTAATCAGGAGCCTTGGTTACCAATGATTCAACTGGAACAATTTCGCCCAGATCGGCAGGGATTACACCATCCCTATTCTGCTGTTGTATTTCTTTAACCTTGCTTATCGGCAACGGGATCCATGATTCTTCGCGCGGATAACTGAACCACATCAGCTTTTTAAATATATCCGTTTTTTGTAAGCGGGCATCTCCCCTTTCGGTTTTCAGCACATTTACATTATCGGGAATATGTTTAAGCGCGTCCATATAAGTATCCAGCTCGTAGTTTAAACAGCACTTTAATTTACCACATTGTCCGGCAAGTTTAAGGGTGTTCAACGATAGATTTTGATATCGGGCTGCAGAAGTTGACACTGTTTTAAAATCAGTTAACCAGGTTGAGCAGCAAAGCTCACGCCCGCATGAACCGATACCGCCCAGCCTGCTGGCTTCCTGGCGCATACCTATCTGGCGCATCTCGATCCGGATCCGGAACTGCTCTGCCATTTTCTTGATCAATTCGCGAAAATCTACGCGGCCTTCGGCCGTATAATAAAAGGTGGCCTTGGTTTTATCGCCCTGGTAATCCACATCGCTCAACTTCATGCTCAGGTTAAGTTCCAGCGCTAATTTGCGCGACCGGTGCATGGTTTCCCATTCCAAATCTTTGGCAGCTTTCCACTTATCAACATCGGCTACGGTAGCTTTGCGATAGATCTTTTTGGTTACATCGGCTTCCTTTACGCGGCGTTTCACCATCTGCATCCGCACCAGTTCCCCGGTTACAGATACGTGGCCCACATCGTAGCCGCCGGTGGCGGTTTCAACTACAACAAGCTCGCCTGCTTCAAGGTAAATGTTATCGTTATTCAGATAAAACTCTTTTCTTGAACCTTTAAATTTAACCTCGATAACCGGAAACGGTTTATAATTTGTCGGCATATCCATGTGCGATAGCCAATCGTAAACATCTAATTTGCTGCAACCATTAGTAAGGCATGAGCCATTACTTTTGCAGCCTGCCGGCGAGCATCCGCCCCCCGTTGAGCAACTTCCACATCCCATATTAATTGGTATATATTGTGTCCGCCGTTTGGCGGATCGTTTTAAACTTTACTGTTTTTATAATCTGTAAAGATACATCTAAAAATAAAATTTTAGGGTTTGCATTTCGTTCCACATGATAATGCGCTTTTTCCAGTTCCGCGCTGATGGTTTGCGCCATGGAAATGTTCATTACATTGGTCATTTTTTGCGCGGTTTCCAGCTCGCTTGCAGGCAGGTGCACCAGGTTATCGGCGCCGGCCATTAACAGGCAGATCTCGCGTATAAAACTTATGCCGTATCTTAAAAAGTTCTTTTGGTTCTCTCGCCCCATCTTAGCCAGCTGGTCAACAAAGCTTAATATTTCCAGCCCTTTGTTACCAAAACACAGGCGCAGCCAATCAATAAATAATTTATGGTAGCCTTTGTTTTCCTGCTGCAGCATTATCAGCGCTTCGGTTAAATTGCCGTTGCATAAATAAGCGATCTCAGCAGCCGCATTCTCGGTTTGGTTGTATTTGCTGATGAGGTGTTCCTTTATCTCGTCATACTCCAGCGCCGGAATTTTCACCAGCTGCGTACGCGATAATATGGTATTTAATATCTGATCCTGGTTTTGGGCCACCAGTAAAAACAGCGTGTTGGGCTGTGGTTCTTCTATGATTTTCAGCAGTGCGTTACCCTCTTTATCCAAATATTCGGGCAACCAAAGAATCAGTATTTTGTAGGTCGATTCAAATGGCTTGAGACTTAATTTTTTGATGATCTGGTGGCATTCGGCTATGTTGATATTGGCCTGTTTGTTTTCAGCATCCAGGTAATCGCGCCAGATATCGAGGTTTAAATAAGGATAGGCTAAAAATGCCTCGCGCCACTGCTCAATAAAGGTTAGCGCGTTATCGTCCTTATGTTTGGCAAAGAAAGGATAGGAAAAATGCAGATCGGGATGCATCAGTTTCTGGTACTTGCGGCACGAAGAACATACGCCGCATGAATCATCCGGCTGTTTATCCTCGCAACATAAATACTGGGCATAAGCAACAGCGAGCGCCAGGCTTCCGGACCCTTCCGGACCCAAAAATAACTGCGCGTGACTCACCCGGTTCTCATTCACCGTGTTCATCAGTCGTTGCTTTATGGCATCCTGCCCTACTATCTCTTTAAACTGCATTGGTGCAAAATAACAATTAGATTTGAAATGTGGGATATTTGATTTGCAACAAGGATGCTTTTGTGACAAAGATGGTATAAGAGAAACAAACTATTACCAGGCAGTTCCCCCTTGAGAGCTATGTGTGGACCCACGTTGTGCCTTAACCCCCGTAGGGGTTATATATTGGTAGAAAAACAGGTTTGAAATATTTATATGTGCCGTAGGTACATAACATAGCCCGCTTTTAGTTTAGCCATGCCTGTTTAGTAATACATGGTCCATTAATATCGCACCTAACGGAGCGAAAAAGATCTTTCGTATATAATTTTCTACCAATATTTCACTCCTAACGGAGTGGATATGCAAACCAATTTTTATTCAAAAAGATGTGTCCACACAGTAGCCTTGAGAGGGGTCATACAAGCAATGAGGTTTATCGTTATAGCGATAGGTTTCAAACCCATCGTTATAAAAAGGAAACATGCCTTAAACCTGAGTAACTAATTATGGCGTTCCCTGCGGGCCGGGCTTTGCAGGGCTCCGCTTCGCTGCGGCCCTCCTTCGTCGGACTAAACCCTTCCAATCCCTAACGCACAACTTCGACGCGATCTGTTTAACTCACCAGATCAATATCAATCTAAACAAATAAGCCCTATATTTGATCTATGCTGCTCATCTCCTGTCTCACATCTAAAACCTCACATCTCCAATGAGAATAATGGCCTTCGATTTCGGTACAAAACGTATCGGCATAGCAGTTACCGATCCCTTGCAGATCATCGCTACCGGATTGGATACCATCCATCCGCAATATATTGTTGACTATCTAAAAAACTATTTGCAAACCGAGCAGGTAGAACGCTTTATTGTTGGCGAACCCAAGCAAATGGATAATACGCCATCGCAATCGGCAGTGCATGTTAAGGGATTTGTAACCATCCTCAAAAAAAATTTCCCCGAAATACCCATTGAAATGCTGGATGAGCGCTTCACTTCAAAAATGGCATCGGCAACAATTGCCCAAAGCGGCATGAACAAAAAACACAGGCAGAATAAGGAGCTGGTGGATACTATCTCGGCGGTGATTTTGCTGCAATCCTATATGGACCGCAGATTATTTTGATTAAATGATTTCGTTGATTACTTTCATGTCGGCGAAAAAAAATGATAAATAGCTTATACAAACATTCTGATTTAACGGGAAAGATAATTGGATGTGCAATGAAAGTACATAGCACATTAGGCAATGGTTTTCAGGAAGTAATATATCAACGATGTTTAGCTCTCGAAATGGAAAAGCAAGGATTAAGTTTTTCCAGAGAAATGCAGATGCTGATATATTATGAAGGCGTAGAAGTTGGTATGCGGAAAGTGGATTTTTTAGTGGCTGATACCATAATGGTAGAACTAAAAGCCACATCAAAATTAGAAGACAATCATCTGGCCCAAGCATTAAACTATCTTGAGGCATACAAACTTGAGATTGGATTATTGATAAATTTCGGCTCAAAAAGCTTGGAGTTTAAGCGTCTAACCAATGAATATAAGCTAAGAAATCAACAAAAATAGGACAGTCAATAATCACCCAAAGTCAAAAAATCAACGAAATCATTTAATCATTAAAATCAGCGGTGTATCTTTGCCCCATGGAAATTCTCCCCCATGACCTTCAGGCCTACCTGGATGATCACTGCGACCCGGAACCGGAAGCATTGCAGACGATCAACAGGGAAACCTATTTAAAGGTACTGAAACCTCATATGCTTTCAGGCCATTATCAGGGTAGGTTGCTGAGTTTTCTGAGTAAAATGATGCAGCCAAAACGCATTTTGGAGATAGGCACCTTTACGGGTTATGCCACCATTTGCCTGGCCGAAGGCTTAACCGAAGATGGTATTATACACACCATTGAAGTTAACCGCGAGATGGAGGAAATGCTTATTTCACATTTTAAATCAACAAATGTGGAAAACAAAATCAGGCTGCATTTTGGCGCTGCGGAGGCTGTTTTAGCGGATTTGGATGAAAAAAGTTTCGATATTGTGTTTATCGATGCTGATAAAAAGAATAATTATACCTACTTTCAATTAGTATTTGACAAAGTCAGGTCCGGTGGATTAATAATAATTGATAATGTTTTGTGGAAAGGAAAGGTGTACGGCGAAGAAAAAGATGCCGATACACAAGGGATCCGCAAACTAAATGACATGATAACCGCAGACACCAGGGTTGAGAAATTGATCCTCCCGGTGCGCGATGGTATCCTGCTCATCAGAAAAAAATAAATTATGAAGAAATTCTTACTGATTACAACACTGTTAATAGCTACGCTTGCTGCTTCAGCACAAAAAAATACCTCAGAATCCTATATTGATAAGTTCAAAGATGATGCCATTCGCATTATGCACGAAACAGGTGTGCCTGCCAGCATCATTTTAGGTGTAGCAATGCATGAGTCGGGCTGCGGCAACAGCAATATTGCACGTAATTTAAATAACCAGTTTGGTGTAAAAGGCGGCGGAACATCAGTTTATTATAAAAATAAGAAAAAAGTACGTACGCCCTATAAACAATACGATTCGGTGATGGATTCGTTCCAGGATTTTGCCCGCATCATGACGGAAAGAAAACAGTTCAGCCACTTGGCCGAGCAACTTTCGCACTACGATTATTTAGGATGGGCAAAAGGGATACAGCACAGCGGTTATTGCAGCAGCCACAAATGGGCAGCGCAGGTATTGGGCATTATTCAAAAATATCAGCTCAACTCGCTCGACGAAAAACCCGCAGACCCAACGCAATTGCCACAAAACGCGAAATAAATACATTTTATATCTTATTTTGGCTGAACTAAATTTACCCTTATTAAGGTTTAGCTATAATGCATAAAACAGCTTATTTATTAATATCCGTTGCTTTTTTGGGTTCATGTTCGGCTCATCGCAGCACCATCAGCAACCATGAGGCCTACAGGAATAACCAGGGCATCCAAAAAGCCAATCAGCAATCCATTGCAGGCTACACCTCCTACACTTCGCAGCAATATATCGATCGTTTTAAAACAATAGCCATACAGGAAATGAATCTTTATGGCATACCGGCAAGTATTACACTGGCCCAGGGATTGTTTGAATCAGGCAGTGGTAATGGCGAACTGGCCCGTGTTGCCAACAATCACTTCGGCATAAAATGCACCAGCGACTGGACCGGAAAAGGCTATTACAAGGACGATGATAACAAAAATGATTGTTTCAGGGTTTACAATACGCCGGAAGAATCGTTCCGCGATCATTCTAAGTTTTTACAGCGCAAAAACTATGCGCCATTATTTGAGCTGGATAAGGATGATTACCAGGGTTGGGCATACGGATTAAAAAAGGCAGGTTATGCAACTAATCCTAACTATCCGCAACTGCTGATCAATGTTATTCAAAAATATCACCTCGACCAATATGACCGCCCTGAAGGCGAAGTACAGAAAATTAAACGCGAAGACAGGGTGCTCACACAGATCAACCAAAATATAGGAACGGCAGCAAAAGACTCGATCATCCAAACTACCCCAACCGATAAATTGTACACCGTACAGCAGGGCGATACACTATATAACATATCTAAGCGTTTTGGCCTTACGGTTGATGATTTAAAGGCCCTTAACAATATGGCTGATAATAATATAAAGATCGGGCAAAAGCTGGTGGTGAGTAAGTAACAATGTTAAATACTGTTAATTATACAAAGAGGCTTTGGCATTGGTTTACTTTTGATGTTGCTATGAGATTAGGGCTGTTATTTTTTTTCGTTTTTGTGTATGTTGGTGTTTTTGCCCAGGAAAAATCTCTCACCGGGATTGTATTCGATCATAATTCAAAGGAACGTATTGCGCAGGTAAATATAGTGAACCTTGCTACCGGGAAATCAATTTACGTTAATTTGAAAGCGGAGTTTATTATTGACGCTCACGTGGGCGATAAACTGGTATTTACCAAATTAAATTACCGGCCGGACACGGTTACGGTGCAAAATTATACTCCGCTTGCGGTATATATCCAGCCGTTATCTATCCAGCTTAAGGAAGTTACTATACATGATACCCTTGCCACGCCAGAGCAAAAATTAGATGCGATAAAAAGAGATTATCCCAATATTTATGGGCATATTGCCAATACCGACCTACTAAGTATTGGTGCCGATGGTGCCGGGGTTGGGTTAAGTATTGATGGATTGTATAATATGTTTAGCCGCAGCGGGCGCAACGCGGCGCACTTACGCGATAATATTCAGCAGGATTATTATCAAAATGTGATAGACTATCGTTTTAACAAAACCTTAGTTGGGCATGTAACAGGATTAAAAGATGCACAGCTGGCCGATTTTATGCAAAAATACCGCCCTGGATATTATACTGTAATAACCGCCAGCGATTATGAATTTATAAGTTATATAAAAGCAAATTTACGCAGATATCTGCGCAGGCCTAAGCTGTATACGCTGCCGCCATTGGTTAAATAACATTTATTTTGCTTTTAATTTATTTGAAAAGCAGAATTTAGCTTTATTTGTGTCCGAATGTTAAACAAAAGCTGGAGTTTATTTTTAGGAATAGTTTTTACGTGCGCTATGCCCGCTGTGGCACAAGTATCAGATACTATTAAAGTTGATAGTATTAAGGTTGATACGGCCATGCTAAATAAATTTCGTGCGGATTCCCGTAAAAATGCTTTGCCGGTACGGGTTAGGCCTATACTGATCACTCCCGAGTTGGTACCGGTGGCTCTGCCCGATTATACTTTCAGCTACTGGCATAGAGCCATACTTTTCAACCTTAATTTTAACCAGGCTGGCTTTACCAATAACTGGAGCGGTGGTGGTGTAAACTCAGTAGCATTAGGAGCCAATTTTGATTATAAATCAGAATACAATAAAGCCCCGCTCGATTATACCAACGAGCTTAACTTTATCTATGGTGCATCAAAAAACAAAGGCCAGGGTTTTAGAAAAACGAACGATTATATCTATTTTGATAATAAAATAGCCACACAGCTATCAAAAAAATGGTTGTTTTTCGGCTCATTAAACTTTACATCTCAGTTTAGCGAAGGCTATGCTTACAATGATCCGGCACCGCCAACGTTAATATCTGGTTTTATGGCACCGGGTTATTTAACAGAGTCGGTGGGTTTGGAGTATAAACCATCAAAATTTTTCGATCTGCGTTTGGGTGCCGCTACAGCAAAACAAACTTTTGTTTTGGATACCACCATTGCACAAACTGCTCCCGGTACTTATTATGGGGTGAAGGCGGGCAATACTTTCATTAACCAGATGGCCTTCCAGTCGGTTGCCACGTTGGATAAAGATGTGATGAAAAACCTGCATCTAAATATGCGGTATACCTTATTCATACCATATACCCAATCACTTGCTTATATCAGTCACCGTGTTGATGCCATACTTACCGCTAAAGTAAATTCACTGGTGGCAGTTACCATAAACGGAACGTTCCTGTATGATAAAACCGTAGGGCCACAGCCTCAGGGTACGGAAACGTTAGGGTTGGGTGTTGTTTATAAATTTCCGTAGATTAGTATAAACTAATCACAATCAACCTGATGCCTGTTAAATCAATAAGGCTTGTCGTACTATTTGTATTGATAAGCGTTGCGTGTAATCTGCATGCTCAATCCATCATTATACCCAACTGGGTAAACCAGCCGCAGGATACAACTGTCAAAAAAGAGCTCATTAATTCATTGAATGGATTCCTCAGCCAAAAGGAAAACCCTAATAAGGAAAATACCTATATACTGAAGGAATGCCTGCTCGAAACCTCCGATCTTTTAGATGAGATAAAAGGAATGGAGCAAAATGCCAAAAAACAGGATAAGGACTTTTACAAATGCTACCTAACCAATGTGATTAAGGTTGATGTAGATAATTATATAGTGCAATTTTCCTACATCGGTGTGGATGATAATACGCCTCGTTTGCGGGCCAGCTTTAAACTACGGGCAAAACGTATTGGAGATGAGTTTCATTTTTACTCGCCATTAAAGCAAAATACCATTGCCTGGAGGGTTAAGAAATATAACGACCTTACCTGCTATTATAAGGATACGATAAATTTGGCCGATGCCAAGGCCTATAAAAGCAAGCTCGATTTTTATAATAAGAAGCTAAAAGCTCCGGTTTTGCCAGTCATGTTTTATTTCTGTGATAATTTTACCGAAGTGCAACAGATACTGGGTATTGAGTACAAGGCTGATTACAACGGAATAACAGATAACAACCTCACCTCCACCGAGGATAATATGAGCCTGATGGTAAACGGCTCGACCAAGGATCACGAACGGTTTAACGCCCATGATCTTTGGCACGAAAGGCTGCACGCGGTAATGGACAGGGCCATTATTAACCGCCCTGTTGACGAAGGCTGCGCTTATTTATACGGCGGCAGCTGGAATTATACATGGGATGAGGTATTAACAAAATTTAAAAAATACGCTGTTGATAACCCTAATGCCGACTGGTTGAAACTGTATACAGAAACTACCGCATATGACCCAGGGGATAGGCCGCTGATAACGGCCTATGCACTAAATGCGCTGATCGTACAAAAAATTGAGCGCGAAAAGGGTTTTGCTTCAGTTTTGGAATTGTTAAGCAGCGGCCCGCGCGAAAAAGGTGACGCCAATTATTTTAAAGCGCTTGAAAAACTAACAGGTATTACGCAAGCTAACTTTAACACAGCAATTTGGGCGTTAATAAAAGGTTCCTGACCGGGTATTTTCAGCTGTCGAAAACACATTTTCAATGTTTGGGGCATTTCGTTTCAAAATGATAACTTTGTATCCTCAAAATAAGGATTAAAGCGGATAATAATAATGTTTGAAAATCTTTCGGATAAACTCGACAGGGCATTTAAAGTACTGAAGGGTCAGGGTACAATTACTGAAATAAACGTGGCTGAAACCATGAAGGAAATACGCAAAGCCCTTCTGGATG
>JAMFSA010000056.1 GCA_026225055.1 Mucilaginibacter xinganensis | reverse complement strand
TCTTGCCGAATCTCTCACCTGATCCTTCAGGCTTACCCTTCAGGGCAGACCCTCTGTAAGCGAACCTCTCACAGCGTATCCTTCTCATGTACGTCCACGTAAACCCGTGTACGGAAATACATCTACGGAAAGACGTCCATGTAAAGCGGGCCCCGCTTGACCAGTTTGGGAAGCACAGTGATCTATAAGAGGGGGCAGCGCCCACTTTGATGTGGAATGATGATTTTGGAATACGTGGGATGCATTATATATATATATATATATATTGGGATTGATTAGAAATGGTTCATATGTAGATACTTGCATAGGAGCGTAGGAGTATAGGAAGAGGCGGAAGCGCAGTAGGCTTGAGGACGATGGGACGTAAGGGATATAATAAGGAACGGCCAATGGAGGCAGGGTTTGGACGGAGAGATGAGAGTGAGTTTGGAGCGATTGAAGAATGAATATGGGAGAGGGAAGACTGACATTGAGTGGCAGGCGGTGTTACCGGGAAGCGGTGGTGCGCTTTGGTTGATTCTTTCGTAGAGTTGATGGACGGTGTCCGGTATGAGCGGTCGAACGAGGCGAAGCGGCGTTGTGTTGAGTGTGAAGTGGCATCTGACTTGGTCAATATGGTGGTGGTGGTGTCTACGGCGTTCGATGAAGGACGGGAGAGGCCGTGATGGGCTTGTTACAAGCCGCGTACATGCGTGTGTCTGTGTTGTACGAATACAGATTTTGTTTCGGCGGAGTGTGGTGTTACCGGGAAGCGGTGGTGGGTTGGGAAAGATGGAGGAAAGATGGAGGAAAGATGGAGTGTGGGTTGGAGTTTTAAGGTGAAAACGAACTTACTCAGAGTAAGATGGGTTGGATTAGGATGAAAGAAGATTTGGTACATTATTGAATGTTTGAGCCGAGGGTGAGTTTGGATGGTATTTAAGGTGAAGGGGTGAATGAAGTTGTGTCTGGTGAACTGGGTGGGTGGATGGATATATGTGTGAAGGTGAGGATAAACGAGAGGGGGGGGGGACCCCAAAGGAAGGAGAAGATAATTTTTAACGGAGGTAAATGGCGGTGGAAATGTTAGATAATTACGGAGTAGATAGAGGGAGGTGAGGGCTTGAAGGTGATATGAGAAGCTAAGAGAAGTTCGGAAATGTAGGTAAGTGTAGGTTGGAAAGAAGGGTTTCTGTACAATAGATGATATTGGTAAAAAGATGAAAAATAAAAATGAGTATGAGTTTTTAAAAAAAAAAGATTTGAGATAAATACACCAAAAAATGAGAAATAATTCAAGGAGGATGAGATTGTGGAATTCTAGGGGACCCAACGCAGTTGGGGGGCGGTACTCGCCCATTCAAGAGGGAGCGCAGCGACCGTCACGAGAGAGGAGGGCGGCAGCCTGGAATACAGGGCAGACATTAGGGACGACGGGCGAGCGTGCGAGCGTGGAGGACAAGCGAGTCCAATGAGACGGGGTGGGACATCAACTACATTATAATTTCCTTGTAGTTGATGTCCCAGTTACTTTTGCCCTACGAGCTACTTGCGACCCCCATACAAACTGTATACGTTTGGTTTGTACTGGACCGGTGGTCCATCATGTTGATGGACCACTTTCTGATTCGTCCTTTTACCGAATCCTCACGTGCTCTTCATGCATACGTCCACGTAAATCCTTGTACGTAAACCCGTCGACGTAAACCCGTAGGTGTTAAGCGGGGCGCGCTTGGCCTAATGGGGCAGGCTACAGTTCTATATAATGGGGGGCAGCGCCCACTTTCTTTTGGAAGACTTTTGGATTCACTTCGCTCTCATTTTGGTATTCCTTTTGGATACACGCATATACGTATACACGTATACATGCAGACGTGCTACTTTACGATTGGAATTGATTGGAAGAGAAGTCAAGGTGAGTACTGCGGGATGGTACGAGTGAGCGATGTACTCATGGGGATTGTAGATGAATGACGTGCAGGATATGATTCAAAGCAGATTGGTACATGGCAGTGATCCGGTAAGGTGAGTTTTAGGCGGATTAGCTGGATTTGGTAGTGCTAATGAAATAGGACGTGTTTGGGTGGAGATGAGTTAGGAGAAGACGCAGTGAACGGAGAGGAACTGAGTGGTTATGAAGTGCGACTTGTAGGGTTTTTGGGGGAAGGTAGTGCGCCGTTAGGCGTAGATGTGAACTTTTTGTTTCAGCGACGTGGTGGAGATGTATGGCGCTCTGCGACTTCTTTGATAGGTTACGTGGCGGAACGTGAGGGAAGGGAAGGTCGGTTGCGGAGAGGGAGTAAAGTGGAAGTGGAGTTTGCGGTGGTAGGTGCGGCGGCGGCGAAGCGTCGGTGTAGTTCCTTGATAGAGGAGGTCGGGAAGTTTACGGATTGGAGGCTGTGTTGTCGACAGGTTTTGGTTGTGGTTGACGTGTTTGGCGAGGTGGAGCAGTACGTTGGGAATAGGCAGAAGGCGACTACTGGTTTTGGTTTCACGAGTGGGAAAGGAGTGGATTGGTATGTTGATAAGTATCTGGAGTGGGGAACACGCAGGGCAATTTCAGGTGAGTTGGAGGGAAGCTTTGTGGAGTGGTTGGTGCCGCGGAAGGCAGCTGATGGATTCGGCGTGAGTAAGGAGGTTGAGGAGGAGATGGACAGGAATAGGAAGGCAGCGTTTGTGTAATGTTGGAGGTGGGAAGAAGTGTGGAGAAGATGTATTTAATTTTGGAAATAATGGTTGATTTTGAGAGAAAGCGAAGTGTATTGAGAGTGGAGGAGCGTGAGAAAGGAAGGAAAGATTGTGAAATTGTGAAATTGTGAAATTGTGAAGTCTGGTTATAGTTTGTATGTTTTGTTTGACTTGAAGTTTGGAAAAGAAAAAGGAATTGGAGTTGTATGCATTAAAAAGTGAGGATATAATCCAGGAGAGGATGAGATTGTGAATTAATTGGGGACCCATCGAAGATGGGGGGCGGTACTCGCCCATATACAGGGAGCGCAGCGACCGTCACGAAGGAGGAGGGCGGCGGCCTGAATAGTCGGGCAGACAGGAGAGAAGACGACGGACGGAGCGCAGCGGAGGGTGGAGTCGGTTAACTGACCATTGAGACGAGTGGGACATCAACTACATTATATTTTCCTTGTAGTTGATGTCC
>JAMFSA010000055.1 GCA_026225055.1 Mucilaginibacter xinganensis | reverse complement strand
ATATGTTAGCTATGAATAAAATTAAAATATTAGGCATAACGGTTATCACTATTGCTGCTACGGTTGTAATTACATCGTGCAAAGATAAAAGGAGCACCGGTTGGGAATACGCCCCTAATATGTATGAACACCTTGCATACGACCCTGATCAAAAGAATGACAATTTTAAGGATGGTAAAACAGCCCAGGTTCCGCCTGCTGGTACCACACCTATAGGCTTTGTTAGGTTTGATTATCCAAATACACATGATGGCTATGAATTAGCCGGAACTGAAGTGAAAAGCACACTGCCACAAACACAAGCTAACTATGCCGAGGGTAAAGTTTTGTTTATGCACTTTTGCTCGCCATGCCATGGTGAGGGTGGACAGGGTGATGGTTTGGTTGTTCAGCACGGATTTCCGCCTCCGCCATCATATTCAAAAGGCCAGTCATCACGCGGTGGTGCTATGAAGGACCTAACAGACGGTAAAATTTATCATACTATTACTTACGGCTTAAATGCTATGGGCTCTTATGCCTCACAGCTTGCACCGGACGAACGCTGGAAGGTAATTATGTATGTTCACCATTTACAAACATTATAAGCTTATTTTAAATGAACACTCATAATAGTTTCGACGAAAAATTTGTTTTTGAAGGCAGAGCCAAAACCTGGAGCTTAATTGCTATAGCTATAGGCGTACTTGCCATAATAGCAGGCTTTTTGGTTAACGCCGACCGCACATTTTCAAACTTATTGTTGATGGGCTACTACTTTACGTGTGTTTGTGCTGCTGGTGGCGTTTTTTGCGCTATACAATATGCTGCACAAGCAGGCTGGTCGGCCTCAATGATCCGTATTCCGCAGGCATTTATAAAAGTATTGCCTATTGCTGCCGCTATACTTATAGTAATTATTGCAGCAGGTATCCACTTTACACATAATGTAGTTATAAATGGGCAAACAGTTGCCAGGCCATATTTATATGCGCAATGGGCTACTCCGGGTTTAACTGATCCGAAAAGTCCATTATATGACCCAATGGTAACCGGCAAATCAGGATTCTTAAATATTCCATTCTTTTTTATACGTCTGATAGCATTTTTAGGCCTTTATAGCTTACTTGGCCGTATGCTGGTTAAATATTCTGAAAATGAAGATGAGATCGGCGGAATGCTTAACTACAAAAAGAGCTTCAACATTGCCTGTGTATTCTTATTAGTATTTGGTATGACTGATCCTGTATTCGGTTTCGATGCGATCATGTCATTAGAAGCCCGCTGGTATTCAACCATGTTCGGTTGGTACAACTTAGCTGCTTTATGGGTAAGCGGCCTGGCTGTAATTACACTTACAATTATATTGTTAAAAGAAAAAGGATACTTCTCATGGCTTACTGAAGACCACCTGCACAACATGGGTTTATATATGTTCGCCTTCTCTGTATTCTGGACCTATGTATGGTTCTTCCAATTCCTGTTAACTTACTATGCTAACATACCTGAGGAAGCAGTATACTTCTACAAAAGATGGGAGCCTGAGTTTAAACCATGGTTCTGGTTAAACATTATTATCAACTTTGCCGCACCATTCCTTATGCTGATGGCCCGTGACTACAAACGTAAGATGACCCTATTAAAATGGGTGGCCATAATTATAATATTGGGCCACTGGCTTGATTACTATGTGATGATAATGCCTGAAACTGTAGGCCCTCAAGGCAGAGGTTTCAGTTTTGAAGAAGTTGGTATCTTTATTGGTTTCGCAGGTTTGTTTACCTTCCTGGTGCTGACCGCATTAAGTAAAGCTAAATCGCTTGTTCCTAAAAATCATCCATTTTTGGAAGAGAGCCTTCATCATCACATATAATAATTGTTAAATTTGCAATCAAATACAGAATACCAAACGAACAATAAAATGGGATTCAAAATTCTAAATTCTAAAAAAATATTTTCCCTTTTAGCGGTGTTTATGCTTACAGGTACTAACCTGTTAATGGCACAAACAGCGGCTCCTGCTGATGCTACAACCGCTGCCGCAGCTGACGATAAAACTGCTATGTGGATGGGCGCAGGTTACTATGTACTGCTTTTCCTGTTATTATGCGTAGTTATAGCTATTGTAGGCAAAATTCTTAGAGTTTATGACCTTACCCAGCAAATACAGGGTAAGAAAGAATTAAACTGGAATAACCTGATGGCAGTAATTTGCCTGGTATTCCTGATCTTCGGTTTATACGGTGCCTATTGGGAATTTACGGTACAAGGTACACAAACCTTGCCTGAGGCTGCATCAGCACATGGGGTAAAGATTGACGAGATGTTCACAGTAACTACTGTGCTTACCATGATCGTGTTCTTTATTACCCAAATATTGTTATTTGGCTTCTTATTCAAATACAAACACTCAAGCAAACGTAAAGCTTACTATTTACCACATAACAATACTATTGAAAAAGTATGGACAATTGCTCCGGCTATTGTATTAACTATACTGGTAGTATTCGGTTTCTTTAGCTGGCAGCAAATTACCAACAGCGCTGAAGTTAAAGGTGATTTGAACATTGAAATTACAGGCCACCAGTTTAAATGGGAATTGCGTTACCCTGGTAAAGATCAAAAATTAGGTGTGGTTAATTATCGCTTATATACGCCTACTAACATATTAGGTATAGATTACAAGGATAGAAATAGCTACGATGATTTACAGGCCGATACTTTGGTATTACCGGTAAACAGGTCAATCCGTTTAAATATACGTGCTCAGGATGTTATCCATAGCGTCTATTTGCCTCACTTCCGTGTGCAATTGAACGCGGTGCCGGGATTGCCTACCTTCTTTAAATTTGTACCTACCATCACTACCGCAGATATGCGTAACAGGTTAGATGACCCTAAGTTTGAATACCTGTTGTATTGCAACAAAATATGCGGTGGTATCCACTATAATATGAAAAAAGTTGTACGTGTTGTTTCTGAAGCTGAATACCAGGATTGGATAGCACACCAGAAACCATATTTAACTGATGATTTGAAAAAGCAATTGAATGTTGCTGCTACAACTCAGCCGAAAAGCGTACAACCAAACAGATTAGCGTTAAATAATTAATTCAAGATTAGCGATTATGTCAACATTAGCAGTTCACGATCACGGAGTAGTACATCACGAAGAAGGTCACGAACACCATAAAGATACTTTTAT
>JAMFSA010000054.1 GCA_026225055.1 Mucilaginibacter xinganensis | reverse complement strand
TTACTCGAAAGGATACTTCGCGATGATTGGGGCTTTAAATATTTAGTTGTTTCGGACTGCGGGGCGATAGCCGATTTTTATATCAATCATAAAGTTTCATCTGACGACGTGCATGCTGCTTCCAAAGCTGTTTTGGCCGGAACCGATGTTGAATGCGGATTTGGATACGCATTTGGCAAATTGCCGCAGGCGGTGGAAAAAGGGCTGATAACAGAAGATGAAATAAATAAGCATTTGATACGGGTTTTGGTTGGCCGTTTCGACTTGGGCGAGATGGACAACGATTCACTGGTTTCCTGGTCAAAAATTCCAATGTCTGTGGTGAATTCCAAAGAACATCAACAACTGGCGCTTCAAATGGCGCGGGAATCTATGACATTATTGCAGAACAAAAACAGTATTCTTCCATTAGACAAATCAATAAAAAAGATAGCGGTAATTGGTCCGAATGCGGATGAAAAACCTGTGATGCTGGGCAACTATAATGGGTACCCGGAAAATACCATTAGCGTCTTGGATGGGATTAAATCCAAACTCCCTGCCAGTGCGATATTTTACGACAAAGGCTGCGATCTTACTGAGGATATGATCACCGAAAGTCTTATTGGAAGATGCTTGTTTGACGGCAAAGCAGGAATAAAGGCAACTTATTGGAATAACAAGGATTTCAATGGAGAAATGGTTCACAATGATCAGCTCATCAATCCGATACAGTTAACAACGGCTGGACAGCACCAGTTTAGCCAGGGCGTAAACCTTAAAGGATTTTCCGGCGCATATGAAACGGTTTACAAGGCATTACAATCTGAAATGCTGGTTTTCAGATTGGAGTATGCCGGAAAATGTCAACTGATCGTTAACGGCGATACCTTAGTCAATAAGGATTCGTACCAGGCAGTACCGCTCAGGGTACCTTTCAAGGTTGTTGCCGGAAAAGAATACAAAATTGAGATCAGGTTTTCGGCGGTTTTTGAATGGGTGAATGCCAGTTTAAAACTAAACTTTGGCAGGGAGATACCTGTAAACTATGATGACCTGATCAATAAATTGAAAGGAATTGATGTCGTGGTTTTTGTTGGTGGAATTTCCCCCAAATTGGAAGGCGAAGAAATGCCGATAGATATTCCCGGGTTTAAAGGCGGTGACCGTACGAATATTGATCTGCCTGCGTCACAGCATAAGTGTTTGCAGATACTGAAAAAAGCCGGTAAAAAGATTGTTTTTGTGAACTGTTCTGGTTCCGCTATAGCCTTAACGCCGGAAACTGAAAGTTGCGATGCCATATTACAGGCATGGTACGGAGGACAATCAGGTGGGCAGGCTGTAGCCGATGTCCTGTTTGGAGATTATAATCCGTCAGGAAAGCTGCCTGTGACATTCTATAAAAATTCAGATCAACTGGGCGATTTTGAAGATTATTCGATGAAAGGGAGAACATACCGGTTCATGAATGACGCCCTTTTTCCTTTTGGCTACGGATTGAGTTATACAACCTTCAATGTTGGAAACGCCCGGCTTAATAAAAATGCTATAAAGTCCGGTGAACCAATTGAATTAACAATTCCCGTGACAAATACGGGTAAACTGGATGGAATCCAGGTAATACAGGTGTATGTCCGGAAAGTGAACGATATCGAAGGGCCATTAAAAACACTGCGAGGGTTTAAACGTGTGGAAATTCCTGTAGGAAAAACCCTGCAAGTTCCTGTTGACCTGGATTCTTCAGCTTTCGAGTTTTTTGATTGGGGGCAGCGAAAAATGATGGTTACTCCGGGAGAATATGAAGTGTATTATGGAACCAGTTCTGCTATTAAAGATTTGAAAATGGCTAAAGTCACAATCCTGTAAATGAAAGCAAAAATTAGCAGTCAATAAGAGATGGGTTTTCGGATTTAAATTCAATTAGGTATTTTTTTTAATAATCTTATAAGCCATTCATTAATAAAATGTTGTATAGAAAAATGAAAAGAAGAAAGGCCTT
>JAMFSA010000053.1 GCA_026225055.1 Mucilaginibacter xinganensis | reverse complement strand
TATAGCTTTATCAACACGTGGCTGGTAATCTTCAGGGTTAAGGTTGATCTTTAAGATCGCATTCAGGTTATCAATTTTTTCCTGTGAAATATTCATCTTTTGCGGCTATTTTAGTTAATCGTTTGTTATATAGCATTTATGCCATAATAACTATACCAAATTTAGAGGCGCAAAGGTATTAAAAAATTGTAAAGTGTGAAAGTGGGGCAGATTAGAAAATCAGAAAATCACTTTAAAACTCTACTTGTAATTTTTGGCTAAACCCCTTTTTGAAATTTGATTTTCACCGTTGGCTGAAGCCAACGGCAATGAATAAAGATAAGAAAAGCCGCTCCCCCGCCAGTTCAAGCGTCCACGCTTGAACTTATGTAGTTATGGGCGTCCACGCTCATATTTGTTAACGAGCGTGGACGCTCGTATTTCCTATCATTCAAGCGTGGACGCTTGAACGGGCGGTGCGACACTAATCATCATCAATTAACTATCTTATGGTTAACTGGTTTTATCGACCTCAGGTAAGCATAAATAGCTTTCAGGTCTGTTTCGCTCATTCCGCTGTAATCGTACCAGGGCATAGCGCTTAAAGCCTTCGGCATTTTTTGCGTTGCCTTGGCCGAATCGGTAAAAGATTTAAAGCGGCCAACAAAAGCGGCCTGCGTCCAGTTGCCAATACCTGTGGCCTTATCAGGAGTTATATTTGCCGAATAATAGTCTTTCTCGCCGATCTTAAAATCGCGCCCGCCTGCATAATCCATCCCGGGGATTATCTTACCATTTTTTAATGGTGAGTGGCAGCCACCACAAGCAGCCTCATTTATAATATAAGCGCCGTATTTAACCGTATCGCTTTGCGCAGGTATTTCACCCAATGAGGCTTTATGCGGCATAGTATGTACCAGTATATTCAGCGGAAAATCCAGTTGTCTTTTTGGATAAGGGCTGGTTGCTATAGGCTGCAAAGTACGCAGGTAAGCAATTATCGAATACAGGTCCTCCCTGCTCAGTTTTGAATAATAATCCCATGGCATCAGCGGGAATATGGCTGAACCATCCTTACGCTCGCCAGTGGTAATGGCGCGGAAGATCTCGCCATCAGTCCAGCTTTTTAAATTATGCGGGGTGATGTTGGGTACATATATTACACCAGGCAAACCATCATCGCCCGAATCAAATTTATCGCCGCCAGCGCCCAGCTTATCCGGTTCAATGGCACCAATGGGCTTAGACCAATCGCGCTGCGAATGGCAATCCATACAAAGCGACACGTGATTAGCCAGATATTTACCACGCAGCACCCTTTGCGGGGTAACAGCAATAGTTATTTGCTCTGGCGGACCAACATTGGGCAGTGCCAAAGTAATATAGCCCAGCGCGATAATAATGAGCAGGATAACAGCAATAACAGTATATAGCAGTCCCTTTTTAAATTTCTTCATATCAATATTTAGTTATTTTAATTAAGGTGCATCGTTCACTTCAACTTCATACCCATCCGGATCTCTGAAATATATTTGCTTTACCCCGTCCAATCGTGTTACATAAGCCTGAGCCTTCCCGCCGCCATCAGTAAAGGGGATATGGTTATCATTCAGCATCTTTATAAAATCAGGCACTGAGGCTACGCTAAAAGCGATATGATTATCCTTTGAAACTATAACCTGATCCTTCGGTTCCTGTATAATGTGTAGTTGCATATTGCCGCCCAATGAAAGCCAGCGCACATGCTCGCCCGGGAAAGGGTTCTTCAAGGTATCTAAATGAAAAAGCTTGATATAAAAAGCGGCGGTTTTATCAGCATCAGTTACTAAAAATGCTACGTGATTAAAACTTGCATACCGCTTTTGTGCGAACACGCTAAAAGTTCCAGTCAGCAGGAGAATGAGCAATAAGATTTTCTTAAGCATGATAAAGGTTTTAAAGCCCTAATATAATTACTTTTATATTATCTTATATACACATATAATTTATTATCAAATAGTTACAATCAATTTACTTTCAACTAAACAAGTATCTTTTAAAATAAAAAAAGCCGAAGCATAAGCCCGGCTCTTATTATTTATTATGTTTTTAAATGCTTAATCTACCTTCTCAACCGATGAAGCGCCCGACTTATCATTGGTTACGTTTGTTGGGTTGCCTTTGTATTTCACTTCAGATGCGCCACTGCTATGGATCTCCAGCGAATGCAGCACATTTATCTGGCACTCTCCTGCCCCCGATGTGCTGATATAATAATTGCCTACCACAAAATCAAAAGCGTGTACTTTGCCAACGCCACTAATTTCAATATGATGCGAGCTGGCCTGGCCTGTAAGATATAACTCCCCTGCTCCACTGGTTTCAGTTGTTACGTTAGCTGCATCCAGGTCGAGGGTTATTTTACTTGCGCCGCTTGTGCGGAAAGCGATATCCTTGGTAACTATCTTACCTTCGGCAGTAACTTCAAGAGCACCCGATCCTTTGATCTCCTCCAGCTCACGTATGCCTACATGCACTACCATTGGGCCGCTGTTACACATATTTTTTTTAGTGTAGATGTGCAGTACGCCATTCTCCACATTGGTTTTAACATATTTAAGCAGATTGTCATCGGCTGTAATAGTAAGTTTTGTTGAGCTATCCTGCTTAAGTACTAAGTTGAAACCACCTGATACATCCAGCTTGGTGAAAGCTGCCACATTGCGTGTTTCACTGGTTTGGTGGCCCGAGCCATGCACACAACGAAACCTGCACGACGATACCACCGCGCTTATTGAAACCGTCGCGATAAATAATATGATATAATTAAATCCTTTTTTCATGATATGTAGTTTATTATTGTTTGAGCCTATTTGACCCCTAATATACAAAGGAAGTTACACTATAAATAAAAAAAGCTACGGCCCGTGGGTCATAGCTCCTGACTATATGATTGAACTTTTGCAAAAGTGCTGATTATAATTCTGCTATTTCGTCTGCCTGAGTGCGGGCTTTTATTACTTTAACTGTTTTGGTTAAATGTTCAGCTGCAAGCTGTGATTGGTTTACTGTAGTAATGTTGGTGTATTTTAAATCACACTCGCTGACTTTACCTGTAAGGTCGGCTCTGGCATGGTCGTTTACATTTATGTTGGCAGTGTAAGCATCAAGATCAAGCTGGGCTGATGAATTATCGTATAAAGCTACATCTAAACCTATTTCAGCTAATTTACCGAATGATTTAACTACTGAGTTATCATAAGCTGTAATGCCCCTTAAATCCTTAGCGGTAACCCATACTACCAATTTATTGGCATTGTATGATGAGATCCTTAAAGTACCGTTCACGTTTTGCACTACCGCGTTTTCGGCATAATAACGGTTGTAAACTTTTACCGCGTCGGCAGAGCCGTCTGATACAAATACTTCAACATTTCCGCGTACTTCAATGTTATTGATCTTGCTTACGCTGGTTAAGGTAGTGCTAACTTCTTTGTTGATTTTAACGGTAGCTGCGTTAGTGAAATTTACTGTTCCAAAAGCTAATGCTGCAATAGCTATAAGGGTGAATGCTTTAGTTTTCATGATATTTATTTTTTTGATTGTCAAATTGTTGTGTGTTATCTCTGTTATTAAATACACCAATAAGACAGTCACCTGCAGGCAAACGTTACAGCTACATTTGCCCTAATAGACGTACACCCCGATTATATCGGTAAGCCCGGTAAAAACATCGGTGAAATGCGGAAGAATTTTATTTTATGAGGAAGATTTGATGTGCAAATGTGCGGATATGCAGATGTGCGGATGGGGAAAAGTAAAGCGATTTTTCATAAAACATCATTGCCAGGAACGAAGCAATCCCAAACTATACAGGGCGGACCTGCTAATCGGGTATTCAAACCTTCAAAAATCAAAAACATATGTCATTGCGAGGAGGAACGACGAAGCAACCTCGTCGCGTTCAATATGCAAGCGACGAGGTTGCTGCGCTATCGCTCGCAATGACATAAAATAGAAACCTGTTTTATTAATTACTTGGCGGGCAAATCTGCATAAAGGTTACTACACTACTACCCTCGTACGATTGTATATCGCCGGTTGGGCAGGCAACGCTGTAATCACGGTAAGTTAAGCTACGGGCAGCATCACGGTTTTGCCAGCCGGTGTTGGCGTTTTGCTGTACCCATGTAAGGTATTGCTTTTGGCCTCCATCATTTATCAGCATCATGATATACTGTGCGAATATCGATTTCATTACTCCCTGCTCATTAAAATCGCCTTCGGCTGGCAACAAGCCCTTGGTACACATGTTGTTTTTGGTGTAATCAGCATATGAAGTGGCATCGGTAATGTATGAAGCATCCTTGGTTACATCATACAACATAACCGCCGCGCCGATTGCCGTCCCCTGGTTATAGGTATAATCTTGATAACCGGGAGCGCCATTGCCTATTTTATGATCGGCAACCTCGCCATTGGCAGGATTAACCAAATTTGTTTTTGCCCAAGCATAAATCGACTTTGCTTTTGCCAGGTAAGTAGTGTCCTTAGTGATCTGGTACAGGCGAACAGCAGCAATTACCGTAGGATAATTTATACAGGCATTTTTACCGCTATGCTGAAAATCCCAGAACATACCGCCATCAACCGGGTCATACGAACCAGCCCATACGTGATTAAATCCGGCTATCGACTGTTGCAAATAGGTAGCATTACCTGTTAACTGGTTAGCCCGGGCAAGCGCTGTTACCCACCACATCATATCATCATAAATAAACCAGTCGGTAGCGTTGCTCCAGTTGTAGTTATCGTACTGGTTTACGGCACCGGCATATATATTATTGATCATGGTCATTTGCGCGGGATCATTTGTGCGTTGATATACATCCATTGCCAGGTCCCAGTAGATGGCCTGTGTCCATATAGCGCCCAAGCTGTTTTTAGCTGTCGAGCTATAATACAATTTGGCCGACGAACTGTAGAAATACTTGTTAAAGGCCGAGTACGCGGTAGTAGCATCGGCTGTGGTAAAGTTTTTTGGCGGCGTTGCCGGAGTAGTTTTTACAGGGGTGAGCGTTTGCGGCGGTGGCATATAGCCGCTGCTTTTGTTACAACTCATTGATAAAAAGCCCAGGGCGATAAGGAATGTGTTCATCATGTTTTTCATGGTAAAGGTTTTTGCATTACCATAGCTGGTAAATGTTGTTTTCATAATTAGTACGGTTTATGTTTAATTGGTTACGGTTACGCTCAGGTTAAAGCGATAACCAGCGACAAGGATAGTCGCGGGGTATTAAAAAATGGGTTAATAAAGCGATTAACCGTTTATTAAATCTTATTAACTGGTGTGAAAATATGATGATTTATTTATTGAGTCGCTTGGTATTGCGCATAGCCGCTAAGGCTATGAGCGATATTACACCTGTAAGTTTAGTCTTTCACAGTCGGGGATTGCTTCGTTCCTCAATGACGCACGGAAAAGTATAAAAGTCACTTACATCTTGTAAATCAAAGAAATCTTAAAAATCCTGGTTCATTACAAATAATACACCACCCCATCACTCTTGATCTTCCCGGCGTCAAGCAGCATTCGAATGGTTTCAATCCGTTCTTTTTCCACACCATTTTTCAGGCTGGTGATCAGTTCGGAAGCATCAAGAGATGAAACGCTGAGCAGTTCTACTATTTCATTGGTGATCACGTCTCCTATTTCAGCAGCGTTGAGCTGGCGTTTTTCTTCAAGGCAGATATCGCAGATACCGCATTTAGGCGCATTGGTTTCATCAAAATAAGCCAGCAGCATCTGGCTACGGCAACGGCGATGCAGCGAATAGGCAAACACGGCCTCTATCTTGTTGCGGTAATTAGCCTTGCGGGTTTCAATATAAGCCTTATTGATGTGCAGGTTATCAGCATCCATACGGGGCTTTATCCAGGTTACCTGCGGATGATCTGTTTGGGGCAAATAGTTCAGTATCCCGTATTCCTGTAACTTATTAAGCCCTTCAATTACCTGCTGGGTATTCATGTGGCTGCGTTTTGATAGATCAAATTCACGCAAACGCACATAATTATCAAATGCTCCACCATAAGATCGAAGCAATGTTTTTATAAAAGGATCCCAGCCGGGATTCTGGATCTGGAAGTTATATAACTGCTCATTAAATACCTCAAATCTGAAGCGCGATGGCAAGAAAACACTTTCGTTAAAACTCACATATTCATCCTGCTCCAAAAACTTTAGAGCGCTCAATGTTTTAATGGGATCCAGCTTATAACGTGCGCAAAAATCGCCGATATCAAGATCAAAGCTTATGCCTGCACCCGCGCCGTAGGCCAATTGGTAATAGTTAGCCAAACAATGATAAATGCGTTTTATCTCTTCTATTGATGGAAAGTTCAGTTCAAATTTTTTCTCTTCCTTATACCTATCCACCGGACTATACAGCAGCACTGCATAAGCCTTTTGCTCATCACGCCCTCCCCTGCCAGCCTCCTGGTAATAGGCCTCCAAACTCTCCGGTATATCTTTGTGGATCACAAAGCGTACATCGGCCTTATCAATCCCCATCCCAAAGGCACTGGTAGCTACAATAACGCGGGTATGGTTCCTGATCCAGTTATCTTGCTTTTTCGAGCGTTCTTCTACTCTCAATCCGGCATGGTAAAAATCAGCCTTGATACCGTTCTCGTTATAAAATTTGGCAATCTCGGCGGTCTCTTTACGGCTGCGCACATACACTATACCGCTGCCTTTTACACCTTTGGCTACGTCAAGTAGTTTACGCAGCTTGTTTTCCTCGTGCATCACCACATAACTGATGTTGCGGCGCTCAAAACTTTTCTGGAAAACGTTTGGCTTGGTGAACCGTAGTTTTTGCTGAATATCCTCTCTCACCTCAGCGGTAGCAGTAGCAGTAAGTGCTAACACCGGTACATCAGGATGCAGATCACGCAGATCAGCAATATGCAGGTATGGCGGGCGAAAATCATAACCCCATTGCGAGATACAGTGCGCCTCATCAACAGCGATCAGGTTCACCTTCATGTACTTGATCCGCTCCTGCACCAGTTCTGACAACAACCGCTCGGGCGACAAATACAAAAACTTAACCGGGTTGTAAATACAATTATCCAGCGCCAGGTCTATCTCCCGCTTGCTCATACCCGATACGATAGATACCGCATCAATACCTTTAGCTTTAAGCCCTTCAACCTGGTCTTTAATAAGTGCTATTAATGGCGATACCACAATACAGATCCCCTCTTTAGCCAGTGCCGGTATCTGAAAACACACCGACTTCCCCCCGCCCGTTGGCAGCAGCGCCAAAGTATCGTGCCCCAGCAATACGGATTTGATGATCTCTTCCTGCATAGGCCGGAAGGTATCATGGTTCCAATAGTGTTTAAGGAGCTCGTGGGTGGTCATTTTTTGAGTGAGTGGTTGATTGGGTTGATTAAGCGAGTGGTTAATTGTTATATTATGTTTTTACTTTGTTGCGAAGATAAGAATTAAGTGGAAAGTGGATTGGTGGGAGTTTATGTGGGGAACCTCCTGTAATATCACCGTGCGTCATTGCAATGACGCTTTTAGAAAGTCCTCTCTAATCAACCACCAACCATTCACCAATTTATTTAATGACAATATCAAAACCTTCGGATTACTTCAATAGTTTTATCTTCGCAACGTAATCATATTATTATAATAATGAAATTCACCTGCCTCTCATTACTATTATTCCTTTTTGCAACCACAGTAAACGCCCAGAAATGGAACGTTGAAACTCCACCCGGTCCATCAAAAAAAGTTACCATTACTACCGATGAAGGTACCTGGATGAACCTGGATGTTAGTCCCGATGGCAAAACCGTAGTGTTTGACCTGTTGGGCGATATCTATAACCTCCCGATCGACGGCGGTAAAGCAACCCTGCTGGCTGGCGGCAAAGCGTGGGAAATACAACCAAGGTTTAGTCCGGATGGCAAGCAGATCTCCTATACCAGCGATAAGGATGGCGGTGACAATATATGGGTGATGAATAGCGATGGCAGCGACAAACACGCGATCACAAAAGAATCTTTCAGGTTATTGAACAACGCATCGTGGACACCCGATGGGCAATACCTTGTAGCCCGTAAGCACTTTACCAATACGCGTTCATTGGGTGCGGGCGAAATATGGCTGTACAGCAAAACAGGCGGCGATGGTATACAGCTTACCAAACGCAAAGATGATGAGCAGGATGCCGGTGAACCCGTAGTATCGCCCGATAGTAAATTTATTTACTGGAGCGAGGACGTAACCCCCGGCCCTAACTTTCAATATAACAAAGACCCTAACCAGGGCATATACGCCATAAAAAAGCTCAACCGTGAAACAGGCGACATAACCACAGTGGCAGGCGGTACAGGTGGTGCTTGCAGGCCGCAACTTTCGCCCGATGGTAAACTGATGGCTTTTGTAAAGCGAGTTCGACTAAAGTCGGAGATCTACCTGCACAACATAGCTACCGGTGAAGAATGGCCCGTTTATGACGACCTGTCACACGATCAACAGGAAACATGGGCCGTTTTTGGCGTATACCCCAATTTTGCATGGACACCGGATAGCAAGGGACTTATATTTTATGCCAAAGGGAAGATATGGCATATGGATATCACCACGCTTAATTTAACACCTGTTCCGTTTGATGTAACATCAACACAAACCATAAGCGATGCATTGCATTACCAGCAAAAGGTTTTTCAGGATGAGTTTTCTGCAAAAATGATCCGCGAGCTTACTACATCGCCGGATAGCAAAACGGTAGCTTTTAACGCCGCGGGTTATATCTACACCAAAACCCTGCCCGATGGCGTACCAACACGCATCACCAGTACCACCGATCTTGAATATTCACCGCAATTTAGTCCTGATGGGAAATCTTTAATTTATATCGACTGGACGGATGAGCTAAAAGCGTCCATCAACCATATCGACTTAACTACGCATATTGTTTCACGACTAACCATAGATAAGGGCTTTTATTACACCCCAAAATTCTCCAACAAAGGCGATAAGATAGTTTATGTTAAAGGTGTAGGCAATCAAATATCGGGCTTTGCATTTGGAGAGAATCCGGGCATCTATATCATATCGGCAACGGGTGGTATACCACAAATGATCGTGAATGACGGTATCAATCCGCAGTTTTCAACCGATGACTCAAAGATCTATTACCAGAGCAATGATGGTGATAAAAAGACCTTTAAAGTTATGGATGTAAGCGGTGCCAACCAACGTACGTTGTATACCTCAAAATATGCAACGCAGTTTAATCTTAGCCCCGATGGTAAATGGATGGCTTTTACCGAGCTGTTCAACTGTTATATAACACCTATGGTTACAACCGGTAACCCGCAGGATCTATCAGAAAACAATAAAGCTATCCCATTAACCAAACTTACTAAAGATGCAGGCACCTACCTGCAATGGAGTAAGGACAGCCAAAAACTAATGTGGACGCTGGGCCCGCGCTATTATGTAAGGGATATCGGCACTGCTATTGGCGATAAATTTAACCCGGCTGATACTGCCAGTACCGATTTAGGCCTCAAAATAAAAACCGATGTACCAACAGGCAAAATAGCCTTCAAAAACGCACGGATCATCACCATGAAAGACGACCAGGTGATTGAAAACGGAACCATTGTGATCGATCAGAACAAGATCATAGCTGTTGGCAAAAACGAAGAGGTACAAATACCTGCCGATGCCAAAGTTTATGACATTGCAGGCAAAACTATTATGCCGGGCCTGGTTGATGTGCATGCGCATTTACATCCAAGTCCCGATGGTATTTCGCCGCAGCAGGACTGGAATTATTACGCCGACCTGGCTTATGGTGTAACTACTGCTCATGATCCATCTACTAATACAGAGATGGTATTTAGTCAGGCGGAAATGGTGAAAGCCGGCCGCATGGTTGGGCCACGAATCTACTCCACAGGTACTATTTTATATGGTGCCGATGGTGATTTTAAAGCGGTAATAAACAGTCTGGATGATGCCCGTTCGCACCTGCGCAGGTTAAAGGCAGTAGGAGCCTTCTCGGTAAAAAGCTATAACCAACCCCGCCGTGAGCAGCGCCAGGAAATTATTGCTGCCGCGAGAGAACTGCAAATGGAAGTAGTACCTGAAGGTGGCTCCACTTTTGAAACCAATATGAACATGATTGAAGATGGGCATACCGGTATTGAGCATAACATACCCGTTTGGCCTGTTTATAAAGATGTAAAAGCATTCTGGAACAACAGCAAATCGGGCTATACCCCTACTTTAATAGTGAGCTATGGCACCCAGTTTGGTGAAAACTATTGGTATGACCGTTTAGAAGTTTGGAAAAACCAGCACCTGCTGAATTTTGTACCTCAATTTATTGTTGATGCACGCTCACGCCGCAGAACGGAATCTGAATATGGCGATTACGGACACATTGAGATCTCAAAATACGTAAAACAGATCAGCGATGGTGGCACAAAGGTAAACATGGGTTCACACGGGCAGTTACAGGGCTACGGCGCGCACTGGGAAATGTGGATGCTGGCACAGGGCGGCATGACACCTTTGGAAGTTATCCGCTGCGCTACCATGAACGGTGCAGGCTATTTAGGTATGGATAAAGAAATAGGATCGCTGGAAATTGGCAAGCTGGCCGATCTGATCGTACTGAATGCCAACCCGCTTGAAGATATCCGCAACAGCGAGAAAATAAAATATGTAATGGCAAACGGTCGCCTGTACGATTCAGATTCGATGAACGAAATTGGCAATGCCGATAAACCACGCATGCACTTCTGGTGGCAAATGGGCCGTGGCGATATGATCAGCCTGCCGGTGGAAAATTCGCAGACATATTTGTTTAGTACGGAGGATGGGGATTAGTTTCTTGTTTGTAATTGCGAGCGATAGCGTGGCAACCTCGTCGCTTGCATATTGAACGCGACGAGGTTGCCACACTCGTACCTCGCTAGCAATGACATTGTTAAATATAATCCGTTACCTAAAGAGTTCTCCTCTTCTTCTCCTTCACAATCAACCCCAACTCTCTGCTCATCTGCCCTGCAATCGCAGTATTTTCCTGCGCGCGGCGGAAAAGGTATGGCAGCACAGCTTTTATAGGGCCATAAGGCACATACTTAACCACGTTGTAGTTGGCGTTAGCCAGGTTAAAACTCAGGTTATCGCTCATGCCCAGTAATTGGGAGAAATAGACATGCGGATTTTTAGGGTCGACATGCTTTTCGTTCAGCAGATCAGCCAGTAAACGACAGCTTTCTTCGTTGTGGGTACCGGCTACTATAGCAATGCCATCAACACGGTCAACGCAAAACCTTAGGGCGTTATCATAATCAATATCAGTAGCTTCTTTGCTTGGTTGTATGGGCGATGGATAGCCTTTTTCTTCGGCGCGTTTGCGTTCTTTTTCCATGTAGGCACCACGTACTATTTTGGCACCTAAAATAAATCCACCTGCAACTGCCTGACTGTAATCTTGTTTTATAGATGCCAGCTTATCATGGCGGTACATTTGGTAGGTATTGTAAACAATGGCTTTTTCTTTATTAAAACGAGCCATCATATCTAATGCCAGTTGGTCGATGGTCTTTTGGATCCATGTTTCCTCAGCATCAATCATTACCGGGATACCTGTTTGGTAGGCTTTCTCGCAAATAGCAAGCACACGTGCCTGTACTTTTTGCCATTCTTCCTGCTCAACAGTGGTGAGTGAAAGGCCTTCGTCCAGTTTCTCCAATAAAGAAAAACGGCCTACGCCTGTTACTTTAAATACGGTAATGGGCACAGCTTTATCGCCCGATGCGCGGACTATGGTACGGATGATCTCTTCACCGGTATTATCAAATACCTTTTCGTCGTCCTCACCCTCAATAGAGTAATCTAATATAGTGCCTACACCGCCAGCGTACAGCTTTTTTATGGTGCTATCGCATTCGGTTATGGTTTCACCGCCGCAAAAATGCTTGAAAATGGTCGCTTTTATAATGCCTTTAATAGGTAAACCTATATTAATAGCGAAGTTTGTAACGGGAGGACCGATCTTTACTAAAAAATTGACATTAATGATCCGGAACAACCAATAGGCGCGTTTGAGCTCATAATTGGTTGCATGTCGAAAAGCTATCTCCGTATTTTCAAACGAAAGTGTAGTTACTGGAGATGCTTTGAGGTCAGATACGTTCGAAAGCATAAATACAAAAATAGAAAAACTAACTATTATAATTCATTATTCTGCGAATAGTTTATTTTTGCGCCTCCATGATAGAATTTAAAGTTACAGGCGATTATATCCCATTGATACAATTACTAAAGGCGGCTGGCCTGGTGCAAACCGGCGGCGAAGCGCAAATAGTTGTAACCGAGGGCGAAGTTAAGTATAACGGACAGGTAGATTACCGCAAACGCCTAAAGGTTAAACCCGGCGATGTAGTAGAATTCAGAAATCAAAAGATCATGGTTATATAATTATGGATACGCTACATTTAGATACGATTAAGAGTATTGATTACCCTATTTATTTTGATAACAGCATTGATGAGCTGGTAAACTTTATAAAAACTGGTGGTTACTCCCGTTTTTTTATTTTAACTGATGAGAATACAGCCCAACACTGTTTTCCCATTGTTAAAGAAAAATTAGGCGACATTGATAATTACGATATCATTGAAATAAATGCCGGGGAAGAAAGCAAGGATATTGATTTTTGCATAGGCATATGGAAAATGCTGATTGATTTTGGCGCCGACAGAAAAAGCCTGATGGTAAATTTGGGCGGAGGTGTCATCAGCGACCTGGGTGGTTTCGCAGCCTCTACATTTAAGCGCGGGATTGATTTTGTACACGTACCTACTACCCTGCTTTCGCAAGTTGATGCTTCTGTTGGCGGTAAAACAGGCATTGATATTGATAGCATAAAAAATATCATCGGCACATTTACACAGCCAAAGGCAGTGTTTATTTCTTACGATTTTCTAAAATCGCTGCCCGAAAGACAGATTCTTTCAGGCCTGGCTGAGATGCTTAAACACGGTTTAATAGTTGATGGCGATTACTGGAACCAGCTTAAAAACAGCGACCTTAGTTTTCCATCCGTTGAGCTGATCTATCATTCTATCGAAATAAAAAACAAGGTAGTTATTGAGGATCCGAAAGAGAACGGCATCCGCAAAGCCCTCAACTTTGGCCATACCGTTGGTCACGCGGTAGAGACTTACTCTATATTAAAAGATGATGGCACGGCCCTTTCACACGGCGAGGCTATTGCTATAGGCATGATTTGCGAAGCATGGCTCTCACACAAAAAATTAGGTTTAAGCGAAACCGAATTGAATGAAATAGTAGATGTGATAACCGGCCTATACCCTAAATACTTGCTTGAAGAATCGGCAAACGCGGAGTTATTCGCCCTGATGCAAAAGGATAAGAAAAACCAGAACGGTAAAATAAATTGCACACTGCTTACACAAATAGGTTACTACAGTATTGATAATATCTGCACCGAAACCGAACTTTGCGATAGTTTAGCTTTTTACGCAACATTATAAAATATAAATGAATTCCCTCACCCCAAGGAATGACGCTGTAATTGTACTGATTACCCTGCTGGTTGTATTAACACTGGTTGAAATGTGGCTGAGCTACCGCGAAAACCGTAAATATTACGAGAAACGCGATACGCTTACCAATATTTATTTAACTAGTTTGGCCTTTATATTAAACCTGGCGGTAAACGGCAGTATCTTTTTTATTCTGAGTTTCACCTATAAATTCAAGCTGTTTGTAATACATAATGCTATAATTTATTGGTTTGTGCTGATAGTAACGCAGGACTTTTTATACTGGGTGCTGCATTATGTAGGCCATTACTCGCGCATGTTTTGGGCGGTGCATGTAACGCACCATTCGTCGGAACATTTTAACTTAACTACCGGTTTCCGTTCTACTGTTTTTGAGCCCTTGTACCGGGTATTCTTTTATTTACCGCTGGCGTTGATGGGTTTCGATCCTATTAATATTTTATATGCTTACCTGGTAACCCAGCTTTACGGCAACCTGGTACATACTCAATACAATGTCCCGCTACCAAAATGGTACGGCTGGATCTTTGTAACGCCATCACATCACAGGGTGCACCATGCATCAAACATTCCCTATTTGGATAAAAACATGGGTATGATGTTTATTATCTGGGATAGAGTATTTGGCACATTTCACGAAGAAAACCTGCCCGAACCTATCAAATACGGCCTTACCCATCAACCCGAGGATATGGGCCCGGTAAATGTACTTTTTCATGAATGGAAGGCACTATTGCATGATGCAAAGAAAGCACCGGGTTTTGTGAATAAAGTTAAATACTTCTTCAATCCCCCGGGCTGGAGCCATGATGGCAGCACACAAACCGCGAGAGCACTGCAAAAAGAATATGATGAACAGCAGCAGGTTGTAAAGAGTAATGCAGCTTAAGTTCTTTGTCATTTCGGGCAATAGCGAGAAACCCTATCTTGTTTTAATTTAAAGCTGTATATTCATCTATTAATTAAAATCTAGCCCCCTATGGATAATAAACAGGTAATAGAAAAGTTCTATAAATCATTTTCTGCCGGCGATGCCGAAGGTATGATAAGCTGTTACGCTGATGATGCAACCTTTAAAGACCCAGCTTTTGGTTTAATAAATGGTTATGATGTTAAAAAAATGTGGCGAATGCTGCTAAAAAATCCAAATTTAAAAATCGTTTCAAGTAATATAAGCGCCGATGATAAAAGCGGTAGCGCTGATTGGGTGGCCGTATATACTTTTAGCTTAACCGGCAGAAAGGTAATAAACAAAGTACACGCGCAGTTTGAATTCAGCAATGGCAGGATCATTAAACATACCGATCATTTCAGTTTCTGGAAATGGGCCGGGCAAGCATTCGGGCTGAAAGGCTATTTATTAGGTTGGACTTCAGTCATGAAAAATAAAGTAAGGCAGCAAGCTTTGGCGAGATTGGCTAAGTTTAAAGGGTAATTTTGAGCATGGCGAATATTTGACTCACCCCGACACCGCTGCGCTTGTCGTCCCTCTCTCCGGCAAGCCGGAAAGAGGGATAAAATTAATCCTTTCTTTACCCTCTTTGCGCGCAGCATAGAGAGGGTGGTCGAACGCAGCTAAGACAGGGTGAGTTAAAACGGCCTGATCAACGGCCTGCTTATCAATGGCGAAAACGACCAGGGAATAGAACTTAAAATAACCAGCAAGGCAATGGTGAACCAAATAGCCATAGTCTTAAACTTTTCCATATCGGTTACTTTCCGTTTTGCTTTGGCAGAGCCGATAGTGATAAGTACAATGGCAATAAGCATCATGGTAATATGCTCCATCCCAAAAAACCTGATCTGCCGGTTATGCACCGCATCCTTAAAATTATGCAGGAAATAGCTTACTATTGGACTAATAAAATATAACCAAAGCCCGAAGACAAGTTGTACATGCGCTATCGTGGCAATAATCCATCGTACCTGCTCATCTAACTTTGTGAATGGCCTTTTTAGGAGCCAACCACGGTAACTACGGTAAATAGCAAAAAGTAAACCCGCCAGCACAAACCAGCGCACTAATGAATGTAGAGTTAATAAAAAAGAATACATGTAATAAGCTTATACCGTATTGGACGATTGGCAAAGGAAAAGATTTTAATTTATTTATAAGTTTTAAAAAGATTCGCGTTAGATGGCAGCGGATACCGGCCCAGAGCTTAAGGCCCGTGCTGTATGAGCGTAAAGCCCGCCCGGACGCCCAAAATATGAATTACTAGCTATATATCTTGAATTTCAGAATCCTCTCCTTTGGAGAGGGCGGGGTGAGGTTACCCAATAAAATTCTGTTTACCTCACTTATTTTCAAAAAAAAAAAATTTTCTATTGACAAACTGTTTTTTAACCGTACATTTACCACGCAATAACGAACACATGACTTTTAACACCGCATTTTTTTATGGCTACTACTTTTACTTTAACAGTAAGAGCCGGGACTAATATGCGATAACAAACATATAAAAAAACTAAAAAGTCCCGGCCCACAAGCCGGGATTTTTTGCTTTAAGGGCATTTATGAAAAAAGAAAAACCAAGAGTTGCCATACAGGGTATCCGCGCTTCTTTTCACGAAGAGGCTGCCTTCAAATATTTTGGTGAAGAGATAGAGACAATTGAATGCAACTCTTTTAAGCAAACATTTGAGGCGCTGCAAAACAAAGAAGCTGATTACCTTGTAATGGCCATTGAAAACAGCATAGCAGGCAGCATTTTGCCTAACTATACTTTACTAATGAGCTATGGGTTCCCTATAGTTGGCGAAGTGTATATTCCTATCCAGCTGCATTTAATGGCTTTGCCGGGTGTGAAATTTGAGGATGTGAAGTATGTAACATCGCACCCCATAGCTATACGCCAGTGTGTTGACTTTTTTGATGAATACCCGCACCTTAAAATGGTGGAAAGCAGTGATACCGCCGCCTGTGCCAAACGGATCCGTGAAGAACAACTGACCGACACCGTTGCCATAGCCAATACCTTAGCGGCTAATTTATACGGATTGCAGGTACTGGAGCGCCGTATCGAATCAAACAAAGTTAATTTTACCCGTTTCCTGATTATCACCAATCATGAAACTCCTGTAAAGGGAACACCTAATAAAGCGTCACTTTGCTTTGAGGTGAGCAATAAAGCAGGTTCGCTGGCCAGGGTATTGAACATCTTTGCAGACCAAAACCTTAACATGAGCAAAATACAATCAATGCCCGTGTTAGGTAAACGCAACGAGTATAATTTTTATGTAGATGTTGAGTGGAACGAGGCTAAACAATACGATATTGCCATAAGGCAAACCCTTAAATACACCCATAACTTTAACATACTGGGCGAATATGAGCGATTTGAAGAACACCCAATTGCTGAGCAAAATAAAAAACCGGAAAAAAGAACTTATATAAAGATCAAGAAATTAGGACAGATATAAGTTAAAAAAGTCCGGAAGCCGGTAAGACCGGAAGCCGGAAAACTAAAAAAGAGTAAATAAATAACAATTAGCATATATAAAAGATAACAAACTTCCGGACTTTCGGACATCCCGACTTCCGGACTTAACAAAACAAAACGATGAAATTAGATTTAAACATACAGCCACTTGAATCCTGGATAAAAACAGGTAAGGAACCTCTTGTAATTGCAGGTCCGTGCAGTGCCGAAACAGAAGACCAGCTGGTAGCTACAGCACATTTATTAGCAGCAACAGGTAAGATCAGCGCATTACGTGCAGGTATCTGGAAACCACGCACCCGTCCCGGAGAATTTGAGGGTATCGGCAGCATAGGTTTAGAGTGGTTAAAACGCGCTAAAGAAGAAACCGGCTTGCCAACAGCGGTTGAAGTTGCTACAGCAAAACACGTTGAAGAAGCGTTAAAAGCTGGTGTTGATATCCTTTGGGTTGGTGCACGTTCAACTGCAAATCCTTTCACAGTACAGGAAATTGCTGATGCCCTTAAAGGTGTTGATGTACCTGTAATGGTAAAAAATCCGGTAAATCCTGATCTTTCATTATGGATCGGCGCTTTAGAGCGTATCAACAATGCAGGTATCACTAAACTGGCTGCTATACACCGCGGTTTCTCATCATACGAAAAATCAGCTTTCCGTAACGAGCCAATGTGGGATATCGCTATCCACCTAAAAACATTGGCACCTCACCTGCCGATGATCAATGATCCAAGCCATATTACCGGTAACCGTTCATTAATTGGCTATGTTTCACAAAAAGCTTTAGACCTGGACATGCAGGGCTTAATGATCGAATCACATATCGATCCTTCAGTTGCCTGGACAGATGCCGCGCAACAGGTTACCCCTGCTGCTTTGGTTGAAATTATTGACCACCTAACCCTGCGCAAACCAGAAGTACGTGATGCCGGAGTAAAAGATAAATTAGCTGAACTACGCAGCCAGATAGATAAAATTGATGACCTGGTGATCCAGAAAGTTGCTGAGCGTATGCAGATAGCTGAAAAGATCGGCCAATACAAAAAAGATAACGGCATAACTATTTTACAGGTTAACCGTTGGGATGAGATATTAAACAAACGTACAACTTATGCAAAAGCATTAAAGTTAAGCGCTGAGTTTACTGAAAAATTATTGGAACTGTTACACAGCGAATCTATCCGTAAACAAACAGAAGTAATGAACAAAGGCCAGGAAACACCTCCTGCAGAACAACTTACACACGTCTAATCAACCCAACCAATCCGATAGATTCTCCCCCTACTCTTAGGGGGAGATGTCGACGAAGGAGACAGAGGGGGTAAAAAGCGTAATTTGAATACTAATAACTTCGATTATACATCGAAACATATATGGAGCAGAACATCATCCTGAGTAAAAAAAGCAAAACGGCAAACGGTGCCGTGCAATTAACAGGCTCAAAAAGCGAGTGCAACCGCGCGCTCGTAATTGAAGCCCTGAGCAATGGCAAAGTAAAGGTTGAAAACATATCGGACGCGGCAGATACGGTGACTTTGGCGGGAATCCTAAAATCAAAAGTCAAAAGTCAAAAGTCAAAAATTTTAACTGGAGGCGAATCTGAAATCGAAAATCCGAAATCCGAAATCAATATCGGCCCCGCCGGTACTGCTATGCGTTTTTTAACGGCCTATTTTACTTTGCAGGATGATGAGGTGATTTTGACGGGCAGCGAAAGGATGAAACAAAGGCCTATCGGTGTGTTGGTGGATGCATTGCGCCAATTAGGGGCGCATATTGAGTACGAAGAGAAGGATGGTTTCCCTCCCTTAAAAATTAAAGGCAGCTTCGAGCAGCTAACTAGTAAGATCAGTATAAAAGGCAACATCAGCAGTCAGTATATTACCGCACTGTTGCTCATTGCTGCCCGGCTGCCTTTAGGTTTGGAGTTACATATTGAGGGCGATTTAACATCGCGCCCGTATGTACAAATGACTTTAGCTATGCTGGAGCAGGCAAAGATACAGCATACGTGGGAAGGCAATGTCATTACAATTTCACACCAGGAGTTTGCCACAACAATATTACCGGTTGAACCTGACTGGAGCGCCGCATCATACTGGTATTCAATAGCTGCGCTGGCTGATGAGTCCGAATTATTCCTGCCAGGGTTAACGCAATACAGCCTGCAGGGCGATAGCGTTATCACCGAGATCATGGCGAATTTTGGCATCACCTCACAGTTTAAGGATGGCGGCGTATATCTGCAAAAAGAAGTTAAGCCAATTGTACGCAAGATATTCGACATGAAGGAATGCCCTGACCTGGCCCAAACCGTCATTGTAGTCTGTGCAGCATTAGGTCATGAGGCTACTTTTACCGGGTTGGAAACCTTAAAGATCAAGGAAACAGACCGTGTTAAGGCGCTGCAAAACGAGCTGGCAAAAATGGGTGTAAAACTTATTGAAAAAGGACAGGTTTACAAACTTGATTGCAGCGAAAAATTCATCCCTGAGCGTATCTTCATCAACACTTATGAAGATCACCGTATGGCTATGGCCTTTGCGCCACTGGCTTTACTGATACCTGAGGTTGAATTTGAAGATGCAAAGGTAGTAGAGAAATCATACCCGGCTTTCTGGCGTGATCTGGAAAAGATTGGATTTGAAGTTGAGCTGAAAGCATAAAGGCGAAAGCTGAAAGGTAAAAAAGCTGTCATGCTGAGGCACTCGAAGCATGCGGGCAAAGGCCTTTACGCTCATGCTTCGAGTGCCTCAGCATGACGGCCACAACACTAATACAAGGATAATAAACCAACAATAACCAAGCGTCATTGCGAGGTTCGAAGCAATCTCTAAACTATACAGGGCGGATAACAAAGTTCGACCTATCTACATAGAGATTGCTTCGTACCTCGCAATGACGAATTAAAATAAACATCCGCACATTTGCATATTTGCAGATCTGCACATCTAAAAACATCATGGCAGGCAATTCATTCGGGCAATTATTCAGGATAACAACTTTTGGCGAATCGCATGGTGAGGCCATAGGCGTAATTATTGATGGCTGCCCGTCGCAGTTAACGGTTGATCTGGATTATATCCAGGGTGAACTGGACAAGCGTAAACCCGGTCAGTCTAAAATAACTACCCAGCGTAAGGAAAGCGATACGGTTAAGATACTTTCAGGTGTATTTGAAGGTAAAACAACCGGCACACCTATAGCAATGCTGATCCCGAATGAAGATCAGCGCTCAAAAGATTATACCCATAATGTGGATGTTTTCCGCCCGTCGCATGCTGATTATACCTATCAAACCAAGTATGGTATCCGTGATCACCGTGGTGGTGGCCGTTCATCAGCCCGCGAAACCGCGGCACGTGTGGCGGCTGGTGCTTTAGCAAAACTATTGCTGAAAAGCCAGGGGATTGAGATAGTGGCCCATGTAAGCAGCGTAGGTAAAATAAACGCCCCGAACGTGGAGATAAACGATGTACAAGAGTTTATCAACGACCGCGAAAAGAATATTGTACGCTGTGCCGATCCGGCTACTGCTGAGGAGATGATCGAGTATATCGACAGTATCCGCAAGCAGGGAGATACCGTTGGCGGTAAAGTTACCTGCTATGTAAAGAATTGTCCGGTAGGCTTAGGCGAGCCTGTTTTTGATAAACTGCACGCCGAACTGGGGAAGGCTATGCTGAGCATTAACGCTGTGCACGGTTTTGAATTTGGTTCCGGTTTCGCCGGCAGCGAAATGCGCGGCTCGGAGCATAACGACATATTTGTCAAGAATAGCTTAGGCGATATTGCTACCATTACCAACTTTTCGGGTGGTATACAGGGAGGTATCAGCAACGGTATGCCGATAGAATTCAGGGTAGCATTTAAACCGGTGGCTACCATAATGCAGGCCCAGGCCACTATCGATAGCGAAGGTAATGCAGCCGAAATATCAGGCAAGGGACGTCACGATCCTTGTGTAGTACCCCGCGCCGTTCCTATTGTTGAAGCTATGGCCGCACTGGTCTTAGCTGATCATTATTTAAGAAACAATAACTCAAAACTAATTTGAGACTGGTGTAATTTGGAGATTTAAAAGTAGTCTAATCTTCAAATTAGGCTGCTTTCAAATCTTCAAATTATATCAACCATGACCTCTCCTCTCCAACTCTACAAAAAAGCTTACACAGGTTTATCACGCAATAGCTGGTACTTATGCCTGGTGATGCTCATAAACCGGAGCGGCACCATGGTCATCCCCTTCATGACCATTTACTGCATCCACCAGCTGCATTTTACCATTGTACAGGCAGGTTATATTATGGCGCTGTTTGGGTTGGGCTCTATCTGCGGAGCATTTATTGGCGGTAAACTGACTGACAAGTTTGGCTTTTATGATCTGCAGATCTTCGCGCTGTTAAGCGGCGGTATCCTTTTTCTCATTTTAGGCTACCAGCATACCTTTTTAACCGTAGGTGCAGGCGCTTTTGTGCTCAGTTTTTGCAATGAATCGTTCCGCCCGGCAAACTCATCAGCCATAGCTTATTATAGTACTGATGAGAACAAAACACGCTCCTATTCGCTTAACCGTTTGGCGGTGAATCTGGGCTGGTCGGTAGGTGCTGCGTTGGGTGGCTTTTTGGCTGCTTATAGCTACCACTCACTTTTTTGGGTTGATGGTTGTACAAACATATTGGCGGCGATTATGCTGTTAAAGCTTATTCCGCGGTCGCATATTGTTAAGGTTGAAAAGAACAAGGCAGAAGTAACAGAAACATCATCAGCCTATAAAGACACCGTTTATTTGGTATTTATAGGTTTGTCTATACTTTTTGCCAGTTGCTTTTTCCAGTTATTTACTATGCAGCCTGTATTTTATAAAACGCAGTGGCTGCTTAACGAGCGTACTATCGGTTCCCTGATGTCATTAAACGGACTGCTGATCGTATTTATTGAAATGGTACTGATCCACAAACTGGAAGGCCGCCGCCATCCATTAAACTACATCAGTACAGGTGTAATATTGGTAGGTATTGGTTTTGTATTGCTCAATGAAATGCCTCACAACATAGTATCAGGCATAGTAGCAATGCTATTCATCACCTTCGGCGAAATGTTTGCCATGCCCTTCATGAACTCCTTTTGGATAACCCGCACCAACAATAGTAACCGCGGCGAATATGCCGGACTGTACACCATGGCATGGTCGACCGCGCAGGTTTTAGCACCAACGGTTGGCGCGCAACTAATTAATTTCGGCGGGTTTAGCCTTTTGTGGTGGATATTGGGTGGGATATGTTTAGTGTCGGCAATAGGGTTTTGGATTTTATACCGATATATAGTATCTGTTTAGTATCAAGTAGCTAGTATCAGGTATCAAGATTGGAGCTTCAAATATCTTCCAATGGGAAGATATCAAACAGGCTTAATCTTTTCCTTTTCATCTTGATACTTGATACTAACTACTTGATACTAAAATTTTCACCGTTACCAACAACTGCCCCGTATGCCGCATGGTATGTTCGGCAGAATGTACTAATAAACCTATAATTGTTGATGGGATTTGCGCCCGACCTACACCTCGGGCTTCGGTTAGGGTGGCTTCATCTGTTTCGCTTAATTGCTGTATGGCTTTATCAACTTGGTGGTTAAAATTATTGAGCAGAGTTTGTGTATTAGGTTGCTGATCCTTTCCTTCCAATACCAGGTAATCCATCTGTTGTTGGGTAAGTTGTTCGCCTTTGGCATAAGTGAACAGTCTGTCCAGTACCCCGGTCAGGTGCTGCAAATGAAAGCCTGGCGATGCCAGACCCGCGGGTCTCTCCCATAATAATTTGTCCGGGAAATTAGCCATAAATCTATTCAGTTCTTCCCGGGCCTGCAATAAGGCATGGGCTACCGGCTGTAGCAAAGGTGGTATATTTTCCAGCGGGCCGCACAGCCAAACTTCGGGTTTATTATTATTTGCCATAATTATAATTTCGCATCACAATATCCACCAAAATTATTCATATCGCAAAAATGGATTTTGGCGGCAAAATGTTCATTACATTTATTAATTTAATACCGTTTAAACTATTGCGGTTGTGGTATAGCAATTGCTATACAGGCAACGTATACATATCCATAAAAATGAAGTTCCCTTATATCACTCTTAAAAAAAACAGTTACCCGGTATTTATTTTACTGTTCTGCCTGCTTACTGTTACCATTCAAAGCTGTAAAAAGAAACGCTCTGATATGGCTAACATTCTATTTAAAAGAACGCAGAACAAAGTTTTTAAAAATTTAGATCCTGATGATTTTGCAGTAGTATTTCAGCATGTGCTGGATAGCGACAAAACAAACCTCACCAACCCCGTACGCATAAAAACCTACTATATAAATAACGATTATGATCCGGCATTATTCCTCGCCTACTACCAGAGTGGCGACTTTAACACCATGCTCAGTTATTTTGATAAAGCTGATGAACACGGACTCGATTCAAATATGTTTCAACCACAGCAGATCAGGGCGCTTGCCGCTAAGTTTTACAGCAAAAATGGCATAAAGACTTTAGACGAGGCTTATCATGACATGGCACAGTTAGAACTGCTTAGCGCCAACTCGCTTATCAATTATACCAACTACCTGAAATTTGGGCTCATCAACCCTAAAAGAATTTATTCCAGGTATTTTATGGCGACAAAAAGGCCTGATAGCACCTCTATAAAACAAGCTTTGCAAGCCCGTAACCTGAAGGTTTATTTAGATACCATACAGCCTAAAGACCCTCAATACAAAATCTTACAAAAAGCTTATCTAAGCGGAACGGTGATCCCCGGCTTAACAAAAGATGAATCGCAGCGTTTGTTATTAATCAGCATGGAGCGTTTAAGGTGGCAGAATAAGCCTACCGAAGTAAGATATGTATTGGTAAACATCCCCGATTTTAAGCTGGATGTGATGGATAGTGGTAAATCTGTTTTAAACATGAAAGTTTGCGTAGGCCAGGGCCGCAATATGGATAATGCCAAAACACTCATGAAATTTGATGATACCGACCGTGTAGACAAGCCAAACCCGCACGAAACGCCACTGTTAAACAGTGTGATACACAGCGTACAGGTAAACCCGGTTTGGAACATCCCCGAAAGTATTGCTAATAAGGAGATAATGGTTGAAGCAGCAAAAGACCCCTATTACCTGGCCAACAAAAACATTGATGTTTATAAGAACGGTGATAAGATCCCAGACCCCGAAACCATCGATTGGTCTACTGCTGATAAATCAGCTTTTGAATTTAAACAAAAACCAGGCGCTGATAACTCTTTAGGAAAGATTAAGTTTCTGTTTAATAACCGGAGCAATGTGTATTTACACGATACGCCAGCAAAATTAGCCTTTTATAAAACGATGCGCGCGGTTAGCCATGGTTGTGTGCGATTGGGAAATCCGGAGGGGCTTGCATTAGCGTTGTTCGGCCAAACTGATGATTACAATACAATTGACGCGGATATGAAATCGGATAATCCCACCCCTACCGATATCGACCTGCCTAATAAAACAGCGGTTTATATTACCTATAACACCTGCTGGGCCGATTCAACCGGAACTATACAATACAGGCCTGATGTATATGGACTGGATATAGTTTTATATGCCCACATGGAGAAGATACTGGATAACGTAAAGACAAATGGCACAAGCGGAAGTATGACAAAGTTAGCAGCAAGGTAGTAATAGAATCAAGATGTAAGAGTCAAGAATCAAGATATCAAAAATTTTATCTTGATTCCTGGCTCTTGAATTTTTCGTTTTATCTTGATTCCTGACTCTTACATCTTGAATCTCTTACTGTAGGCTTGCCAGTCTATTAGCGGTAGTGTCAGCCGGGAAAATATAGGCGGCTGAAAGGTCTTCGTTCAGATATTTGGAGTTGTAGTTATCGTCGTTTCCGTTGATAAAAAATACAGTGCGGCCTTTTATATCGTCAATAACTTCATTTGATACTTTTGGCGACACAGCAGGGCATCCCCAGCTGCGGCCGATCTTTCCTTTTTCATTAATAGTTCTTTCGCTTACATAAGGAGCGCCATGTACCACAATTTCGCGGGCACGGGCATCGTCATTAAAACCTTCATCCAAACCATCCAAGTGTAACGAGCGGCCATGCTTACCCATATACACATCATCAGTAAGGTAAAAACCTAAACTGCTTTGGTGTGAGTCATTAATATTTGAGAAACTATTGGCAACATCATCGCCACTACCCTGCCCGTGGGCAACCCAGGTATTTAATAAAAGGTGTTTGGCAACCAGGTCAACAATCCACATGCGTTTTTCGCGGCTTGGTTTATTTAAATCAACAACGGTAATAATCGAGCTATTTTGCGGCAATCTGTTTGCCATTTTAAGGTTGATGAAACCGGTTACGGCTTTTTTAAATACTACTTCATCTAAACCTGTTTGTTGTAATTCTGCAGCCTGGTAAAGATCATCTACATATTTTTCAAACAGATCTTTTGCAGATGATGCTGCCTGTAATGGAGCAGTTGACCGGTTGGCATTAGCTGTTCTCCAGTTGATCATAGTAATTGAAAGGAGCATACAAACGCACGTAATCCACCAAAAATGTTTCCTCATAGTACTAATTAGGGTATTTAAATCTGTTAATAATTCAACAGGTTCAGGTATTAGAAACGATATAATTGTTGTGATTAGTACAAAAGTAAAAACTTTTAACAATCTAATCAATATTTAGTTATATTTATTTCTCAATAGTTAAAATAATGACTTAAATATTAATAAAATACCAAAACCTGCCTTGTCGAGCCTTATTGTACGGAACAGGAACAGAAAAAGTTTACTTAACCCAGCTTACCTTCTGCTCAAGCGGAATGGTTCTTTTGCCTTCGGGATGCTCATCGGCGTAGCCAAGGTATAAAACACCCATTACATGATCAGCCTCGCCAAGGTTTAAATATTCTTTCATCCCTTGCTTAAGTGTCATGCCTCCTGTGCCCCAGTAACTTGCAATATTTAACGCGGTTGCGCCCAATAACAAGTTTTGTACAGCACATGATGTGGATGCCATCTCCTCAAATGCAGGAATCTTAGGCAGATTACCACGTTTCATAATAGCGATAATTACGTGTGATGCTTTATCTCCCTGGTGCAGCAGGTTGTTGGCAACGGTATCGTTCTGATCTTCGTCACTCGTATTTTCCCTGTAGATATTGGCGTGTGCAGCACAAAATTGGGTTGGATCTTCATAAACCACAAAGCGCCATGGCTCGGTATAACCATGTGTGGGTGCCCAGTCTGCAAGTTCTAATATAGCGGCAATATGCCCATTTGGTATTTTATGGCCGTTCATCATAAATGGTTTTATGGTACGGCGGTTCTTAATATTTTCTGCTACGGTGGTGAAATTTTCAGTCATGTATAATAAAAAAATCTTTGTGTTACCCGGTGAATCTCTTTGTGGACCAGGTGGTAAAATTAACCACAAAGATCACAAAGAAACGCACAAAGGGCACAAAGATTATATTGCGATGATGGAAATCCTGAATTATAAAGTGCTTTTCAATTCACTCAACCACTCATTCACTCTATCACTCATTCTAATATATCGCCGGGTATTTACCGGGGTTCGATTCACTCATCATATTATATACGGCCTCAATCACATCATCGTGCGATGGTTTGCTGAAATAATCACCATCCGAACCATACGGCGGGCGATGTTCTTTAGCGCTTAATGTGCGGGGCTGTGAATCTAACGAGTAATAGCCATTCTGATTTTCAAGTATCTTTTGCAAGATATAAGCCGAACCTGAACCGGGGATATCCTCATCAATAACCAGCAGTTTACTGGTCTTTTTTAATGAGTTACCGCAAATGTTATCTGTATCAAATGGATACAGCGTTTGCGGATCGATCACTTCAATATGGATATCCAATTTTTCCAGCTCTTCGGCAGCTTCCATTACAATACGCAGGGTTGAGCCATAAGATACTACCGTAATATCGGTACCCTCACGCAGAATTTCAGCTTTACCTAAAGGCACTGTAAATTCACCCACATTAACAGGTAATTTTTCCTTTAAACGATAACCATTAAGACATTCAATAACCAGAGCAGGTTCATCGCCACGCAATAAAGTATTATACATACCTGCTGCTTGCGTCATGTCGCGGGGTACACAGATATGTAAACCACGCATGCCACCCAATATCATACCCATAGGTGAACCTGAATGCCAGATACCCTCCAGCCTGTGCCCGCGTGTACGGATGATAACCGGGGCTTTTTGCCCGCCTTTGGTGCGGTAGCTTAAGCTGGCCAGATCATCACTGATCACATTCATGGCATATATCAGGTAGTCGAGGTATTGTATCTCAGCAATCGGGCGTAAACCACGCATGGAAAGGCCCATGCCCTGCCCTATGATAGTCGCTTCGCGGATACCGGTATCTACTATCCGCAGGTCGCCATATTTATTTTGCAAGCCTGCGAAGCCCTGGTTTACATCACCAATCGCGCCCAAATCCTCGCCAAAGGCAACAATGCTTTTATCACGATCGAAGTTTGCATCAAAACAAGCATTCAATACTTCCCTGCCGTCAATCAAGCGTGCATCCTCATCATACTCGGCAGCGATAACCGGTACTTTTAATGGCGAATATGGTGTATCCGAAAATAATTTAGAGTTATAACGCTCCACATTCTTTTCATTCTCATCGTACAGCCAGTTTATCAGCGCCTGCTTTTCGGTTGTGTTTTCTCTAACCGTTAAACGTAATGTTTTACGTATGGACGATACAATATCATTACGCCCCGGGTCAACTACCGAGCGCAACGCGGTAGCAATAGCTGTTAATTCTGTTTCGGCAGCTACATTGTGAGCTAGTTGCTCAATAGCCAGCGCGGCTTCATCCAGTTCAATCTTAATTTCATCGGCACGTTCGTTCCATGCTTCACGCTGGCATTCACGCACAAACTTTTTAGCTTCCGCTTCCATCTCATCCAGTTCTTCAGGAGTTGCAATGGCCGATGTTATCATCCAGTCGCGCATTTTTACCAGGCAGTCGTGGTCATTTTCCCATGCCAGGCGTTCCTTACTCTTATAACGCTCATGCGAGCCCGAGGTAGAGTGGCCCTGCGGCTGTGTCATTTCGGTAACATGTATGAGTACAGGCACATGCTTTTCACGGCAGATGCTTATCGCGCGTTCATAAGTTTCGCACAGCGCCACATAATCCCAGCCGCGTACCTTAAATATTTCGTAACCGTTGGTACCTTCTTCGCACTGGAAGCCCTTTAATATTTCGGATATATCTTCCTTAGTAGTTTGTAACCTGGCGGGAACAGAAATAGCGTAGGCATCATCCCAGATAGAGATGGCCATAGGCACCTGCAGCACGCCGGCAGCGTTAAAAGTTTCAAAAAATATACCTTCGGATGTTGATCCGTTACCTATAGTACCGAAGGCAACTTCATTACCATTTACCGAAAATTGCTTTAAATATTCCAGTTCTTTGTTCTGGCGATATAGTTTTGACGCGTATGCAAGGCCCAATAAGCGCGGCATATGACCGCCTGTAGTCGAAATATCCGCCGCGCAATTCATGGTTTCGGCCTGGTTTACCCAGCTGCCATCAGGGTTTACAAAGCGCGTAGCGTAGTGACAATTCATCTGCCTGCCGCCTGATGCGGGGTCCTTTTCAATATCAGGAGTAGCATATAATTGCGCGAAAAATTCCTTCAGATTGCTCATACCTGTGGCAAACATAAAGGTTTGGTCGCGGTAGTAACCCGAGCGCCAATCGCCGGGTTTAAACGCCTTAGCCATAGCCAGTTGGGCCACTTCCTTCCCATCGCCAAATATGCCAAACTTAGCCTTACCCGTAAGCACTTCACGGCGGCCCAGTATACTGGCTTGCCGGCTCTCAAAAGCTACACGGTAATCATTGATCACAATCTTTTTGAAATCATCAAAACTGAGCTCAACATCACCAAATTTGCCGGCACTATGTAATGCAGTTTCGGGCATATCAAATTTGTTTAGTCGGTAAAATTATAAAATTCTATTTTGTAATTGGTACAATGTTCATTCAAAACGTTCAGTTTTTATAATAGTTTTTAAATTACATTAAACCTTATATATTTGTATGAATCAAATAACCAACATGAAAAAGATTTTAATATTATGCGCAGTTATTATAGGCTTTGCCTTCACTGCATCGGCACAAGATAACCAAAAAGCTGAATTTAAATTCAACGAAGAAAAGCATGACTTTGGTAAAATACCACAAGGCACGCCGGTTACCACCATTTTTGAATTTACTAACGTTGGTACCGAGCCCCTTATTTTAACAAATGTGCAACCTACATGTGGCTGTACTATTGCTGATTACACAAAAACACCGGTAAAAGCCGGCGAAAAAGGACAAATAAAAATTACTTACAATGCTGCTGCTGCCTATCCATTTAACAAAGGCATTACAGTAACATCAAATGCTAAAACACCAACAAAAATTTTATACATAGTTGGCGAGGTTGTGGCAAAAGCAGCCCCTGCACCAGCGGCGGCCCCTACTACACCACCAACTGCGGGTAAATAAGTTTTTAACAAACAATATTTAAAAGGCTCCGTAGTACGGGGCCTTTTTTGTTTTACAAACTTTTTATTCCGCACCTTCTTTGCGCGCAGCGGAGAGAGGGTCGACGAGTGTAACGAAGTCGGGGTGAGTTGGCGGAGCGCGTCGAAGTTCGCGTTAGTGATAGTAGCGGATACCGGCCTGACGCTTAAGGCCTGTGCAGTATGAGCGAATAGCACGGGCCGGAGGTAACGCCCAAATTATCTGAACCCGAATTTTTTGAATTAAGGAATTTATAGAATTCTGTTAATTGCTAAAATTCACAAAATTCCGGTTCAGACAATAAACGCGCTCCGTTCGACTCACCCGGTCTACGCTACGCTGGACTACCCTCTCTGCGGCAAGCCGCAAAGAGGGTTAGCAACAAATTGTCAGATTTTAAACACAAAACTTTAACAATACATATTAAAGGTTAACAATATTTTCTTTTTACTAATTTTGCCCCATGCCAATGATCTCGCATAAAGGTGAGCGGATGCCCGCTTCGCCTATTAGAAAACTGACCCCATTTGCCGATAAAGCCAAACAAGATGGCAAAAAGGTATA
>JAMFSA010000003.1 GCA_026225055.1 Mucilaginibacter xinganensis | reverse complement strand
TCTTCAACGTGAAGTGATGTGAATATATCCTGTGAAACCACACGCTCAGAAATAACGATCGCATCCTCAAAGTTATATCCCTGCCAAGGCATGAATGCTACTTTTAAGTTACGGCCTAAGGCAAGCTCACCATTCTGGGTAGCGTAGCCTTCGCAAAGCACTTGTCCTTTTTCAACGCGTTCGCCTTTTTTAACAATTGGCTTAAGGTTGATGGTTGTGCTCTGGTTTGTTTTCTTGAACTTGGTTAAACGGTAGCTGCGGCTATCACCATCGAAAGAGATCAAACGATCCAATTCGTTACGGTCATATTTAATACGGATCTCGTTGGCATCTACATACTCAACAACTCCATCACCTTCAGCATTTATTAATGTACGTGAATCTTTAGCCACACGGCCTTCCAAACCTGTACCAACAATTGGCGCTTCAGGGCGCAATAAAGGCACTGCCTGGCGTTGCATGTTCGATCCCATCAATGCACGGTTAGCATCATCATGTTCCAGGAACGGAATTAATGAAGCCGCGATTGAAGTGATCTGGTTTGGAGCGATATCCATATAATCAAGTCTATCCGGCTCAATAATAGGGAAGTCACCTTCAAAACGTGCTTTAACACGTGGTGTGCTAAATACGCCTTTATCATCATATACCGCGTTGGCCTGTCCAATGGTTTTACCATCTTCGTCCTCTGCTGATAAATACACAACCGGCTCATCCATAGACACTACACCGTCAACCACACGTTTGTATGGTGTTTCAATGAAACCTAAGTTATTGATCTTGGCGTGTACGCAAAGTGAAGATATCAAACCAATGTTCGGTCCTTCCGGTGTTTCAATTGTACATAAACGACCGTAGTGGGTATAGTGTACGTCACGAACCTCGAAACCTGCACGCTCACGTGACAGACCACCGGGCCCCAGGGCTGACAGACGACGCTTGTGCGTGATCTCTGCCAGTGGGTTGGTTTGGTCCATGAACTGTGATAGTTGGTTTGTGCCGAAGAACGAGTTTATCACTGATGACAGTGTACGCGCGTTGATCAGGTCGGTTGGTGTGAACACCTCGTTGTCACGAATGTTCATACGCTCACGGATGGTACGAGCCATACGTGCTAAACCTACACCGAACTGAGCATATAACTGCTCACCAACGGTACGCACGCGACGGTTTGACAAGTGATCAATATCATCCACCTCAGCTTTTGAGTTGATTAATTTGATCAGGTATTTTACTATCGCGATGATATCCTGTTTAGTTAAAACCTTAGTTTCTTCAGAAGTGCTAAGTTTCAACTTACGGTTGATGCGGTAACGACCAACATCACCCAGGTCATAACGTTTATCAGAGAAGAATAAACGATCGATGATACCACGTGCTGTTTCTTCATCAGGTGGTTCAGCGTTACGTAATTGACGGTAGATATGCTCAACCGCTTCTTTCTCAGAGTTTGAAGTATCCTTTTGTAAGGTATTATATATAATAGTGTAATCACCACTGGTTGAGGCATCTTCCTTATTCAGGATGATGGTTTTAACACCTGCGTCAATGATCATATCAATATGGTCATCTTCTAACACAGTCTCACGTTCCAGGATGATCTCGTTACGGTCGATAGAAACAACTTCACCGGTATCCTCGTCCACAAAATCCTCAACCCATTTTTTAAGCACCCTTGCGGCAAGCTTACGGCCAATGAATTTTTTCAGACCTGATTTACTAACTTTTA
>JAMFSA010000052.1 GCA_026225055.1 Mucilaginibacter xinganensis | reverse complement strand
CAAATAATAAAAAATAACAGATCATGAAAGTAATGAAAAGTTTAAAGTTAGCGGTTGTTGCATTAGCAGCATCATGTATGACAATGGCAGCTTCGGCACAGGATAACACCTTATTAGGTGCCGGTAGTACCTTTGTTTACCCGCTTTTTTCAAAAATGTTCTCTCAGTATACAGCCTCTAAGGTTAACTACCAGTCAATCGGCTCAGGTGGTGGTATACTGCAGTTAACAAACAAAACAGTTGATTTTGGTGATTCAGATGCCCCCTTGAATGCTGATCAAACAGCCAAGCTGAGTGCCCCGGTTCTGCATATCCCAATGACCTCAGGTGCCGTTGTAGTTACCTACAACATTCCTGGTGTAAGCGCTGCTTTAAACCTTACCGGTAAGGATCTGGCTGACATCTATCTTGGTAAAATCACCAGCTGGAATGCTCCTGAGCTTAAAGCCAGCAACAAAGGTGTTAATTTACCTGAGCTGCCAATCGTAGTTATCCACCGTTCAGACGGTAGCGGTACTTCATTCATCTTTACCGATTACTTAACTAAAGTTAACCCTGATTGGGCTAAAAAAGTAGGTAAAGCAAGTGCTGTTAACTGGCCGGCTGGTTTAGGTGGCAAAGGCAGCGAAGGTGTTGCTGGTTTGGTTAAACAAACTCCGGGCGCTATAGGTTATGTTGAGTTGGCTTATGCTAAACAAAATAAAATGCCTTACGCTAACATCCAAAACAAGAGTGGTAAATTTATTACTCCTGAAATTGCAGCAACAACTTTGGCAAGCAACGTGGTTATCCCTGCGGATACTAAAGTATCAATCACTGATACTGACAACCCTAAAGGTTACCCAATTGCCAGCTTTACCTGGGCTTTAATTTACAAAGAGCAAAACTACAACGGCCGTTCAAAAGCAAGAGCTACTGAATTAGTGAAATTGTTATGGTGGAACATTCACCAGGGACAACAATTTTGCGAGCCTTTAACTTACGCGCCGCTTTCAAAAGCTGCTGTTAAAGCTGCTGAAGCTGTGTTAAAATCAGCTACTTACGACGGTAAAGCGATTTTATAATTATTGAATTATTGAATGAGTGATTTAGTGAATTGCTTTTTCAACAATCATAAATATCATTCATACTGATAAAACATCAATTACCAGCAGACTACAAGTTTGCTGGTAATTGTTTTGTAAAGAAAACCCCAAATTCTGTGGAAAACAAAAGATTAAACCTCTCTAACAGTCAGCTTAAATGGGAAACCATATTTAAGAAGATATTGATAGCCATGAGCGTTTTGCTCGTGCTGATCATATTAGGCGTGTTGGCTACACTTATTAAAGAGTCATGGACATCAATTAAGGCATTAGGTATAGGGTTTTTATGGGGAAAGGTATGGGATCCGGTAAGCAACGTTTACGGCGCCTATCCATTTTTAGTAGGTACCCTGCTTACATCATTTATCGCGCTGATTATTTCAATACCATTTTCATACGCTATTGCCATTTACCTGGGCGAGTATAACCCCAAGGGATGGTTGTCTGATCTGTTAAAAAATGCTATTGAACTAATAGCTGCAGTACCATCAATCATTTATGGTTTTTGGGGATTGTTTGTATTAGTACCTGTTATACGCACTTTCGAAATGAAAATAGGCGTGGCCCCTTACGGTATCGGTGTATTTACGTCATCACTTATTTTAGCGGTGATGATCATCCCTTACGCTGCATCATTAGGTATAACCCTTATCCGCATGGTGCCATCACCATTAAAAGAAGGCGCTTATGCTTTAGGAGCAACCCGTTTTGAGGTGATAAAAAGTGTTATTATGCCTTACACACGCTCAGGTTTATTTGCTGGTGTGCTGCTATCATTAGGCAGGGCTTTGGGCGAAACCATGGCGGTTACCATGCTTATTGGGAATACCAGCGCCGTTGCCGATAGTTTAAAGAATGCCATTTTTGGCCCGGGCAATACCATGGCCAGCGTTATAGCCAACGAGTTTACCGAAGCCGATCATACCGAATACCTTTCAGCATTGATAGAACTGGGTTTGGTGCTGTTTTTTGTAACGGTTGTAATTAACCTGATAGGCAAGAGGATCATCACAAAATTCACTAACAATTAATCACTCATGGAAGCAAAAATAGGATTCAGAAATACCAAGAGCGTAAT
>JAMFSA010000051.1 GCA_026225055.1 Mucilaginibacter xinganensis | reverse complement strand
AGGTAGCACTGCTTTATAAGTGTATATCGAAGTTGGAAGAATCAGAGAGAATAATTATTACGCTGGTGCTTGATGAAGTGCCGTACCCTGAAATTGCGGAAGTTTCCGGTATATCCGAAGGCAACCTGCGGGTTAAAATTCATCGTATTAAACAGAAATTAACAGAATTATATAACCAGTATGAAAGACTTTGATCATTTAATGTCGGTTTGGCAGGCGCAGCCAAAACAAGATCAGCTTTCGGTGGACGAGGTGCTGAAGCAGGTAAAGAAGGGCGTTAGGAGTATCACCAGTCAGTTGTATTGGGGCGTAGTGGCAATGATAGCTATGTTGGTGCTTACCTTTTTCATACTGTTCTTTTTCGTATTCCAGTCGTGGTTAACCTATGTGGGCATTATTATTATGCTGGTTACCATGCTGCTGTATGCTATCATGATCATCAGGAATTACCGCATATTAAACAAGCGCGATGCCACTATTAACCCAACAGAATATTTGCAGGATCTGAAGGAATATCAAAAGAAACGAGCCAAAATTGTAGGCTGGTTCTATTATCTGTATGTGTTGCTCATCAGCTTAGGGCTATCCCTTTATTTTGTTGAAGTATTAAAAGGTGCCACTATATACTATAAAATAGCGGTTTATGGCCTTACGCTAATCTGGATCTTCTTTTTAACGTTCTACTACAAAAAACGGATCTTTAAAAACGAGGAAGAAAAGCTCAACCTCATTATTGAAAAGTTGGAACGCTTGCAGGGGCAGTTTGAATAATCTTTTGATTTGAAAATTTGGTGATTTGAAGATGGTTATTACAAAAGTTATTGCAACGGATATTGATACGTTGGTTGCCTTTAGCCGGAAAACGTTCTTCGATGCCTTCCTTCATCTAAATAAGCCCGAGGATATGGAAGCTTATGCCTGTGTAGCTTTTAATGTCGATAAGTTACTTTCTGAGGTGAACAATCGTGATTCTGCATTCTATTTTGCATGGCTTGACGATGAACTGGTTGGCTATATTAAACTGAATTATACTTCGGCCCAAACTGAGTTTCAGGATAAAAATGCAGTAGAGGTTGAACGTATTTATGTACTATCCAGCGCCCAGGGTAAACAAATTGGCAAACAGCTTTTAGAATTTGCCGAAGATCTGGCCAAAAAAGATGATCTTAAATATATCTGGCTCGGCGTATGGGATAATAACCATAATGCCATCCGTTTTTATGAGCGCCATGGTTTCAAAGCATTTAGCACACATGATTTTTTTCTGGGAAATGACCGGCAAACGGATATATTGATGCAGAAAGAATTATAAAAATAAACCATTGCTGCCGCGAGTTTAGCGCAGCGTAACTCGTGGTGCGGCATTGTTTAAGCTTCCAGCTTAAACAACAAACTACAACAAAATAACATCAATCAATCCTTTTCCACCCGCATAATCCCTCGCACTGCTATATAAATAATGCTCCGTCTCATCAACCCAACCGGCAGTAACAGGATTTTGATGTATATACTCAAGCTTTTGATCAATCACATCATTACTATATAATTCAACAGGATGATTACCTTGTTGCCAAAACTGGTATTGTTCATTATTAGGGTTAAGTTTACCCTCCCGTTCAAAGAACCATAATAGCCATTCGCGCCTGCTTTCCTGCGTGTTTTCATTAATGGTTTTAACTAATACTTTTGAGGTATGCCTTTTTATATCCCTTAAAATACCCGGCAAGGGTTTATCTTTTGTGCCGATAATCATATGTACATGGTTGCTCATGATCACCCAGGCATATACTTCAAGCCCTTTGTTTGCAATGCAGAATTTGATGCTATCAACCAGAATGTCTTTATATGCTCTTCTCGTGAATACATCTATCCATCTTATAACTGAGAAAGTTACAAAGTGCAGGTTTTCTTTGTTGCGGAATTTGTAATTGCTGCTCATATATTTTTATTTTTTTAAGCTGGAAGCTTTTGCCATGCTGTACCACGAGTTACGCTGCGCTAAACTCGCGGCAGCAATTTTTTAAATAAGGATGGGTTTGAAACCCATCCTTATTTCTATATAAAAACTAATCCTTCAAAAACGGGTTAAAATTCCTCGTCCCAATCTCCATTCCTGCGGCACGACAAACAGTTTTATCGCCAAATTTAAAGTTGATCCTGTCCATGGCCTGGTAAAGCCTGATGCGTTCCTCATTATCTTCAAAAAGGTTGATCTGGTAACTGCCGGTAGCCAATTGACTAAGCCTCACACCTATCAATCTTATAGACCGGCTTTGGTTCCAGGCTTTATTGAGCAGGTTTTTTATACCGGGTATCAGGATATGCTCTGCAGCAGTGAGCGGTATTTTTTCCTGCTGGGTATGGGTTTCAAAATTACCGTAACGGATCTTTATAGCCAGGCATGATGCCAGTTTATTTTCGCGGCGCAGTTTGCCCGCCAACTCTTCTGTCATGGAGATAATGACTGTTTCGAGCGTCTTTTTATCCGATACATTATCATTAAAAGTATGCTCGGTTGAGATGGATTTTCTATCCGAATGTGGCACGATCTCGCCGTAATCAATACCTCTCGCCTTTTCCCATATCCAGGTACCTGCTTTGCCGAAAACTGTTTCTAAAAACCGTAGCTCAACCCGTTGCAGGTCGCCAATTTTCTCGAGGCCGTAGCCGTAAAGTTTATTGCAGGTACTTTCGCCTAAACCGGGGATAGCAGAGATGGGCAGCGGCGCTAAAAACTCCAGTTCCTTGCCATGTGGCACAAATATTTGTCCATTGGGCTTGGCTTTATTGGTGGCCATTTTAGCCAGGGTTTTGCCGGATGCCATACCGAATGAGATAGGTAAGCCTGTCTCTTTAATGATCCTTTGCCTTAATTGTGATGCCAGCTTATAGGGTTCATAAAAGCGCTCAGTACCACTCAGGTCAATGTAAAATTCATCAATGGATGACTTTTGATAAAGCGGAACGGCATCATGAATGATTTGTGTAACCTGCTGCGATGCCTCTGAATACCGGCCATGGCTCCCATGTATCACAATAGCATCCGGACAAAGTTTTAATGCTTGCTTTGTAGGCATAGCTGAATGCACACCAAACTTACGCGTTTCATAACTGCATGAGGCCACCACACCACGCTCTGCCGAGCCGCCGATGATCACAGGCTTGCCAATCAACTCCGGATTGAACTTGCGCTCAACCGAAACGAAGAACGAATCCAGGTCGATATGTACGATATACCGTTTAGCAGCCATCATACAAAGATGAAAAAAGATTTGATGTTTTGCTAATTTTTTTAGCAAATTTGAACTATTAAAATCATTGTTTATGGTATACTTAGCAGATTATTTATTGCAGCTTTCACCGGGTGAAGAAATTGAAAAACAAATAAAATTGTACAAACTATCCTGCGCTAAACATGCAGGTAAATTCAGGGGCATGTATTCGCAGGCCCACGTTTCATTTGCTGTGATTGGTGACAAATCCGATAATCATCTGCAACCGTCGCATCGTTTGAGTATTTATTTTGAGAACATCAGCAGCGCGCTAAAAAACATTGAACCACATGAATTACGTGTTAAAGGCTTTAACTTTTTTACCCATGGCCCTAAATTCAGGACTATTTATGCCGCCATTGAGCTTAACGAAGAAACCAGAAAATGGATCAATAAAATTGATGCTATTTTAAACCTGAACAGGAATACTACGCCACATATCACCATCGCCAAAAACGTACCTCTTGAAGCATTCAACATCCTGTGGCCCTTCTTCCAAAAAATGAGCTACCACGATTCTTTTATAGCTAAGAGACTAACCATCCTGCAAAAAGATACGGGCAATTCCTACAGTATTTACAGGCCATTTATGGAAATTCCATTTAATAATAGTCAAGCTGAAACGAGCGATAACAATTTATTAAAGACAGCATGACAGGCTATAAAGATTACATGATCATATTATCGCCGCCTGCTAATATAAATGAACAGGTAAAAAAGTTCAGACAAAGTACTGCAAGGCTTATCGGCGATTTTGAGGGTATGCATGGCAAGGCGCATATCACCCTAAAACAATTGCCCCGGCAAAAACCATTCTGGACCGAACCATTATTCGTACAACTGGAAAAAGAGCTGTCACTCATAGAGCCTATTATTCTGCAAATTAATGGCTTCGCCACATTTTTGCCTACTGACTTTACCACCATTTATGCCGCCATCAAATCTACACCCGGCATGGAAGACTGGTTTAAACGCCTGAGAAAATGCCTGAGCGAAAAGAAAGCCGTACCACACATCACCATAGCCCGGCAAATCCCCAACGAGCTCGCAAAAAAACTATGGCCAAAGTTTAAGGATCGCCCATGGAATGATGTGTTTGAGATTAACCGCCTTACTATTCTTGAAAGAGAAACTTATGGCTATGATAAAGCCTGGAAGCACTACCGGGATATTACTTTCAGAGGAGATGCGAGGTTGAATGTGTTGATGGATAAAAAGAAGGTTGTTCGTGAGGTTGGGGATGTGGATGAGAACCAGATCAGTTTGTTTTAGTATACACGCCGACTTACAAGCGCGAATATCGCGTGAAGCCGCTCATGGGCGCGGAGCCTAGTTCTTTTGTCTTGATACAAAAGAACCAAAAAATCAAGACAACAAGGATGCTTCCACCCGCCCTGTCGGTTCTTTACGCTTTTTTCGCTGTTCGGTACATTCGTACCTCACATCACCCAAAAAGCTAAACCGGCATTCCCGCCTGCGCTGGCCCGCCCTTGTTGTCAGTTGCCCGTGCTCTTTATTCTTTTCTCCGTCAGTGGAACAGCTTCGGGTGAAATCAGGCAAAACGATGGTGGCCTTGAGCGGGGCAGGGCATAGCGGAACTTTTGCAGAAGTGGTGGCTTTGTGCTAGGCGTAAGCGGGGCAAATGTTTCCAGCCCAGGTTTTGCCTGATTTGCAGCGCAATGGCCCGTGCGGCAAAGAAGCCTTTCTACTGACTTGATTTTTTGCTACCTTTTGTATCAAGACAAAAGTAGTAGCCTCCGCGGCAATGAGCGGCTTCGCGAGATAAGTAGACGCAATGCAACTCACGCAATGCAAAGCCGGAGAATGCTTCATGCCACACAATGACTTAATGGAGCGACCAACACTTCATACCAAATGATAATCAACCCCTTACTCATTTTTTAACAATTTATTAACCGCTAACCAACAGTTTTCCTATATTTGCGCCGGGGTAAGTCTTTTACGGCCAGCTCCTCTTGAACTCCCCCAGGGTGGGAACGCAGCAAGGGTAGAGAGT
>JAMFSA010000050.1 GCA_026225055.1 Mucilaginibacter xinganensis | reverse complement strand
GAAATAAGTTTAGTGTCTCTCTAACTATCTGTTAACCCAAACTCAACAAAAGTATGAAATTAAATGCTTTTTCTACGGTCATGCATAAACCATGGCTGAAAAAAATCTCATTGATCATGAAATTGACGACTCTGATTATATTAGTTGCCCTATTGCAATGCAGTGCAAGGGGTTTTAGTCAGAAAATAAATCTAAATGAAATAAACGCTCCTCTAAAAAAAGTACTGCAACAAATTAATAAACAAACCGGATATGCTTTTTTCTACGATTCAAAAGACGTAGCGAACAAAAGTGTTAGCGTGCAGTTAAAAGATGCATCGGTTGACGAAGCATTGAGCAAGTGCCTGCAGAACCAGGACTTGTCTTACAAAATAATTGCTAAAACCATTGTTTTGCAGCAGGAAGACCAGGTTGCTAAAAGTTCCGGTACGGCACCGGCTCCCATTGTTATTAAAGGTAAAGTAACCGATGAAAAGGATCAGACCTTACCCGGTGTAACTATAAAGCTGAAAAGTGGCGCGGCATCAACCGTATCAGACGCTAATGGCGACTTTAGTATTAGTGTACCCGATGATAAAGCCATACTGGTTTTTACCTACATTGGTTTTACCCCGCAGGAATTACCGGTAAACGCCGGTAGTGCAATGGTGGTAAAACTATTGCCGAGCTCTAATAGCCTTGATGCGGTTGTTGTAACGGCATTAGGTATAAAAAAAGAAGAAAAACGCATAGGCTACTCTATTACACAGGTTAGCGGCGAAGAAGTATCCACTACACGTGAGCCTACATTTGTTAACGCTTTAGCGGGTAAGGTAGCAGGTTTGGTAGTTCAAAGCCCGCCCAACGGCGATGGTGGCTCATCAAGGGTTATCCTGCGTGGCTATTCTTCTTTCTCGGGCTCAAACCAGCCTTTATATGTTATTGATGGTGTGCCTATTAATAGCAATACCCGTGAAAATACAGACGACGAGGGTAAAGTGTACGGTGGATCTGATCCTGGTGATGGCTTAAACTCTATCAATCCAGATGATATTGAAACCATCAGTATATTAAAAGGAGCTTCGGCGGCTGCACTTTATGGCGGCGGTGCGCAGGCAGGTGTTATCCTGATCACTACAAAAAAAGGAAAAAAAGGCGCAGGAGTAGGTATCACCTTCAACAGCAATACTGTTTTTGAAAAAATGATCCCTTATGATAACCTGCAAACAGAATATGGCCGCGGTTATTATGGCAGAATATATACTGCTGCCGATGATACCGTAAGTTTCTTTTACGGCGGGCTTGGCAATAACTCTGGCGACCCTCCGGGATGGTCATGGGGTGCGAAAATTGAAGGTCAGCCATTTTTAGATATTGATGGTAAAACAAAGCCATATGTACTGCAAAGTGCGGCTGAAAACTTCGACAGGTTTTATAAGATAGGTATCACATCAACCAACAGCGTAGCTTTAACCAAAGGCTATGATGATGGCTCGTACCGCATATCGCTTTCTGATACCCGTGATGATTCACCTACACCGGGCGAAGGATATGAGCGCTATAATGCCGTATTTAACCTGAACCAGGATTTTGGCAAGCGTTTTCATACCAGCTTTAAAGTCGACCTGTCGAGAGTGCTGCGTTTAAACGCGCCGCTTGAGCGTGGCGACGGACGTGGCTCAATGGGCCAAAGCTATCCGCGTATAGCCAACACTACCGATATTACGCTATTGGATGCAAAAGATGCTAATGGTAACTTCTTATCAACTTATACTGCCAATCCTTATGTGCAGATAGAAAAGGTAAAGAATGACCAAACTCAAAACCGTGTATTAACTTCGGCTAACCTTACTTATGATATTACCGATCATTTACATGCCAACGTAATTACAGGTTTAGATTATATTAATACCGATGGTGTATTTGCGGTATTTCCCAATAATGTAACCAACAACAGCGGTGTTTATCAAACGCAAACGTATCAGCAGCAAAGAACCGACGTGCGCGGTACCTTGAATTACGATACCAAGTTTAAGGATTTCTCACTGACTGTTTTAGCAGGGGTTGAGTCACAAAATGCGAGTCAGTATACATTGAATATGAGCGGTTCGGATTTTATCGATCCAAGCCAGTTAAATTTCAGCAATTTAAAAACAGTGAATTTGCCTACGGAACTTCACAGCCCTCGTTCTGAAACAAACTCAGTTTTTGCACAGGCTGATCTGGGGTATAAGAATTACTTATTTCTTGAAGTTACCGGCCGTAACGACTGGTATTCGGCCCTTACATCAAACTTATCCAACTCTAAAAATAACCTGGCTTACCCATCAGCTAACTTAAGCTATGTGTTTAGTGATGCGCTGCACATCGACCCGAAAATATTATCATTCGGTAAATTAAGGGCAGCCTTCGGCCAAACCGGCAGTAACCCTACACCACAGCGCACCGATCTTACATTTACTTCACAGGGTGCACTAAATGGCATTCCGTTAAGCGAAGTAACCAATAATGCTGCGCCACCGGCAAGCTTAAAGCCCGAGGTAACTACAGAATCGGAAATTGGTACTGAGTTGAAGTTTTTTGGCAACCGCTTATCACTTGATGCGGATTACTACTACAAAAAATCGGATAATTTCCTGCTGCCAATAACTATCAGTAACAGTACCACTTTTAGCTCGGTATATGTAAATGCAGGTAACATGTATGATAAAGGGGTTGAAGTATTATTAGCGGGCACGCCTATAAAAACTAAGGATTTTGGATGGGATGTAAGCATTAATGCAGCTAAAAATAAAAATATGGTTACCGCGCTTGCGCCGGGCCTTGGTACAGGTATCGATCTGTATTATAACATCGAGGCAAGGGTAGGTTACCCATTAGGCTCTATATTTGGATCTACTTACCAAAGGGCGCCGAACGGGCAGATAGTTTATCAGCCTGAGAATTCCCAAACCGGCGACGCCGGTACACCTAACTCTGTTATCATCGCAAAAAATAGCGGTGATAATTACCTGGGTACAGCCAACCCTGATTGGTCGGGCGGTATTACTAATACATTTACCTATAAAGATTTCTCTTTCAGCTTCCTGATCGATGGTCAATTCGGCGGCCAGGTTTATGAAGCCGACGCGGTATGGACAAACTATTTCGGTAATTCAAAAGCTTCACTTTTGGGCCGCGATGGTACTTACATACCTAACGGCGTAATTAACACGGGTACTGCATCTGCACCGGTATATGTAAAAAATACATTGCCTTACAGCTCGTACATCCAGTTTAATGATAACGGCAATGCTGATAAGATCATCAATGAATCAAATATCTTCAGCCGTACCTTTATTAAATTCCGCCAGGTATCGTTAGCCTATAAAATCCCAAAGAGCATACTGCGTAATACCTTTATCAGGTCAGCTACTTTCTCACTTATCGGGCGTAACCTTTTCTACATCAGGAAGGACCTGCCTACGTTCGATCCGGAAGCATCTGACAGTATAGGTACCGGTTTTGGTTATGATAGCGGTGGTTCGCCAACCAGCCGTACCTATGGGTTTAACTTAAATGTAAGTTTTTAACATAAAGGAGGAAAATAATCATGAAAAATATAACGTACAAATTTTTATCTTTTCTTCTTGTAACTGCTTTAGCAACAGGTTGTACAAAGAATTTCGAAAAGATCAACTCAAACCCGGATGCTACCACAACAGTATCTTCAGCAGCGCTTTTGTCTGACGCGCTTGTAAGAACAAGCACTGTTGATATGGAGAGCCGTTTTAATTATTGCCATGCGTTTATGCAATACGGGTATAGCTCGTTTTGGTCGGGTACTACATATATAGTATCAGATGGTCCCGCTTCATCACTATGGAATAATTTTTATACCCCGTCATTAACCAGTCTCGACTATTTGATCAATCAAACCAAAAATGATGCTACACAGGCCAGCACTTATGCTGCTGCCCGTATATGGCGTGTATTCATTTTTCAAAAGTTGACTGATTTTTATGGCGATATCCCTTACAGTCAGTCGGGGTTAGCTTTAACAAACAAATTATATACCCCTGTTTATGACAAGCAGCAGCAAATATATGCCAGCCTGGTAACCGAGCTAAGGGCATCAATAGCTTTGTTAGCTGCAAACAGTTCGCAAACTGTACAAGGCGATCAGTTTTACAGTGGCAGTGCTTCGCAATGGAAAAAGTTGGGAGCATCGCTATTGTTAAAAGTGGGTATGCGTTTAATTAAAATTGATCCTACACAAGCATCCTCATTGGCAAAAGAAGCAGTAGCTGATGGGGTAATGACCGGTAATGCCGATATGCCTGTGTTAAACCACAGCACTACTTTTGCTAACGGTATTTATACCGTAGTTGAGGATGGTGTTGAGCATTTCTTTTTACATAAAACACTGGTATCGGAAATGCAGAATGCCAATGACCCGCGTTTGCCTATTTACGGAGCCGTTTACAGTGCGCCTGTTTCACAAGGCGGGGAGATTACTGATGATAAACCAGCCGATTTTATTGGTTACAGTTTCTCAAGCAGTGACCCGCAGCCAACGGTGAGGATAAATGCTTCGGTGTTTGGTCAGCAGGCTACACCGTTCTTTGATTATCAGTATGCCGAAGTTGCATATTTAGAAGCAGAGGCTGTTGTACGTGGATACATCACCGGCGATGCAAATGCATTTTATACCAAAGGTGTAACAGGGCAAATGCAATCATTGGCTTTGCTGCCAACCAACCCAACCATTACAACTGCACAGATCACTGCTTACCTGACCCAGAACCCGCTTCCGGCTACTACTGAAGCACAGATAGAGCGGATCAATACTGAATACTGGCTGGCAGGCTTTGCTTTTGATGGGGAAGATGAGTATGCCAACTGGCGCCGTACAGGATATCCTGTGCTAACGCCTAACCCAGGTAGTGTTTCAAAAACTATCCCGCGTAAAATGGTATATCCGCAAACCGAATTTAATTTGAATAATGCCAACGTAAATGCAGCGCTTGCAGCATACGACGGCGAAAATACATTTAACTCCGCAGCCATAGTTTGGTGGGATAAACAATAAAATGTTTGGCTGGAAGCATATCCGGTGAATGCCGGAATGCTTGCATTAAGCAATAATGAAGATGATATAAACCAGGTGTTTTATCACTCACTGAAAATACTGCCGTTGATTACAATGGTTGGTTTAGTTTGTATTAAGTTGTACATAGCCCGGGCGGGCCCGGGCTATGTTATTTTATATTACAGGCATAGGCCTGATGCTAAAATAGGTTATTGCATAGCTAATTATATTGATGAAAAATTGGCTGTTTACACTTAACTTGCCTCAAACTTAGTTCTCAGAGTAGTTATAATAATGAAGATAAAATATATGATTGCCGCCTCATTATTGATGGCGATACTGTTTGTAAATATCTGTGCCCAAGCTCAGCAACCGGCTGTAAAATACCCGATAATACCTTACCCAGCGTCACTAACACCCACAAGCGGAAGTTTTGTAATAACTCCAGCTACGCGTATAGTTGTACCGGGTAATCAGCTGTTTGCTAACGAAGCAGCTATGCTTAACAGGTTTTTTGCCAACAGCTTTGGTAAAGCGCTTCAAAAAAGTACACAACCTGTAACCCATTCCATAGTATTAAAATATGATGCAGCTATTACAGCTGATGAAGGCTATACGCTTTCTATATCCCCAAAACAGATAACAATTGCTGCCAGAACACCCGCAGGTATGTTTATGGCGGTACAAACTATAAGGCAATTACTGCCTGCCAATATTGAATTTGCGAACACTTCATCGCTTAAAAGCCTGTCGCTGCCGGCTGTTGAAATAGAGGATGAGCCTGCTTATGCATGGCGCGGCATGCATCTGGATGTGTCACGGCATTTCTTTTCTATCGCATATCTTAAAAAATTCATTAATGTAATGGCGCTTTATAAAATGAATAAGCTGCATTTGCATTTAACCGACGACCAGGGCTGGCGCATCGAAATAAAAAAATATCCAAAACTAACCGAAGAAGGCGCGTGGCGCACATTTGATAAAAATGATTCGGCGTGTATGAAACGTGCCCCGGATAATCCTGATTTTGCGCTCGATCAGGAGCATATCATCCACAAAAATGGCAAAACCCTGTATGGTGGGTTTTACACCCAGCAGGAAATGAAAGGTCTGGTGGCCTATGCAGCGGCAAGGCACATAGATATTATCCCCGAAATTGATATGCCCGGCCACATGATGGCAGCCATAAATGCTTATCCTTTTTTAACCTGCAATGGCGAAAATAAATGGGGTGCGCTATTTACCAAACCCATCTGCCCTTGCAATGAAAGTACTTTTGATTTTGCCGAGAATGTATTCAGCGAGATCATGGATATTTTCCCATCTAAATATATCCACATAGGCGGCGATGAAGTTGACCGCAGCGACTGGGCAAAATCTGATGCCTGCAAAGCCCTGATGAAACAAAAGGGAATAAAAGACCTGCCTGCACTGCAAAGCTATTTCATCAACCGCATGGAGATTTTCTTTAATCAGCATGGCAGAAAAATGATAGGCTGGGACGAGATATTGGAAGGCGGCGTAACCAAAACCGCTATAATCATGTACTGGCGTGGCTGGGTGCCCGATGCTCCTATAAAGGCAGCTAAATTGGGCAATAAAGTAATTATGACACCAGGCAGCCCTTTATATTTTGATGCGATACCGGATAAAAATTCTATTCCGGCAGTTTACAATTTTAACGTTATCCCCAAAGGATTAACAGAGGCCGAAGGCAAAAATATCATAGGTGCGCAGGCGAATATCTGGACCGAGAACATCCCATCAGAAAAACGTGCCGATTATATGTATATGCCAAGGATGACCGCGTTGGCAGAGGTGTTATGGACAAACCATCCGGACTATGATTCTTATTTACAACGACTGGAGAGCCAATATGCACGACTGGATCTGTTAAACGTTCATTATCGTTTGCCTGATCTATCGGGTTTTCTGCAATCAAATGTATTTACAGATCAGGATACCCTATCGGTAAACAAGCCGTTATCCTATTTAACCATGAGGTACACTACGGATGGTACTTTGCCTGTGGCAAGCTCAACTTTGCTGGATAAGCCGTTGGTGATTACCCAATCGCAACTGGTCCGTTTATCGGCATTTAAACCTGATGGCACACATGGCGATGTGTATAACCTGAAATATGATAAACAAAGCCTTGCCGAACCTGAAACCATTGCAAATGTAAGCGAAGGGTTAATCTGCCGTGATTATAAGCAGTATTTTTTGAAGGCGGCATTGATACCAGATACCAAGCCTGATACTACTTTTATAGCTAAAACTATCACCGTGCCGCCATTTGCTGAAGCGCCATCATTCGGTTTGAAGTACCGTGGTTACCTGGATGTTCCGCAGGATGGTATTTATAGTTTTTATTTGACCTGTGACGATGGCGGGACTTTAAAAATAGCCAATAGGGAAGTAGTTGATAATGATGGCCAGCATTCCGCCATTGAAAAAAACGGACAGATAGCTTTGAAGAAAGGCTTGCACAACATAGCGCTTGATTTTATTGAAGGCGGCGGTGGTTATACCCTCAAATTGAAATACAGTTTAAACGGGTCGGCACCGCAGGATATACCTGCCGGATGGCTTAAAAATTAATATGAAAAGGTTAACGCTGATTTTATTACTGGTAATTACATTTTCAACCGCTTTTGCGCAGGCTCCGCCAAAACCGTATGGCGCGCTACCGGCACCAAGGCAAATCAGCTGGCAGGAAACGGATATGTATTGCATTATCCATTTCAGTGTGGCTACTTATACCGATAAGGAGTGGGGTTATGGCGATGAGGACCCTCAGATATTCAACCCCAAACATTTTGATGCACTGCAAATAATAAGCGCGGCAAAAGCAGGCGGTTTTAAGGGGATTGTGGTAGTTGCCAAGCACCACGATGGCTTTTGCCTGTGGCCCACAAAAACTACGGAGCATAATATTAGTAAAAGCCCCTGGAAAGGCGGTAAAGGCGATATTGTGAGGGAATACCAGCTTGCCTGCCAAAAATTGGGAATGAAAATGGGTATTTACTGCTCGCCATGGGACAGGAACAACCCGCTATATGGCAAGCCTGAATATTTAACTGAGGTATACCAGAAGCAACTGAAGGAATTGTATAGCAATTACGGCCCGCTATTTATGTCGTGGCATGATGGTGCTAATGGGGGAGATGGTTATTATGGCGGCGAACGCAAAGTGCGCACGATAGACCGCTCAACTTATTACGACTGGAAAAATACCTGGGGTATAACCCGCAAAATGCAGCCCGGCGCTTGTCTTTTTGGCGATGTTGGTCCCGATGTACGCTGGGTAGGTAATGAGGAGGGCCATGCTGGCGAAACCTATTGGGCGACCTACACACCCGAGGCCCCGGATGCAGGTAAAGAACCCGCCAATGGTTATTCGCTTTATGAAAAGGCTACTGAAGGCACACGCAACGGTAAATACTGGATCCCTGCTGAATGTGATGTGCCTTTGCGCAATGGCTGGTTCTATCATCAATTGCAGGATGGGCAAAGTAAATCGCCTTATGCGTTATTCGATCTGTATTATAAAAGCGTAGGCCGTGGTGCTTGTCTTGATCTTGGCTTATCACCGGATAAGGATGGGGAGATTAGTGCTGAGGATGTTAATATATTAAAGCAGTTCGGGCAACTGGTAAAGCAGACTTTCGCGGTTAATTTAGCTGCCGGTGCAAGTTTTAAGGCCAGTAACATAAGGGGTGGTAATGCCGCTAAATTTGGTCCGGCATTTTTGCTGGATCAGAGCCGTTACACTTATTGGGCAACCGACGATAATGTTACCAAACCTGAACTGGTGGTCGACCTGCATCAGCCTAAAACATTCAACGTTATCCGCCTGCGCGAAAACATAAAACTGGGTCAGCGTATTGAAGGTGCGGCATTTGATGCCTGGACTAATGGCGAATGGAAAGAAATAGCCACAGTAACCAGCATAGGCGCGAACCGCCTGATCCGTTTGCCAAACAATATCACAGCAAGCAAGGTAAGGCTGCGGATAACAGCCTCGCCGGTATGTATAGCTTTGAGTGATTTTGGTTTGTTTAAGGAACCTGTGCATCTTACCGCGCCGCTCATTAGCAGGGATAAAGATGGTGCTGTGAGCATTACTACCAGCGCGCCGGTTGCCGCTATTCATTATACTACAGATGGAATTGAACCGACCTTACAATCACCTGTATATTCAAAACCTTTTTCGCTGATCAATGGCGGGATTATTAAAGCCCGTGGGTTTGAAGCTAAACAGGCAAGCGAAACTGGGACTAAAGAATTTTCCCTTTCAAAATCAGGTTGGAAAGTTATCGGCACAAATTCAAAAAGCAGCCGCGAGCCATCAAATGCAATTGATGAAGATGCGAATACTGCCTGGAGTACATTATCTAAAGACTCTACCCAAACTATCCAATATCCACAGGAAATAAGTATTGATATGGGAACAACTCAAACTGTCAAAGCATTTACTTATCTACCCCGCCAAGATAAAAAGACTGCTGGCATTGCTGATAAGTATGCGTTTTATACCAGTAATGATGGCGTAACATGGCAACAGGCAGCGACAGGGGAGTTCTCCAATATCAAATCAAACCCTATTGAACAGCTTATTCCATTAGCGCAGCCTGTTAGTTGCCGCTATTTTAAATTTGCTGTATTGCATGTGGTTGGTGGGAACGGTGTTGCAGTTGCAGAACTGGGCGTAAAAGTTAAATAATAATAGCCGGATAACCGGGATTAACATACATTATCAAAAATGAAGAAAAGCATTTTACCTCTTTTACTGCTGGTTACGGGCAGTTTGTTTGCCCAGCAGCATAATATGTCGAAAAGTTACGTGCCGCCTACTGATTCGCTGGTACAGCAAAAGTTAAATAAATGGAAGGACCTGAAATTCGGCTTATTTATGCACTGGGGTACTTACAGCGAGTGGGGTGTGGTTGAAAGCTGGAGCATTTGTCCCGAAGATGAAGGTTGGACACAGCGTAAAGGCCCGTACGGTGCTGATTACTATACCTACAAAAAAGCGTATGAGAATTTGCAGACTACGTTTAACCCAACGCATTTCGAGCCTGAAAAGTGGGTGAAAGCGGCAAAAAATGCCGGTATGAAATATGTGATCTTCACCACCAAGCACCATGATGGGTTTAGCATGTTTGATACCAAGCAAACTGATTATAAAATAACCAGTCCGAAAACGCCATTCTCCGCAAACCCAAGGAGCAATGTAACTAAGGAAATATTTAACGCCTTTAGCAAGGAGAATTTTATGATCGGGGCGTATTTCTCCAAACCCGACTGGCATTCTAACGATTACTGGTGGTCGTATTTTCCGCCTAAGGACAGGAACGTCAACTATGATCCGGCTAAATACCCTGAACGCTGGCAAAAATTTAAAGATTATACCTATAACCAGATACAGGAATTGATGACCGGTTATGGCAAAGTTGATATTTTATGGCTCGATGGGGGATGGGTGAGGCCGAAAAGTACCATTGATTCAACTGTCGACTGGCAAAAGACGATTCCTTACGACCAGGATATTGATATGCCGAAAATTGCTGCGATGGCGCGCACCAAACAGCCGGGGCTGATCGTAGTTGACCGCACAGTTGCCGGGCAATATGAAAACTATACCACGCCGGAACAACAGGTACCTGATAAGCCTTTGGATCACCCATGGGAGAGCTGTATTACTATGGGCAACTCATGGAGTTATGTGCCGGGTGATCATTATAAATCGGCGCAGCAAATTATTACTTTGTTGGTGAAGATCGTGTCGCGCGGCGGTAACTTACTGATGAACATTGGCCCGGGCCCGGATGGCGACTGGGATCCTGTAGCATACAGCAGGCTAAACGAAATTGGCGACTGGATAAAAATAAACGGCGAAGGTATTTACGGCACAGTACCGGTGTCGCCATACTCCGAGCAAAATATATTTTATACCAAATTAAAAAGCTCGAATACTATTTATGCTTTTCTCTTGCCAGCTACGGATAAAGTTCCGTTACCGGCAAACGTATCGTTTCATTTAACAGGCATTAAAAAGGTTAAAAAGATCAGCTTGCTTGGAGTTGATAAAAACTTAAAATATACAGTTGCCGGCGATAGCGTGAAAGTGACCATACCAGCTGCCTTACAAGCCAGCAATAAATTATTGCACACGGCTACCTTTAAAATTCAATATTGATTCCGGGTTAATCAGCATAAAAAACGGCCTTAATTAAATGTTAAGGCCGTTTTTTATTTACCACAATTATAACTCTACTAAGCACTCACTTCAGCTTTTAAATATGGCGTTCCTTTGCCTGTTGTGAGATAAGCCTGTAAGCTTGCGATAAAATAATCCCAGGCGGGTTCACATATATCGTAACATTCAAAGCTTTTATTTAGCCCTTCATGATGCAGCGTTAATATTGTGCTTTTGCCGTTACTTGTTATCGTCCATATCAATTTAGTGCCTACCCATTCATCTCTTCTTGTCAGGTTCGGCACGTCGATATAAGCTTTTAGACATAGCCATGCTACTTGCTGATCGAGTATCGCTTCGATAATTTCGAAGGTTTTTTTCGTCTCATCAAAAGCTATATTATATTGATCGCCCTTTTTGGCTGCCGCTCCCGAATAATCGGTGCTCCACCAATCCGGGATGTGCTGGGTAATAGCGGCGTAAACTTCACCTGCCGGTTTGTTTACGGTAATACTCTTTTGATAATCTTTCATAATATTCCATTAAGCCAGGTTCCATTTTTCAATTAGCTGCGCGTCAAAGCTGTCATCTTCTTTAGTATTTGGGTGCCCTTTACCGCTGTTGATCAAGTCGCGCAGGCTTTCCTGTATGTAATTGGTCCATGCTTCGCGGCAAATCTCATAGCATTCATATTGAGGAACCAGGCCTTCATGCGTGAATTTGATGGCCGTTTTGCCTTCTTGCTGCGAAATATCAAAGATGACCTTTGTGCCGTTCCACTCGCTTTTGTCTTCCGTGAATTTGAAGTAATTGCTAAGCACCTGCCAAACCACTTTCCTTTCAGGGATCATTTCTACCAGTTTTATTCTGCAGTAATGAACATCCTTATAATTATAAACATATTCATCGTCAAGCTTATCTGTGCTACCCTCAATATTCTCCGACCACCATCCACGAACATCGTTAATAGCGTCGTATACTTCTTTCGGAGTTTTATCTACCATCAGGGTAGTAGTGAAATCTGATGTTGCCATTTTCTTTGATTTTTAGTTTGTTAATTTGTTGTTTAACAACCTTTCCAGGTTTTTTAGTTTCGATATCCAGAAGCCATCGAAATGCGAGATCCATTTCTGCAGCTCATTAAAGCCGTCCTGTTTCAGGGTGCAATACCGCTCCCGGCCGATGTCCTTTATGGAAATAAAGCCCGCTGAGTACAGTATTTTAATGTGCTTTGATACAGCAGGCCGGCTCATATCGAAGTTTTCAGCCAGGCTGTTGATGGTCCGGCTGTCTTCAGTAAGCAGCATCAGCATCTTCCTCCGGCTGGGGTCGGCAATCACCTGGAAAGCATCAAGCGTTGGTTGAGCCATGTTCTACAGTGTTTAAACGATTAGCGATCTTGTGCATATTCTTTAACCAGCCCTCATTCATACCGTTAAACAAGCCAATGTTTTCCATAATAGCAAAATTGCTATGCTCCAGTACCAGTTCAGTGCCGTTATCTTTGGGGTGTAGGCGCCACGTAACTATCGAATCAATGTTATAGGTACCATCGCCCGGACCGGATTTCCACGAATAGGAAAGTTTTTTGTGTGGATTGATCTCCAATACACGACAATAAACAACCCCATCGAAATTAAGTTCGGGTAATGGTTTTACACGAAACTGGAAATCGTGACCGACAACCGGTTTAAAATCGTTTTTCATCAGCCAGAGCTCCATTAGCTCAGGATTGGTTAAATACTCCCATACCGCCTTTGGGGGATGAGAAAAGAAAAGTTGGTGATTAATACTTTTGCTCATAATAGGTAACTTTTAAGTTACTCAAATATATATGTAACTTCTGAGTTACGCAAATTTTTTTTAAAAAAAAGTTTTGCTTGAATAGGGAGGGGGGAATTACTGTGTTAATTATTAGGGCGTTACCTGCGGCCCGGGCTTTCCACTCATACTACACCAGGCCTTAACCATCAGGCAGGTATCCGTTTCAATCCCTAACGCAAACTTCTTACACAGTACTTCATTGTTTTCGGAAATTCCCTCCTATGGGAGCTACTGTGTGTACACATGTTGATAGTCTTAACCCCTTAGGGGTTAAATATTGGTAGAAACAGGTTTAAAAGATTTATATGTGCTGTAAGTACATAACATAGTCCGATTTATATCACGGCTTATACCGTATTGTTAGCGCATAGTTCATTAATATCGCACCTAACGGAGCGAAAAACATCCTTTTAATATGATTTCTACCAATATTTAACTCCTACGGAGTTGATTTAAAAAAATATTTCATCTCAAAAGATGTGTCCACACTTGTAGCCCATGGGAGGGGGGGCGGCTGGTTGTGAAGTGGCAGGGAGGGGTTTGTACGTAGACTAAGCTATTTCAATAACCCCTTCCGGAAGGAATCGCACCATCTCACGCTTTTCTAATCTTCCGCATCCCTATAACACTACATCAAAAGATAAAAGGCTTGCCTGTATACACACAGGCAAGCCTTCATAAAAAATATATTCCGGTAATTATCCGGCTGCTAATAATTCTTCCAGGTTATCAAGGCCCATGCTAAAGCCACCTTCAAAGCCCATTGCAATAATCTTTTGCATACCCTCTTCGGTATTAAAGGAGAGCGTTACATCAACTATGGTATTTTCTCCATCAGCCTTAAAACGGTTAAACCAGTGCATCGGCGGAGTATCGGCGTTGGGGGTTCCATTTTCATCACAAAAAACGCAGGTTGCGCTAAAGCTATTTGGCGAGTCAACGGTTGTAATATCTACCCTCGACCAAAACTGTTCGCCGTTTGGCCCGAGCATGTAATAAAGCCATAGGCCCCCTTCTCTAAAATCCATTGTTTTGGTTACGGCTTTCCATGGCTTGGGGGCCCACCATTTGTCTAACAGATCACTTACTGTCCATGCTTTCCAAACTTTTTCAAGCGGTGCCGCGAAAGTGCGGGTAACGCGTAGCTTTTTGTTAGCCAGGTCTTTTGAAATTACTGTATTGCTCATGATTTTTTATGTTTATAGGTCCTTTAATACATCATCTAACTGGTCGAAACGATCTTCCCACTGCTTGCGGAACTGATCGAGCCATATGTCTATTTCTTTCATTTTTTGAAGATTTGCATGATAGTAAATTTCGCGCCCGGTTTGCTTTTGCTTTACAGCTTCACATTCGGTGAGTATTTTAATATGCTTTGATACCGCTTGTCGTGTACTGTCGAAATGCTGGGCGAGGGCGTTGGGCGTCATGGCTTGCAGAGCCAGTAAGCTAAGGATGGCCCGGCGGGTAGGATCTGCAATGGCTTGAAAAATATCTCTTCTCATATTAAATGCAATTGATTGGTTGCAAATATAAACGCAATCAATCGGTTGCGCAAATTTATTTTTTACTTTTTTCAATATTGGAGAAGATTAATAATTCGACTTTTCGACAAAATTTGCTCAATTGTTTAAAATGTATTATCTTTGCATCGTAATTAGTAGTCAAACACACAAAATGTCAACCATAGAACAAACTAAAGAAGAACTTATGGAGGAACAGATCCTGCAAGCAGCTAAACAGCTGTTTCAGGCTCATGGATTCCGTAAGGTGACTATGGATGACGTGGCTAAAGCTATAGGCAAGGGGCGGAGTTCGCTTTATTATTACTATAAAAGCAAAGAAGAAGTGCTTGAAGCTGTAATGGATGTGGAGATAAAGGAACTGCTGAACGCTATTGCTAAAGGGGTAGACAACGCAATTACAACAGAAGAAAAGATCCATGCCTTTTGTGCAACCAAGTTAAAAGTAATACGCGATAGAAGGAGCTTTTATAGTACCATAAATACCGGTATGGATGCTGATGAAATGTTGAATTATAATAAGGCTGCACAAGCTATTCACAGGCGGATCATGAAACAGGAAGGTGTTTTGCTCCGCCAGATATTGAACCAAGGTATTGAAAAAGGAGAAGTACGTGTGATGGATGAAAAGGAACAGGAATCGCTTATATATGTGCTGCTGAGTACGGTACATGGCTTAAAACGCGAAATGGCCATTGAAAGTGATTTCAGCGGAATTGAACCTGCTGTTAACGCATTTACACAAATGGTTATGAACGGATTAAAGAAATAAAAAAATTTGCTTTGGTTTCGACAAAATGACGAATAGTGTCGAATTGTTTAATTATATTATAGTCATAGCTAAATGAATACAAATAAAATAACCAGCACATTTCGTGCATTCCGGAATCGGAACTATAGTTTATTTTTTGCCGGGCAGTCTATCTCGCAGATCGGCACGTGGATGCAGCGAACCGGGGTAAGCTGGATGGTTTATACCATGACCCACTCGGCATTTATGCTGGGCCTTAGCGTATTTGCATCACAATTTCCGTCGTTTCTTTTCTCGTTACTGGGCGGTATAGCTTCAGACAGGTATAATCGTTATAAGGTATTGCTTATTACACAAACTGCTTCAATGATACAGGCTGTATTGCTGGCTGTATTAGTGCTGATCAACCACTATACCGTTTGGGAAATATTGGCGCTTAGCGTATTGCTCGGCATTGTTAACGCTTTTGATGTACCTGCAAGGCAGCCGCTCATTCACGAAATGGTAACCGATAAAGATGACCTGCCTAATGCCCTCGCGCTCAATTCATCCATGGTAAATATAGCCCGTTTGGTTGGCCCAGCAATATCAGGTATCATCCTGGTAAAATATGGCGCAGGTGCTTGTTTCCTTATTAATGCGGCCAGTTTTATAGCGGTGATCGTTTCTTTACTGTTGATGAAACTACCTGCATACATTCCACCTTCAGTAACGAAGAAGGTGAAATCTGAACTGGTTGAAGGGTTGGTATACCTTAAAAATACGCCTTCCATAAGCATAATGATGATTATGCTGGGTTTAATAAGCTTGCTGGTGTTACCTTATAATACCTTGCTGCCGGTATTTGCCAAGGTTATTTTTAAGGGCGATGCCGCTACCTTTGGGTATATCAACAGCTTTATAGGTTTAGGTGCGGTAGCAGGTTCAGTATTCCTGGCCTCATTAAAACCGGGGACTGATCTTAAAATAATACTGCTCATTAATTCTATCATCTTTGGCATCTGCCTGATGTTTTTCTCGCATATCAGTTATTTTCCAGTAGCCATGTTGTTTGCAGCTATATCCGGGTTTGGTATGATGTCGCAGACCACTATTTTTATTACCATTATCCAGGTAGAATCAGACAAAGCGATGCGGGGCAGGGTAATGAGCTACGTGGCAATGGCTTATTTTGGGATGCTGCCTATCGGTAGTTTGCTTATAGGCGCTGTATCGCAACAGATTGGTGCGCCTAATGCCATACTTTGTCAGGGTATAATATCGCTGGTAATAGTTGCGGCATTTTATAAATTCCTGGTCAGTGGCCGAAGGGATAAGGTTAATGCGGAACAGTTAATGGAGGCAGAGGAGATGGAAGCAGAACAAGTTTAATCAACATAAATCATATACAACTTTAAATTATTTATTATGGAATGGTATAATTATTTCGCTGGTTTTTGGGCAGGTGCATTTCTGGCCAACTTTGTGCCGCATTTTGTAAAGGGTGTTTGTGGGGATGCTTTCCCCACGCCATTTGCAAAGCCGCCGGGTAAGGGGTTATCGAGCCCTATGGTAAATACGATGTGGGGCCTGTTTAATTTGGTAGTTGGCTTTTTACTTTTCAGGAGTGGGAAGGTTTCTGCAGACAACAACCTCTCATTAATTGTGTTTTTTGCAGGCGTGGTTTTTCTGAGCGTTGTATGCGCAAAAAACTTTGTGAACAAGGATAAAATATAAAATCAAAAATAATCATCATAAAAATGGAACAGCTACAAAATACAGCACTTTTAGTAATTGATCTGCAGGTTGGCATTATGGGTATGCTGCCGGATACCGGGGCGCTTATTGCCAATGCCACTAAAGCCATAGCCAGCGCCCGCGAAAATAAGATCACGGTTATTTATGTAACGGTAGGTTTCAGGCCGGGAGCGCCCGAAGTGAGTTTAAACAACAAAAGCTTTGGTGCAGGCAAGGAAAGATTTGCCAGCACGGATATGGCCGAATTTGCCAAAGTTATTCCTGAATTAACTCCGTTAGAAGGCGAAGTAACCATGATAAAACGCCGTGTGAGCGCGTTTACAGGCAACGACCTGGAAGTGGTTTTAAGGGCACAGGAAATTAAACATATAGTGCTTAGTGGTGTTGCTACCAGCGGCGCTATATTATCAACTGTACGCGAGGCTGCCGATAAAGATTACCGCATTACTGTACTATCTGATTGCTGCGCCGATGGCGATGAAGAGGTACACAGGGTATTAACCACCAAAGTTTTCCCGCGCCAGGCAGATGTGCGAACTGTGGGCGAATGGGTTAAATAAGAAGATTAATTGAAATAAAAGGGGCAGGTAATGAAGTATGTTACTTGCCTTTTTAGTTTGCTGATGATTTTGCTTTCAGGTAAGTCTTTTTATAAGTATTCATCACCTCAATTATCTTCGCCGGGTTTTTATAGCCGAACAGGTAAATGATGAAAATGGTGAACTTTAAAAAGCCGCCAAGATTAACAATTCCGCCGCCAAGGTTATAGATATCCTTATCGCGCTGAACGATTAAGGCTGTATAATCCGCACCTGATTTTAATGCCAGCTCCTCGGCGAAGCACCATGCGCCATCCCGCGCGTTATTCATAGCAAATTGGATGAATAGGGAATCATTTTTTGAGTGCAGGCCTGCAAGTGATATCAACGGCGAAACCTGATCGAGCTCATTGATCACCTGATAGGTTAGGGCCGCCAATATGGTGTTGATGGTGTTAAAATCATTGTGCATGTTCTCCAATGGCTGATTCTGCGCCGTAGCCAGTTCAACAACTGCCACACCCAAATCGAGGTTGATATGGGCGTTCATGCCTAATAACAAATGCTGCAAAACCAGAACTGTGGGTTTTTCCAGTTCATCAAAAGCGATTTTCCATGAGAGGGATGTTACCGGGGTTTTGTTGATCCATTGCTCATAAGCGGCGAGGTAGCGGTTGGCGAAGGTTACATCAAACTGCTCCATTCGCTGACCATTCTCAAATTCGCCGGACTGTATGCCTTGTTTAACCCGGCAGGTAACCTTGTAATACAAGGCAGCAAAGTAGCCCGCCCTGCTGTTTGACTTGATAGAATGGCTGATAATAGCCTCCATCTGACTGATAACCTCATCAATGGTTTGCGCCTGCATTGTGATTTAAGTTTACAATAAAAGTAAGCTTTTGTCGGCTCTTTATGCTGAATGAACCACAAAGATTTTTCACAAAGAACACAGATATGTTTTAGTTAGCTATCTAAATATTATAGTTCTATTTTTTCGGGAAGATGAATGATACTGTAGCCCGCCAACCCAGATCGGCCCGGCCGCCGTCTACCGCCGCTATATTGAATCGCGGGCCAACGCCCAGCTGTACTTTTTGTTTGCCTAGGCTGGTAATGCCGCTAACGGTTGGTACAAGGTACATGGTGGTGGTGCTGGCTTTCCAGTTTTGGGTCCATTCTAATGTGCCGCCTAAACCAGCGCCAGTTTTCCAGTTGTAGGTTATAAAGGGCTGTATAAATGTCTGGCTAACGCTTGGCGTGCTGCCACTGCCTGCAATGCTCCATATTTGATTTGCCAGTACGCCAATGGTTAACCCGTTTGTCTGCTTTAACGCTACTACAGTAGGGCCTACGCCCAATTTTTTACTGGCGAAGGCATCATTTGTAGCAGTCGGAACCGAAATTGCAGGGCCTGCGCCCCAAGTTATCCCGCCTGTAGTCGGGCTAAAAAACGCGCTAACCAATGCATCGCCCAAGCCACTTTGCTGTTGCCCTACACCGGTTATATTGTATTGTGTAACAATAGGTAATACCATACGGGTTATTAGGTTTAAATTTTTACTAAGGACGATAGGCACTACAGGCTGAAAATTAACAACATTGCGGCTGCCATCTAATGGGCCGATGCCATAATCGGTATTGATCTGGAAAGGTACACTTATAAGGCTGCCAACGGGGTTCGCCAGTTTTTTAGCCAGTTCGGCAGCATCGTCCTGTGCATATAATTTTGCCGAGCAAGCGAGTAATATTAATACTGCCAGTAAGTTTTTTAGTGTGATTTTGTGATACATAGCATTTAAGATTAGGATAGACCTGTTAAAAACTATGTGAAATTAGGCGTAAAGCGTTTGGCAAACCTTTATTTTGACTTATAGTAAGTTGCAGATTATAAAATGAAACTCATTTAGGCGGGATGATTGACTTTCGGGGTGGCTATTAATTAAGATAAATATTGACTACCCGTTATTTTTCATCAGGCTTAAGCCTTTTCACCAGCCATGGCAAACTTAGTCCCTGACCTATAAGTGTGAAAAGTACCACGATAATCGAAATAAGTATAATGGAGTTACGTTTTGGAAATGGAGTGCCATCGGCCAGGGTTAAGGGTAAGCCAATGGCTATTGCCAGTGACACAATGCCGCGCATACCCGACCAACTGATGATAAGGCTGTTTTTAAAATCGAGCAGTGCTCCTTCAGTTATTTTACCTTTGCCTTTTTGAAACGCTTTTTGAAGGTTTGTTTTTTGTGCAAATACGCGGATCATGCGCAATGCTAAAGCAATAAGGGTTATTAAAAATCCGTAGCCTATATCGGGGATCAATTGATTGTTGCTGAGGTTTTTTATTACATAAGGCAACTGGAGGCCTATCAGGATGAAGATCAAACCATTCAATAAAAATACAATGATATCCCAGATAGAACGCGCCTCTTTCTTCAAGTCGCTGGCAGTATTCTCATTTTTAAACCGGGCGATGATCAATCCCAGTATTACTACCGATATAACACCCGATACATCGAGATCTTCGGCTATTAAATAAGTAACAAAGGGCATCAGCAATAAAAAACTGATGGTAACCATGTGGTTGTCTTTAACCTTATTAATAATATAAGTTAGTAATTGGCCCATCACCCAACCTACTAAAGCGCCGCCGCCCATCAGTATAACAAATTCAAGCGAAGCTTTCCAAAATACAAAAGCAGCGCCTGTTACAGCAGCCACAGCAAAACGATAAGCTACCAATGCCGAGGCATCATTCACCAGGCTTTCGCCCTCCAGTATGGTAACTGTTTTATGCTGCAGGCCAAGGCCTTTGGTAATGCTCATGGCAGCCACACTATCAGTTGCCGATAATATAGCACCGAGTACAAATGACAGCGGCCAGGTCATGCCCGGTATAAAATAATGCGCGAAAACAGCTATGCCGGTCGCGGTGATAAACACCAGTGTAATGGCCAGTGTGCTAATGGTATTGATATTGGTTTTAAATTCCTGAAAAGAGATGTTAAAGGCGGCATCGTACAATAAGGGTGGTAAAAAGAGCAGGAAAACTATTTCGGGGTTGAGTACTACAGTTGGCAATTGCGGGATAAAGCCTATAGTTATGCCCGCTACAATGAGCAAAATAGGATAGGGTAGCTTTATTTTATCGGCAACAGCCGAGAGGCCGATCATGATACCAAGAATAATAAGTACAACGGTATAATTTTCCATAAGCTACTAAAGTATCAAATAAGCTACTTGACAGGTATTTGAGGCCCGATCATTTGGATTAAAGGTAAATATAGTTTGATGCAAAAAGTAACGAAAGAAAAATAGCAAAAAAAAGCCGGACAGTAAAAATACTGTCCGGCTTAATATCGAGTCTTAAACTATCAGGCCCTGCGGATAACTCCCAGTATTAATGCTATAATAGCAATTACCAGCAATACGTGGATTATACCACCTGCAGAATAAGCGAAGAATCCGATAGCCCAGCATATCACAAGGATAACGGCGATGATGTACAAAATACTTGTCATGGTTTTTATGTTTTTTAGTGTGATACATCATGCTATACTAAAATTATTCCATACTGTTGTACCAGGCTGATAAATCATTATTTATAGGTATTTCATACTTGTAAATTATTTTAAAGAGAAAATTTAGCTGTAGGAAGTATGTTTTTTGTAGTTTATTTAGGTCAGGGTGATACATTATTGTTTATAGCTCTTCAGGTTCAAGAAAACTTTTCAGAGCGACTAAGTTATTGATAGCATTGCCCATAGTATTGTTAAAATAAGCATAAACATCTTTCCCTTCCGCCATCCATTCCTTTACATACTGCGCATACTCATACAAAAAGTCATCAGCATAACTGCCGCGATAGCCGCCATTAGGCCCATGAAAGCGCAGGTAAATATGATCATCCGCTAAGGCGATCAATGGTGAAACAGAGGCGGGCATATCCTGTATCACCAAACTTGCCTTATATTTTTGCAGCAGTTCATAAATACTATCATTATACCAAGAGCGGTGGCGGAATTCTATAGTTAGTTTCCATTCTTCAGACGGGTCGATATTCCGGATAACTGATAATAAATATTCCAGCTGGCCCCGGCTTGCAACCGTAATACTTGGCGGGAATTGCACCAGCAAACAACCTTTTTTGTCACCCGCATGGTTAATTCCTTCTATAAAACGGTCAACATCTTCAGGCTTAAAAAGTAAATTTTTATTATGGGTGATATCACGCCAGAGTTTATAGGTGAATTTAAAATTTTCAGGTACATCCAATGCCCATTTGGCAACGGTTTTAGCTTGTGGCAGTTTGTAAAATGAACTGTTGATCTCGATGCTGTTAAACAAACTTGCATAAAAGTTCAGCCTGCTTTTATCGGCAAACTCGGGTGGAAAATCACGCTTGGGGATAGGGACCTGCAAACCGCTGATACCGCCATAAAATTTGCCTTCGCTGCTCATAATATGGCGTTAACCTGTTGAAAAGCCTGCAGGTATTTATCAATATAAACTTGCTTTGTTTTCGATTTATATTGCATAATATATCGTGGGTGTTCCAGCGCGATAATCTGCTTAAAGAAGCCCATTTCATTGTTTAGCTTCCGGAAAAAAGCTTCGTTCTTCCCTGTGCCGAAGCAAAAGCATACATCGGTTTCAAAGCCCATGGCTATTTGCTTTTTCAGGTTATCGATGATGAACGGGTAAACTGCCTTTTGCAGATCGGGGCGGTCGTAGTAATTATAGTTGATCTCCTTGCCCTTTGGTCCGGTAACCGTAAAACCCAGCGGACAAATGGAGTGGATATAAAAATGATGATAAAATTCCTTGATGCCGCCGTAGGCTTTTATCATATCATACACATACTCTGATGATGGTTCATGCGTCATTTGTCCGCTGAAAGGTATCTCGCATTGCGCGCTCATCCTTTTAGGGTCGGTAAAGGAAACTCCTGTCATGGCTGAGCCAAACCTGCCTGGATTAATACCTAAGATCAGATGCCGCGGGTCGTTATCGTTATAATACTTTTTATAAAATATCTCAGAGCAAGCCAAAGCCGTTTCGCTTTCGCGGAAAGGGTTCATGATGTGTACGCCTTCGGGTAATGTGCCTGTGAAATGCAGGGTTTTGTTAAAGTTGATTATTTTGTCGGCGAAAGAATGCATGAACTAAAATTAAGAACAAGAATTTATTGGATTCTATTGATTTATAGGATGTGCGTCTGTTTATTTCATTATTTGCCAAATGTGCTTTGGGCTTTTTTTATTGTTTTTTCAAGGTCGATGCCTTTGTCGAGTACACCTTTAAACAGGTCGCCGGTTTCTTTGAGGCGGTCGATGGAGTTGAAGATAGTGAAATCTTTCATAGTCAGCCCCGGTTTTACTTCGTCCCAGTTTAAAGGCATGGAAACCGTTGCGCCAACCTTAGGCCGTAGCGAGTAGGGGCCGGCAATGGTAGCGCCCGGGCGGTTCTGTAAAAAATCGAGATACATTTTACCCTTGCGATTGCTTACCATACGCTCCAGGCTGGTGTAATCCGGGATCTGTTTGTGTACCAGTTGTACTATGATCTTAGCGAACATCTGGCTTTGGTCGTAAGTATATTTAGCACTCAGCGGGATGTAAATATGCATGCCTGTTGAGCCTGATGTTTTTGGGTAGGAGGGCACATCAATAGTATCCAACACCTTTTTTACTTCCTGTGCTGCCTCAATCACCTGGTCGAATGTGTTTTTATCCGGGTCGAGGTCTATCACGCAATAATCCGGGTTATCCGGCGACTGTACACGGCTGAACCACGGGTTCATTTCAATACAACCCAATGATGCCATCCATAATAAATAAGATTCATCCGAGCCTACTAAATATTCCTTATGCTCGCCCTCACTTGTAGTATAAGGGAATGTTTTGGTAACCCAATCAGGCGCTTTGCCGGTAACGTCCTTCTGATAAAAGCTGGAACCATGGATCCCGTTAGGGAAACGGTTGAGCGACATGGGCCTGTCCTTTAAATATGGCAATATATATTCAGCTACCTGGTAATAGTAATTAAACATATCGCGCTTGGTAACATTATCCTCGGGCCAGTAAACCTTGCTCAGGTGAGTGAATTTCAAATCGTGCCCGCAAATTTTGCGTACCTGGGTTTCATCTGTCGGATTCAGTAATGTTTTACGGTCCTTATCTTTTGGCGGCATAACAACATCTTTATGGGTATCTTTAGCTGGTTTATTATCAACCTCTTCAACAGTTTCGTTGGTGTTCTTTGGCATTTCAAGCACTACATCTTTTGCCTTTTTATCTATCCGCATTCCTTTAAATGATGCCTGTCGAAATACGCCATCACTGGTAACTTCGGCAAAAGCAACCTCGCAAACCAGCTCCGGTTTTAGCCAGGTTGGTTTAGCACCCATGCGTTTAGGGCGAAAACGTGAGGGCTTATTCACATCGGGTTCCACATCAAACGGACTTTTATCGATAATTAACGGCTCAAATTGTGCCATCATTTCCTTTTGCAATTTATCAGAAAATCCGGTACCTACCTTGCCCACATACCTTAAAATGCCGCCATCATAAACACCTAATACCAGCGCGCTGAATGATTTACTGGTGCCCGCGTTCTTAGTAAAGCCAGCAATGATCACTTCCTGCCTTTGATGTACTTTTATCTTCAGCCATTCGCGCGAGCGCAGATCAGAAGTATAGGTACTACTTGCTTTTTTGGCGATGATGCCCTCCAGTCCCATACGTTCGGCGGCATTAAAGAAATCGATGCCGCTGGCGTTAAATACTTTGCTCTGGCGAATGTGGTCGTTATCAGTCGGCAATATCTCCTTTAAAATAGCCTGGCGCTGGTTTAGCGGCAAGCCCATCAGGTTTTTACCTTCATACCAAAGGATATCGAATACATAAAATACCAATTCGCCATCGGCTTCGCTGCGCCAGTTTTGTAAAGCGCCAAAATCGGACACACCTTTATCGTTCAATACCAGGATCTCGCCATCAAGCACGGCATTTATCTTCCACTTTTGCAGTAAATTATAAATGGAGTAGAATTTATCATTAAAGGTTTTGTTGTTGCGGGATATGAGGTTTACCTCGCCTTTGTTGATGGTAGCAATGGCCCGGTAGCCATCCCATTTAACCTCGTATAGCCAGTCAGGGTCATCAAAAGGCTCATCAACCAGCGTAGCCTTCATGGGCTGGATGTTTTCAGGGATGGCAACTTTTGGTGCCGATTTTATCAGTTCTTTAACGTCGATCTCATCCGAAGATACCAGTGCCTCAGCCTGTCCTGCCGGATCCACCACTTCGCTAATCCGCTCCGCCTGGACTTTTTTTTTACTGCCTTTTTTGGGCTCTTCTACAGCTTCTTCATGACCATGCTGCCATACTTTCTCACTGCTTTTTTCCATCGAATCAATGGTTTTGCCCGTGAGTACAGATTTGTCTTCTTTGGTTATATCCTTTGTACTGGCAAACTTGTCGTTATGCTTTATCAGTAACCAGCCGTTTTCGCCCATGCCATGGGTTTTCACCAGGGCATATTCGCCTTCCAGCTTTTCACCGTGCAGTTTTATTTTTAATGAGCCTGATTTTAATTGCTCCAGTAAATGCTTTTCCTGTGCTTTCTTGCCTTTTATTTCCTCAATGGGTTCGTAGGTGCCTTCATCCCAAACTATCACTGTCCCGCCGCCATATTCGCCCTGTGGAATAATGCCCTCAAAATTACGGTAATCAAAAGGGTGGTCCTCCACCATCATGGCCAGCCGCTTTGTTTTTGGGTCGGTTGATGGGCCTTTTGGTACCGCCCAGCTTTTCAATACGCCATCCATCTCGAGCCTGAAATCATAATGCAGGCGCGATGCATCATGCTTTTGTATCACGAACATTAAATGATCTTTATCCTTGCTTAGTCCGGCTTTGGGTTCAGCGGTTTTGGTAAAATTCCGCTTTCCGGCATATTTTTCCAGGCTCATGGTAGTATTACATTAAATACTTTTTAATCTCCTCAACAGATGTACCAACGGCATCAACTGCCTCTTGCAAGTTTTCACGGCTTACGCCTAATTTGTTGGTCCAGTGTTCAACTTCGTAATTTTCTTTCATGTCAATCAGTTCTTTTTCAATACTGTGCGCGTACTCGTCATTATCCATAATCTAAATTTATAATTGGTTTTATTACAACAATAAGGCCAGCTTATGGTTTGCATATTATAATATTGAACAGGCTATGGAACTATTTGAAATATCTGTAAGCGATAATAATGAGCATCACCATTTCGAGATCCGTGATTATATGCACCACGATGGCGAGCAATGCAAGTACGAAGTGTATAAAAACGGGGTCTTTGTAGTCAGCTTTCAACCCGGCCCGCATAAACATTTGCACATCTGCAAAAATGCAGGGATTGAGCGGGAGGAGTTATTGAATCAGATTGCAGATCAATTGGAATCGTATAATCTTTAGGCTTTACTTTTCGTCAAGTATGCCCATTACCAGTTCCTTATAACTGCGGCCAATGGGTAAACTTTTGCCGCATAATTCTATCACGGTGCTGGTGTAGGCATCTATTTTATCCTTGGCGATGATAAAGGAACGATGTATGCGCAGGAAATCATTTTTGTTAAGCAATTCCTCAATTTGCCCCAGTTGTGATTTGGTAGTGATAGTTTTTTCTTTAGTCACGATGCGTACATATTCTTTAAGGCTTTCAATATAGATGATCTCCTTAAAATGCACTTTAACCCGTTTCTTATCAACAAAAACAAACATAAAATCGCGCCCTTCAGGCACAAATAGCGAGGCATTGTAAGTATGCTCGGAGGTGATGAACTTCAGCTTATTTACCGCTTTTAAAAAGCGACTGAATTCAATTGGTTTCAGCAGGTAATCAACAATATTCAGGTCGTAACCCTGCAAGGCATATTCATGATAGGCAGTGGTAATGATAATATGCGGTGGGTTTTTGAGGGTTTTTATAAAATCGATGCCTTTTAGTTTAGGCAGGTTTATATCCAGGAATATCAGGTCGATCTGTTGTTTGTTCAGGTCAGTCAGCGCGCTCATGGCGTTGCTGTAGTGGTTTATCAGTTTCAGGAAAGGCACATCGGCAATGTAATCCTGCAATACCTCTGTGGCCAGGGGTTCATCCTCAATTATAATACAATTATACTGCTGCACTTTTATTCAGGTTGATGGATAAATTGATCTTAAATGTATCACTTAAATTCTCAATATCAAGCTTAAATTCGGTATACATCAGTTCGAGTTGCCTCCGTACATTGCTTAAACCTATTTTACGGTCGGAACTTTCACATTCCTTGGCCTCTTTTGAGTTGGTTACTATGAACGACAGGTGGCCGTTTTTCAGTATTATGCTGATATCGATAAAAGTGTCCGCCAGCATTTCGCCGGGGCCGTGCTTAAACGCGTTCTCAATGAATGGGAGCAGGATAAGTGGTGTAATGGATTGATTCTGATCGTCAATTTCCTGGTTAAAGGTAATGCGCAGGCGTTTGGAGAAACGTACCTTTTCAACTTCTACATAATCTTCCAGTACACGTATTTCTTCGGAGATAGGTACCTGGCTTTTCTCCGCCTCGTACAGCATAAAGCGCAATAGTTTTGAGAGCTTCATGATGATGACCGGTGCCAGATCAGACTTTTTGCGGGAAAGCGCGTAAATATTATTGAGCGTATTGAACAGGAAATGAGGGTTGATCTGATTTTTAAGGAACTTGAGCTCTGTTTCCAGCTTTTCTTTGGATAGATCTTTTTCCCGGCTCAGGTTGTTCATCTGCATGCGGAAAAGTTTAATTACGATGGCCACACCGCATATAAACCCAAGATCGAGCATGGAAGCGAACAGTTGCGAAACCGTGAACATATTGTCATAGGTCAACTTCACCTGGTTGGTGAAGGAGGGGTTTTCGACCAGCAGAAAAGTAGCCAGTACACGGTGCAGGAATATGGATGCTACAAAAACCAGGGTTGTAATAATGATATTAACGTTGCTGTTAAGGGTTTTATTAAATGCCTTTGGTATAGAAAAATAAAATACAAAATAAGTGAACAGCAGTTTTGAAGGTAAAATGATAGCATTGGTTAATACGGCCTGCATCACAATCTCGTCCCGGTGGTTCGGGTTTGGAAAGAAGGACTGGATCCACGAAAACTCGAACAAAGTATTTATAATAAAATACGTTACCCAAAATACGATATGCCTTAATACGCGCTTGTTCACTATTTTAAAGGTCGTAATTTTCTGATGCTTAAACTACAATAGCTGTTAAATATCAATATGGGTATACCAACAACCGCTTAATGGGTATAACTGCTTACATGAAAATGATCCTTATGCGTTGCCATCAGCAAAAACGAGATGCAGGCCATCAGCAGGCAAATGAGCAGGCTCGATAGCTCATCCCGGTCATTAAGATGATTATAAACCCGTGGCGCATGCAAAATTATCACCCATAAAGTAAACATTATACCTAATAAGGCCATGGCCAATTTTTGCTTTACATTGATGATAAGGCTTATGGCCGAAGCGACGAAAGCGCCGCCAACAAAATAGGCCCAAAACAAGTGGAATGGTATCCAGCCCGGGATTAAAGTCGCCACAAAATTTCCGAATTGAAAGTGCTGGATACCAAAAACCACCAGTGAAATGGCAAACATCAGTTTACTGATGCGCTCCATAATATCATACATTTTGTAGGTGGCGGGAGTGCTGTTGTTTTCTGAATTAAGTGCGAAAAGAAATGCTCCGCTCAATATGGCAAAGGTTTCAAAAGCTGCAGTCCATTCAACCGCGTTTTTTATGTTCGCCAGTAAAATAGGCAGATGTACAAGGAGAAAGGAGAGTAGGAATACTAACCCGATAAACAAGAAAGCAGGTGAACGCCATTTTTCAATTATCGCGGCAATGCCGCATAGCATCAATATAATGCCTGAAACATAAACCAGGATAATGAGCCCCGGAAACTTGCCCGGGACAGGGAAAAGCGCCGGGTTAAGCACCCTGTAATAAATATGCTGAAAGCCCAAAATAAAGATGGCAAGCCCAAAAAGAACCGGTATGGTTTTTAATAGTAGTGTGTTAATTTTCATTGTGATATTGTTTTTGTTGAGATGGATAGATTATATGTCATATGCGCCGTTTTAGGGTAAGGATCACGTGGTCGTATTTATTATCGTGGTATACTTCAAGCAGCAGGCTCCTGTTATTGCCCGATTTAAAAAGCTCATCAATATCCTCAATGGTCATGCTGGCTACAGACTTAAAGTTGATAGATACGATCTCATCATCTTTCTCCAAACCAATAAGGTCGCCCGCTGAACCGGGTTCAACACGGTCAATAATTACATGTTTATAGCCATCGCCGGTGGCATAATATTCAAGGCCGCTCATGTCGTGCTCAAACGGGGCTTTTAGCTGTTTAAAGGGTTTAAGGTAGATGAGGCTATCGGGGTAATCAATGATTATAGCAAACCTTTTTAATAAGCCCAGTCCGAGGTTGCCATCGCGCAAAATAGCCTCGTTTGTAGTGTTTTCCGGATGCTTTGTGGGGAACGAGGTAAGCAGGTTTTCGACCGAGAACCTACCCAGCGTGATCTTAGGCACCCGGCTTATATAGCCATCAATAGGCCCGTTAAATCCCTGGCCAAGGTTGGCTCTGATAAAATTCTGCGGAAGATCGTTTGTAGTTAAAAAGTTCTCTAATGATAGCGGATGCCCGGCACCTATATCCATTATCAGTTTGCATTTTTTTTCGGTGCCGTTAGGCATGGTTATGTTTGCCTGCACATAAGGTTTATTGTTTTCTACAGTGATAGGGAGCTTTTCGCCTTTCGCGTATTTTTTGATCTGTGACGGGCGGAAAACCACGAGTGTACTATCCTGAAAATTTATTTTTACCGCCACATTGCTGAAAAACTCATAACCCAGTAACCCATGTATGGGCATACCTGCGCAATTGGACAATCCGAGAAAATCCTTTGTTAAAATAGCCGCGCCAACGTTATGACTGGTTAGCCCGTGCAACTTTATATTTAATGCTGAAGTTAGCTGCGCTTCCAGGTCATCTCCCTGGCCCAGGCCATGCAGTTTTATGGAATGCTTGCGGCTTATATTAAGAGAATCAACAATATCCGGGTCGGTGATGATCATGAGGCCTACGCCGGTATCCAGTATAAAATTAAATGGCCCTTTATCGTTTATGGTTAATTTAATAATGATCATGTTGCGTACCATGCGGAAGGGGATGGTTACGTGGTTGCGCCCTTTATCCAGATCGAAACTCTGCGCCTTTATTAACTGGCTATGAAACACAAAGGCAGTTAAGCAAATGCATAATAAAATACGAATACTAAAATTACACACACGTTTCATGCTCAGGAGATAACCGGTAAGTACAAATTACAGTGTATGGTGCTGGTATACAACTTATAAGTACCATGAGTTAGCTGCCGGTTGCATATAGCTGCCTGCGCCGTTTATATGTTATTAGTATACTTAAATAGGTTGTTTGCACTACTTATATGCTGATTGTAGCGACATGAGTTTTTTTTGTGATAAACATTGTAGCGAAGTGCTGAGATTGATCGTAATACATATAAAACCACCTAAATGAACCTTTTGAGATACAGTATACTGATCGCTTTGCTTGGGATAATGGTGTCCGGCTGCAGTAAGGATGCCACCCACAAAGCAAAATCAATCACAATTGCTACTTATAGCGGCCCGTTGAACGGCGGTACAATTGTAACCGGTACTTACAGCGGCCTGTTACTGGCCGATGAAAAGGATGGAGGGTTTAATACCGGGCCCATTACCCGTAGTGTTGCCTATTCATTTAATAACTCAAATTATAACACTGTTACTGCACCTTCAGGCTTTACTGCCGCATCAAAAGGGGTGTATGCATTATCAGGTAATAAAATAGCTTTAACAGATAGCCTTGTACATACCGCTAATTTCGATTGGAATTTAATATTATCAGGTTCATACAGTTATGAAGTAAATGCCGACAGTTTGATCATCACTAAAACTTCGGGCACTAATACCTATACTTATAAGTTGAAACGACAATAACCTGCAATTATGAAAATATTAAAAATCATCACCTTAATTGCTGTAATAGCTGTAATAGGCAGTTGCCATAAAGATAAGAATACTAATGTTTTGTCGGATGGAACCTATAGTGGCCAGTTTAAGGCGTATACGGCATTAACAGGCAATACCACTACTGATACTTTTGTGATAAAATTAGCTTATCCTTCCTATAGCAGCTATACATCATTGCAAAGTAATACGGTAACCGCAGAGGGTTCATATAAAGTAAGTGGCAGCCAGATAACTTTTACTAACACTGTTCTGTTTAACGTTAATGTGGATACCAGGGCTGTTGTAAATGGCACTTACAATTTTAAGGTGAATGGTAATACTTTAACACTCGTACAAGTCATCTACGATTATTCGGCTTCGTATGATTTAACGAAACAATAATCTACCTATTGATATAGATTGTTTAACTGGGAGCGGATAACTTTTGTTATTCGCTTTTTTTAATTTAAATGGGTGTTCCTGAACTGAGACTTAAACATGCTCGGGGTAATGCCTTCCACTTTTTTAAACACCCGGCAAAAATAGTTGAGGTTGTTAAACCCGGCTTTAAAACAAGCATCAGAAACGCTGATATGCGGATTGTTTATAAATTGTTTGGCTAACTGGATCCGTTCCCTGATCACATAATCAACAGGTGATATGCCCAGCTCATGTTTAAAGGCGCGGAAAAAACTGGATTTGCTCATAAATGCCATCTGGCTCAACGTATCAATACTCAGTTTATCGCTCAAATGCAGGCGGATGTATTCCAATACATAAGCAAAGCGATTGCCTGCGGATAGATCGTGCTGGTTGTCATTTATCTCATGCAAATTCTGCATCTGCATTATGCGGATCAGTAGTTCCTTTAATGTGAGGTTGGCTAATACATCTTTTGTCAGGGCATCTCCTGTGCTGATACGAATAAGTTTATTGATCAACTGCGCCAGCTCATAATTATTAAAAAAATGGAACTGGTTATAGTTGATCTGCCAGATCTGCTGATCCTCACGCGGGTAGTTCTCGTTTAAAAAATCAAGCGTATTTTTTATTTCCTGTTGATTGATAGCCAGGGCGGTGCATTGCGAAGGCTGCTGCGCGGTGGCTTCAGGGAAATCAATGGTCATGGTGATGTTGGGCGGTACAATTACTGTTTCGCCGGGCAGATAGTCAAAGCCGGGCTTATCAAACAAATGCATCACCTTTTTGCCGCGCAGCATACTGGTAATTACCAGGTCGCTGAAAGTTAATGGCACCAGTTCGCTACGCTGATAGGTTTCAAAAATATTCAGCTCGCAGTGGTTCATGGTATAGGCCTTGCGGTTCTCTACCAGTGTGTTCAGCTCTCTTCCGTGGGACAGGTTTACCGGCGATAACAGGTTCTTGTTATTCATGGCCTTATAATTCATAGCAAATTAGACATATAGATCTACATAAACAAAACTTCATAAACATTGACATTATTGTGCTACCATTTGCCCTAATAATGCAACTGCTTAATTAGCAGTACCTCTACCTTAGTGCAACCAATTTAAAACAAATAAAAAACTATGAGCACTGTTTCAAGGCCTGCATTTAAGGCGCAATACGAAAATTTTATTGGCGGCAAATTTGTGCCGCCGGTCAAGGGTGAATATTTTGATAATATCTCGCCGATTGATGGCAAGGTGTTTACAAAAGCAGCCCGGTCGGGTAAGGAGGATGTAGAGCTGGCGCTGGATGCCGCGCATGCTGCTTTTAAAACATGGGGCAAAACATCAGCAGCGCATAGGGCAGGGCTGCTTAACAAGATTGCTGATACCATTGAAGCTAATCTTGAGTATCTGGCAGTTGTTGAAGCTATTGATAACGGCAAGGCTATACGTGAAACACGTGCTGCTGATCTGCCGCTGGTAGTAGACCATTTTAGATATTTTGCAGGTGTGATAAGGGCCGAAGAAGGCGGTATATCAGAACATGATGAAAATACGGTAAGCATTGTTTTAAATGAGCCGCTGGGTGTAGTAGGGCAGATCATCCCATGGAACTTTCCGTTACTAATGGCTACCTGGAAAATTGCGCCGGCATTGGCAGCGGGTAATTGCTGCGTGGTAAAACCTGCAGAGCAAACGCCAACATCAATTATGGTGCTGATGGAGCTGATAGGTGATATTCTACCTCCGGGAGTGTTGAATATAGTTACGGGCTTTGGCCCGGAAGCGGGTAAGCCGCTGGCATCGTCGCCGCGCGTTGCCAAGGTATCCTTTACAGGCGAAACAACCACCGGGCGCCTAATTATGCAATATGCATCAGAAAATTTAATTCCTGTTACTATGGAGCTCGGTGGTAAATCGCCTAATATTTTCTTTGAATCGGTGGGCGATGCGGATGACGCATTTTTTGATAAGGCTATAGAAGGAGCAGTAATGTTTGCCCTGAACCAGGGCGAAGTTTGTACCTGCCCGTCACGTATTTTGGTCCATGAGAATATCTATGACAAATTTATCGCAAGAGTAATTGAGCGCACCAATGCCATTAAAATGGGCGACCCATTGGATGGTACTACCATGATGGGCGCGCAGGCATCGAATGACCAGTACGAGAAGATTCAATCGTACCTGAAAATAGGCAGGGAAGAAGGAGCAGAGGTGCTTTGCGGCGGAGAGGTAAAGAAGTTGGACGGCGAATTGGCAGGGGGCTATTACATACAGCCAACCCTCTTTAAAGGCCATAACAAGATGCGCATTTTTCAGGAGGAGATCTTCGGCCCGGTTGCTTGTGTAACCACTTTTAAAACTACCGAAGAAGCCATCGCGATTGCAAATGATACTTTGTACGGTTTAGGTGCAGGTGTTTGGACACGCGACGCACATGAGGTTTACCAGGTGCCGCGCGCTATTTTGGCCGGGCGTGTTTGGGTTAATAATTACCATGCTTACCCAGCACATGCGCCGTTCGGCGGGTATAAAAAGTCAGGTTTCGGCAGGGAAAATCATAAGATGATGCTGGGGCACTACCGCCAAACTAAGAATATGCTGATATCATACGATAAGAATAAATTGGGGTTCTTTTAATAATAGTTTAGGTTGTATTAAGGCGTATGCACCAAAGTGTATGCGCCTTTAATATATTTACCAAAATACAAAATGATAAAAAGAGTATTAGTCGATACTGAAGCATCGGCACTTATTGCCCAGCTCAAAGAGCGTTTTGGCGAATTGATGTTCCACCAAAGCGGCGGTTGCTGCGACGGTTCATCGCCCATGTGTTTTGAGAAGGGCGAATTTAAACTCGGTGGCAGCGATGTAAAGCTGGGCGAGGTTGATGACTGCGAGTTTTGGATGAGCAAAGATCAGTTTGAATACTGGCAGCATACCCAATTAACCATTGGCATAACCAAGGGACGTGGTTCAAGTTTTTCTATCGAAATCCCAACAGGTTATCGCTTCATGATCCATTCGCGTATGTTTAATGAGGATGAGTTGGGGCAACTGGAGCCGGTATCTTTTTTAGAAGATTAAAAATGCTGAAAGGAATAAGCTACAAAATGCTCATGATGCGACAAAGAAACCGGGATATCAGTTTCTTCCGATTCTATTAACAGAACGGGGATAGCATTTTTGTTTTTACTGATGGTGATATTATCCAGGCCGCATAGTTTATGCAGATTATCTAACAAAAACGCCCTCACCGCGGCCGATTGATTTTCATTATCGGTATCATCAATCCATTTTATCCCCCAAAAAGTATCTTCAAAATTCTTATTGGAGTGTACAACCGTTACTATAATATCGGTGTATACCAATGATTTTGAGTAGATAACATCCTGCCCGAATGTTACGGTTGTATCAAATGTTGGCAAATCCCTGAAGCCAGCACCTGATAGCTCATTTTTACCAAAAGCTGTTGGGGTATAGGCAGGGGGTACCTGCAACTGATCGCCAACCACCATTACGGGTGTAAAGATCAGCTCAGGATTGATCCTTTGCAGGTGTTTATAAGCCGATTCTTTTATCGACCATAATAACCAAACGAAATTTTCAAAAGGGAGTGCGGCAGCTACTGCTTCGTTATAAAGTACACTTTCCGGGGTTGAAAGTATTTTTGAATAAAAATTTGGCAGTTTAGTGCGGGTAATATCTATGGCACTTAATGATACAACATCATTACCCGTACTTATCATAGTTTCTGGCTGATTCTTTCGCTTATAACGTCGATACAAGTACCAACTACCATCATTTTATCGGCAACATCATAATCAATTTCGATATCGTATTTAGCCTCGGCATCAATAATGATATCAACTAAATTGGCGGAATTTATTTTTAAGTCCTTTATTAAGTCTGTCTGATCATTGATCTCAGCCAGCATTTCTTTATTGGTTGTGTACGGTGAAATCACCTTTTTTAGTTCTTCTAGAATCTCTTGTCTGGTCATTATTTAATTAAATTTTGAAAGTATTAAACAGGAATTAACATCCCCAAAGCCAAAATTTGCTTTAGCTACAATATTAACTTCTTTTT
>JAMFSA010000049.1 GCA_026225055.1 Mucilaginibacter xinganensis | reverse complement strand
GGTGATCAGTTCCGATGAAAACTCTACCGGAACAGCTTGTGCATCGTCAACTCTAAGCATCTAATTCTCCGGCTATTACGTTTAAACTACTCATGTTAATAATCGCATCAGATAACAACATACCACGGCTCATTGGCGCGTACATCTGGTAATTGATGAAACTTGGCCTGCGGAAATGCAGGCGGTACGGCGATCTGCCGCCATCGTTCACCAAATAAAAACCCAGTTCGCCATTGGCTCCTTCAACTGAGTGATATACTTCAGTTGTAGGGGTATCTATCTCGCCCATCACTATTTTAAAGTGATAGATAAGGGCTTCCATATTGTTATAAACTTCTTCTTTTGGAGGCAGGTAGAACTCAGGCACATCAGCATGAAAAATATCTGACGGCTCTTTTTCCAGCTTCGCCAAAGCCTGCTCAATTATGCGGAGGCTCTGCCACATTTCTTCGTTACGCACCAGGAAACGGGCGTAAACATCACCTTTTTCACCTACTGGCACTTCAAACTCAAAGTCTTCATATGATGAATACGGATTCATCGCCCTAACATCATAATCAACACCTGTCGCGCGTAAAATCGGGCCGGTCCAGCTATAGCTTAACGCATCTTCCGGGGTAACTTCGGCAACACCTTTTGTACGATCAACAAATATGCGGTTACGGTTAAACAGGGCTTCAAACTCGCGTAAAGTAACCGGAAAATCTTTCAGGAACTTGCGCAGTTTAGCAAAGGCTATGGTATTAAAGTTACGCTCAAAACCACCTATCCTACCAATATTGGTTGTAAGGCGTGAGCCGCAAACTTCTTCATAAATTTCATAAATGGCTTCACGGTGTTCCATCATGTAAAGGAAACCGGTGAAAGCGCCGGTATCAACACCCAATACACCGTTACAAACTATGTGGTCTGATATACGGGCAAGTTCCATTACTATTACGCGCAGGTAATCCACACGTTTTGGAGTTTCGATACCCAGAAGTTTTTCAACCGTCATGTGCCAGCCCATGTTATTTATGGGTGATGAGCAATAGTTTAAACGGTCGGTTAACGGGGTGATCTGGTAAAATGGCCTGTGTTCGGCAATTTTTTCGAAGGCACGGTGTATGTAACCAATGGTTGATACCCCGCTTATGATCCTTTCGCCATCCAGCTGCAATACGTTTTGGAAAACGCCGTGCGTGGCAGGGTGGGTTGGCCCTAAGTTTAGGGTTGAGGGCGCGGTTTGCGGATCGTTATCTGTATATACCGGGTGATTCTGCATTTCTGTCTATCTTCCGAAAAAATAATCTTTTTTATCAACACGGTTAGGGTCTTCCAGCGGGAACTCTTTTCTCATCGGGAAGGCCGTCATGTCGTCAACATTTAATATCCTGCGCAAATCCGGGTGACCGTCGAAGATCACACCAAAAAAGTCATAGGTTTCTCTTTCCATCCAGTTGGCACCGTTCCATACCGTTGTTGCAGTAGGGATATGGTAATCATCGGCAGGTAAGAAAACCTTTATACGGATGCGTACATTATTTACCAGGCTATGCAGGTGATAAATTATACCGATAGGGTTTGCCTGTTCAGGATAATGGATACCTGTTATATCAGTTAAAAAAATGAACTGCATTACAGTATCATTTTTCAGAAAATCTAAAAGATCTATGATATGATCGCGGCTAGTTTCAACAGTTAATAAGCCATAAGGCTCGCCAACAACGGTTATTTGCTGGTCAAACTTTGCGTTGATCTTCTGTAGAAGTTCTTCGTTTGTTATTTTACCCATTACTGAATTCCGTATGAAGCTAATAATTTCTGATACTCCGGTGTACTTCTCCGGCGTAATGATTCTGTTTGTACCAGTTTCTGGATACCCATAAAACCATCAATAATGGCTTCGGGGCGTGGCGGACAGCCTGGAACGTAAACGTCAACCGGGATGATCTCGTCAATACCCTGTAAAACTGAATAAGTATCAAATATACCACCACTTGATGCGCATGCGCCAACAGCTATTACCCAGCGTGGCTCGGCCATTTGCAGGTAAACCTGGCGCAACACTGGACCCATTTTTTTTGAAATGGTTCCCATCACCATCAACAGATCGGCCTGGCGGGGCGAAAAACTTAAACGCTCGGCACCAAATCTCGACAAATCATAATGGGAAGCCATGGTTGCCATAAACTCAATACCACAGCATGAAGTGGCAAATGGCAGGGGCCATAACGAGTTTGAACGCGCTAAACCTATTGCTTTATCAAGCGAAGTAGCGAAAAACCCAGCACCTTCTACACCAGGAGGAGCTTCAACTAACTGAATATCACTCATGAATTATATAATACAAAAACCTATCCAAATGCGGAAAGGATGAACAAATCTACGATAATTAAGCTGTAATTAATACACTATGCAATTGGTAGAATATATTTAGAATTAGTCTAAACAAGACACTTTGTGATTGCATGCACAAGGCGTTTTTATTGTTTTGAGGTCAGGCAATGAGGCGGGCAATCTTTCTATTTGCTCTGTATAGTCTGGGATTGCTTCGTGCCTCGCAATGACGCGTGGTGATAGAAATTAATCCCAGTCCAGCGCGCCTTTTTTAATAACGTAGATAAAGCCCAGTAATAATGTGGCCATAAAGATGAACATATCTACCAGTCCACTTGTACCTAAAGCTTTAAAGTTAACTGCCCAGGGGTACATGAAAATCACCTCCACATCAAACAATACAAACAATATAGCTACCAGGAAATATTTAATGGAGATAGGTGTACGGGCGTTACCAATAACCTCTATACCCGATTCAAATGGGGTTAACTTATCTTTTGTTTTACGCTTTGGCCCAATTTTGTGGGTAACAACCATGGTGGTAACCACAAAACCAAGTGCTACCAGCATTTGAAAAATAATGGGCAAATAATTTACCGGCAAACTTTGTACTTCCATGCTGCAAATATACTAATGCGTTGATAATAAAAAAGGCCTCATTTTATTGAGGCCTTTAATTTTATTGGTTATTTTTTCTTTTTCTGATACTGCAACGCCTGCGGATCGGTAGGCGTTAGCGCCAGGGCCTTGCCATAGTAATCAGCAGCCTTGGTTGGGTCTTTTGCTATCAGGTCGTAATAGGTACCTAAATAGTCATAAGCCTCGGTCATGTTAACCTTAGTCCTGTTATCGGTTGGTACACCTTTTGCCTCTTCCAATGCAAGATATTGTTCATAAAATGGCTTTGCTAAACCTTTAATGTTGTTTCTATCTGTTTCTTTAAGGTCATTCACACGTGCACGGTATATAAACACATCAGCAACAGGTTTAGTAGCTTTTTGCTGTACTTTGCTAAATGCAGAATCAGCTTTGATCAAAGTTGTTGAATCTGGCTTTTTAGGATCATAACCAAAGTAGTAAGCCATACCTTCTCTAAACATATCAGTTAAGGTAGCATCTTTTGATTTAGTTACAAATAATTGATAAGCATCACCTGATTCTTTATATTTCTTTTGAGTGTATAAAGATTTTGCAATTTCACCTAACACATCTGTTTGTGTAGTATCCAGTGAATATGCTTTTCTCAGGTTTTGCATACCTAATGAATCCTGGTTGCTGGCAATCTGTAAGTGGCCCAGGTAAGTATAATCCAATGGAATGATACGTTTTGGATCAGCTTTGGTCATCCAGGTATTCATAGCTGTTAAGCCTGCAGGATAATCTTTATTGTTGTAAGCTGCATAACCCAAATAACGGTAAACCCTTAAGTTTGTGCTTGCAGATGATGACAATTGTTTAGTTAACGCTTCTAATTCATCATATTTACCTGCGAAGATCAGGAAGTCGGCATAACGCATTTGCGATTCAAGCGACATATCTGTTAAGCTCAGGTATTTTTTGTATTGGGTGATAGCTTCGTTTGCTTTGTCAACTGCAACTTTAGGGTCGCTTTTTGCCCAACGCGCATCGGTTTCAGCCCACTCGCGGTAAGCCGGACCAAAGTTAGGGTCGATAGCTAACGCAGCCTGAAAATCCTTTATCGCGTCTTCAAAGTTATTGGCATACTTGATCAAAACGCCTTGTGCCACATCAGCAGCAGCCGATTTTGGATCAAGCTCCAACGCTGTAGAGTAGTTTGAATAAGCATCGGATTTTAACTGGGTAAGATCAGCATCACCCAAGGCTAAAAACAACTCCGAATCCTTCGGGTTAATTGCTACGCCTTTATTTAATACATCAATTGCAGCCTGTGCATCAGCAGGGCTTACTGAGTTTGGAGCTATCGGCCCCCCATTTGGCGCTAACAGGTAACTTCTGCCAATATAAACGTAAGGTTTGCTATCCTTTTTTGCTGCATTTGCAATGGCAGTATTAAAGTTTGATACAGCACCTGCCTGGTCTTTATTTAAACGTGCAACCGCGCCTAAACCTACATAGTTTAATGATGATTTAGGATTAACGGCAACGCCTTTATTAAACCATATTTTTGCTGAATCGGGATCATTTTGTTTAATGTAAACCCAACCCAGGTAAAAGTAATTCTCGTCTTTAGTTGCTTCAGTAACCGTTAGGTTCTTCAGCATAGTTTTAGCTTTTTGATATTGCTCAGCGGTAATTGCTTTTTTAGCATCGTCAAGGCTTTGGGCATGCGCCGCAGTGCCTGCAAATGCTAAACCAAATACTGCCGCAGCTATCTTACTATTGATTTTCATTTGAATAATATATAATTTTAGTTTAATGATTGTTTAATACTAATTTCTCTTCCCGGTATTTCATCAGGCAATAAACCCGATTCCATTATTATCCTTTGTCCGCGCTCGCCTGTTATAAATACAGTAAATCCTGTTCCTAACCCCTGCCTGTTGGTGCAATTTATGATGAATAAACCCCTGCTTAGCGGATATTGTTTTAATGATAATGAAGTTTGCGATGGTTTAAAGTACGTTGTAGGGTACTTTTTATTGTCTTCATCCTTCACAGCCACTATCTTAACACTTGCTGCAGCGTCTTTTGTATCGTTGTTTGAATCATCCAGCCAATTAAAGCCTGTTATACCTATTGCATCGGGGTGAGTACTTACATACTTGATCACCTCTTTATTTGATTTGAGTGCAAAAAGGTTCTTTAGTTTAAAGTCGTTATTTCCCGACAATTCTTTCAAATACCTCACCAAACTTGAGCCAGGATTGTCAAAAACGATGTTTTTGTCGGTTTTGGCCTGTCCGTTCAGCATTTTCTTAATATCGTTAAGCGTAATAGTTGTATCATTTGACACTTTGTTTACAATCAGCGCCACTGCATCAATGGCGAAACGGCTTACGGCGGGTGTTAAATTTCTTGCTTTTAATACTTTCAGTTCACTGCTGTCTAAATCGCGGGAGAGGATAGCTACTCTTACACTATCAGCCAGCAGCAGGCGTAGAACATCATTTTCAGATCTGTAGGTAATTTCAGGATCCGCTTTAGTATTCAGCGCTTTGAACATGTATAATTCCTGGTCAACTATGGGCTGAAAGGACTCGTCAGCCGCAAACTTCGCGTTTCCGGCTACCCAGGTATCATTATAGGCTGGCTTTGCTTTTTGCTTACAAGCCTGTAATAATGCCAGAGACAATACCCCTAACGCTAAAAATGTCAACTTATTCTTCATCATCAATTTCCCTTTTGCGTGAAAATAAAAAGCGAGCCACTCCATAAACAACAAACAGTGTGCCTACTATCAGTTTATCAGTATAAGAAAGGTTAAGATTAAGTTTTTTCGAAAAAATAATAATCAAGAAACCTGCGCCTACAACACATACCAACCTGATAATACCTAAAAGCAAAAACCGCCTTTTGAGCGATTTTTGCCTATTATTAAGATTTGATGACATCGATCCGATTATTCATCTGATGATAAAGTAAAGCTCACTGGTACAGTGTATTGTACACGAACCGGGCGACCGTTTTGTATACCTGGTTTCCAGTGTGGTGATGCTTTAACTGCTCTTACAGCTTCGTCCTGCAATGATTCGTCAGGACCGCGTAATGCTTTAACATCTGTTAAACTTCCGTCTTTTTCAACTACGAAGGTTACTAAAACTTTACCCTGTACGTTGTTTTCTTTATCAACAGAAGGGTAGTGGATAGCTTTACCAAGGTAAGCGTAAAATCCTGCTAAACCACCTTTAAATTCTGGTTCTTGCTCTACCGCGTTAAAGATCTGGTTAGGATCTGCTTCGGTAACTTTATCACCGTTACCTACAGGCCCGTCTATCTGAACGTCAGCGTTAGCGTCACCGGCTTGTGTTTTTGGCCCCGGATCGGCGTTTACCAATTCCTTAGTTGTTGGAGGTGGTTCCTTAGCCTCAACATCGGGTTTTACAACCGGAGGCGGGAATTTTACCTGGTTAACTTTTGGTTTTGGTGGTTCTGGTGGTGGCGGAGGTGGTTTTTTGGCCGGGTCCGCGGCTGGAGGAGGTAATAATTTAACGTCCGTAATTTTTACCACCTCAGGCGCTTTAGGTATAAAGCCTTCTATCGCATTTATTATCGTGTTTAATGATATGATAAATACGAAGAACAAGGCACCTATAAGCAGCGCAAGGTTGGTGTTACGGGAATTAGAATTTCTTAATTCATAAGCCCCATATTCTTTATTACGGCCCTTAAAAATAACATCGGTCCATTCCCTCTTGAATATGTCTAATTTAGATCCAAACATTTTTTAAGGCTTTTAATAAT
>JAMFSA010000048.1 GCA_026225055.1 Mucilaginibacter xinganensis | reverse complement strand
TTGATATATGAATTGGTGGCAAAAAAAGCAGAATCGTTGTTTAGCCAGAATTCGGTGATCGAGTCGCCCATATATACTACTCTTTTCCCGTTAGCGGCAGGCGGCAACACCCTGCTGTTTGCATCCCCGTATTTGTTCAAATTGGGCCAGTCCTGTGCTTTGGCAGCGGCAATGGTAAATAACAGTACAAGTGCTGTTAAGGTTCTTTTAATCATAATTGGCAAATTGGTTTCGCAAGTTGCTAAAAAAGTTTTGCTAAATCGATGTAAATTTACTTTTCGTTTGATAAATAAGTGAAAGTTTATCGCACACGGAGGCGAATGATATTGCACAGGATAAACATGCCACAGGATGTGCAATTTTTAATATGCCTGCCGAGACAAGAGCCAACAGGATTTTTTATGAAACTATCTATTATTTAGACGATACTAAAGAAGGGTTGCCTGTTGCCGTTAAGGATATATAAAATGCTTTTTTTACTAACGAACAAACCAGGACAACCCTTTAATTAAAACTCCAACCTTCACCTATTACTGATATTGTTTAATGGCAACGAATAATAAAAGGTTGTACCAACACCCGGGGCAGATTCGGCCCATATTTTTCCATCCATTATCTCGATCATTTCACGGCAAATACTCAAAGCAATACCTGCTCCCTTTACTTCGCTATCACCGCTTTCGCTGAATTCCTGATTATTGAATATCTTTCTAAGTTTTTCAGAAGTCATCCCCTTCCCCTGATCGTTAAAAGCAACCGTAATAGTATTTTCATCCACACTACTACTTACACTTATTACACCGCCGGGCATAGAATACCTGGTGGCATTATTTAAAATATTCCGGTTGATAAACTGCAGCATTTCTTTATGTGCGCAAATAAGCTGGCCCTGGGGAATATAATTGACCAAACTAACGGTCTTACCTATCTGATCGTACAGATATAAACTATTAGCCTCATCTACCAATTTGCTTAAGTACAAAGGTTGGGTTTGATAAATGAATCCGGAATCTTGTGATTTTCTCCACTGCAGCAGCCCATCAAGCAGCTCAATACTTTTCACCGCAGTATACCGCATATCATCAAGGATCATCAGTAGTTCTTTTTCCGACAGTTTTTGATTGGTATGTTTTATCATATCCATAAACGAAATAAATGTCGCAAATGGTTGTCTCAGGTCATGCGCAAGGATAGAGATCAACGTATTACTGAAATGGTCTCGTTCATTCAGTTCTTTCACTTTCATTGTAATTATGGGTTAGCTATATTAGTTTAGTAATTAAGGGTTGCTTTTGATTGATGGGTAATAATGGATGTTTTTAAATAGCCAAACTAAGCACCTATCCTGTAGCATTATTGCCGATTGACACAAAGGAATGGCTTAACATTCATCAAGAGAAATATTAGAACACTCATATCTACACGCGGATATTTAATTAGTTAACGGTAAGCATTTATGATACGCATAACAGATAAATAGCATGAAAAAACAATAAAAATGGTTACTGATTAGTCGGTTTTTTTTTATTTTGAAAGTACTTTCAGTACCATCATATGTAAAATATTAGAAAATTACTTATTGAATTTCAGGCTGTATGATGTGGTGAGTAGATATGAGTAGATAATTATCATGAATATTTCTTTCGGAAAATGTTTTTTTGCACCTTGAACATGTTATAAAAAGCATGTTGGTTAAATCAGCGTAATCTTACACATGAATATATCTTACACCTGGGCCCTGGCCAGAAAAATCCTGATCGTATTTCTTACATTAACTATTGCTTCTTCAATAGCGGCCTTTTTGATCCGTAACAGCATCACACAAAAATTAGTAGACTTAACCAGGCTGGCAAAGCCCGCCGGTCAGGACGAATCTGATGCTGAACAAATACTCATGCTGCTCCACCAGGCAGAAAACGATTTTCAGGAATCCTTACTAAATGCTAACAGCAAGAAAAGTATAGATTATAAAACACATCTATCATTAGCGTTTAACCGGATTGATACACTTTTAAAAACTGGATATGATACTTCGAAGTTAAACGGCCAGCAACGGAAAGATGTAAAATTCTGGTATTTGAAGAAATTAAAGCTATCGGATGATCTCAGGGTGCTAAAGTATAATTTTGATACTCTATTAACATTTTATGCAGGCTTTAACAGTTCTTTAAATGACAATACGCCTCAAATTGAAAACCTGCATCATACCAGGCAAAACGTAAAAGAAAACGTTAATACCGTTCGTAAAGCAGACACGGGAAGTAAAAAAGGACTTTTTGGAAGGATAAAAGACGCCTTTGCCAACAAGAATAGTAATACTGTAGTAGAAATAAATCATACTAAAAACACCGGGGTTACCGATCTCAGTTCACAAAAGATACTGACGCAGGATAAAAAGGCTTATGTTAAAAAGCTCCAGCAACTGCAACAACAGAATGTAAAGCTGCTTGATATGCAGCGAAAGCTGATCACACTAAACACGTATATCAATAATGAGCTCGAACATATCGTCAATGAATCAAAAGAAATAAATTATCATATCGCCGACGAGTTCAGGGAAACGGCATTTAAAAATTACCAGGAAACAACCTCATTACTGAATAGGTTTTATTTAGTCGCTTTGTTTCTGGTAGTGATATTTGCAGTTTTACTTATCATTTTCATTCTTCAGCTAAATAACGCTGAATTATTATTAAGGCATGAGAACAGCCGCTCTATAACCAGGGCACAACAGAAAATAAATGAACTGGTGGCAAAAATAGAAAGCAGCGAAAATACAATCACATCATCAAAAATTGAGGAGCTAAAAGAAGTGGTACAGCTGGTCATCAGCAATAACCCGGCTTTTTTAACAAAGTTTATTGAACTGGATCCAGATTTTTGCCAGAAACTACTAATCGCAGCCCCTAACCTTGTTGCAACAGAAATAGAATTCTGCATTCTGCTGCGGCTTAATTTCGAAACTAAAGAAATAGCTCGCTATACTAAAAGTTCTGTTAGAGCGGTGGAAGGAAAGAAATACAGGATCAGAAGGAAACTTAACATCCCCTCCGATCAGGATATAACCATATGGATGATCAATCTATAAGACAATGGATATCACATTTGCTGGTGAAACGGTTAATAATTTAACTATCCGATTTTCGATGTATTGACATAATAGCCCTTTTTACATTTGGCACAGTAATGCTTTTCCAGTGGTAAAAAAAACAGGAGCTTTTTCACAATCCATGGTCGGTGCAATTGCCAGTGAAATGATGCTCCGCACTTAGGGCAATAATAGATCTTTCGTGTGGATGTATTGTTTTCCATAATAGTCTTCTTCAATCCGTTTTCTATCTAAAAAGAATAGTTGCATCAGTTATATGTTTATCCTCAAAATCAGCAATTTGTTTTTTCCGCTTAAGTTCCTCACGAAGCTTATATATTTTAAATTGCAATTCTTCAACCTCTGTATTACGATCAGCCAGGCTTTTAAAAAGCGTATTTGCCGGGCTGTGTTCAGGTTCTGCATCAGGATCATAAATTGCCACCAGCTCAACCAGTCTTACTTTTAAAACTTTTGCAATTTGTTCCAGCCTGGATAGATTAATATCCGTAAACCCATTTTCAATGTTTGAAAATGCTGAAGTAGAAACCCCCAACTCGGCGGCAACGTACCGCTGGCTCCAACGATAATGAAGACGCAAAACCTTAATGTTTTCACAAACAGATTGACATAACAATCCTTTGTTTAATTTGTTCATATATTATTTATCCTGATCTTAATACACTATAATATTCATTACACCTATCTGCTGTTCGGCACCAAAATTATTTAGCTTTATTTTACGTGCTGTTATGATTAGCACAATTCCAGAACACTCCATATATACCCCCCTGCCATACCACCTACAACAGGCCCGAGTATAAACACCCAGAGATTAGAAAGCGCCTCCCCTCTCACAAATAAAGCCGGACCTATACTACGCGCAGGATTTACTGAAACACCGGTTAGCGGTATTCCTACAATATGTATCAGCGTTAATGTAAATCCGATTATCAGGCCCCCGAATGCAGCCCTATCTTTATTCATTTTGCTGGTAACGCTATGTATAACCACTAAGAATATACACGTAAATACAATTTCAGCAATCAGCCCCGCGAATAGCGAATAACCGCCCGGCGAGCCGCTTGCCACCCCATTTTGCCCTAAGCCATTAGCAGCTAAACTATAACCGGGCTTACCGTTAGCGAGTGTGTATAAAATACCTGATGCCGAAATGGCACCTGCTATTTGCCCTGCTATATAAGCGAAGGCATCTTTTACACTTATTTTTCCGAGGGAAAGCATTGAAATGGTAACTGCAGGATTAAGATGGCAACCAGAGATGTTACCCACCGTATAAGCCATAGCCACAACGGACAGACCGAAGGCAAAGGCGATTCCTAAAAAGCCGACATTGTTGCCGGCAAGCACAGCACTTCCACATCCCATAAGTACCAGGACAAGCGTGCCAAAGAATTCTGCAAAAACTTTTTTTGATAAAGATATCTTCATAATATGTTGTTTAATTCAATGCTGCAAAGAAGCTGTTTTAGCAGAAATCATTAAAAAATAATGCTACGCACATCTACCTGCCAATACCAATTCACTGATTATCAATCACACAATAAATAACACTATAAAGAGCATTAAAATTCTTATTGTAGATAAATTGTATCGATTATCCAAAAAAAGCGGCCCGGAGGCCGCTCTTATCATTAACACAACTTGCCGCCTTTTTAAGGTTACCGTTTTACGTGAGCCCTATGAACGACGTGCTTCTTACGATGATGTTTATAGTGATGCTTTACAGGTGCTGCATAAGAATCCATCGCACTAAAACATATGAGTGAGAGCAATAAAATGATAGGAAGTTTTTTCATACTACTTGAATTGTTATTTTTTTTAATTGTGATGCAAATAAATGCTTAAGTCTTAATTTTCAATAAAATCAAACTACTCACATCTACACACGAAATACAAACAATTAATAATCAATAATATATAATCACTTATCCGAGAGACATTATAATAGCATAACACCGGATTCATCTCAGAACAATTAACTTTAGTAAAAATTAAAAACCTAACCAGCCGGTTGTCTTTTGCAGCTTCTAATTTTAAATGTTGATCCACCTGGCATTAGAATTCTTCTAATCTCTATTAGAATCTTCTAATACATTAAGTATTCGGTTAAAAAGCCGATACCTTTGAAAATAATTTATAGCAAACCCCACTATGAATATTTTATTAGTTGAAGATGAGCCAAAAGTGGCTGCGTTTATAAAAAAGGGCCTGGAAGAACAATTCCACCAGGTTAAACTGGCCTATGATGGCAACATGGGCCGTAAATTGGCACTTGAAGAGGATTTTGAGCTGGTTATTCTGGATGCCGTATTGCCTGAATTAAATGGCTTTGAAGTTTGCAAGCAGATCAGGAAATTTAAAAAAGAGCTGCCTATACTTATGCTCAGCGCGTTGGGAACTGTTAACGACAAGGTTAATGGCTTAGAAAGCGGTGCTGATGATTATCTCACCAAACCCTTTCATTTCGAAGAATTACTGGCCCGTATTAAGGCGTTAGACAGGCGGCGGACAATTGTGCTGCCGGGAACTGTTTATGAAGTTGCTGATCTGCAAATGGATTGTTATAGAAAAACAATTACCAGGGCCGGCAACATGATCATTTTAACGGTAAAGGAATTCACATTGCTTGAGGTGCTGATGTATAACAAGAACCGCGTGTTGTCGCGAACTTATATTGCTGAATCAGTTTGGGGCATCAATTTTAATCGTGGCACCAACCTGATCGATGTTTATATTAATTACCTGCGTATCAAAATTGATAAAGGGTACGACAGGCAATTAATTCAAACTATCATCGGGATGGGTTATATGATCCGTGATTAACTTAACCAGAAAGAGAGGCTGTATTGAAGGTTAGAAGCCGGCTATCCATACAATTTACTTTAATGTTTGCCGTATTAATGCTGGTAGTGTTAACGGGAATATACTTGTTTGCTGCACACAACCGGGTTAGCACTTTTTTTGAAAAACTGGATGATCGCGCAATTACTGTCGCCCAATTTTATCTGGCCCAGGATAATCTATCCAAAGAGAACTTTAAGGATGTGCTAAGGAAGTTCCCCCAGTCGCTATCCGGTGAAACCATACGGATCTATAATGATCATTACCAGTCGCAATTTATTCCGGGCGGTGCTGTGCATTGGGAGGTAAACATCCTCAAACAGGTTATAAATCAAAGAAAAATTCAGTTTTTTCAGGATGACCGACAGGTGACCGGCATTTATTATAAAGATAACTCCGGCAACTTTATTATTATGGTGGCTGCTATGGATGATTCCGGCTACCATTATTTGAGCGATTTGCGCCTTATCATGCTTTTCTTTTTCCTGGTAGCGTTAGTTATAACTTATGTAATGGGCAGTGTATTTTCAAAGGTCGCTTTGTTTCCCATTGTAAATATCACCCGTAATTTAAAAAGGATCAGGTCTTCAAGCCTCGATTTAAGGTTACCCATCGCACATAAAAAAACCGATGAGATTGATACGTTGTCGGTCACAATTAACCAGCTGCTTGAACATTTAGAGCAATCGTTTGAGAGCCAACGCTCGTTCATTGCCCATGCCTCACATGAGTTACGTACTCCCATAACCACCATACTTGGCGAAGCCGAAACAACACTAATGATGGACAGGCAAAAAAACGAATACCAGTTTTCGCTTATAAACATTATAAGAGAAACAGAAAGGCTTAACCAGATCATTAATAGCCTGACGGAGCTGGTACAAACCGATACCGCCAGCTATGAATTCCATAGTATCAGCATGGATGAACTGTTATGGGAGATAATAGATGAATTAAGCGAAGAAAATATAGATATACAGTATAATTTGCCGGCAAACCGATCTAAATACACTTTGCAAGGCAACAGGCAGCTGCTTTTTATCGGCATTAATAATATTATTAAAAACGCCATCAAATTTTCAGGCAAACAAAAGGTTTACTGCGCATTATTTTGTAATGAACAAGGTGTAAACATAACTATACGCGATGAAGGCATAGGTATCGGGCCAAAAGATATGAGCCAGATATTCCAACCTTTTTACCGGGCTTCCAATGCTTTAAATTTCTCGGGATATGGCATTGGCCTGTCACTTACCCATAACATAGTAAAGTTGCATAATGGCATCATCAATGTTACCTCAACGCTCCATAAAGGCACTACCTTTCATGTCATTTTTCCTCAATAGCTAATCGGTTTTTAATCCACATTAGAAAATTTTAATAACAATCTAATCACCGCCTAATGTGAGATTAAGTATGTACTAATAGCGTAAGATTACTTTTGGCCATATCAGTTAAGATCATTTTTACAGGCTGATATAGCGTTATGTGCTCAAGATTTGTTAAAGTTTTTTTATGTATATCGATCGGCCTCATTTCACCCATGGCCGGTTCATTTGCGCAGTCACCTGGCAATGACACGCTTAAGGTTACCATACAGCAGGCCGAAGATCAGTTTGTTAAAAATAACCTCAGCTTAATTATACAACATTATAATATTGCCAATGCCGATGCGCAGGTAATAACAGCCCGCTTATTTAATAATCCTGATTTTAATTTCTCAAATGGTATTTATGCGAGCGATGTAAGTCAGGGCCCTGCTTATAAAGAACAAGCCTTTGGCATTTCGCAGCTATTTACAACAGCCGGTAAACGCAATAAGAATATACAACTGGCAAAGCTCGGTGTTGAACAATCCAAATACCAGTTTTTTGATCTGCTCCGTACGTTAAAGTTTGCACTCAGAAGTGATTTTTATACGGTGTACTATCAACGGCAATCTGCTAAGGTTTATGATGAGGAGATCGGTTCACTTAGTAAAACACTTACAGCTTATAAGGATCAGTATGCCAAGGGTAATATAGCCGAAAAAGAGTTATTACGCATACAAGCGCAACTGTACTCATTACAGGTGGAGTATACCGGTTTGATTACGGGTATAGATACCACTGAGAGTCAGCTTAAACTATTATTAAGGATTCCGCCGGGTACCACAATTGCCCCTATTATACCTCAAGGGCTAAGCAGCACTACCATTATAACCAATATCCCCTATCAACAATTATTAGATTCAGCATATGTTAATCGTTACGACCTGAGGTTGGCAAAAGTTACGGTTGATTATAACAACATCAACCTGCAATTACAAAAAGCTACCGCGATACCTGATGTTTCCCTATCACTTAACTATGATAAACTGGGTGGTTACGGTAACAATTATTTAGGTGGTGGTATTGAATTTAACCTGCCTTTTTTTAACCGTAACCAGGGAGGTATAAAGCAGGCCCGTATCGCCATTGATCAAAGCAAAGTACAGTTGCAAAGCCAGCACGACCAGGTAGAGAGCGATGTAGCTACCAACTATAAGATAGCCCTTGTACAGGAGAAGCTATATAACAGCCTCGACCCAAAGTTTAAACCAGAGTTTTCACACCTTATTGGTGAAGTATATAAAAATTATGAGAACAGAAATATGGGCTTGCTTGAATTCCTGGATTATTACGACACCTATAAAACCAACACCCTGCTGATGAACAACTTGCTATTAAACAGGATTACAGCGCTTGAACAACTCAATTACGTTACGGGTACACCTTTTTTCAATAAATAAAATTCAAATTTCCTCATGAAGAGATCAACTATAAAATCTAATATAACCATCATCATGTCGCTTGCGCTACTATGGAGTATTTGCTCCTGCCATACTGCAACCGATGAAGATACAAGAGCACCTTATGTAGTGCCCGATTCTTTAATGAATACGCTAAAGGTTGATACCGTAAAAACCACGGGTATTACAGATGCTATAAAATTTAATGGCCTTGTAAATTTCAATACCGATAAGGTAGTAAACGTATTCCCACTGGTTAGTGGTAACGTGCAGAATATTAATGTTGCTCCCGGCGATTTTGTAAAAGCAGGACAGGTATTGGGCCTGGTAAAAAGTGCCGAAGTAGCCAACTATAATGCCGCGCTGGTTAATGCCGAAACCAATGTACAGCTTACCGCGAGGCAATTGGAGCAGCAAAAATCGTTATACAGCAGTGGCCTGGCATCGCAGGTTGATATTACCAACGCGCAGGTTAATTACCAGCAAGCTGTTGCAGCCAAAGTTGCAGCCGAAAAGATACTGAGCATAAACGGTAATAATAAAAATGGTGAGTTCGCCATAAAATCGCCCATCGATGGCTTCATTGTCCAAATGAATATCTCTAACGGTACTGCTATCCGTACGGATAACAACGGTGGCCTTTTCACTATATCCGATCTTAAAAATGTTTGGATCGAGGCCAATGTTTATGAAGCTAATATTGGTAAAGTGCGCCAGGGCGATACGGTACAGGTTACCACCATTGCTTATCCGGATAAGGTTTTTGCCGGCAAGGTTGATAAACTGATGAATGTGCTCGACCCTACCAGTAAAACCATGAAAATGCGTGTGGTAATGCCAAACCCCGGTTACTTACTAAAACCGCAAATGTTTGCCACCGTAACGCTTAACGATCATGAGGATAAGCAGGCCATATCAGTATCGGCAAAGGCATTGGTATTTGATAACAGCCAATATTATGTAATTGTGGTAACCGGCAAAAAAGATGTACAGATAAGGCCCGTACAAGTGATTAGTAATAACGGAACCACAGCCTATATACAAAGCGGCCTTAAACCCGGCGAAAGGGTAATAGCATCGAATGCCCTACTCATTTATGGTTCGCTAAACAATTAAACTAAACATTATTAAAATATATAAATAATGATAAAAGTTCTTAAAGGCATCATCGGGTTCTCGCTAAAGAATAAATACTTCATTTTATTTTTAGCCGGGCTGCTTGTTGTAGCCGGTATCATCACCTTTATGCAAATGCCGATAGAGGCATTTCCGGATGTAACCAATACCGAAATTGATATTATAACCCAATGGCCGGGCCAAAGCGCCGAAGAGGTTGAAAAACTGGTTACCATCCCGATAGAGATCGCTTTAAACCCCGTTCAGAAAAAGGTAAGTCTGCGCTCTACCACCATATTTGGTTTAAGCTATGTAAAAGTGATCTTTGATGACCATGTAGAAGATCAGGAAGCAAGGCAACAGGTTATGTTTTTACTGGGGAATGCAGCATTACCCACAGGTATTACACCATCTGTACAGCCCCCAACAGGCCCTACAGGTGAGATTTTCAGGTATACGCTAAAAAGCACATTCAGGGATGTAAGGGAATTAAAAACCATACAGGATTGGGTGATCGACCGCCGTTTACGTGCTATTCCCGGTATTGGCGACATCAACAGTTTTGGCGGTAAAACCAAAACCTATGAAATAACGGTTGATCCCGGTAAGCTTGCCACATTGGGTATCACTCCTTTAGATGTTTACGCGGCTGTACAAAAAACGAATATCAATGTAGGCGGCGACATGATCACGCAGAATAACCAGGCTTTCGCCGTTAGGGGTTTGGGATTGATAAAGGATGTTAACCAGATAAAAAACATAGTCATCAGCAACAATAATGGCGTGCCTGTTTTGGTGAGGGATGTAGCAAGTGTTGATATTTCAAATGTGCCCCGCTTAGGATGGGTTGGCCGTAGTGATGCTATTATTGATAAAGATGGTAAACGGCAGGTAAAAGATGACGAAGATGCGGTAGAGGCTATCATAGTTATGCGTAAAGGCAGCAACCCTACTGAGGTAGTAAGCGCTTTAAAAGCCGAGATCAACAAACTAAATAATGATGTGCTGCCTGCAGATACTAAGATAGTACCTTATTATGACCGCTCGGACCTGATCGGTTATGCCACCCATACTGTACTGCATAACCTTATTGAAGGGATACTGCTGGTAACCTTCCTGGTATCCTTATTTATGTTCAATTGGCGAACAACGCTTATTGTTTCTATTATCATACCACTGGCTTTGCTTTTTGCCTTCATTTGTCTGCACCTGATGGGCATGTCGGCCAATTTACTCTCTTTGGGCGCTGTAGATTTTGGGATAATTATAGATGGCGCCGTGGTTATGGTTGAGGGTATGTTTGTGATACTTGATCATAAAGCCATGCAAATGGGTATGGACCGCTTTAACAAAGTAGCCAAGCTCGGCATCATCAAAAACAATGGAGCCGTATTGGGCAAAGCCATCTTCTTTGCAAAACTGATTATCATTACGGGTTTACTCCCTGTATTCGCTTTTCAAAAGGTGGAGGGTAAATTATTCTCGCCACTTGCTTATACTTTGGGTTTTGCACTGCTTGGTGCGTTAATAACTACACTTACATTGGTGCCGGTACTTATCAGCATGTTGCTTAAAAAGAATGTGCATGAAAAGCATAATCCTTTTGTTCACGCCCTATCAGGTTTTATGCTTTTTGGTTTTACTAAGGCTTTCAGGTATAAAACACTGGTGGTTGTTACATCGCTTATAGTTATGGCGATCGGGCTGTTCTCCTTCAAATTCCTGGGCAGCGAGTTTCTACCTGAACTGGATGAAGGTGCTATATGGTTGAGGGTGCAGTTGCCTTATAGTGTATCACTGGATAAATCGGTGGAAACATCAAAACAGGTAAGATCTATATTAATGACCTTTCCACAAGTGCAATATGTGGTTTCGCAAACAGGCAGGCCTGATGATGGTACCGATGTGGCCGGTTTTTATAACAACGAATTTGATGTGCTGATGTACCCCGAAGATGACTGGAAACCGAAAGTAACCAAGGAAGAACTGATAGCCCAGATGAATAAAAAGCTATCCATATTACCCGGTGCCGACCTTAATTTTTCCCAACCTATCAGCGATAATGTGGAAGAAGCAGTATCTGGTGTAAAAGGCTCCATAGTGGTAAAAGTATATGGCGATTCCCTCAATTACATGGAAGGAAAAACCAATGAGGTTTACAATATACTGAAAGGCATCAAAGGGATAGAAGATTTGGGCGTATTGAAAAGTATCGGTCTGCCTGAATTGGATATTAACCTTGACCAGCAAAAGATGGCGCAATATGGTGTATCAACCTCGGATGCGAATGCAGTTATAGCTATGGCAATCGGCGGTACAGCAGCTTCCACATTATATGAAGGTGTCAGAACTTTTGATATCAGGGTACGTTTCCCGGCTGCATTTCGCGGTACGCCCGATGATATTGGCAACCTGCTGGTGCCTACGCAAAGCGGGGCAAAAGTACCGATCAAGGAGATTTCCAGTATTACACAAAAAACCGGGCCCTGCCTAATTTTCAGGGATGAGAACGAACGTTTTGCAACCCTGAAATTTTCCATTCGTGGCAGGGATATGGGCAGTACTATTAAAGAAGCGCAGCAAAAAGTTAATGCCAAAGTTAAGTTGAAACGGGGCTATCATATGGCCTGGCAGGGCGACTTTGAAAACCAGCAACGTGCTGAAAAACGCTTAACCCAAGTTGTGCCAGTAAGTTTAGCGCTGATATTTTTATTGCTATTCGTGATGTTCGGTAATTTTAAAGATGCCGCGCTGGTATTCCTGAACGTACCGTTTGCAATAGTTGGCGGTATTGCGGCTTTACTTATCACGGGCACCAATTTCAGTATATCGGCAGGTATTGGTTTCATTGCCCTGTTTGGTATTTGTATACAGGATGGTGTACTGCTTATTACGGTATTTAAACAAAACCTGGAGACGATCCATGGTGAACGCCTCACCTTGTATACAGCCATAAAGTTAGGTGTAAACTCCAGGATCAGGCCGGTAATGATGACTGCTTTGATGGCCGCTATTGGCCTATGCCCTGCTGCGCTTTCACATGGTATCGGTTCTGAAAGTTCCCGGCCCTTGGCGAGGGTGGTTATCGGCGGTATACTCTGCGCAATGATATTTAGCCTTTGGGTTTTCCCTTTAATTTTTGGTTGGGCTTATCGAAAATCTGACGATACAACAAGATAATATAAAAATACTTAATACCCCTAAGTTCTATTGAGTTTGTTGAAGGCGGTGCAGCTATTGCACCGCCGGATACAATAGCTGAAGATATATAGCGGTAAAAACTTAACCTACAACTATGAAGCCTCTTTAGGGCACGATAAAACCTTTATTGGCGATGGTTACCGCTCAACATTATTATCTGATTACGCCTCACCATACCCATTCCTGAAATTAACCGCTGATCTGGGCAACGTAAAATACATGGTGATGTGGGCCTATTTCAATGATCCTATCGATCTGGATGCCAATGGCAACGACCGGACCAAATGGGGCGTGTTCCATTATTTAGACTGGAATGTAAGCAATCGTTTGTCATTCGGTTTCTTTGATTCTATCATTTGGTATAACCGGGATAACGCAGGCAATTACCGTGGCTTTGACGTAACCTATTTACAACCGATCA
>JAMFSA010000047.1 GCA_026225055.1 Mucilaginibacter xinganensis | reverse complement strand
CTTTGGAAGCAGCATGCACGTCGTCAGATGAAACTTTATGATTGATATAAAAATCGGCTATCGCCCCGCAGTCCGAAACAACTAAATATTTAAAGCCCCAATCATCGCGAAGTATCCTTTCGAGTAAACGATTGCTGCCGCAGCAAGGCTCATCGTCCAAACGCTGGTAAGCGCACATCACTTCCCGGACATCGGCTTGCTGCACCAGCGATTTAAATGCGGGCAAATAGGTTTCCCATAAATCGCGGGGATTTACGTTATTGAGATTCAATGTATGGCGGCTCCATTCCGGGCCTGAATGAACAGCAAAATGCTTGGCGCAAGCAAGGAGTTTTTTATACCTGGACTCAGGAGGGCCCTGAAGTCCGTTTACAACCGAAATGCCCATGCGTGAGGTTAAATACGGATCTTCGCCATAGGTTTCCTGTCCCCGCCCCCAACGCGGGTCGCGAAATATGTTGATGTTGGGCGTCCACACCGAAAGATTCAAAAATGCGCGGTTTTCTTCGCCATTTTTCCTTGCTTGATTGTATTTGGCACGAAATTCATCAGAAACGGCATCGAATACATTATAAAGAAGCCTGTCATCAAACGACGCGGCCATCCCAATGGGTTCAGGAAAAACAGTAACGTCATTGCTTTGCGCGAGGCCATGCAAACCCTCGCTCCACCAATTGAATTTTTTTATTCCCAATCGGGGAATAGCCTCAGACTGATCACACATCAGCGCAGCTTTCTCTTGTAAGGACAGGCGGGATATTAAATCCTTAGCTCTCGCTTCGGAGGTTAATTTAGGGTCCTGATAGGGCAACTGCCCAAAGAGATTTAACGAAAACAATAAAATAGCACCAATTATTAAACCTTTTTTCATATATTATTTATGCATCTGACTCTCACAGCACAATTGTTTGCAAGGGTTGTGCGTTTTTCGATTTAAACTGCTAAAAAAACCAAAATCGTTATGAATACCTTTATAAACTCTTCACCTCAAGAAACCCAGCTTTTCTTCATTGCGACTGACTTAAAGCCCAAAATTCTGCCAGTATCACAGATAAAAATGTTTTTATCCAATGATACCGGCAGTTCTTTGTGTCATCAGTCTTGAATAACTTTTATTTAAGACTCTCCTGCAATAAAAACATACGCTCCTTTTTACTATATGGCACTTCTCCTATATCACTCAGAATGGCCTATTTAAACGGTACGCCTTGTCCATAAGCAGCTATACCTCTATTTACGGCAGCTTTTACAGAATCCAGTGTTACCTGGTCTCCTACAACTGCGGGGCCAGACGCTACTCCGGTCGAGGATCCGTTGGCCATGATAGTTGGCCGGTTAAATATACCCGCCCATAAAAATGGTATTACTCCATTTGCTTTGGCTTGTTGTGCAACATAAGCAGTGAAATGCGTCTCAGATGCTCTTGATTTTAACGAATCTGCCGGATACCCTGTTAATCTCGCAAAGTGATCATTCGGCGCATATTCGCCCATAAACAATGGAATACCCTTATCAGCAAATCTTACTTTCACGGTGTGCATTATAGAATCTACATAGCTTTCTTCATTCGCAGATGTGCAATTACGATCCAGGAAGAGTGGGTTTGTGGTATGATAGTTAGTATACGTACCGTTTACAGAATACGTATTCCTGTTCCCCCAAAAATACAGCTCTTTGCCCCAGCTTGCGTCTTGAGGTACCGCTGTGTTATCGTTACCCCCCAATATGCAATACTGCGACGGGCTATAATAGTGGAACTCAAGCATCATTCTATTATGCGTAATATCGGTAGGTAGCGAAGGTGTTTTATACACATTAGCCGGATTGAGTAATGAGTTAGCCGCATCTATTGATGCAGAAGGCGACTGAATAACTAAAGTGCGATAAACATTTTTACCGCCGGTACTGCGCACCGCGTTAATAAACGATTGGTGATAACGCATTAAGGTAACCGTTGATGGTACATCGACAGCGCTGGTTTCATTGACACTTGCAAACATCAGATGCTCGTCAAAATCGCGCATAGCTGTAGCTATTTGCTCCCAATATGCCCTATGCTTAGCATTGGCGGTATCCTGTGCAGCACCTGTAAGCGTAGTTCCGGGATCATAATGAATATTAATGGTCACATACATGCCATCGTTAATGCCATATTGAATAACTTGGTGAATGCGGGTAAGCCAGACTGGGTCTATTTGTGCGGTTGCCGCGTTAATTAAATGGTCACTGTACTCAACAGGTATCCTTACAGCATTTACACCATTTGCTTTTAGCAAATCAAACTGTTGCTGGGTAATTGGCGGGTTTCCCCATCCGGTTTCTCCACCAGGTGCTTCCATCGTGTTATAAAAATTCCAACCGTAGGTAATATTGTTAGCTATTTGCATAGCAGTACTACCCATGCCAGTTACATCAGCCGCTTGGGCCGATGTATTGTAGGATGGATAAATAATGACATCCTGCCACACGTTGATATTCCGGGCCTGACCGTTAGTTGCATTTAAAACTAATTGCAATGAACGGCTTGCGCCCGACTTATTAGCCTTACCTGTTAAAGTAATGACAGCATTGCCACTACCACCCGACGTTTGGCTTAATTGCAGCCATCCAAAACCAGTTGTATCGATACGCCATGCGGCATTAGAAGTAAATGTCAACATTTTAGTCCCACCGCCCATCGGTATGGTATCCGTAACATTAGCCTGTGTAGGTTGCGCGGTATTTATAACGTTTTTCTTGCAGGAAACGATAGCCAAAACCGCGATAAATATTACAGCGATCTTGTACACCACCTGGATTTTCTTTATCATCATTTTCATATTCAATTGGTTAAAAAGGCCCACAGCACATACTGTTATGGGCCTTAGTTTATTTAATTTTTACAACTCTGAAATTATCAAAAGCACCATAAAAGCCGGTTGCAGTGGCGGCCGTGCCATAGTTATGAATATACACGGTGCATGCAGTATTTCCTGATGGACCTGTTAAATCGGCGATTTTGGATAAGGCTGTCCCTTTACCATCGCCGAGTGTTGGATCGGACGCACGGAACGAAGACAATGGAATGGTTATAGTTACCCAGCGTTTTGTTTTGTACGGTGCCGTGGTAGCCGCGGTAATTTGCCATGGTTCCCATCTGGCTATATACCCGCTAACCCCGCTTAGAATATCAATTGTGCCACCATTCCAGGATTGTGGGACACTTACTTCGAACTTAAATGCCCAATTGCCTGGTGAATCATTCAGATGAGTTGCCGGTACCCACTGTGCCGCATTCATAAGTATAGCATAGTTGGAATAAGTATTCCCTTCGCCAGCGGCCAGACTGCCGATTTTTAACACCATATATTGGGTTGAATTGCCAGGAAAATCAGAACTGCCACTTGTATAGTAGGATCCTCCCCACCATTGCCAGTTAAAATTTCCACCCCATTCCCAATCGGATATTCTCCCTGTTGCTACATCGTTTACATTGTACACGGTAGTGGCTGTACCAAACTTCGTGGTAACAGATGCGGGTCCGCCTTGCGATATCGAAGGCATAACAAAACCAATAGCACTTGCACTACCTGATGATACAAAGGTTGAGGTAAAGGAAGTAATAGCTGTACCGGCATAAGTAAACGATTGAATATTTCTAAGATAAGTACCGTAAATATAAACGGAATCGCCAGCCATGGCATTTTCATCGGAAATACCGATAATGGTTGGCGTGGCATTGATGGTATCCAGCACAGTACCGGACTTGGTGGTTACTACTATTTGACTGGTGGGCGTTGCTGCCGGCATAAGAAAACCAAGAGCAGTTCCATCAACGCTTGATTTAAACGATGAAATCGTGGTTCCACCGTATACAAAATGTTGAACCAAAACCAAATTTGCACCATAAAGATAAACTGAATCGCCGGGGTTGGCAAATACATTGGAAATAGCGGCAATGGTTGGTGCCGCAGGACCCAATTTAAAAGAGAAGGTTATTGATCCTCCTGAGGTTCTATAGTTTATGGTATAGAGCTTAGTGGTGTCAACAGTTGAAAACACGATGGCCGGTATTTGTACCACCGCGCTGTTCGGCGCAAATAAGGCCGTGTTAAAAGTTGCAGGGACCCCATCAAAATCGATTTGAGTAGCATTTTGCAAATGCTGTCCAGTTATAACCACCCATTGGCCGTTTGCTACGGCACTGTGTAAAACCGTATCGTTTGGTGATGCAACATAATTTCTGACGCTTGTAATAGCGGGAGCCATAGCATTTTCGCCATTTTTCTTACAAGCAGGGAGTAAGGCCACTATTGCAAAGAGAAGCGGCAATAAACACAATCGGGCATCTAAAAATTTTTTCATGATAATATATTTTAATATTAAATTAATAATAAGGTACAGCCGGCTGCGCCAATTTCGGGTCAGTGCTTATCTCAGATGCCGGAATTGGTAATGTAAATGCACTGATGGTTGCAGGAAGCGTTGTTACAGTAGCGGTAGTGTCCGGCGTGGCTACACGGGCTTTAGGATCATAAGTAAAGGTGTACCGTTTCTGTGCATTAAGGATATTAATCGCTTTTGACGGATTATAATAAGAAAGCCGTACCAGGTCGATCCAGTACTGTCCTTCAAAAGCCAATTCAATCCTTCTTTCCCGCAATATGGTGTCGGCGTTCAGCATGAGAGCAGGATCCACGCCGGCCCTTGCACGTACTTTGTTAAAATACAGTAGCGCATCACCATCAGAAGTACTTGCATTGTTACCCAAGATAGCTTCGGCATAGACCAGGTATACATCGGCCAACCTTAACATTGCATTGTGTTCAGGGGATGACCACATCGTCATTGTTGGCGAGTTATTATCTTTTTCGTTGCCAATGATATGTTTTTTCATACATATACCAGTTGACGTATAGCCGCCGTCCGCAGCATCCAATTCCGGATAATAATCTCCGGTGAGCATAATAGTTGCCTTGCGCCGAATGCTATCTTTAGCGGTGTACATCTGATACAAGTCCCAGGTTATCTGTAAGGTCTCCCATCCACCACTCTTTTGAGCATTTATCGTGGCAGAGGGCGAATAATAAACTGGCAACACGTTACCATATCCATACCCTACACCGGGGGCCCATTGAAGGGCAAATAATGATTCGGGGTTGTCGTTGTTTTGCGTCTTGAATAGATCATAATAGCTGGGAAACAATGTTAACCCGCTATTTTTACACACATTTCCTGCGTATTTTTTAGCACTGTCCAGCAATGCCTGGTTGCGTGTACCGCTTTGACCCCAACCCGACATGGTTAAATATACTTTGCCCAGCATCCCTTGAGCCGACCATGTGGTTACCCGACCTGCTACATCTGCGGCGGGAAGATTTTGCGCTGCATAAGTTAAGTCTAGGGTAATAAATTTATAAACATCCGGAACAGTATTACGATTAAGCAGGGGGTTATTTACCAATTTGGTGTTATCCTCAATTATAGGCACGGCACCCCAATAAACAACCAAATGATAATAAGCCACCGCGCGAATAAACCTTGCTTCTGCAATGGCTTGACTTTTGTTCACGGCAGGAATAGAAGCAGACGCTTGCTGCTGTATGGCATTAATAACCATATTGCACTGTCCAATAACATTGTACAGGCCTGTCCAACCGCTAGACACAATACCATTTTGCCCTGTAATTGTACGTGAATAGAGCTGCATTAAATCACCATAATAGCTATATAAGGCGGTTCCGGGCAATACATCGCCGAATAACAACCAGGGTTGCTGCCATTGCCACCAGGGCGCCCCCCCATATAGGTTCGCTGTAGCCAACCGTAAATCGGACGGTGATTGGTAAAAATTATCAGAACTTATCTGCGAGGTGGACGGACGGTCCAAAAAACTCTTTTTGCAACCCGCAATCGCTGCGCTGAACAGCAAAATGATTACAATTTTATAAATTGGTTTCATAAATATCTTTTTAATTGGTGATTGTTTTATTTGTTAAAGGTTATGTTCGCACCAATAGAATACACGCGTGGCTGCGGATAGTAACCGCTGTCCCAACCTGCCTGAAGGGGATTCCACGAACCGATCTCAGGATCCATGCCCTGGTATTTTGTAATGGTAAACACATTAGTTACGGTAGCGTATACCCGGATGGAATGCACATATATTTTTGATAAAATATTTTCCGGCAGGCGGTATCCTAATGTAATGTTCTTGCACTTCAGGAATGAACCATCTTGTATATACAAAGAAGAAGAACGGGTATTATCATTGGTATTATCATTTCTCAGGCCTACAATATTTGTATTCGGGTTGGTAACGTAGACATTGTTGATATCGGACGCTGAGCCATTGGGGTTTACTAATGCCAAACGCGCGTAATTTGATACCGATGAAAAATAGGCAGTACTAGCAATGGGATTGGTTTGTGTTATAGATAGCTGATTGAATACTTTATTGCCATAGTCACCACTAAAGAAGAAGTTTAGGTCAAAATTCTTGTAGGTAAATGTATTGTTTATTCCATACTGGAATTTCGGGATCGGCGAGCCTAAAAATGTTTCATCTCTTGAGTCGATAATGCCGTCGCCATTCAAGTCCTTATACATATGATCGCCATACCAGATACCCCCGCCTGATGGAGAAATTGGATATGCCTTGCCGCTTTGGTCAACAGGCAAGGCATGTGTCTGAAAATCTTTGGCTGTTGAAAATATGCCGTCGTAAACATAGCCGTAGAATTCGCCGATGGGCTGTCCTACCACTGTTTTTTCGATTACCTCATTATTGGTACCAGATGTTTGGGTTAAGCTGGCGTCAGATCCGCCATTACCTAAACTAAGCACTTTATTAGTGTTCCGCGATATGGTAAAACTACTTTTCCAGGTGAAATTCTTATGGCTAATATTGGTAGAACTGATTTGGAAATCAACCCCACTATTGCGCATGGAACCAACGTTAGCATAAGGCCCGGCCATGGCCCCCGGCGAATACCCGGTGGTAGTACCCGAATATAATGGAAGGGGTTCCTGTAACAAAAGTCCGTGTGTTTCGCGGTCATAAACATCTAACGAAAAACTTAAGCGCTCATTAAAAAATGATCCATCCAGCCCGGCATCGTAATAATTTGTTTTTTCCCAGTGTACGTTAGGGTTTGGCAAATTGGATTGAAACTGCGCGGTACCTGATAAACCGTTAGCCTCTGATGTAAGTTCGGTTACATAAGAATTGGCTTGTATGTTTTGGTTATTGGTAAGCCCATAACTGAGCCTGAGTTTTAATTCGTTTACAGCTTTTACATCTTTCAAAAAAGCTTCGTTATTAATTTTCCAGGCAAATGCCCCTGAATAGGTAGTAGCCCAGCGATTGTTGGGTGCAAAATTCGATGAACCATCGTCCCGGATATTACCGGTGATCAGATATTTATCATCCCAGGAAAGATTAACACGGCCAAAATAGGATTCTAATGCATTAGCGGGGCCATAACTGCCTGAGTTTGTCGCCGAAGTGGGATCGCCGGCACTAATGGATTTAACACTGTTTGAAGGGAAATTTGTCCGAGCGCCACTAAGATTTTCGAAGGAGCTCGACTGCGATTCGTGTCCTGCTAAAGCGTTAAGTTTAAACTTATTAAAACCGTGGTTATAGGTTATAAAATTACGTAATACCGTATAAATGTTTTGGGACAAGTTTGAGCTGCCACTGTTGATGCCATTAACAACTTTACCAAAAGTATAACTTGGCGTAAAATTATCGGCAGTACTAAAATCGAAATTGCCCGATACTTCGGTACGGAATGACAAATCTTTAGTAAATTGTATTTCGGCATACGCGTTGCCAAATACTTGATTTCTTGTTGAAACGTTTGTTACAAGTTGGGCTATGGCTACAGGGTTTACAGTACCAGGCACCCAACCGTCTGTAGTGGTCACCCCACCCCAGGAGCCATCGGAGTTCTGTACGGGAACATCGGGCGTAAGGCTTAATGCCGAACTTATTACATTAGAGGCCGTACTATTTTGGTTTTCATTAATATGCGCTAATTGAAGGCTGGTCCCAATTTTCAGCCAATTAGTGGTTTTATTGTCCAGGTTCAACCGAACGGAGTATCTTTTGAAATCGGACCCCAGCGCTATCCCTTGCTGATCGAAATAAGAGGCTGACAATAAATATTGGGTTTTGGTATCACCACCGCTTACCGTTAAAGTATGGCTATTCATCGGCGCCCTACGGAATAATTCACTTTGCCAGTTGGTACCCTCACCTAAATATTGTGGATTGGCAAATTCGGGCCTTGCGCCGAATCCCCAAACCTGCGCACGGGCATCCATAAAGGTAGCATACTGCTGCAAGTTCATGGTCGGGAGCTCCTTTGGTATCTCCTGATCACCGGTATAGAAATCGTAACTAACCGTTGGTGCACCAATTTTACCTCTTTTTGTAGTAATAACAACAACGCCATTGGTTGCCTGCGAACCATATATGGCAGTTGCAGACGCGTCTTTCAACACATCTATTGTTTCTATATCGGCAGGGTTGATAGCATTTAACGGATTGCCACCATTACCCGGGTCGCTGACCGGAGGAATAATAACACCATCGATTACATATAATGGGGAATTAGAGCCGGTTATTGAAGACACACCACGTATTTGAATAGATACGCCACCACCAGGCTGACCTGATATCTGCTGTACCACAACACCTGCAACCTTTCCCTGCAGGGCCTGGTCAAAAGTAGTTGGTTGTGTTTCGCGCAGGTCAGATCCCTTTATTGAACTTATAGAACCTGTGACATCCGGTCTTCGCGCTTTACCATAGCCAATAACAACCACTTCGCTTAAGTCGCTCGATGTAGGATTTAGCCTAACATTAATTGTGTTGTTGTTTTTAACCGCTATTTCCTGACGTTCATAACCTAAAAAGCTAAAAACGAGTGTGTCTTCCGGCTTTGCAATTATTTTATAAGTGCCATCAATATCGGATGCAACTCCGCTTGCAGAGCCTTTAATTTTAATGTTTGCTCCAGGAATCGGTTCTGATTTGTCGACACTTGTTACCTTTCCGACGACCCTGAGGGTTTGCGCGTGACCGGAAAGATAAAGTAACATGCCGGTGATAAATAATGAAACATGCCGTTTCATTCTCTTTTGTAAATTTTTATCCATGTTTAAAGGATTTTTAAGTTTTTTAATAATTAGGTTCGTTGTAGTTCTTGGTTAGTGTTTAGTGTTTGTGTTAACTTTCATTCATATTTATTCCTTTTTTTAATTCTTGGTAATAATTAAGCGCCCGAAAAAGACACCTGAAATGCCCCTTGCCGGAATTTTTTATATTCAGCCGCTCAAACCTCCGTTGAAAAGTTTGGGCGACAGTAAAACCAGTTTGTTGTCTGAAAAAATAAATTAGTTGCGTTGGTCTATTATTATAATCGGGGAATAAGCTTCAATGACATATGTATAAATCCCATTGATAGATATTCTCAGGAAACTAAACTATGGTTACCAGTAAAAGCAAGAGGGATAGAGTTGAGTAAAAGTATAGGCCAAATGTTCAAAACAACATAACAACCTTACTATTAATAACTTACAATAAATACGGAGCGTACAATGCTACTTGCGGTCTGATAAAACCATTAAAAGCAGAGTGAAGTCAGGAATTTATAATCATAAAACAGGCATGCTGTAGCACCTGGATCAAATCACTGCCATGTGGAGAAATGATCTCAGGAACGTCGCCGGATCACTACTTGTTGTGACGTCAGCGGTTAACTTTCGTAAAAGGTCCTGAAGGTGCTATTTTTTATTTTCAGTGTCGGATAATTTCTTTTGGCGAATGGAAGCGATAAAGGCAGAGGGAAGGGTATTGTACTCCTCCTTGAAAAGCTTTGTGAAATATTTGGGGGTGTTAAAGCCGACCTCATAGCATATCTGACTGATGGTCATTTGGCTGTTTTCGAGTAAATACACTGCTTTTTTCAGCCTTATGGAACGGATAAATTCAATGGGAGATTTACCCGCTAGCATTAATACCTTGCTATAGAGCGATCCCCGGCTCATGTTCATCTGGCGGCTCAGTTCTTCGACGGACAAACTGTCATTTTGTATATTGAGTTCTATATATTCAACAATGCTCCTTAAAAGTTTCTCATCTTCATTTTGCAAAGGCAGTTCCTGCAACTGCACATCCATTTGCTTTTTATAAGTCCGCTTATAGGTCTCCTGGAGAATAAGAACGTTCTTGATTTTTGAGCGAAGTATTTCGAAATTAAAGGGTTTGGTCATGTAATCATTAGCGCCGATTTCCAAGCCTTTTAATTGTTCGCTCTCACCAATCTGCGCCGTCAGCAGGAGCACCGGAATATGTGACGTGCGCTTGTCGTTCTTTAATTTTTTGCAAAGCTCGATACCGGACATACCCGGCATACTGATATCACTGACAATAATATCCGGATGTTGGGAAAGTGCCCTCTGCCAGCCATCATTTCCGTTTGAAGCTTCTATTAAAAAAAATATATCTTTTAAATTGTCTTTGAGATAAAACCGAAAATCGTCGTTATCTTCAACTAACAGAATCACCGGCTTTTTACTTGCGTGCTGCTGTTTGGGTATAACTTTAATTTCATTAACGCTGTCGTCAGGCTTTTCTCTTTCTGCGCCATTACTTAATGAAGAAACCGTATCCGGGTCTTCAAGTATAGCAAGCGGCAATTTGATGATAAAGCAGCTGCCATGATCGAGTTCACTTTCAACCATTATTTCTCCTCCATGCATCTTCACAAACTCCCGTGTAATGGCAAGGCCAATGCCACTGCCCTGGTTAATCATGGACTCCGGAACATCATGCTGAAAAAAACGCTCGAAAATTTTATCCTGCTTTTCAAACGGGATCCCGATTCCTGTATCGATCACTTTAATTTCAAGTAAAACGGCATCGCTAACCTGGCTGTTTTTGGCCGCGTTAAGTAACACGCTTATATGACCGCCTGCCGGCGTAAATTTAAAGGCATTAGATATCAGATTAAATAAAATCCGTTCTATCTTATCATGGTCAAAATTGGTGAGTAGGGAATCAACGGTAGTTTCAAATATAAAACCGATCTGTTTTTCTTCCGCAATATCAGTAAATGAGAGGCTGATCTCGTTAATGAACTTCACAATATCTCCCGGCTTGCTGTGCAGCTTCAGTTCTTGAACTTCCATCTTACGAAAATCAAGCAGCTGATTGACCAGGTTTAACAACCGCCTGGCATTTTTTCCGATCATGTTAAGCTGTTGCTGCTGTTCGTGGTCGGCACGGGTGAGCATCTTGTCAACCGGCGCCATGATCAATGAAATTGGTGTTCTAAATTCATGGCTTACATTCGTCAAAAATTTAATTTTTAGCTGGTCAAGCTCCTGCATGCGCTTAACCTCCTGACGCTCCTGCTCAATTAACAATTTGGCTTCCTCCTTTTCCTTCTCGGCAGTATATTGTCTTCTTATTTTTTGTATGCCGCGATGACGGATAAACAACAGTGCACCAATGAACAGCGCCAGATAAGTCACATAAGCAAAGGTAGATTTCCAGAATGGCGGCAATACCTTAACTTTTAAAAATATATAATCCGGGTTCGCCTTCCCGTTTGAATTGAAAGCACGAACCTTAAATACATAATCGCCCTCATTCAGGTTCGTATAGCTTGCTTTCCGCGTTCTGTTATCCACATTAACCCATCCCTTGTCAAAGCCTTCAAGCATGTACTGATATTTTACTTTTCCCGGATCAAAAAAATCAAGGGCAGCAAACGCTATGGAGAAAATATTTTCGCTGTAATTGAGTGTTACTTGATGTGTTTCAGTTATAGCTTTTGTGAGTACTACATGGCCGTTAATGGCTTCGTTGGCTGATACAGTTTTGTTGAACAATTGAAAATCGGTAAAGACCAGGTGGAGCTTGTTGATAACGGGCTCTATATTTGCGGGGTCAAACAGATTAAAGCCATCGCCACCTCCAAATATCAACTCACCACGTCGTGTCTTCAAAGCAGAATTTATATTAAATTCTCGGCCCTGAAGGCCATCCGTCTCATCAAAGTTTTCAAAGCGGAAATTAAATGTGCCGGCTATTGGGGTTAAGGTGACGCGGCTTAATCCGTTTGAGGTGCTTAACCACATGGCTCCTTTATTATCCTCCAGCGTACACAGCACCGAATTGGCCGGCAGACCGTTTTTTGTTGTCAATGAGGTAAAACCGTTTGTTTTAGGATTCAGAATGCTTAGCCCACCCGGCGTCGCTATCCATATCAAACCGCGGCGATCCTGGTTAATGCTATTGATGGTATTGTCGATCAGGCCATTTTTGATGTTTCCGTCCGAAACGTAATGGATCACGCGTTCGTTTTTTTTCAATATCACATCGATCCCCAAAAAACCGCCTATCCAAATATTGCCTTGTTTATCCTCAAAGATTGACGACACCATCGAGGACCTTATATCGGACTGTTTAAATGGATGATAAAATGTTTTTTTTGACCGGTCAAATAGCTCAAGACCGCCGCCAAAGGTGCCTACCCATAAACGGCGCGAGGAATCTTCCAGGATGCTCCATACCCTGTCATCAGCAATGCTCGTGGCCAATTTGTCGTCGTGCTTATAATGCGTAAAAACCTTGCCATCAAAGCAATCCAACCCTCCGAAGTAGGTGCCAATCCACAATTTCTGATCATCGCTTATGCACATACTAATAATAATGTCATTAGCCAAACTGCCGGGATTTCCCGGCTCATGTTTATACTGGGTAAACTTGCCTGTTTTGCGGTTAAAATAGATCAGGCCTCCCCCATTGGTGCCAATCCAAAGATTTCCGACTTTGTCTTCTACAAATTTGTCAGCATCTTCGAAATTCAGGCTGCCGGGGTCTGATGCAAAATGCTTATAAAGCGGGAACCTGATAATGTTTTTATGATAATAGCTTACTCCCTTTTTAAAAGTACCGGCCCACATGATACCCAGGTTATCCTTATATAATGTTGCGCTGTTTTGCCTTAGCGATTTAGCGTCGTCCTGCCGGTTCAGTAAATAAGTGATTTTGAAACCCCGTTTATCGAGTACATTTATGCCCCCGTGATCGGTCGCAATCCATAGCAGGCCATCGTTATCCTCAATAATATTGCTGATGATGTTTGTAGTTAACCTTGCCCCGGCTGATTCTTTGTCAATGTGCCGGAGTTCCCCAGTTGAAGGCTTGTAATAAAATATGCCCAGATCGCCATATGACGCGTAAAACCACAGATCATTATCTTTATCGACAATTAATGAATAACTGCTGTTTTTCTCATTGCTCACCGTATCAAAAACATTGGTTTGATAGGTGATTTTATTAGTCTTAATATCCAGCATTTCAACAGTCCTGTCACTGTATACAATCCATATATTACGTTTAGCATCAACCGTAATATCCGCAATCGAATTCGAATATAGAGATGGCATAACGTATGTGCTGTGATAATACCGTTTCGTTTGCCTAGTCAGGGTATTGTATCTGTAAATGCCTGAATCAGGATACAAAAACCAAAAGTCCATAGCACTCGTTTGCAATATCTTGGTAACATTTTGCCCTACAGGAAGTTTCAGAGCGCGTAACAGCAACGACATATCACTATTAAAATCCTCTTTATCAGGGTCATAAACGCAGAACCCATTGCGGGTCGATATCCATAATTTTTTATCCGGTCCCTCAAAAATCTTGGCTATATAATCGTCGTAAAGTGAATTTTTATTATTCCCGTCATGCTTAAATACCTTAAAGGTATAGCCGTCAAATCGATTGAGGCCCGATGCGGTACCAAACCACATGAAGCCTTCCGAATCTTTAAATATGCAGTTAACCTGATTGTGTGATAACCCGTCGCTTACATCCAGGTGCGAGAAACGATACTGGCTACCCTGCCCAAATGCATTTACGCATACAAAAATTACTGCAACCGCAAGAAGAGAACAAAATTTTACGCGCATCGGGTTATCATTGAAAAAGCAAAAAATCAACAGGTTGACTTTTTAAAGCCGGTACACTAAGGTAATAAAAGTATTGCATCAACAGCCGGGTTTCGGTTACTAAAATAGACATCTTTCAATTTTTAGCTACCTTAAACAAGGTGGGTTATTAAATAAAAAATGCGTCCGTAGCTGACTCTACGGAACGCATCGCCATGATATTGAATTAACTTCACGGCTACGATCAACTGTAATCTGGTTTATCGTTCAATTTTCCGTTTCGTTCCCTTATCTTACTTTCACAATTATTGCCTTACCTTTATAGGTAATCGTTTCGTCAACAACTTTAGTGGCCAAAGGGCCGCTACCATGCTGGCCGTTAACCAATATGATATTAAAGATGTGCTGTCTTAACATCCCAGGAAAATTTCCTTTGGTAGCCGATATGCTTAGTTCTTTCTGCTTATCATTCCAGGCGAATGTAAAAGTGGAATACCGGCCCTGCTCATAATTGTAATTATCATTCTCGTCCTCATAAAAAGTAAACCGGCCATCTGCACCGGGATAGATCCGCAGTTCAATAACCTTATTGGTTTTTTGGGTAGCATATTCCACTTCAGGGCCCATCGGGACGATAGAACCGGCACGCACATATAATGGCATCTCATCAATCGGTGCAGCAGCATTAATTGTTTTACCCCCGTTAAGTTTTTCACCTGTCCAGAAATTATACCACAGGCCCGCGCCCGGCAAATAAACATTTCTTTCCGTTTCACCTTTTCCGGTAACGGGGTTAATCAAAAATGCAGGGCCAAACATATATTGATCTGGTATTTTGTATACATTCTTATCATTGCGAAAATCAAATGCCAGCGAACGCATCATAGTATAATTATCAAGCGTGGTTTTTGCGGCAAGCGAATAAATATAAGGCAACAGGCGATAACGCAGCTTATCATATTTTAACAGGATTGACCTTGTGCCTTCGTCCCAATTCTTTGAAAATATGGCCCGTTCACCCTTGCCGTGGATACGCATAATTGGGCAAAATGTACCAAACTGGAACCAACGGGTAAACAGTTCCCTGAATTCCGGTTTAGACCAATCAGGCACCGTCCAGTTGTACTGGTATCCGCCGATGTCAGATGTCCAATAAGGAATTCCGGATACACAGGTATTGATGCCTTGCGGTATCTGGCTTTTTAACGCGTCAAACGAGCAGGAAATATCCGATGTCCATATCACCGCAGCATTTCGCTGCTCACCGGCAAAGGTCTGCCTGAGCAGAAAAAAGCCTCTTTTATTAGGGATATCCCGCCGCCAGCCCTGGTAGATGCCTGTTGAATGCTCCAGCGAATAAGTGTTGAAATAGTCAATACCCTTCCCGGTCCAAAAGTCGGCTTTCCGGCGTTCGTCCAATAACAGGCCATTATCCGGCTCACATTGATCAACCCACCAGGCATCCCAGCCATATCTTTTAACTAAGCTGTCGCGGGCCATGTCCCAGTATAGTTCACGTGCTTTGGGATTATGCGCATCGTAATAGGTATCAAATGTATGGCTGACAACATTATCCCAGGTAATGCTGGTTAATCCGCCCATTTTTTTCAGGGTATCAAAGTCTTTAGTCCCTTTGCCAAATACAGGCCAGATAGATATCATCCCATGAATATTTGATTTATGTAATTCATCGATCATTTTTTTTGGGTCAGGATAACGTGCAGGGTTCATTACATGAGCACCAATAGGGAACGGATCCCAATAATACCAATCCTGTACAATAACATCTACCGGGATGTGATTATTGCGGTAATTGTCCTTTACTGAAAGTATTTCATCCTGGCTCATATACCTGTCCTGCGACTGGAACAGCCCGAATGCCCATTTTGCAAACATTGGAGCCTTGCCGGTGGCTGTGCGGTACAGATTGATGATCTGGTCGAAATTGGGCCCGTAAAAAAAGTAATAGTCGGCCTGCCTCCCACTTTCGGATACATATTTAAATTTGGTATTTTCTGCCTCGGCACCGTAAAAATTTGATGCCGAATAATTATCCCACATCAGGCCATAACCCCTGGTAGATAATAATACCGGTACAGCCCCGGTCATATATTTTATTGCCAGGTCCTGATTTCTGCCTTTATAGTTAATAGCCCCCGTGTCAGTCGGGTGGCAGCCCAGGCCGAAAAGTGCCTCGTCTTTCGGGGAATTAAATTGGGTGCTGATATTATAGGTGCTGATGCCGGCTATAGTGGCTGGCGTAACGCTTTTTTGATCTTCGGAGACAAGCTCATTACCATGGAGGTCTTCATAAGCAACGTTATCAGTTACTTTGTTTACGATGATTTTCAGCTTTGCGGTTATCATAACAACCTGGTTCCCGTTTTCCGAAACCTTAAAGGTGGGCGGGTTCCATTTTGCGTTTACGATCAGTGAAGGTTTGCTGGTAAATTCACCGAAGGGCGTGTATTTCACTTCGATGATATCTTCCCTGCAGACCTTAACTTTCATCAACCCGTTACTTAAGGTAAATAAAAGCCCGTTAGCCTCCTTTTTGTAAGATAAAACAGAGGCGTTAACTGCAGGTATCGCTGCAATGAAGAATAATAGAATGGCTGTCACTACTTTGGACAGTAAGGAATTTAACATAGCTTTTTTGTTTAACATGAATACAGGGTTACACCGGCTTATTTACATTGGCTGCTGCACATTTTTATAAAGCAAATTGTAATAGGAAAAATGAATGCCGCTTAAGGGCAGGCATTTTCAACCGCCTTTTCACCTATAATATCTGAGCCGCCAATTTTTAAGACCGTCTTAGGTTTATTGATCCGGCGATAAAATTATAAGAGACAAAAATGGAAGAAGGGGTACAAAAGTCAGAAAATAGAGTATGGAATGTTCAATTTGACAAAAAGCCACACGGGGATTTACTTTTTTTAACGAAAGACGCAAATACAAAGTCATCTTGCCCGTGAATTACTCACAACCTTTCATGTTTTCACGCACTTTCTTAACGCGGGTCGTCATTGATGTGGGGCTCTCCAATGATGAAACCCATGACAGGTATCAAGGACATTATATAAAAAAGGATATACAGGGATCCATTGTAAACGGCAATATATTTTTGTTCTAAAACAGTTATTAAAATACAACATCTCTAATGCTTTGAGTTAAGCTTTAAAGATGTTGCAGTTCGTAAACTTCTATTCAAACTTATATTTTCACAAACGCCCATTGCTGATTTTTGCCGCCATTATAATCATATTGATCAACCGCGGAACCATTTCTGAAGGGAATTGCCGGATTGTTTCCTAAAGTAATTTCCAGGGCTTTTCCGCTATTTACATTTATAATCTTATAGTAGCCATTGTCGGTTGCCTGAATCAACCAATTTTGATTACCGCCGCCGGTACCGGTGTAACTCCATATATCCGCAGCACCGCCGTTAGCGCCGGACCAGCTATAGATTTCCAGACACTTCCCGCTGGTATGCATAGGTGTCAACAAATAGCTACCATTTGCCGCACTCTGTACTATAAATTGCTGGTTGGTACCGGCCTGATAATCCCATTGATCCGCCAGTGACCCGTTGGCGGTGCCCCAACCGGCAATCTCTAATGGCTTAAAACTATACCTGTTGATGATCTGGTATACACCACCAACCTGAAATGTCGCGGATCCGCCGGTTTGTGTTCCTTGTACCAGTGCCGCTAAGTCCCGCTGATCCTGCACCGCGTAAGTCGACCGGTTGATGATCGACCCGGTATCCCACAGAAAAGGAAGCATGCCGTTCGCGAATGCCAGGTGCATATTGTAATTATACCAATACGCCCGGGAAGCAAGGTTGAAGTTTAAAGAATCTCCCTTAAGATTCAGGCTCTGTACTGCAAATTCGCCCATTACTACCGGGATGCCATTGTTAGCAAACTTTGTCTTCATCATTTGGAAGTAGCCGCTAAGCGTCGATTCTTCACCCCAGGTGGGATTGTGCGCAACATCGAAGGTGGTGTGGTATCCCGAGCCCCAATAATAGAAAACATTGCCCCATGATTGATCCGAGCCCATCAAGCAGAAATTGTAAGGCGTATAATTATGGACCTCCACCATCAAACGATTGGATGCCTGATCAGTTGGCATCGTGTTCATCAGATTGTTAGTTGCAACAATATCAGCGCCGTTGGGGCCCTGGATCACCAACGTCCGGTAACTGTTGTGCCCGCCGGTCGACCTCACCGCATTAATAAATGTTTGATGATACGAAAGCAGAACACTCATTGCTGCGGCAGTCGTTCCACCAGGTTCGTTCGTGCTGGCAAATAGCAGATGTTGGTCAAAACCACGCATTTGCGTTGCAATTTGCTCCCAGAGTGCCTTTTGTTTGGCATTAGTCGCAGCCTGCGCGGTGACTGTATCATTACTCTGCAACCATCCGCCATCCCAATGTATATTTAATATCACATACATACCATCGTTAACACAATATTGCACAACCTGCTGCACCCGCGAGAGCCATGCCGGGTCTATTTGTTCAGTTGATGTATTAATTACATGTGACCAGTCCCAATTACAAGGGATTCGTACGGCGTTAAAACCCCTTTGTTTATAATTGTCAATGAGCGCCTGGGTAATCATGGGGTTTCCCCATCCCTGTTCGTTACCGGGAGCTTCCATGGTATTGCCGATATTAATCCCTAACGTGATATTTGAAGCAATCTGGACTGCGGTACTGGTCATCCCTGTTTGATCGGGCGCTAGCGGTGAAGTATTGTAACTCGGATACGAAGCTAAATTTAATGTGTTATTACCTTTCTTTGTCATAAACGATTTAGCACTTGGATTAGCAATTTCGCGCTTACTGCATCTTGTCAAAGTCAGGATTCCCAGGATGCATAAAAGATAATTTAAGGTTTTTTTCATAATAAAATTGGTTAAGTCGCGACGCATCAAATTTGCCGCAATGAATAATTGGTTATTTGGAATTGAAGGCGTTAGGCAACTGAATAGACTAAGGAGGCTTATCATATAGCCACCTGGTTTTACATCAATGCTGGTAATGGTAATATGATTTATTATCCACTTCAGGCCGGTATTTATAACAATGATGCTATTCTCACCTTTTGAAACCACAAAAGCTATCAAATCCCATGCAGTTTTTGTTATAGACAAAAGCCCAGTGAGTAGCCTGTTAAATTTCGCATATGCTACGTTCATGGCATCACGATTACAAATAATGGCCTTAATCAGCTCTTTTTTTAAGGTAACAAAATCCACCATCTAACATTTTTTGCAATGCGTACCGGTAGCTTTTTACAGTATTATACTGACTTAAAAAGACTAATAATAAACCGCTAACCGTTCCGGCTACAGAAGAGTTTAATATCAGCTTCATTTTTCAACATGAATAAGCAAGTCTGAACAGGCGTATATAGTTGGTTAAATTTTCATTTCCCGCAGGCGGGCGGATAGCTAATAAAAACAAAACGTATCTATGGTAGTAAGCACAAGCGTTGAAACAACAGCCAACATTCAACTACCATGTTTTAGGCACTATTAATTTTATTAACCTAACAGTAAAATTATAGAAGTAAAAAATGGCTGGACGGGTACAAAAGCATTTAAATAGCGTGCGAAATGTTCAATATAGAAGAAATATCAACCTCTGTCCGGGAAGTCTGTCTTTTAACAAAACAATCGAGTTAAGCTAAAAACGGGCACACTTATTAAAATAAGTATTTGTATATCAACTACAAGAAACAAACCGCATTCCAGACCCATTGATTCACCGTTATCTATAAAGATGGATGAACAGAGCTTTTTAACCTGAAATTAACCCGCACTGCGAGCGGCGCCCGCAATATCATCTCCGTATTTACTATTATTTTAATTTAGCTTTGTTTCAACATAAACCAGCCATTAATTATGAAACCTTTTCATATTGTCTCGTTCATCCTATTGTTCATGTCGACGATCTTTGCCTTTGGCCAAACGGCTTCTCCAATAACACCACGTATGCGTGTGATTATTGACAATGATTTTGGCGGTGACCCGGATGGCCTTTTCCAGTTAACCCACCTGCTTTTGTCGCCATCGGTGGAAATAAGAGCTATTATAGGTACACACCTGAACGCTCACGATGGATTCGATCCGTCCAAAACACAGGCGGACAATGCCGCAAAAAAAGCCCGTGAATTATTGTCGGTTATGAAAATGGATGGCAAGATACCCGTGATAGCCGGCTCTAATTCCGGCATGCAAAACGACAGTACGCCGGTAAAAAGCGATGCCGTTGACTTCATTATTAAAGAGGCATTACGTACCGATACCAAATTGCCGCTATACGTACTATGCGGTGCGGGCCTTACCGAAATTGCTTCAGCAGTTTTGACTAAGCCGGAAATAACAGGAAAACTAACGTTGATATGGATTGGCGGTCCCGAATACAGCGACCTTGCCTTGCCGCCACCGAATGCCTCTCCGGTCGAGTATAACTTGAATATAGACATTTATGCGGCAAGAGTAGTGTTCAACCGGAGCCGGATCAACTTATGGCAGTTGCCCCGCAACGTTTACCGGCAGGCGATTTTGCCTTATTCAGAACTGGTACTAAAAATTAAGCCTAACGGTGAAATCGGCAAATATCTTTACAATACTCTTGAAAGTTTGATAGTGAGGATGCAAAAGTATAAGCTGAACCTTGGCGAAACATATATACTGGGCGATAGCCCTTTGGTATTGTTAACCGCCCTGCAATCCTCTTTCGATCCGGACACCTCATCCAGCGATTATGTAGATAAGCCCTGTCCCACCATTAGCAGCTCGGGTATTTATCAGTTAAATCCAGGTAGCAGAAAAATCAGGGTATATCAGCATATCGATACCGGTTTGATGTTTGGCGATTTTTTTGCGAAGCTGGAGCTATTTAAAAATTAGAATGGATTTTTAGGAGCAATTGACTACCCCACTTCGAAAAATACAAACAGGCATTTCCTGAACACCTTAACCACACCAGCTTCTTAAGGATTAATTGCTATTCTTCTTCCCCTTAAACACAACTCAGTGTTCTAAAGCGCACGAAATCACGTGGTCAAGTTCAAGCATCGGCAATTAACCCTGCGCAGCAGCCGGGTAATTGCCGGAAAAATTATTAACGATAGCAGCGACTCGCGGACCGGTTGTACCATTTGCATTCCATTTCACCGGTCTGCTGAACTAAACAGACCGGTAAACGACCCATAGCTTATTTAGTTATAAACGTATAAGTTCGACCGGGGCTTGTTGCCAGATCGTACAGCCAGGTTTTGGGTAAGTTGACTGTCAGGTCCTTGCCGCTCTCTTTAACAATCGGTGTTTTCAAATCCATGACCTGGTAAAAACGATTCTTGTTAGTACCACGGGCTTCGGTCAGCATTCCGCTGCTGACAGGTTGATTGATGCGTAAGCGGCAATTGCCGCCAAGTGAGGAATAAACCACCAGCTTTGTTATTTTATGACTGGCCCAGGTCATGTCAATCTTGAAACCACCTCTGGCCATGAGTCCCGAAATACTGCCGTTCTCCCATTCATCCGGTATGGCCGGCAACAGATAAATTGCGCCGTCATGACTTTGCACCAGCATTTCCGCTATCCCCGAAGTACAGCCCAAATTACCGTCGATCTGAAAAGGCGGATGGGCATCCAGCAGATTGGGGTAACTGCCGCCGGAATGACCGCTAACAGGTTTTATCTGATCCCTGATCAGCTTGTAAGCATGATTGCCGTCCAGCAAACGCGCCCACAAATTAATCTTCCATGCCATGGACCATCCCGTGGAAACATCGCCGCGATAAATGAGCGAGTTTTTTGCAGCAGCAAAAAGTTGCGGTTGCGTAAAAGGTGACAGTTGGTTGCCCGGGAACAGGCCATACAAATGAGAAACATGACGATGGTTGTCGTCCGGGCGGTCAAAATCTTCCAGCCACTCCTGCAATTGCCCGTACCGGCCAATCTGCATCGGTGGTAACTGTTCCCTGTAGGACGCCAGGCTGTCTGCAAAATCACGGTCAAAGTGGAGTTCGGCAGCAGCCCTGATCAAGTCAGTAAATAGTCCGTAAACCAGTTGGTTATCCATCGTGGCACCAGCTGTAACGGATACCTGTTCTTTCCCTTCAATATATTCGTGCTCAAGCGATACGGAGGGTGAAACAACCAGCCAGCCATGCCCGGGCTCCTTTTGCAGCGCATCAATATAATATTCAGCGGCGCCTTTCATTACCGGGTAATATTCCTGGAGGAACCGCTTGTCGCCGGAATACAAATAATGTTCCCAGAGGTGCTGGCACAGCCATGCATTCGAAGTTGGCCATAAACCCCAGAAAGCCCCGTCTACTATACCTGTTATCCGCCAGATATCCGTATTATGATGTAATACCCAGCCGCGCGCGCCGTACATGATTTGCGCGGCAGGCTTACCAGTAACGGATAAATCTTTGATCATATGGAAAAGCGGTGTACTCAATTCCGGTAACTGGGTTACCTCGCTTGCCCAGTAATTCATTTCCGTATTGATATTAACCGTGTACTTGCTGTCCCAGGGGCCTTTGACCTCCCCGTTCCAGATGCCTTGCAGATTAGCGGGCTGCGAACCGGGCTGGGATGAACAAATCAGCAAATACCGGCCAAACTAAAAACATAATTCGGCTAACTGGGTGTCATTATTGCCTGAAAAATTTTTAATCCGTAAATCCGTAGGCTGTCTTGCGGCCTCATTAATGCCAAGATCAAGTTTTACCCGGTTAAAATAAGATCTGTAAAACCGGATATTGCTGTGCAGCAACGCATCAAAACTATCTTTTGAAGCCCTGGTCAGAATGTCCTCCGCACGCTTTAGCGCATCAGCCGAAATATCATGATAGTTGACAAAATTGGTAGCTATCGAAAGATAGATCACCGCAGTATCCGCATGTGACACCGTAATGCCGGAAGTATCAGCCACGCGCCTGCCGCCTGAATTTTTGACCTTGGTAAGCACATTAAATTTAATTAACCCCTTTTGGTTTTCATGATCGCTGCCCCACCCGGATAATACCAGTTCCTTTTTTTCGTTAATGGTCACCGATGATCTGAGCGGACTCTGAAGTTTCACCTTACAGCTGATCTTACCCGGCTGATCTGCAGTAAACCTCACCATCATCACATTCCTTCCGAAAGAGGTGAAATATTCCCTTTTATAGTGTACGCCGTTCATCGTGTACCTGACAACAGCCGTAGCATTACCTATGTCCAAATCCCGATAGTAGTCACTAACGATGTCTGTTCCCGGCAAGCTGATGTACAAATTGCCGGCAAGCTGGTATGGCATCCCGCTGTTTCCCTTCGGCCCAAGTTTACTGTTAGCCAACGCCTGGGCCTCCGCATATTGCTTCCCGGCCAGCAGGGACCGTACCCTGGTAATATATGGCTTTGCTCCCGAATCAATCGTATTATTGGGGCCGCCTCCCCAGATAGTTGACTCGTTGAGCTGGATGCGTTCATTTTGAACATTGCCGAAGATCATGGCGCCGATAAAGCCATTGCCGACCAGCAGGGCTTCGTTCCAGTTCGCAGCAGGCTTATCATACCACAGTTTATAGCGTTTAGCGGCATCAATTGCATTTTTTTGCTTAAGGCCGCGATCCGCCTGCTGCGCCAGAACGCTCAGCGATACCAGTATTGCCAGCAACAGCATGCCCGGCTTTTTATTAAATAATACGTACATAAGAGATAGTTTGTATTTTATAGTCAGTAGCCGCCCGCATGGTCATTCGACGGCCATGTCCCCGTAACCCAACAAAGCCAGCATTTTAGTCCCATACCTTTTCCCTAATTTCCTGTAGCCTTCAGCCATAAAATGCAGGTGATCACCGGCACAGGAACAGCCAGAAGAAGAAATAACGTAGGCATTAGGGATGACCGCAGGCAGTGTCGCGATGATTTTATTCATATTTGCACAGGCGCCCCCCTGGTCAGCATTAACAAGTTCACCGGCAAGCAGAGGAACTGACTTCGGTTTCAGGTTCAAATCTTTCATCAGGTTATCATATATGCCTTTCACCTTTTTTGTCCAGAGCGAATCATTTGGATTAGATTCCCCCTGGTGCAACAGGATGCCCTTGATAACGCCAACTTTTTGAGCCTTTTTCGCCAACTCAACAAGCGTAGCATAGGGATTGCCGTTATATTCAGCTGCTATATTTTTCATCCATCCCGGAGCTCCGGAAAGGTAGGCCTGGAAATTATCCTTATCGAATATTTCAATCCTGGACCCGGCTACCGAGACATTGATGATGCCAATTTTTATTTTTTTCGGGAGCCGGGCAATGAGCGTTCTTCCAAAATAATCGGCAGGCGTCAGTCCTGTTTTGCAACGGCACAAAGGCGGAACGGCCGTATACCAGCTTCCTTTTTGCCTGCCCAGGTCCGGGCAATCTACCGCCTGTAACACGCGCATCCTGCTATCCACGGTTGTATCCTGCGGTTCAAATCGGGCATTCCCTTCCATGTTTGACTGCCCAAAGCACAGGAATAGATAAAGATGCCGTTTTTGAGCGAACGCATTGCCGGTCAAAAGAATCACCGCCATACATAACATGACGCTCCGTTTTATTTTCATTGGTAATACATAATAAGCCAAATATTTAATTTCAATTAATGGTCGCCGTTGTACAGTTCCTTTTATATGCGCGGCGAACGTACACCATAACAGATCTGCGCCTGCAGCCCGGCTGCTTAATTTTTGAAGATCAACCCTGCAAACTGATTTAAGGAACGCCTCCACGTTTGCCATTCATGCGCAGTCCCTGGCGATTCATAGTAAACATGACGGATACCCGCTTTATCCAGCGCCTCATGCAACGCTTTCAAACCGCTGTACATCCGTGCAGGCTCTGCGGTACCAACACTGATGTAGAGTACTCTTACCTTTTTATTAAAAGCGGCGGGATCGGCCCATTCACCATTAAACATTTTGGTTACATCTGTGTCCGCCTGCAAAAAACTTGCGCCGCTGAACCCGCCGATATAGGCAAATCTGTCGAGGTTGCCCATAGTGGTTTGAAAAGTTTGAAATCCGCCCATGGAAAGCCCGGCCATGGCCCGGTGATCGCGGTCCGCAATTGACCTGAAGGTTTGATCAACAAATGGAACGATTTCGCTCACCAGCACCTGCGGAAAGACATTCCCGGCCATGCTCATTCCATGGGCACCAGCGGTCGCCGGGACTGAGGGGTCTGTCGCATATCCCCTGTCCATCACCACGATCATAGGCGTAGCTTTATTGTCAGCGATCAGGTTATCAAGTATAAAATTCATCTTACCCTGCGTAGGCCACCCGGTTTCGTCTTCTCCCGAACCGTGTTGTAAATAAAGTACCGGATACCGCTTTCCGGCCTCGGTATCATAGCCGGGTGGCGTGTACACGTTCATCCGCCGCCAGGCTTTGGTCGTATTTGAATAGTAATTTACGCTGCGCACCTCGCCGTGGGGCACGTTCTTCGTTGTATAAAAGTCCCCGTCAGGATCAGGAATATCTATGCCGCTGGCCATTCTGCCCATGCCGTAAAATGTCTGGCTGGAGGGATCCACAACCGACACGCCATCGATGACCAGCGAATAGTAATGGAAACCCAATACCACCGGGTCAGTCGTTAAGGTCCAATAACCACCGGTATCTTTGACCATATCATACTTTTTCATCAGGTCGATCTGCACCTTTTGGGCGTCAGGAGCCTTCACCCTGAACAAAACCCTGTTATCCGGCAGTATTTGCGGGTATTTAACCCCCGGAATATTCGTAGATGCCGGCACACCTTCTTCCTGCCGGTAAACATAGGAAGGAAAGGTCGCAATGTCTACCGGCTTGAATATCAACTGAGAGAACATGTATAAACCGTTTTTCCAAACTTTAAAGTCGTGCACTCCAGGTTCGATGTAATAAATGTGCGGAACACCTTTTTCTACCAGATAATCATGGGTACGCCTGCTAAAGGTGATCAGGCCATCGCTTGAGCCGCAGGAAATCCAAAGCAATTTCAATTTAGCAATAGCTGCCTTGGGGTCGGGAAGCAATTCCTCAGGCTTTTTTGTATTGGGTGCCGCGGAGAAACTTCCCACCCAGGCAAACTTGTCCAGGTTTCCCAGGCCAAAGTTCAGGGATTGCCCTCCGCCCATGGACAGCCCGGCAATCGCCCGGTGCTCCCTATCCTTGTATACCGGGTACTGCTTATCAATAAAAGGGATCAGATCATTTAATAGATCCTTTTCAAAGGCGGCGAAGGCCGCTACTTTGTCAGGTGCCATTATATTGCCGACCGCCCGGTCGTCTTTCATGGCTCTTCCGTTTGGTATCACGACAATCATGGGCGCTATTTTGCCTCCGGCATATAAGTTATCCAGGATCACCTGCGGCGTGCCTCCATTCAGCCACTCCGTTTTATCGCCGCCTATCCCATGTAAAAGATAAAGTACAGGGTATTTTTTGTGTGTTGAATAACCGGGCGGCGTATAAATCAACGCCTTCCGCGTTGTATCTACTGTTTTCGAAAAATAGCTGAAGGTATCGATCTTGCCATGGGGAATGTCCGCACGGAAAAGATCAAAACCCCTTGGGGCCTGTTTAACAATGCCCTGCCCGTATGCCCCGCTACGACTGGTCAGCAGCAGCGTTATGCCAAAAAGCAAACACTGCATTGGTGATAATTTTCTCATGTTTAAGGATGGTTTTAATATGAACTAATTTATAGTTGGTTTTATAATCTGGTACTTGCCGCTCAGGTGCATCAAACTGAATAAATAAAGTAACCCGTCGTAGTAGGGATCAAAGTACCCGTCGTCGTAAGGCTCTAACTTTGCATTCCATAATACGCGCACAAAATCAATACTTTGGGGGTCTTTGTTCATAATGGAAGCTGATGCCGCCGTTGCCACCAAACCAATGGAATGCCTTAGCCTTTTTACCTGGCCCGCCTGAAGGATAAAATCGGGGCGGGAACCATCAAGGTTAAACTGGTCTTCAAAACTATCGATACCCTTCGAGCGCAGAAAGCGCTGGAAACGCCGGGCATATCCTTCCTGCCATTCCTTGTCTTTTCTAAACCAATTATAGTCCATGGCGATATTCATGGGCACCCGCCACGAATCATAACGAAATGCGGCCGGCATCCATCTGTTGGATAGCGGCTTACCGCTAAAATAGGTATTATCAGCATTTAAACCGGTTATGGTATCGCAAGCGCGGTGTAGAAAAGCCCTCGCCGTATCCGCACAATCGCGGTAAAATTGCTCATGCCCGTCTTTAGCATAAAGCGCCCATATTTCATAAAATGCGGGCAAATGATAAGACGGATCCGTCCAGTTATATCCATTCCCCTCCGGTACAAAACTTATTTGTTTATGCTCAAGGTTAATTAAGCTAAAAACATTACCGGTGCCGTTTTTTTTCCACATCGCATCCAGTATCTTCCGCGCTTCCGCGTAATAATTAATGCCGGAACTGTCGCCCCAGCGATTGGAGGCGAATAACAAGTCAGTAATGAAGTAGAGTTCGCCGTCCGAAGCGGAGCCCTCTGAATTGCGCTTCAGGGTTTGAGGGTTGATGCTCCAGGCAAAATAGTCTTCGTGAGGCCCGTCCTGGTGCTGCAGATATTTTTTTGACCAGCGCCATATCCTGTCGAAAACATCCTTCTTGTTGAGCTGTACGGCGATCATCATCCCATAGGAAAGTCCCTCGGTCCTGGCATCGTGATTTTTTAAATCAGACACATATCCCATCGTATCACCGACTTCAAAATACACGCGCGTAGGGCCCTCGAACACATCGTAGTAAGCCTTCGCGACTTTTCGGTCGATAGCCTCCTGCGTATACCCCGCTTCGCGAAAAACATTCCGGTAATGCCCTGACTCAAATGCCGCACCGGCACTTTTGCGGCGCTTTAAAGATTTGGCCTGGCAGAAGGCAAAAACCGGTACCAGGAGGATGGCGGTGAGGAATAGGCTGCTTTTTTTCATTTGCTGAATTGAATTTATGTTCTTTATAAAATTAACCGGAAGACTTTTCCCAGATAACAATTGACTTATTGATAAAGAAATCTTATACTTTTTACTAATATTTTACCTGGCTGTCCCTGCGGGAACTTTACAAAAACATCATGCTGGCCCGTTACCTGTTTAAGCGGTGCAGTAAACGCCTTCCAGCTGCCCTCATTCGTCCGGCTTACCGCCATTTCAGCAATTGACCTCCCCTCCTGTAAATCATCTATCCTTATTTCCAATTTGCCATTGATAGCGGAGGATCCGACGATCTCGATAGCTGAAGGTGGCAGCCGGCCTATTTCCACACCTGAAATCATGAACCAGCCGCCATATACAGAAGTATTGGTAACTGACCGCAGGCCATTTCTGACATTTGCAGTCACTCCGTAATAGTTCCGGTAGCCGGTAGCAGGAATAACCGAGCGGCCGTCCTTACAAACGAAAAAATCGAAATCGGCCGGTTTTCCTTCTGCAAATAAACCCACGCTCGTGCCCACCCAGGAATTAAAATTGGGTTGAGCCCTGTCCAGGTTAACGGCACTGACAGGTGCGCCCAGGGCCAGCCACGATTTGCCGTCACCGCTGTAATAGCCAGTTAAACTATGACCATCTCTTTCCAGTTTTAACCAAACCGTATCTCCAGTGGCAACTTGCGCAGCACGGATTGCCGTATCCATCTTTAAAACGACTTTTCTGCCATTATCATAACCCGTGTATAGTTTTACCACCACATGCTGGTCGCCATTGGTAAGGTATATCCCGGCCTGGTCAGCGGTATCATTTGCAGTAACAGCCACCCTGGTAACCGCAGTGTAGCTATGATCGGTTTCTTTTTGTACGATATGCGTACCGGCAGATCCCGGCATTAGCCTGAGCCAGCCTTTCCTTTCGGTCAACGTAAAGGCAGCTGATGCCTTTTTTGTTAAAAAATGCCACCAGGCGCCCAATGAATCGCTGTCAAAATAATCTGTCCGGACACTTCTCCATGAGATCCCGGACCGCGGCAGGTCCGGTTTTAAAGCCGGTTGACTGGAAGGTGCCAGGCCCCATGGCCTGTCACCCTCCCAAATTACCTGATACAGCGATGTCTGCCGGCCCATGCCCGACCAGTCATCGCCATCATACTTTTCATAACTTTGGCCGATCGTCCACCAGGTGCCATCCGCCAGCTGTACGGGAGCGGCGATGTGATTGGGACGGCGGAAACCGGCTTTAGCATCGGTAACGGGCTTAAAGAAATCACCCAGCCTTACCCACTTCGTGGAATCGCCTGTTAATGCCGTGCCTCTGAGGACATATTGCCCCCCCGATACGTCACCCGCAGGAAAATAATAGTAATAACCGTTACGCTTGCACATCACCGGCCCCTCCGCCCAGCTATATTGTAACCGGGCGTTTATCCAGTCAAGATTGATGACGCTATCTGTTAATTGACCATCCTTTCCAATCGCCTGCAGCCGGTTGACCTTCTGGCCGTTTTTAATAACCATATAAGGCTTGCCGTCATCATCAACAAAAATGGAATTGTCGTAGCCAAGGTTACCAGTGGCAGTATAGGTCTTTACCTGAACCGGCGCTGACCATGGACCCGCAGCGGAGCGCGCTTTACAGACCCACTGGCCGCCGGCCGAAAAATAGATCCAGTAGGAACCATAAAAATAGGTGATAGCCCCCTGCCAGATACCTGCTGAGGGATGATCACTCACCCACCCGGCTTTAGACGCCGGGAGAACCCTCGCAATAACTTCCCAGTGAACCAGGTCCCTGGAATGATAAACCGGCAGGTATGGATTGAAGTGAAAAGTCGAGCCACAGTAATAAAAATCATTACCTACTTTCAACAAGGTAGGATCGGGATGATCGCCTGGGAGAACAGGATTAACATAGGTGTTAACTGTCTGATAAAACCGGGAGGAATCCGCGAACCTGCCCTGCCCCAAGGCAGCAAAAGCGCCCGCCGGTAACGTCGCAAGAATTGCCGCAATCATGATCAGGCAGGCGCTGTTTTTATAGATGAATCTCCGTATGTTTTTTTTCATGAAATTAAATAATCATAATGCTATAATTCTTTGGCAGTACCGCCCGGTACTTTTCGAAGGTTAGTAAACCTTCCGGACTGAGGTTACCTGAGTTCCTGACCGTGAGGTCAGCGCTGTTCCCGGGGAAACAGCCGGATCCGGTCACCTGATAGTTACTTTTACTGCCTTCAGGTCTTTTTCATTCGAGCTTGCTCCATATAATAATTCATAGGTCCCCGGTAGGACACGCATTACGGCATCCGCAGGGTCAAAAAATTCAAATGCTTTTGCAGGCACCGGAATGGCCACTGATTTATTTTCTCCGGAAGAGAGCGGCACACGCTGAAAGGCCCGGAGTGTTTTGACCGGTCCCGCCGTGTCATTTAATTTCCGCACATAGACTTGAAGGACCTCTGTTCCATTCATTTTCCCCGTATTGCTTACCGGTACGGTAAGCTGCAAGCCCTCCGCTTTACCAATAACCGTTTTGTCGGCTTTGGCCTCGCCAATGGCGAAGGTAGTATAGCTGAGCCCGTATCCAAATGGGAATAAAGGCGCTGAGGTGAGGTAACGGTAAGTGCGCCCTTTCATCGAATAGTCGCTGAAGTCAGGCAATTGCTGCAGGTTCCTGTAAAATGTAACCGGCAAATGCCCGCAGGGATTAAAATCGCCAAACAGCACGTCCGCCACCGCCTGTCCGCCTGCTTCCCCGCCATACCAGGCCTGCAGGATAGCGTCACAGTTCTCGGTCTCCGGCACCATCGCAATGGCCGATCCTGAACAATTTACAAACACTACCTTTTTACCTGCCTGCTTCAAAGCCTTCATGCAATTCCTTTGCACTTCGGGCAATTCGATATCGGTGCGGTCACCTCCTTTAAAACCCGGCAGCAGCACCGGCATTTCTTCACCTTCCAGTTTTGGCGATATACCGCCGACAAACACCACAACGTCTGCGTCCTTTACTTTAGCAATCAAAGCGTCATAAGTAACCGGAATCTCCCGCCCGAAATTAAACTTCAAATTGGCTGCCCAGTTATTCAGCTGGCGGTAACGCAGTTCAATATGGTATTCCTTTCCGGCCTCAACCGTAAAAGAAAACCGGGTAGGTACTGACCTCCAGCTGCCGGTCCGTAATACAGACTTTCCATCGATGAAGAGCTCTGCCGAACCGGTCGCCTCCAGCTTAAACACAATGTCCCCGCCGGCCGAAGGCTTGTAAACCGTTTCATATTTGGCGGAAAAATTTTCGGTATTGACCCCCTGGGCGAACTGGTGAGCGCCAAATGTGGTAAGATTGAGGGGATCATTCAACTGTTCCGTTATAACAACGGGGCTTTCATAATTCCTGTTGTTCCAGTAAGTAGCGCGGAGGCCATTCTTCCCGTCAATGGCACATTCTGCCATGACGCCCGATGTGATCTTATCTTCAGTGAGGTCTGTGCCCTGGTCATAAATAACCTGCTCCGGCCGTAATTTGCCTTTAATACCCTCGAGTATATCGATGGTCTGTGCAGGTGTACCGTTATAATTCCCCCACAGCATCTGCGCGTCGTTGGCATTGGGCCCGATAACAGCTACTTTAGGAAGATTTTTACTGAGCGGCAAAATATTGTCTCTGTTTTGAAGAAGGGTCATCGTCTCGCGGGCCATAGCAAGGGCAAGTTGCTGATGCGCGGCGGAATTGACGACCGATAGTGGGATCTTAGTCCAGGGCACAAGTTCATCCTTATCCATTTCACCGAGTTCAAAACGCTGGGTCATCAGCCGGATAACACTGTTATCTATGTTTTTCTCCTGGATCAACCCGTGTGCGACCGCATCGGGTATCTTATCGAATGCATAACCTACGCACTCCACATCAGTGCCGGCCAGCACTGCTTTGGCGGAGGCGTGGGTAGCGTCTGATGATACATGGTGGGAATTGAAAAAATCCGTGATAGCGCCGCAATCTGAAACAACGAGGTATTTATAGCCCCAGTCATTTCGCAGGATCTGCTGCAGCAGCCGGTTATTGCCACAGCAAGGCTCGTCATCCAGCCGCTGGTAAGCACACATCACCTCTCTTACATCAGCTTGTTGCACCAAAGCCTTAAAAGCCGGCAAATAGGTTTCAAAAAGGTCCCGCGGACTTACATCGGTGATATTGATTTGGTGACGGCTCCATTCAGGACCCGAATGTACCGCATAATGCTTGGCACAGGCCAGCAACTTCCGGTACCTGGCATCCGCCGGGCCCTGTAAACCTTTCACTACCGAAATACCCATGCGCGAGGTTAAATAGGGATCTTCTCCATAAGTCTCCTGTCCCCGGCCCCAGCGTGGATCGCGGAAGATATTCACATTCGGCGTCCAGACAGACAGGTCATGGAAACGCTGGCTTTCCCCCTGTTTCTTATACTCATTATTCTTGGCACGTGCTTCGTCGGACACGGCGTCAAAAACATGGAACAATAACTGGTCGTCAAAAGATGCGGCCATCCCTATTGGCTCGGGAAAAACCGATACAGGCCCCTGATTCGCGTAGCCGTGCAAGGCCTCACTCCACCAGTTAAATTTCTTAATGCCCAGTCTCGGCACCGGATCCGAAATATCTTTCATCAGGCCCACTTTTTCTTTAAGGGTGAGGCGCTTTACAAGATCTCTTGCCCTGGCATCAGAGGACAGGGCAGGGTTTTGATAAGGAAGTGTCTGTGCGGAAACAAATAGCCCGCACACCATAAATACTGCAGTGAGTAATTTTTTTTTCAGGTTCATATAACTGGTGATGATAAATAGTTCTTTATTTTAATTCGGTTATAATTTTACAGTCAGCGGCTGGCCGCTATAGGTGATTTTTTTGCCTTCAAACCCCGCTATGCCCGTCCCGGCGCCCTCTTTTACCATCACTATATGCAGCTCCCTTGTTGCGGCCATGCCCTTAAAAGCGCCTGTTTTTTTGCCAATGATGAGCGTTTGATTTTTGTCGTTCCATGACAGGTCGAAAGCGGTTTTGTGGCCCTTCTCATAGTTGTAATTGTCGCCTTCATCTTCATAAACGGTGAATTTTCCGTCAGCGCCGGGATAAACCCTGATCTCCCAGGCACCGGCAGGCTTTTCCGCGGTGTATTGTACCAGCGGCCCCATAGGGACGATAGAACCCTCCCTGACAAATACAGGAATATGATCGATAGGCGCAGCCGCATCAATGGTTTCGCCGCCGGCTGATCGTTTCCCGGTCCAGAAATCGACCCATCCGGCACCTTTTGGCAGGTAAACCACCCGCTCCTTCGCCACTTTATCCAGGCGTTTATTCCCCGGTGAATAATACATCGGCACGATGACCGGGCAAATCAAAAAAGACTGGCCGAACATGAACTCATCCTTCAGGTTATAAACATTGGTATCCGTCCGGAAATCAAAAAGCAAGGAACGCGTCATGGTATAATCTTCGTTGGTGACCTTGGCAGCTGTAGAATATATATAGGGTAGCAGGCGATACCGAAGATTGATCTGCTTGAGGATGGCATCGTAAAACACATCGCCCGGTACTCCGAAGGCCCAGGGCTCCCTCGCTACGTCGCTGCCGTGGCTCCTGAAAAGCGGCAGCCATCCGCTGTACTGGAGGTTACGCACGTAAAACTCCCGGTAGCCGGTGTCAGCAAGGCCACCTGGAAATTCGCCCTTTGCGAACCATTCGGGCCGGCTGCGTACGAAAAATGCACCCGCGTCTATCGTCCAGTATGGCGACCCTGTCACCATATAATTTAAGCCACCGGGTATCCAGCTGCTAAAATCAGCCCAGGTAGCCTTGGTATCGCCGTTCCAAACCATCGTACCATATCGCTGCTGCCCAGGGTAAGACGCTCTTGTTAAAATAAAAACCCGCTTTTCGTGATCGCTTTTACGCTGGTTCTCATAAATTCCCTGGGTATGGTGCAATGAATACGTATTTACCCTCATGGCGCCCAGCAATTCCGACATCAGCTGTACATTTTTCTCGAAACGTGCAGCCGGATCACCTGCGATAGCATTACCCCCCCTGTTCCAGTCAAACTCTACGGGTTCCGAGGAATCGCACCACCATGCATCAACGCCCTTTATAAATAAATTTTTATACACATAATTATCCCAATACATCTTCCTGGCCGCCGGGTTAAAGGCATCATATATATTCCGGCCCAGCACAAATCCTTTTTCCGTCATGGCCTTTTCCTCGTCTGCCGCCAGCTGCGGCCAGATGGATAACATGAAATGGGCATGGTTATTATGAACATTTGCAATGGCCTTTTCCGGCTGGGGATACTTGGCTTCATCAAACTTTTTATAGCCCCATAAACCATCTTTCCAGTACAACCAGTCCTGAACGATCACATCCAGCGGAATACGGGCAGAGCGGAAGCGATTGAGCACGCTGTCAATATCATGCGAACCGACATACCGCTCTTTGGACTGAACATAGCCGAAAGCGTATTTCGGCGGGAGTTCGACCTTACCTGTCAACGACCTGAAATGGTGTATGACCTGGTCGAATCCGGGCCCCAGCATAAAATAATAGTCCACCTGGTTTACGGCAAGCATATCCATAAAACTGCCAGCAATGTCATCATGGAAAACCATTGCTGATCCCGCATCGAACAACAACCCGTAACCTTTGCTGGACATCAGCACCGGCATGCTTTTTTTAAGGTTGTATTCATAGAGGTACTGACAGGTTCCGCGCAGGTTCATATAACCTTCCTGGTGCGAGCCAAGTCCATATAAAGCTTCACCCGGCTGCCAGGTAAATTGTTGCCTCACCCTCCATGCGGTACCTGCGGCGTCTTCCTTCTTTATATCGGCAACTACCACATCCCCATTGGCCGTTTTTTCAGTCCTGCTATTCCGGTCATCAAATACGCTGGTGTTTAACTTTATTTTTTGCGCCAAACGGGGGTTTTGCGCATTCTCTGCAAGCAACAGTTTGCCTGCGCTGTCAAAGTACTTTATGCTGCCGGAAACCGTTGATATTTCCAGCTTTAGCCGCGAAGTGCTCAGGGTGATCAGCCCCGCGTATCGGCGAAGCGTAAAATCTACAGTTTTTTTCTGCCGTGGGACGCATACATCTGTACCGTTGTCTTTGAAATCGCCGGAAGGGACGTATTTCACATTTACAGTCTCTGCGTCAATAAAATCAATCTGCAGTTTCTCATCCTTCCCGTGCAGCACAATACCGTTATTTTCCTTCGCGAATAAATAAAGCCGTGGCTTTGCCTGTCCGTAACATGGTAAGTAACTGTGCAGCAATAACAGTATCACCCAAAAAAAGGCCCCCTTCAGATGGTTGTTGTTTGCTAATACTTCGCCGTTATCTGCCATAGCTTTCTCTCGTTGTGCCGGGGTTAAATATCCTGTATGGTCAAACTATCCGAAGACCTGTTAAAAAAGCAGTTTTTGTTCATAATGTATGGTTTACGTGGTACCGGGAGGAATTTTAATCCTCCCGGACAAAATTATTTCCAGGCCGGTATAAAATTTAACAGGAAGTGAAGCAAATGCCTTCACTGCTGATTCCGACCAAAAGTATTTTGAAAATGCTGCTTCATGTGCCACAAATGTCCAAATGTTTAACACTTTGGTTGAAAATAGCAGATTTTAGGCCCGCGAAAACCTGAATGCAGAATTATGCAACGAATCGCCAGGCCATCTAAACCAGCACACCGGCTCCACTTTGAGCATCCTGTGAGACATTGCTGTTATAAAGAATACATGCAAAGCATCCAAAAAACATTGCATGAGTAGTAAAAATGTGCCAGGTTGGGCTATACTTTTCTTTTATTGTGCGCTGCATTGTTTCCTAACGAATTAAAATCTAAATTTACAAGTGTGCCCTTTATGCTAAACTTTTAGCATAAAGGGCACGCCTTATAAACCGTTTATTTTCTACACTACAATTTATTTCTGTTCATCAGTAGGTGAACGTCTGTACAATTTAAAAGCAAATGACACCGGGCATGTTATATTTACGGGCAGGGTTTAAGCGAGCAATGGTTTCGCGCTTATTTTTCTGCATTATATTCACCGTTAGCGCAGGTATTACTTTCCAATGCCGCGGACAGGCTATACGATTTACAGTATTGACTTCTCACGACGGCCTGCTCTCCAATACGATTAATGCAATTATCAAAGACCATTACGGATTTCTGTGGTTTGCAACAGCAGACGGACTCGACAGGTTCGACGGCATGGAACATAAAGCCTATCGCTTTGATCCGGGGGATAAATCTGGGTACCGCTCTAAAGAAGTTACCAGCATATATGAGGATAGCGCGGGGCGGCTTTGGGTGGGTACCATGGGCGGCGGATTGTATTACCTCGACCGTTCCCACGACCAGTTCCTGACTTATGCCGAGGCCGATTCGGGGGGGTACCTTGCTCACAGCTATATCAAATCTATATACGGCGATAATTACGGCCGCCTTTGGATCGGAACAATCACGGGCGTGTGCGTATTGGACCCCGCAACCAAAAAAGAAATACTTTACCGGCCAGATAAAGGCAAAAACGGACGGCTCCGTTCAGGCATTGTATTATGTATTTTCCGTGACAGCCAAATGAGAATGTGGGTTGGCACGGACGAGGGCTTGTACCTCTATGATAAAAGGTCGGACGGTTTTATAGCCTTTAAGCATGAAGATGCTGCTGCCCCAGGCATCCCTGCGGGCGCGGTGAATACGATTGCCGAATGCCAGGGACGATTGTGGATAGGGACTGATAACGGATTATGCAGCCTGTCACCTGACCTCAACACTTTCGGAATTTATAGGTACAGTCCCTCAGATGCCAATACGCTCAGCGGCAACCTGATCTACAGCATAGCAGCAGATGGCGATAAAATTTGGGTTGGAGCCGAAGGAGGCCTCGACATTATCGACCCGGCTTCCGGAAATGTAAGGCGCTTTTATCATGATGACAGGGATAAATTCAGCGTGAACAGCAAATCTATCCGCTGTATTTATATCGACCCGAAGGGTATATACTGGCTCGGCACTTACCAGGGCGGTGTGGACAAGTATGACAGGAACCTTACCTTATTCAATTCCCGGCAAAACAATGCCTACGACCCTGGCGGGCTTAACGCGCCCTTCGTGTCATCGTTTGCGGAAGGCAAAGACGGCGATATATTCGTCGGCACAGATGGCGGCGGCCTGAACCTTTTTCACGTCAACAGCGGCCTGTTCAGCCATATCGCCATTAAAGCAAAAGAAAAAAGCAATTCAGCCGGGCTGCCGATCCTCAGCATGATGCTGGACCACAATCAACAGCTCTGGATCGGCACTTTTCAGGACGGACTGTTTATCTACAATACCCAAACTGGCCGTTACGAACAATTGAATGCCGGAAAAGACGATCTGCACCTTAACCACAACGATATTTTCTGCTTAAAGGAAACCAAAAACGGCCAGGTATGGATAGGAACTAACGGCGGAGGTGTGAACGTGTTCAACCCTATCACAAAAACGTTTTTAAAATATGTCCCGGCACCTGCCTCCCCCGGAGACCGGCCTTTGCCCGTGAATGGTTATATCCGGGCCATCGAGGAGGATCACAAGGGGAATATATGGATTGGCACCTATGGCAGCGGGATAGCTGTTTTAAACCCGGTAAGCCAAAAATTCCAGGTATACAACAACAAAAATACCGGAATGGCGATCGACCGCGTTTTTTCGCTCCTGCAAGATCATAACGGCAATATGTGGATCGGCACAGCAGGGGACGGGCTGTTTTGCCTTCATGTCAAAGATGCGAAATTTTCAGCCTATTCCGCGCCGGAAGGACTGCCGGATGGCGTAGTGCACAAAGTACTGGAAGATAACAGTGGTAATATATGGTTAAGTACGAATAAAGGCATCTGCACCCTGAACACATCGTTAAAAAAATTCATTTATTATTCGGCTTATAACGGATTGCAAAACGACGCGTTTCTTGACGGATCCGGACTTAAAACCAGTAAGGGGGCGCTTTTTTTTGGGGGAGCGGACGGCTTTAATTATATCGAACCGCAACAGGAAGTTAAAAGGAACGCTAATGTTCCTCCTGTATTCCTCACCGCGTTAAAAATAAACAACAACATTGTAAAACCGGCCGGTAATCAGGCAATTAAACAGGATATTTCAGTAGCAAAACAGATCGACCTGGACTATAAACAGGATTTCTCGATCAGCTATGCAGCGATTAACTTTACCCTTCCGCAGCAGAACCGCTACGCTTACAGGCTGAAAGGGTTTAATAAGAGCTGGAATTACGTGGGTTCAACTACCACTGCCTATTATACCAATTTAGATCCCGGTGAATACCTATTTATGGTGCGTGCCTGTAATAATGACCGCATCTGGAACAATACGGGCGCGCAAATCCGAATCATCATCCACCCGCCGTTATGGATGACCTGGTACGCCTACCTGATGTATGGCCTGGTGGCATTGGGTATACTGCTGCTGATTCGCCACAGGGGAATTAAGAAAGTGAAGGAAAAACTCGCGCTGGAGCAAGAAAGAAAAGAAGCGGAGCGCCTGCATGAACTTGACCTGATGAAAATTAAGTTCCTGACAAATCTGAGCCACGAGTTCCGCACGCCGATATCATTGATCATGGCACCCGCAGATAAGCTGATGACAGAGCATAGCGACCAGCAGACTACAGGCCAGCTGGCGGTCATACGAAGAAATGCCCGGCGGCTGCTGAACCTGGTGAACCAGCTTTTAGACTTCAGGAAACTGGAAGAACAGGAATTAAAGCTCAGCGTTGGCGAAGGCGAAATCATTTCGTTTGTCAGCGATGTGATTGATTCCTTTCATGACCTGTCGGAATCGCGGAACATTCATTTCCGTTTCGATGCACCGCAGGAAAAGCTTTTTGTACGTTTTGATCACGATAAGGTGGAACGTATCCTGTTTAACCTGCTTTCCAATGCGTTCAAATTTACTTTACCCGGAGGAACGGTCGCTGTCAACGTCATCAAGCATGCCACCGCCAGCCCCCAAAAAATAGTGCTGGAATTAAAAATAAGCGATACCGGGATCGGCGTGGACCCGAACAGAAAAAACTTAATATTCAAACGGTTTTATCAGGCGCCTGATACCAACTCAGGGAATTTGAACCCCGGCAGCGGGATCGGTCTTTCTATCACCAAAGAATTTGTAGAGATGCATGACGGCAGTATTTCTGTTGACAGTGAAATAGGAAAAGGCTCCGTTTTCAGCGTGCTGCTCCCGCTGGAAATTTTCGCTGAAAGTACAGCGGCAGCCGAACCGGCAAACCAACCGAACCTGAAGGAAAAAGAACAGCGCGCAAAAAGGGCTGGTCTGGCTGCCGGAGAAATGCCTGTCGTGCTCATTGTTGAAGACAATGATGAGTTTCGGTATTATATCAAGGATAACCTCAAAGGGCAATATAAGGTTGTTGAAGCCGCCAACGGCCTGGAAGGCTGGGATAAAGCCCTGTCATGCCACCCCGATATGATTATCAGCGACATCACCATGCCCCACATGGATGGCATAACGCTGAGTAAGAAAATCAAGGCGGATAAGCGTACAAGCCACATTCCGTTTATTCTGCTGACCGCCCGCACCCGCGAAGATGAGCAGCTGAAAGGACTTGAATCCGGAGCAAATGATTATCTCACCAAACCCTTTAATTTTGAAATTTTAAATGTCAAGATAAAAAATCTGCTGCACCTCAATACGATGCTTAAAAATACGTACACCAGGCAGCTGAAGGTAGTTCACCCGGACATAGAAGTGGAGTCAAGCCGGGAAAAATTCCTGGGCAACGTTATCAAATACATAGAAAACAACCTGAACAACCCCAAATTTTCTGTGGTGGACCTCAGCGAGCATTTAGCGATGAGCCGTGCTGCACTTTATACCAAAATATTCGAGCTCACGGGGCTCCCGCCTGTGGAATTTATCAGGTCATATAAACTTGACCGGGCAGCCATACTGCTTTTAAAAACCGACCTGACGGTTTCGCAGATAGCCTATGAGGCCGGCTTTGCCACGCCTCATTATTTTTCACGGTCTTTTAAAGAGAAGTTCCATATGCTGCCGACAGAATACAGGAAAGCAGAAAAAAGCAGTGAAACGGCCTGATTAGCAGCGTGGCGCTCCGGGTTGTTAACAGCTGTGGAAAAGCGGTAAAGGCAGGCCCATAAAAAAACAAACTTTTTAGGTTCCTCCTAACGTATTGCCGTTGTTTATTTAAAACGATTTGCTTTTGTTACGCGAACAGGTCAGCCGAAGCGCGGGATAATTCCCTATGGCGTCTCAACGATACGGGTTTACAGGTGTGAACCGGCTTTGCCGGTCTTAGTGTTTCACCGGTGGCGCGCCAAAATAACTCGGGTACCTGTCGCTGGGATTGACAACGATGTTTTCCAATACTACTTCAGGGTCAACCATAAAGACCTTTAATTGGTGCATTCCAGCTTTTTTCACTTCCAGTTCCACGTCCAGCCATCTTAAATTATCAAACACCTCATTCCGGCGGGGACTGGCGCGCGAAACAAGTGCATAATCCGGGCCTAATGGCGGCAAGGGCTTCAACCCTGGCGACATAGCCAGGCTGGCTGGGGTATATTCATTGAACTCGTCATGAAAACCTTTGCGGGCGTCGATAATTTGCGGCACCTGGTCATCTATCGCTACCGCAATTCTTAACCCCCGGCGCGGGTTTACATCCTGTGTTGGTAAAATACCCAGGCACACTTTGGTGCCGCCGGTATCAGGCAGGAAAATGCGGTACTCCAGTACGGGTGCCGATCCCGGTGTGGAACTCGGGGCGGTAACCGGATCGATCCCCATGCCTGCCTCATCCCTGCCAAGATCAGGCAGGACTATCCATCTGGCCTGCCTTCCCGGCTTATTGACCTTAAACTGCTGCGCGGGAATGGAAAATTCTCCCCAGCCCCCATAATAAGGCTGCCTCACATGCGGCAGTGTGCTGCTAATAAGCGTAACGGCCACAGGCACCTGTATATTACCTTGCTGAATTTCGATAATCGCCTGTGTTTTACCTGCCGGGGCGGCTTTCCAGTCAATGTCCACATTAAGCCGCAAATCCTGTTTATCGACTGTCCCTTTAGCCCGGCTGATTTTCACCCAGGGCTGATCAGCTTTTGCGGTAAACTTAAACGGACCGGTGCCGCGGTTAAAGATGTCGATAAAATAATGCTGTTTATTTAGCGCGTCAAATACAGGCAATTCAGCTTTCGCCATACTGCCCGGCCAGGCCTCTTCGCTGCCCTCAACGGCAACGCCCATTGCCGGGGCAGTAAGCGGCACCACCTGCTTAAGTTCAGGCAGCTGATTCTGGCGGGGCATGGACCATTGCCGGTAGCCGATGTGAACATCAGACATCATATGCTTCCACTTGCCCCCGGCCAGGGTATCATTATAGAAATTACTTAACTGCTGATCGGTATCAAAAAGATCCCGGGCCTGCTTCGCATAATAGTTTGCGCTCACCCTTCCCTGCTTTACATATAAATTATTACGTCCCGCATCCAGATATATTTCGGCTACGCCCGCAGAAGCCCTTACAGGATATAGTACCAGTTCGTAATAGGCGTCCACGGCCCGGGGGGCAATCTCCTTTCCCAATGCTTCAGCGCGGCCTTCCAAGCTGCTCCATAGCTTAAACTCGCGATCCGCTTCATGGTAATTCACGAAACTGAAGATACGCGGATCCTGTGTTTCAGGTTTTCGCCAGAGATTATATTTGGCATACTTCGAAACGATATCGGCAATTGCTGCGGAATGCTTTTTTCCAAATATCGATCCGGCCCATTTAACCGTATAATGGCGGGTCTCATTTGCGTGAATGGCATCCGGGTCCCAGGCAAAATGCATGATAAAATCAATAGGCAACTCTTTAGGTTTAAGGTCGCCCACGTTGATGATCCATTCCCGGTTAATCCCTGTTTGATAGGCCAGGTTAAGCTGTTCGTGTAATTTGGGAAGGGTGGTCGTATTTATCCAGCGGTCGTTCCAGGGGCCGCCATTCATGTCAATGTGGTAATAGATCCCCAGGCCTCCTTTACGCTCCCGTTCCTTCAGCGGGCCAGTTCGCCTGATATACCCCTAGTTGTTATCACAAAATAAAAGGGTTACATCATCGGGAACAGTAAAACCTGCATCATAATAGCGCTGTACTTCAGTAAATATCGCCCACGCCTGCGGAACTTCGGCGCTGTCCTGATGATAGACCTTACTGATAATATCGCGTTGATCAGCGACGACCTTGCTCAAGGTCTGCATGTTGTCCGCATCGTTGCCTTTGCCCATAGCCACGTCACCATCACCGCGCATGCCGATGGTGATGAGGTTATCAAAGTGCCTGTTCCGTTCCAGTCCATCCGTCCAAAACGTCCTGATGTTATCGGCGTTGGTAGTATAATCCCAATCGCCTATGTCATTTTTCCTGTCGGTATATTCTTTCTGAGCGCGCATCATCGGCTCGTGGTGCGATGTACCCATCACTATCCCATATTCATCCGCCAAAACCGGGTTTAACACGTCGTCCTCATTAAAGGACTTGCCCCACATAGCAGGCCATAGCAGGTTGGCTTTTAAGCGCAGTAACAACTCAAAAATATGAACATACATTTTTGAATTAATTCCGCCGAATTTATTACGCGCCCAGCCCCCAAATGACGGGTCTTCATCATTGATGAAAATCCCCCGGTACCTTACCTTGGGGGATTCCTGTACAAATCGGCCGGCTTCCACATACAGGCTTTTACTTTTTTTTACGGGCACATCAGCCCACCAGTACCAGGGCGATACCCCAATTTTTTCCGAGAGGTCATAAATACCGAAAATAGTCCCGCGTTTGTCGCTCCCCGCAATGACCAGATGATCATCTACCGTTTGGATCAGGAAAGATTCCCATTTGCCCCTTATAGAGGTAACATCAATTTTTTTTTCAGCGATGAGCTGATCAATGATCCGGCTTTTACCGATAGTCCCCACCAAAACTGAATGTTTACCAAGGGTACCGTCTTGAATAACCTGGGACGCTGTGCCGGTGACCTTGCGGACATCATCCCCAAAGTCGCCCGCAGCGCGTATAACGCCCTTCCAGTCTCCCGGGTCCACTAAGATCGGTGCCGAAACGCCGCTGGAAGCGATCATAAATGCTTTTCCGGCAACTTTATACTGGCTATAGACAGCTGGCCTACCTTTGAGCCTTACGACCGTCTGCCCCATTGATAAAGCACTGACAGTAATTAATAATACAGCAACAGTAAAGGCCCTTAAACAATGTCCCAAAGGACTTCTATTAGCGCGATCGTTCATAGGTATCTCTATAAGCAAATTCATAAAACAGGTCCTTGTTCCGCATTTCGAAATGCCCCGCTTGCCTTCATAGCTGGCTTCCGGCCTTTAATTTGATCTGGGTGAATGAATGGGGTAAAAAAGTATAATAGAACTCGTCGTTCCTGACCGCCACATGACTTGTTGCAGGTATGTACTGGCGCTGTTTATCAAATGAAAATGCTTCCTGCAACTCCTTGCCGGCGATAAGGCTCACTTCTGCCTGGCCCTCGAAACCTCCTGAAGTATTGGAAATAGCCGTGGAGATGCTTTGATCCTCCGATCTGTTTATAACATTAATAACAATTGTTTTATCTGCTTTGGAATACGTTGCCGTGACATCCAAATAGGGAATATCCTTGTATTTGGCTGTATTGAATGTACCGGACTCAACAAAGGCGTCTACCGAACTGCCTGAACAAATGTTGGCATATGCTTTAAAAATATAAAACAGGGGTGTTTTAAACGTTCCTTTACGATTGTCGCTTGCCAGTAATGAAGTGAGCATGGTGAAATTGGCCATCTTAACGACATCGGCATGACGCAAAAATGAGTTGAAGCATTGCGCTATCGGCAAGACAGACATGAGGTCCCTTGACATAATTCCCCATTCATCAACCGCTATGTAGATCGGGTTTTTAAAGCCGTACATTGTTCTTACAGCTTCTATTTCATCGGCGGTAACCTTAATCTTTTCGTCGAAATCCACCGCGCTCTGGCCCATATAGGTATAATAATCGTCGGATTTATCCCAATACCTGTGAATAGACAGGTAACTTATTTTATCACCCAACCCGGAAAGCACTTTCCGGTTCCATTCGATCCACTGCCCGGTATTTTCATAATAGGAAGAACCGGAGGCAACGAATTTAATGGTACTGTCAACAGCGGTCATGGCCTTTACTGCCTCTCTGCCGATGTTTACATAATCCTCGGCCGTTTTATGGCCCAGCTCCCAGGGCGCACCGTCAACTTCATTTCCGAGATCCCATATTTTTACGTTGTAAGGATCTTTATGCCCGTTCTTTGCCCTTAACTCCGAGTAATAAGTTCCTTTGGGATAGTTACAGTATTCAAGCCAGTAGGCGGCATCCTGAATATTTCCTAGGCCAAGGTTTACACCTACAATATTTTCGCTGCCGATCGCCTTGTTTAAAGCAAACCATTCGTCGGTACCTACGTGATTATTATCAACGCCGCCCCACGCCAGGTTGATACGGGCAGGCCGCTTATTCTTCGGGCCGATGCCATCCTGCCAGTTATACCCCATCAGGTAATTACCGCCCGGCCAGCGCATATTGGTGATTTTAAGCTCTCGCATGGCATCGATATAATTCTTTTTAAAACCGTTTTCATCAGCCAGCGGTGAAGATGGATCGTATAACGTACCATAAAGGGTATTAAATTTTACAGAATCCGGCAACCCCATTCTTTTACCGCTAAATTGAATGGGTTCCATAAATACCCCGTATATCCTGGGATCAATATCTCCGATAATTCTGTTTACATCAATCTTTATTTTCGCATTTTGGGCAAACAGCGAAAAAGGAAGGGCAAACGCCAGTACAGGTAGCAACTTTTTCATATTTTGTTTAATTGGTTTGTGAAACTGGTGTAATTGAATGGCCGTCAGCGCTGGCAATATGTTATTAATTCCCTGGTCGCCAGGGGCCTATTCGAAACTTATCCAGTCAACTTCTACCCTGCCCCCGTCTTTTAACTGAACGGCAAGGTCTTTCAGGCCGGCAGGTATAGCCGAAATTGCTTTTTTAACACCCTTCCAATCGTTCCCCTTTGGAATAGGCACTTGCGCGACGATCTTTCCGGCTGCACCAACAGTTCTTATCAGCAAAGTGCCTCCGGTTGCCGAACGCGCATTGATTACCAAAGCCCTGCTTTTCTTCTTGCCGAAATAGATGCTGTTGTATCGTACCCATGCATCCGGTTTATCGAAAATGGTTTCCCAGCCGCTAAACCTGTCAAGGGTATCAAGAAACGCTATTGCCGTACCCTCGGCGCTCCTGGAGCTGTAGCGGTCGATCTGTATTTTTTGCGATGCGGCGGTGATACCAACGCCACGCAGGGTGGGGATAACCTTGCGAATCGTGCCGTCCGCATTAAAAAACAAACTGTCCGCTCTTACCGACCGGTTCTTATCAAAGTTTGGCGACAGGTCGTCATCATGATAAAATAAATACCATTGATTTTTGAATTCGATAACGGACTGGTGATTGGTCCAGCAGCCCGACGGGGACGCGTCCATCAGTACACCGCCATATCTAAAAGGCCCGAGGGGGCTATCAGACATCGCGTATTCGAGCCGCTCCGTCTTATCGGCCACATGCGGATAGGTCATATAATAAATACCTTTGCGTTCGAACAGGTAAGGGCCTTCCTTTAAACCCTTGTCGGGAAAGCCTTCCAGCTTTACCGGCTCCGATGCCAGTTCAAGCATATTTGCTTTAAGTTTTGCACCGTAAAGATTTCCTTGCGCCCAATAGATATAAGCCGTGCCGTCCGGCGCGATCTGGACATTCGGATCTATACCATGTATGCCCGCGACCGGCTGCGGTTGTGGCACAAAAGGGCCGTATGGATTATCAGCTATGGCAACCCCTACCGCAAATCCCCTGCCATTGCCGGCTTTCGCCGTTGCCGGGAAATAGAAATAATACTTTCCAGCCCGCTCTATGCAATCAGGCGCCCACATACTGTAAGCGGTGGAGTCCGTCCACGGCACCTTGCTTTGACTTATAATCACACCATGATCCGTCCAGCGGGTAAGGTCCGGCGAGGAGAAGACATGATAGTCCTCCATACAAAACCAACCGGCCTTTCCATGCCCGGGCATCGCCGGGATGTCGTGCGAAGGATAAAGATATACCTTACCCTCAAAAACGCGCGCCGAGGGATCAGCAGTAAATTGTGTCATGATCAGCGGATTTTGTGCCGACAGATGACTGTTCAAAAAGATCAGCCCGGCAACCGCCAGGCATTGCCTAAAATATTTCATCGTTAATGTTTATAGTTATGGATATGTGATACCTGATCATGATCTATTTACCCCCCCGCCAGATGATCAGCAGCAACTGAGAGGAATATATACGGTGCGCAAATTTACCGAAACAACAGCGGCGCAAAATGGTAAAGGTCATTCCGCCAAACAGGCCAGGTATGGCCGCCTGGATATTCGTAATAACTATACCTTATGTGCAGCTCATCCAGCCGGCCCAGCATAATATGACCGTTTTTATAAGCGATGTCTTCTTTCCCGCCCTCCGATATCCAGAGTAATTTCAGAGCGCCGTTAACTTTCGGGCCATTTTGCCTGAGGTAATCGTATTGGGCACTGGCTATGCCGCTTTGGGCCGGCAAAATCCATCCGGAACTTAAAACGCCCAGGTAGGAAAAAAGATCCGTATTATATATTCCGGTATACAACGTATTCAATCCGCCCATTGATAAACCGGCTAGCGCCCGGCTGGCGCTAGTGTTCCTGGTCCTGTAGTTTTTATCGATGAACGGAATAATACATTGCCTGATCTCCGACTCAAATGCCTTCAATCCATCTTCGCCAAATCCACCGGCACCGAGATTGGCATCGGGCATCACCACCAGCATAGGCTTTGCCTTCGATGCCGCAATCAGGTTGTCCATGATCAACGCTGTTTTTCCCTGTGTTGCCCAGCCGCGTTCATCCTCGCCGCCGCCGTGCAGCAGATAGAGTACAGGATATTTATCATCCGTTACGGTATCATAGCCAGGTGGCGTGTAGATATACAGCTGCCGCCAGGAATTGGTAACTGTTGAATAATAGCGCTTTATGCGAATACCGCCATGCGGCACATCTTTTTCCGCATAGTAATCGCCGCCGGAAAAAGGAATTTCAATGCCGCTGGCCATACTCCCCATCCCGTAAAAAGATTCGCTGGAAGGATCGGCGACCGCCAGCCCGTCCACCAGCAGCGTATAGTAGTGGAACCCTTCGCCAATAGAGTCAGTTGTGAGGTTCCAATACCCGGCTCTATCCTTCACCATATCATATTTCCGGCCCAGGTCCACCTGCATTTTTTGTACATCCGGCGCTTTGATCCTGAAAACCACCCGGTGATCAGGCAAGACTTCCGGGTACTTTGCCGAACGTATATTGGAAGAAGCCGGAACCCCGGAACCGGGCATGTGCATTGCTGCACCTGGGGGCATCGCCTGCCCCCACACCGATAAACCCGTCAGCAGCAGGGCAAAAAGCAGGTAAATTGTTCTTTTCATGACATGGTTAATTTAAAGGTTACTTTTCAATAAGTTTTTCAATTATCATCCATTTATAAACGGGAGCCATCCATTCCGCTGCGGGCTGGGAGAGCACAAAACCATGGCCGCCTTTGGGATAGATATGCAGCTCCGCCCTGACATGATGGCGCCGCAGGCTTTCATAAAACAGGATGCTGTTATCCACATCAACCAGTTGATCATCACCAGCATGGGTAATATATGCAGGCGGGGTATCATCATTTACCTGTAGCTCCTCCGAAAATTCATCAATTACTTGCCGGGATGGATTACTGCCCAACAGATTTGTGCGCGAGTCGGCATGCGTGAGGCCATCCTTCATACTGATAACCGGGTAAATCAATATCAGGAAATCAGGCCGCAAACTGATGCTGTCGCCATTCCTGATCACCGGAAATTGAAAATGGGTAGCCGCCGTCGCTGCAAGGTGCCCGCCGGCTGAAAAACCCATGATCCCTATCCTGTTCTTATCAATATTCCACCTTAAGGCGTTCCCGCGCACAAGCTTTATAGCCTGCTGGGCATCCTGCAGCGGCCCCATCTTTTTGTCGGTCATCGTGGAATCATCTGGAAGACGGTATTTAAGTACAAATGCAGCAATGCCATCTTTGGCGAATTGTTTGGCGGTGCGCACGCCTTCAGCCTCGTAGGTTAACACTTTATAGGCTCCGCCGGGACAAATAATTACTGCCGCTCCTGTGGCATTTTCCTTTTCAGGAAGATAAACTTCCAGCATGGGATGGATAACTTGGTAAACCAGCCCAGGTGTTATATGCCCCACAGGGAAAGTCATACGGTTCGGCCTTGAATTAGGTATGGCACCTGCATATAAGCTAATCGTGTCTTGCGCCATGGCAAACGTGCTCAAAATCGCCGCAAATAATACAGTTGTTATAATCACTTTCATTGGAACATTAATAATAGTTTACTACCATTTAATATCGTGAAAGCAACATGCGCTGCCATTATGATTCGGTTTATATAATGGATAGTTGCGCAAGGTAGGCGCTTTGCCATTTTTACGCTACCACTTATTGCTCCATTTGTAACACTTGTGTTTAAAAATGGAGTATCCTTACCCATTTTATCTCTTTATAAAATTATTGAGCGCTCAATAATTGTTAAGCAAGGCGCGGGTTGTTTAAATATCTTACCCGACTGATTGACCAGCTGTTAAATCACCTGGCTCCGGTTTTATCGCTCACCCTGAAAAAATCGAAATCAGCATATCCCCCCGTAGTTTTCGTGGCATAGTTAAAAAGGCCGAACCGGTAGCCCATGAAGTGGGGAATGGTATAAGCCATTTGTAACGCGGAGCCGACTGGTGTCCAGTGCTTCCCGTCAAGGCTGTAATAAAAGTATGCTTTATCCCTGCTATCGCTAAAATCACAATCTGCCTTTAAATAAAGTCGGTTACCCACCAATGGAATACTTGCTGCCTCGGCTGGCAGTGCTCCCTGCGCATTGATCATCACAACGAACTTATTTCCATTTTCCATTTTTACACCTACCCACCCGAATTTGCGTTGAAGCAAAGCCAGCCCCGTACGGTCTCCATCTTTAAGCCCGGACACATCAATAGCCGTAATTGCGCTGCATTCTGGGCCAAAGGTCCTTTGTGTGAGTGTATTTCTAGCGGCAACCAGTGTCGTATCAATCCGTCCCGTAGTCAGCCTGAGGTATCCTTTTCGCTGCCTCACAGACCATAGTTGGTTGACAGGGTTATGGTTCCATTGCCAAACCAGGGGCAGGTCAGGATCGCTGCGCCGGCGTTCAAATTCATCCGACGCGACAATGCCGGGCATCAGCGGTTTATTCGCCGGCAGCGAGAGCGAGTCCGGCACCTTATGATCAATGCCCAATACAGGCCAGCCTTCCTCCCATTTTACCGGAACCAGATAAGGGACGCGCCCCACCGAACCGAAGTCGCGGAAAAGGTAAGCATACCATGAACCTTCAGGCGTATTTACCAGGCCACCCTGGGCAATGCCCTTGTCTTGCAATGCCAGCCGGCCTTCGTACGGTCCTGTAATGTGATCGGCCCGGTGAATAAGGACACTTCGCATACCGCCTCTCGGCCAGGTGATATTAAAAAGATAATACTTTCCGTTGACCTTGAACAACTGCGAACCTTCCGCTAGCAGTCCCGGGTTCGGACCGGCGGCCAAACTGGCGTTCGCTATCAGTATCTGTGGCGTTGTGCCAGGTTTTATTCCCGACAGATCATCGTTTAATTCGGCCAGCATTATCCGCCCGCTGCCGTAAACCATATAAATTTTATCGTCATCGTCAAAAAACAGGGAATGATCATGCAGGCTTGGTTTAAAGGAAACAGCCTTCCATGGCCCTTTTTCAATATTTTTAGTAGTGTAGATGTAAGTTTTACCCGTATTGCCGGCAAAAGTCGATACATAATAAGTACCCTTGTGGTAACGCAGGCTGCTAGCCCAGGAACCTTTCCCGTAACTGTTTTGACCATTATCTAAGTTTAAATCATCGGTGTCATCTAAAATACTGTAGGCATAGTTGACAATTTGCCAGTTGACGAGGTCCCGGGACTTCATAATGGGCACGCCAGGGCTCATATGCATAGTGGTACTGCTCATATAATAAGTATTACCCACGCGTATGATTGACATGTCGGGCACATCCGCATAGATAATAGGGTTATGGGCAGTCTGTGCAAGGCAAGCGGTTGGTGCCATGAACAACGAAAGAATGATAAAAAGAGAGGTGCCGAAAATTTTCCTCATGACCATTTAGCTATATTTAGTTTAAAAATGTACCGGCCGGTAGCATTGGTTTCCAAATACCGGCAAGCATCACTGATGCGGGTGCGAAATCAATTGTTTACAAAGTGCTATACCACCGCTTACGCCATTATTTTGTATCGATTTGCAGTATACTGATTGAATATTTAGGAAAGTTGTAGGAAAAGGATCTTTTAAACCCTGTGTAGGTCGAAACTACAGGGAAGATTTTTTTCGGCTCCGTTATTGTATTGGTATCTTCCGGTTTATCGGCCTGCATCATAACTATTTTCCCCTTGCTGTTTACAAACGTTACCCTGTTCAGATCTATGGCTACTTCCCGCGCCGAAGACCCTGCATTAACAACCTTGATATACAATCTGCCGTTTTTTGTATCGCGGGTCGCTACGTAGAATAAGGAGGGGTAAGTTTTGGGAACTACCTTATTGAGCGAATCCTTATGGCTTAATACCTGCAGCTTGATCGGTATTCCCTCCCCAACGATGCTAACTACCTCATTGCCGCGGTAATTGCTGAACATCTGCTGTGCATAGTACGAAGGCGAACCGTAGCTCGTTAAGGTATTATAGCCAATTAGGTCCGATTCCCATTGCATACCACCGGGGTTGACGTTTACAAATAAAGGGGCAGAGCAGGACATCACCACAAGATCCGAATTTCGTTCCATTCCCGTCATCCAGGCTGCATCACCAAGTGCTGAATTAAAGTTAGGCGTTGGTTTTCCTTCCCGGGTAGCCCACTCGCCGACAAATATCCTGGGGCCGCTTCTGTCATAGTTATCGTAGTGACCGGCATCGCTTTCCATGTCGTACGCGCTCCTGTAATAATGTTCGTCAATGACATCCGGAATACGTTTGGTAAGGGGGAAGCGCTGCCCCAAAAAATCTTTCCCTCCCATCGTGGAAATGATTTTCAGATCAGGGTACTTGGCGCGGATTGCATCGAAGAACTGGGCAAACCTGCCGTTATAGCTCCCCGACATGTCGAAGCCATCCTCATTGCCAACCTCCACATAATGGAGTGGGAATGGGGCCGGATGCCCGTCGCGGGCGCGTTCCCGTCCATAGGTTGTACTGGTATCGCCGGTAACATACTCAATTTCTTCCAGCGCTTCTTCCACGTAAGGCTGTAGTAAGGGTCCCGCCTCCACGTAGTCATGATTTAAGGTATAACCTGCAAAAACGGCCAGTAACGGCTCCATTTTGAGGTCTTCGCACCATTCCAGATATTCAAGCAGCCCCATCCCGTCAGATGACCGGTATCCCCAGGTCCCCTGATGACCCGGCCTGTGATCAATCGGGCCCAGTGTTTTTTTCCAGTTATATCTGGTCGAAAACATTCCGCCTTCCAGGTAATTCCCACCGGGCAGTCGCAGAAATTCAGGGTGCATGGCCGCCAGCAACTGCATAATATCGCGCCTGTTTCCGTTGGCGGTGTTCACATAAGTAGGCGGGAAAAGGGATACAAGTGTAAACCAATAATTTCCTTTGCCGGGGGGCCTGATGACGAAACGCGTTGCCGCAGTAGGCACGGCGGAAGCTGTAGTGAAAAATTTAAAAGTAAATTTCTTCCAGCTGCCGGCGAGGCCGCTGACATCAGCCGTCGCAAAAATAGTTTTGCCATCGGTCGATTCGATACTTACCGTAACAGGGCCTGCGCTGCTGTTGTCGGTCATCGCATAAAAACTGCCTTTATAAAGAGTTGAGGGGAGCACCGGTATTCCCCAAAAACCGTCATTTGCCAATGCGGTATGCTTGCCATCGGCTTTCTGGTGCAGTCGCAAGCTAATGGTTAAAGCCTCATTTACCGGGTGTTTATTATCCAGCGCAATTTCGGACGAATCGGCATCGCTTTTTATCAAGGTCCAGTGGTCCGGATTTTTGTAATTATCTTTAAAGCTTCGGTTCCTGATCAGCTCCGCGTATATTCCGCCATCGTACGCATAATTAATCTCCTCGGTCATCAACCCGTATAACATCGGGCTCGCAGGAACTCCCTGCTGATCCAACCGGAGCGTAAGCTTTGTCAACTGTTGGGCGGAAGCACTAGTTCCAAAAAGTGCACCTGATATCAAGACAACCGATATTATATTTTTTAAAGATTTTACCATTTAGTAAGTTGTTTTTTTCTTCAGTGATTTATATGCCGTATTGATAATATCATCAATACTGATGATGAAACGCAATTTATTAGCCGGTAGCTATTTTAAGTTTTAATAACCGCAAACAATACTGCAAATATTCTCATCGGTGACTGTCTGCAAATTTTGATTAAACATCACTGGGACAGCCCCCTTCTGTAAGCGCAAAACTCTGATATCAAGGCAAAAAAGACCCGCACATATTGTGGTATATATACAACATATGTTTACCGCATCGGTTATTTAACATCTGTTGATCCTATCCGAACCTTAAAGGCCCTGATCGTACAACGCTGGCGTCGGCTGGTGCCATACTTCAAAGTCCCACGTTGTTCCCAATTGTCTTTACTCAATTATTGATTTATCATTTTGGTTGTCCTTTTGATCTGGACTTCTTTTACAAAAAACAGAACAATATCTTAACCAATTATGCTGGTAATTAACCAGCCGTTTGCCGCAGCGGAGCTATTGGAACTACTGCTTCAACTATCCGGAATACCCGGCTACTGTTGCATTCTGGCAAAAAAGCCTCCGCTGGTACGCAACTTTATCGTTAATACATCCCGCTTCGTTAGCATTTGCTCACGCCTGTTGATACTGGTATTAGTTGCGCCATCATAAACCAGGGAGGCTTGCGTTTGCTTTCTAAGGAAATTCAGCGGGATCTTGATTTCCCGCGCATCGCCCCCGTTCATCACGCCTATCCACCAGGTATCGCCCTTACGGCGTGCAAAGGCCACCACATCGCCTATGCTGGTACATGACAGCACTCTTGTTTCGTCTCAGGTGGTCGGCACCTGTTGAAAAAAATCGAACATCGGGTTATCCAGATAAAACCGGTACTAATCGGCAAAATGAGTAACGGGCGACAGATAAACAATAGCCCGTGCAAATCGTTAAGAACAACTATTCTATTTCTATTCTGCACGGTTGACTATCAGGTTTTTAAGCATTTGCAGCTCCTAATAGAGATCATCCATTGAAATCATCGCCTTTATCACACCATTTTCAGGTTTTAACCAGCTTGCAAAATCTCTTTTAACCTCGCTAAACTTAACCCTGTGGGTGATATACTTCAGGGGCATTATCAAACCTTTCTTAATAGAATTGATCACGTAATCAAAGTCCAGTTCGGTAGCATTCCTGCTGCTCATCAGGGTTGCCTCGCGTTTATGAAATTCAGGATGACTGAAGCAGATATCTCCCTTCTGCAACCCGACCAGTACATATCTGCCCCCATGAGCCATGTAGCGAAAGGCATTATTGATGGCATTGAGGTTGCCTGTGGCATCGATAACAACAGTTGGCATATCCCCGCCGGTTATCTCCTTCAACACCTGCATCACATCGGGCGAGCAGGCATTTATGGTATAATCTACTTTAATTATTTCCCGGCAAAAGTTAAGTCGTTCTTCATTAACATCTAAAGCAATTACTTTCGCGCCGCGTATCCGGGCAAACTCCATAGTACCCAGACCAATGGGACCGGCGCCCATTACCAACACGAATTCACCGCTTATTATAGCTGCGCGCCTGACGCCATGAGCACCGATAGCCAATGGCTCAACAAGCGCCAGCTCATCAAAGCTTAGCCCCTCCCCATGTACCAGAGTATGCGAAGGAACCAGCAGGTATTCAGCCATTCCGCCGTCGATATGTACACCGCAAACTTCTATGTTAACACAGCAGTTAGTGCTGCCTGACCGGCACGCTATACAATGCCCGCAATTAAAATACGGCGTAAACGTCACGATTTCATTCAATTCAAAACCGGGTGCATTATCAAATGCAACCAACTCTCCGGAAAGTTCGTGACCCAGCACACGGGGGTAATTAAAAAAAGGCTGTGTACCTTCAAAAGCGTGCAGATCAGTTCCACAAATGCCAATCCTCTTAATCTTGATAATCGCATGATCCCTGATCAAAACCGGTTTCTGCCGTTCTCTATAATCAAGTAATCCCGGCTCAGTACATATTAATATTTCCATTTATATTCGGTAATTAGAGTTAATAAATAATTTAATAACCCCTGTTCCAAAACGCATACTTACGGAATATCTGAAACACTCTGCTTTATCCTGGTTAATCTCCATCAGGATCTTTCGGTTGCACATCTGGCATCAAGGGTCAGTCAAAATATAGATTATTTCTCCCGGCAGTTCAAAGAATACACCGGGGAGCGGGCGGTCACTTATATCAATGAGCAGCGTATTGAACGGACCCAGTATCTGATGGCTACGAGTCGGATGACGTATTCGGATATCAGCCTGCAAACCGGCTTTGAAAACCTGTCTTATTTTTCTAAAACCTTTAAAAAATTCACAGGTATGTCTCCACGGTAATATAAAAAGCAAATATATTTGGTCGGTTTTAAATACCAGTATTAAACGCAGCAAGCTGGCCATACGCATAAGCTTCGCCCTTGTAATGCTCATTGATCGCTTCTTTAGTTTTAACCGGACTGTCCTCATTCTATTTTCTGTCAGTCTTTTTTAAACTTCCACCAGTTAAAATTGAACAACTGGCCCTCATTACCTTTAAAAACGAAATAGATGTCATGCACTCCCTTGACCTTTTTTATACGGCAAGTCAGCGTTTCCCAGTGACCAGCCGTCTTATTGCCTTGCACGTCTAATTGCCCTAATACAGGCCCTTTAAGGCTGTCGACATGTAATTCAATCGCTCCGCCCGACAAACCGGACACGTTTGCAGTAAATTTCCCGGCCCCGCTTTTAAAATCCGCCCCGCATACGCGGATATAATCGCCATTATCTATATCGGTGACAAACATGCCCGCTTCATCATCTTTGTCTGTCTTCACCCCACTTGCCCAAGAGATGGTCTCGGCTTCTGTACGGACGTAAGGATCCAGCGTACCCAACTGCCTCACTCCTTCCGTTAACCAAAACGGAAGTTTCGGGATGGTACCATCCGCATTATAGGTAATGTTTGCTAAACAAACGGAGCGCCTTTCATTATGCGTTTTGGTTTTCGCGTAATTTAAAGTGTAATTGAACCCAAACACGTATGAATTGCCCTTATAGTCAATTATTCCGGGGTGGTTCCCGGATGAAACCGGGTTGCCGTCCATGATCATTCCTTTGTAGATCCATGGCCCCGTTGCATGATCGCTCATGGCATAACCTATCCCTTCGGGGCAACAGGTAGACGCGTAAGCCAGGTAATAATGGCCGGCCCTTTTATAAAACCACGGGCCCTCCTGATAGTTAGCCGGTTTTGAATCTATCTTAACAATAGCTCCGGAGTAAGAAATCATGTCTTTGTTCAGCTTGACATACCAGCAATCCGGGTTCCCCCAGTACAGATAGGCCTGCCCGTCGTCATCGATATAAACAGTAGGGTCGATGTCATTGATACTCTGAAAAATCATTGGCTTGCCTAAAGGATCTTTAAAAGGCCCGTATGGCGAATCGGACACCAAAACACCGATGCCCTTTAAGTGAATCGGGCAATACATGTAGAACTTACCGTTCCGGGCAATAACCTGAGCAGCCCAGGCACCGTTTTGTGGCGCCCAGCTAAAATCGTGCAGCGAGGCTATCTTACCGTGGTCTGTCCAGTTTACCATATCGGTCGATGTATAAAGCAACCAATTGAACATTTTGAAGTTGGTGGCGTCATCCTCATCGTGTCCGACATATAAAAAGACAGTATCCTTATAGACCAGCGGGGCGGGATCCGCGGTATATTTTGTTTGAATAATAGGATTTTGCGCCCGGCTAACGGTAACCGATGCAAGTAAAAGAACAGCAAAAAATAGTTTCAAGGTTTTCAATGTCTATAAAATTAAAGTGTAACAGCTATAGCTTTACCATTTATAATTATTTGAATCTTCATTCACATGGTCTCCTTTCGTGGCCACCACAATCCTGAACCGGCGTTGATTCAGCATTCCGGGGAATGAACCAGACCTGTCCGCAATTTTCAGGATTCTCTTTTTATCATCCCAGTGGAATTTAATCTCGCTGAACCTGCCTTGCACACCTGACGGATAATCTTGCCGGATTGCTGCCAAGTGATAAAATTCAGCAGCATATTTTTCTGTTTTAATTCGTGGTATTGTTTGGTTTGCAGGCCGAATGATACCCATATCGAAATGATCATATGGACATTTAATCCATGTACATCGTCGATCATCCTTTTGGGGATGCGGGTATCCCTGGCCATAAGAAAAAAAATACAGGGTCCAAAAAAAGCAGGCAAAGCAAAAGAATTTTTTATACATGCATTTATTGAGATAGGTTTTTTAAATAATGTTGATGATTGATGACGGGTCGTCAAATATAAAATGACAGCGTAGCTTAAAGCGTCACAAATGTCTATAGTTCTAAAACAAATGTTCAAAAAAAGGCCAAGTTGGCAGGGCAACAATAGAAACCTGATTAATGAATAGGAGGCAGACAGACGCGTGCCTGCCAGGTAACGCAATTTTAGTTTTTTTTAACAAATGACGGCGTACCCAGTCACGGGTTGTAAGTCATATTAATTGCGCCTGTGCGCTTACCGGAATCCTGTCAATATCTTGCAGGCGTGCGCATAAAGATTCCATAATACAATTTGTGGATGGCGTTAAAAGCACTTAACTCACCTTTAATTAAAAGTAAGTACAATTCTTCATCACTATAGGAATTATAGTCCGCCATGTACACGAAAACCGCTGGTTAATAAATAGTAACGTCAACATTAATAGTTTTTCTTTTCTTTAAAAACAATTGTATCATTTGTATTGCAATAAAGCCTTAAGGCTTTTTACATCTTAACTGAGTCCGGTGGCCAATGATCCGGGCTGTTGTGCTATCACAACAGCCCGGACCCGCGCAATTTTATCGCGTTAGCGTACCGGGATTGTGAGGAAAAAAGCTTACAAGTTAGTCATCAGGACGTCTTTTCGGAATAACTCATGGATGGATAAATGACCGGCTTTGGTGTCGGCCGTTTGGCATTTAAGTATTCTGACGGAACGACACCGTACTTATTTTTGAACATCCGGGTGAAATAACTCGGTGTGCCGAACCCAGTAATATAAGCGATCTGTGTAACATTCAACTCACTTGTCTCCATTAGGGTAGCGGCTTTCTCTAATTTGACAGTCCGGATATATTCTATCGGCGATAAGCCCGTGAGCTCGATTAATTTGTAATAGAGCGAGCCCCTGCTCATGCCTATATGCCTGCTGAGTTCCTCAACCGACATATCCGGATCACTTAACTTATCTTCGATATACTTAAGAATAGTATTCAGCAACTTCAGATTACCTGATTCGGTGACAATGTCATGCCCGTCCAACTGGATCTGCTTTGAATAGGTATCTTTTACGCTTTTATTGAGATTAAGCAGATTTTCGATCCTGGTATTCAGTATCTGAAAATTAAAGGGCTTGGAAAGATAGTCGTTGGCACCCGATTTCAGGCCTTTCAACTGGTCATCCTCACCGGCCATGGCCGTCAGCAGTATCACAGGGATATGGCACGTACGTTTATCATCCTTGATTTTCCTGCTCAGTTCTATACCGGTCATAACTGGCATATTGATATCACTCACAATAAGTTGCGGGTGTGCGCTCAGCGCCTTTTGCCAGCCCTGCTTGCCGTCTGCCGCTTCAACGATCTGGTAATATTTGCAGAGATGCTTGGCCAGATAGGCGCGAAATTCTTCATTATCTTCCACCAGTAAAATGGTGGTGTTCCTGTCGGGACCTGCCATGCCGGCGCTGTCCATCTGCACGTGGTCCTCTGCGTGGCCTATTAGAAAACTCTGTGCTGTATCCGTCATACTTTCATTCAGTTCGTTGCCTGGCGGGCCTTTAAGCGTTACTTCCCAGGCATAAGTGACCAACGGCAAGTCAACAACAAAACTGCTGCCTGTCCCAGGTTGACTTTCCGCATGTATGCTTCCCCCATGCATCTCAACAAACTCCTTGGTGATAGACAGCCCGATGCCTGTCCCCTGGTTGAGTATGGTATTGGTTTGATGCTGATAAAACCGGTCAAATATTTTTGTGATATCCTTTTCAGGAATACCTACGCCGGTATCGCTTACCGTAATGATCAGGTGCGCAGTGGCATCAGGGATATCGATCATCTCCATGATCAATGTCACCTCGCCTCCCAAAGGGGTGAATTTGAAAGCATTGGACAATAAGTTAAACAGGATCCTTTCCAGCTTGTTATGATCAAAGGAAGCCCAGCAGCACGGGCATTCCGTTTTTATCGTGAACGTAATTTTCTTTTTTGCCGCCACATCTTTGAAGGATTCGCCGGCTTCCCTGATAAAGCCGGCGATCTCTCCCGGGCTCAAATTAAGGCTGAGCTCCTGTTCCTCCATCTTACGAAAATCCAGGAGCTGGTTGACCATGTTCAGTAACCGCCTCGCGTTCCGGCTGATCATACGGACATCCTCCAGTTCCTCACAGGCAGGTTTGCGTTGGAGCAGCTTTTCAACAGGTGCCATAATAAGCGATATCGGCGTCCGGAACTCATGACTGAGGTCCGTTAAAAATTTGATCTTTAAAAGATCCAACTCGTGCAACTGTTCAGCTTCGCGCCGTTCCCTGTCCAGCAACAGCCTGAATTCCATTTTCTCCCGTTGAATTTCAAATTCATTTCTGATATTTTGAATTCCCCTCCGCCTAAGCAAAAATAAAACCAGCCCGACCGTGAAAATATAGAAGGCATAGGCATACCTGGTGCGCCAGAACGGGGGGAATACAGTTATCGTGATAGCTGTAGGAGGATCGCTCCAATGCTCGCCATCGTTACTGGCCCTGACTTCGAACGTATAGGTGCCGGGATCGATATTGGTATAATTCGCCGTCCGGCTTTTGTGCACATAATTCCATTCCTTGTCGAACCCGACAAGTTTGTAGGCGAATTGATTCTGCAGCGGCGCCGTATAATTGACAGCCACATAACTGATCGAAAAATTGAGGCCGTACTTTAAGTTGATTTCTTTGGAAACGGCTATCTGATCTTTGATCGGGGCGTTTTCTCCGGGTACCACGGATTCGTTACTCACCTTCAGGTCAGTTAACAAAACGGAGCCGGAGCCGGATCTATACTGGAGACTTGCCGGGCGAAAAAAATTAAAGCCGTCCCGTCCGCCAAAATAGATATCGCCGTTGGAAAGCCTCAAACCCGCACCGTTGGAAAAGGAGCCCTGCTGAACGCCATTTTGGACATCGAAGTTCCGGAATTTACCGGTGTGTTTGTTAAAAGAGCTGATACCGGCGGCGGTACTGATCCAGAGCAATCCTGTCTTGTCTTCCAGTATGGTTTTAACCATATCATCGGCAAGTCCGTCTTTTTCAGTAAAGGTCGTCACCAGTCCGCTCCTTTTATCCATACGGCACATGCCGCTCTGGGTCGAAATCCATAAGGTTCCGTCATGGTCAAAAAATAAATGGTTCACCACATCGTCCGGCAGATGTTGCTGCGCTTTGGTGTAGTGCCGCATTTCCCGGGTGGCCGGGTTATAAACAGCGATACCTGTTCCCGCAGACGATACCCAGATGTCCCCCGCCGGCGACTTAGCGATGTAACTGATGAATGCGTTCAGCGGCAGCGCCTGGTGAAATTCCTGTGAAAAACGGCTGAATCGATGCCTGACCGGATCATAAATATTCACCCCGCCGCCCAAAGTACCGATCCACATCCTGCCATTCCCGTCTTCCATGATCGTGGTAATATCATTGCTGGTCAACGCGCCGGCATCCCCACCGGCAACGAACTGCTCGAAACCTCCTGTGCGGAGGTCGATGCGGAACAGTCCGTCGTGATAGGTTCCGGCCCACAGATTACCTGCATGATCGATGTATAATGGCCACACGGTTAAGCCTGTCGCGGAATTCTGTAGCCTGCTCCTGACGTTAAGGTGTGTAAACAGACCAGTTTTTTTATTGAAAACTTGAATCCCGGCCCCGTCTGTTGCCACAAAAACCGAGTTATCCTTATATTCAGCAAATGCATTGACCATCGTGGAACCTAAGCCTGACGGGTCAAACGGATCATACTGTTTCAGGTTAAATAGTGGCAAATTTTCATCATATTTAGACAGCCCGCCCCCAAATGTGCCTACCCAATAGATGCCGTCAGGATCAATGAAAATGCTGCGGATCGACTGGCTCTTCAAACTGAAAACATTTCTCGGATCCGGCCGCATAACCTGGAATGATGACGACCGGGGGTCGAAAATATCGACACCGTCCTCCGTCCCGATCCAAAGCTTGCCATCCTTATCTATTTTCATGGTAAACAAAGCATTACTGCTCAAAGAATTCAGGGAACCGTTCCGGTGCCTGAAGATCTCAAAACGCCCGCCAGGCAATATTTTGTCCAGGCCGTCCAGAGTAGCCGCCCAGATATCTCCGTTTTTGTCTTCAATAAGGGATTTAACGACATTGCTGGACAAACTACCCGGATCATGGGGATCGTTAATGAACCTGGTCAGGCTTTTACCCGCCGCATTGTAAGCATAAAGCCCATGATTGGTACCTATCCATATCTGTTTTTTGCCGTCTTCCAGCAATGAAAGCGGAACGAAGTTTTCTTCCCCTGTTTTGATGATGCCGGCCAGGCGTATGCTGGTTATTTTCCCGGTTCCCAGGTCAATGGTTCTGAGTTCACCGTAGGTACCTATCCATAACTTCCCCTGCTGGTCCTGCAGGATCACCCTAGGTGAAACATGCGCGAGCTCCGGCCAGGAACCGTCGCCCCGATAAGGAACGATCCGGTCTTTCGTCCTGTCGTAATAACTAAGGCCGCCCTCACTGGTCCCTATCCATAATCGCCCGGCCCTGTCCTCATACAGGCACAATACTTCATTTCCGGGCAGTGTATTCGCCTTCCCGGGCACCTGCCGGTAAACGACGAAATTAGTGCCGTCAAACTTGCAAAGCCCGTTGTTCGTACCAAACCACATCAACCCTGACCTGTCTTTCAGGATGGCATAGATCGTGTTCGAAGGCAGGCCTTCTTTTACGGTAATGTTTGTGAAATTGATATCACCGTTAGCCGCTGAGCTGCCAAACGTACAACAAAGCAATAGACTTAACAATAAATATCCTGTCCGGAATTTCTGCATCGATTGTTTTAGTTAAAAATACTATGATTAAAAAAGCGCTGGTCGCCGGTTATCTGGTAATTGGTAATTCACACAAATATACAAAAGCAATCGATTGCAGGAACTGCTTCCTGCGGTTTTTTTTTCTTTAAAATACATGTAACCAAATATTTAAAGCAAATAAAAGATCCACCGCAAAAAGCGCGGGCGGGATCCGGGCGTATGATTAGCCTGTGCGCCCCTGGCGTTCTCTCCGGATTGCCCGCTTTATAGGTGCCGGGTAGGCGGCCCGGACAGCCCGAAAGCCGTTATATCAAGCTCCAGGTACTAACAAATTGCCAAATTTCTATCACAAATGTTCATCCGGCTGCCCCTGATCATGGGCCCAAAGGCAGGATCAACCACGGCACCCGAAGTCTACGACCCGTCGTTACATACCCAAAAGCACCATAAATCAACTGTAATTCAAGGAATTATAAAAACAACAGCACATCAGCGCCGGCCATCTTTGTTATCCTGTTAAAAAACCAGGGGGTGTTTCCGGAATAGTTGCACCCTATGTACCAATTTGGTGATCCTCAGCAAACGTTGTTATCTTTACAATCGATTGCGTAAGAAATTCCGGCAGATAATTCAGCCCGCATAAACACCTATTATGAAACGACCTTTTATTGCGCTGTTCGCTATAGCTGTATGCTGGCTGGGCCAGCCTGTATTCGCCGAAAATGGTTATGACCTTTGGCTGAGGTACTATCCGGTAAAGGACCGGGTATTGCGCGCGCAATACCGTAGTTACCTGCGGGAAATTTATTTCCCGGTCGGGTCGGACCGGCTAAAGGCTGCCCAAACCGAACTGACCCGGGGACTTTCCGGACTAATCGGGCCGGTTTCCCAATCCGGATCTGCCGCGCAAAGTGGTCTGGTCGTGGCAACGATCGATAAACTAGGGGCGCTGCAAAGATCGGTCCCCCAGGACGCAGCAAAAGAAATCGGAACAGAGGGTTTTATGCTGAAGACCATCGGTCAGGCCGGTCACAGAAAAATCCTGCTGACCGCGAATACCGACAAAGGTATTTTGTACGGCACGTTCTATTTTCTCAGGCTTTTACAAACAAACAGAAAGCTCGGTGCCCTGGATATCAGGGAACACCCGAAAACCATGTTCCGCATACTGGATCACTGGGATAACCCTAACAGAACAGTCGAGCGCGGTTACGCGGGTTTTTCCATCTGGAACTGGCATAAACTTCCCGGATATATTGATCCGCGTTACCTGGACTATGCCCGGGCAAACGCTTCTGTAGGCATAAACGGCTCGGTGCTTAATAACGTCAATGCCAGCGTCCAGATGCTGACACCCGCCTACCTGATCAAGGCCAAGGCATTGGCCGATGCTTTTCGCCCTTATGGAATTCGGATTTATCTTTCGGTGAAATTCAGCAGTCCGGTAGAACTTGGCGGCCTGAACACAGCTGACCCGCTTGACCCCGTTGTCATGAAATGGTGGAAAAATAAAGTGAACGAGATTTACGGCTATATCCCGGATTTTGGCGGATTTCTCGTTAAAGCCAATTCGGAAGGACAACCCGGTCCGCAGACCTATGGCAGGAGCCATGCCGATGGCGCGAATATGCTGGCAGATGCACTTGCACCGCATAAAGGGATAGTGATGTGGCGGGCATTCGTATATGACGATAAGGTTCCGGATGACCGGGCCAAACAAGCCTACAATGAATTTAAGCCGCTGGACGGGCTGTTTAAAGATAATGTGATCATCCAGGTGAAAAATGGCCCCATCGATTTTCAGCCGCGGGAACCATTTCACCCCCTGTTCGGGGCGCTCCCCCATACTCCGGTCATGATGGAGGTACAGTTGACACAGGAATACCTCGGGTTTTCCACACACCTAGTTTATGAGGCTCCGCTGTTTAACGAATGCCTGAATTCCGACACTTACATGATGGGGAAAAACAGCACAGTTTCTGCTATTTTGGAAGGAAAATACAATCCCCGGTTGATTACCGGGATGGCAGGCGTAGCCAATATCGGAACCGATATCAACTGGTGCGGGCATCCCTTCGCGCAGGCCAACTGGTATAGCTTCGGCAGGTTGTCCTGGGATCCGCAACAGTCCGCGTCTGACATTGCCGATGACTGGCTCCGCATGACATTTACGAATGACCTCCGGTTTGTCGAACCCATGAAACAGGAAATGCTCCGTTCCCGTGAAAATACCGTGAATTACATGACACCGCTTGGTTTGCACCACATCATGAGCGCCAATGGTCATTACGGGCCTGGTCCCTGGACCGACAACATGGCCAGGGCGGACTGGACGGCCGTCTATTACCACAAGGCGGACACGGGCGGGATCGGATTTGACCGCACAAGAAGCGGCAGCAATACGTTGGCGCAATATTCGCCGCAGGTCCGTGCACGCTTTGAAAACCTGGAAACCTGCCCCGATGAATACCTGTTATGGTTCCACCATTTGAGCTGGCGGTATAAAATGCGGTCAGGAAAAACGCTATGGCAGGAGATGGTCGGTCATTATTATGCCGGAGCTGATTCGGTAAAACAGCTGCAACGGCGTTGGGATACGCTACAAAGCTATGTAGACAGCGAGCGCTTCCTCGCAGTAAAGCAACTGCTGGCTATCCAATATGAAGAAGCAGTCCGCTGGAGGGATGCCTGTGTACTTTATTTCCAGACATTTTCCCAGATGCCAATACCGCCCGGCTATGAAAAACCGGAACACGACCTGAATTATTATAAATCCCTGAAATTCCCGGGGGTGCCCGGACAAGGAATCAATTAATCTAAATAACCCTTTATGAAAAGAAAATTTATCATATCAAAGTGCATCACCGCGGCGGCTTTGCTCGTTCCGGCGATCACTGCTGCGCAGTCCCAGCGGCAATACCTGTCCCAGCCGCTGATCAGATCGATCTACACGGCCGACCCGTCCGCGCATGTTTTTAAGGGAAAGATTTATATCTATCCCTCACATGATATCGATGCCGGCATTCCAGAAAATGACATGGGCGATCATTTCGCTATGCATGATTACCATATTTTATCCATGACCAGCGCAAACAGCCCGGCTACCGATCATGGGATAGCGCTCGACCTTAAAGATATCCCCTGGGCAGGCAGGCAGCTCTAGGCGCCCGACTGCGCCTACAAAAACGGCACCTATTACTTGTATTTTCCTGCGAAAGATAAAAAGGATGTCTTCCGGATCGGGGTGGCTACCTCCAGGAATCCGGCGGGGCCGTTCAGGGCTGAGCCAGAACCAATCAAAGGGAGCTACAGTATCGACCCGGCAGTGTTCACGGATAGCGACGGCCAGGCTTATATGTATTTCGGCGGCATCTGGGGCGGGCAGCTGCAGCGCTGGGCCACGGGAAAATACGATCCGAACGGCTCCAAAACCGACCTTAAGCAGGATAATCAGCCGGCGCTGAACTGCAAGGTGGTCAAACTAAAGCCTGATATGAAGCAATTTGACGGGGAGGTGCATGACGTGGTTATTCTCGATGGGGCAGGAAAGCCCCTGCTGGGAAAAGACCATGACCGGCGGTTCTTCGAAGGATCGTGGATGCACAAATATAACGGTAAATATTATTTCACCTATTCGACAGGGGACACGCATTACCTGGCCTACGCTATCGGGGACCGCCCTTACGGACCTTTTTACTATAAAGGGATCTTTTTGAAGCCGGTTCAGGGCTGGACAACCCATCATTCCATCGTTGATTTCAAAGGTACCTGGTATTTGTTTTACCATGACACGCAGCTTTCCGGCAAAACGCATCTGCGGAACATTAAAGTTGCTCTTCTTCACCACCGTGCAGACGGAAGTATTGCCCTGATTGATCCGTTCGTAAAATAAGCGGAACAATAGCCAGACCACTTAACCGGGAAAACCACTATGAAAAAATTACTCATTTTTTGTTTAGGACTCGTTTTAGCCTTATTTCAGTGTAATAGCACCAGGGCTGATATACGCCTGCCGCAACTGATTGCGGACGGTATGGTCATTCAGCGGGATGCCAAAATTAATTTATGGGGCTGGGGCAGGCCCGGCGAAAAAGTGACTGTTACGTTTAACGGGAGAAGGATCAGCGCCCGCACCGGCGGCGACCGCAAATGGTTTGCGGTATTGCCGGAAATGCATGCGGGCGGCCCTTACCGGATGGAACTCAGGGGCGATAACCGCATCTTACTTCAGGACATTCTGATAGGAGATGTCTGGTTTTGTTCCGGCCAATCCAATATGACGATCAAAATGGAGCGGGTTAAAGAAAAATATCCCGGGGAAATCACCGGTGCAAACTACCCCCGGATCAGGTATTTCTTCGTACCCACCCTGGCAGATGTTCAGCGGGTGCACGATGATCTGCCGCCGGGCAACTGGACCACCGTCACCAGTGAGCATATACTGGACATCGGCGCGGTGGCTTACTTTTTTGCCAAACAGCTCTTTGCCAGGTATCATGTACCCATCGGTATCATCAATTCCAGCATCGGCGGCACACCCATACAAGCCTGGATCAGCGAAGATAGCATCAAAGGGATAGCCGGTTACGCGCAGCGGCTGGCACAATTTCATGATTCGGCCTTTATGAAGCACGCACTGCACCCGGAGCACTCCGGCGGAGCCGCGGGACGGCTTTTCACCGGACAGGACAGGGGGATGTCGGCCGATGTCAAGTGGTACGATCCGGCTTACGTACCCGACAACTGGCACCGGTTTTGGCTGCCCGGCTATTGGGCCGATCAGGGGGTTCGTGACCTGAACGGCATCGTCTGGTTCCGGAAAGAATTCGATATCCCGGCTGAAATGACAGGCAAGCCAGCCAAACTGTTTTTAGGCCGGATCGTCAATGCCGACGAAACCTATTTGAATGGCAGGCTTGTCGGTAATACGACTTATGAGTACCCGCCCAGGCGCTACGATGTGCCGGCAGGATTGCTGAAGGAAGGCAAAAACCAAATCGTCGTACGTGTCACCAACCCAGCAGGGAAAGGCGGCTTTGTACCCGACAAACGTTATGAACTAACAGACGGACAAACGAAGATTGATCTGCGCGGCGACTGGACCTACCAGGTCGGGCTCGTTTACCCGCCTTCCCGCAATATGCGCGGAACGGGTGGTGACCTGCAATTTTCACCGCAGAACGAACCTGCGGGGTTATATAACACCATGGTGGCCCCGGCGCTGAACTTCGCTGTTAAAGGCATCATTTGGTACCAGGGCGAGTCGAACACCGGCAGCCGGGATTACCGCCAGCTGCTGATGACACTGATCAGCAGTTGGCGCTATGGCTGGAAAAGAAACGACCTGCCTTTTCTGATCGTCCAGTTGCCAAATTTCGGAGAAGTGCAGTATTCGCCGTCCGAAAGTTCCTGGGCGGAAATCAGGGAAGCACAGTTCAGGGCGCTTTCGCTGCCAAATACCGCGATGGCGGTAACTATCGGAACAGGGGAATGGAACGACATTCACCCCCTGGATAAAAAAGATGTTGGAGACAGATTGGCGCTGGCCGCTGAAAAAGTGGCTTACGCTGATCAGCAGGTGATCGCATCGGGGCCCCTTTTTCAATCGGCACGGGTCAGCGGCGACCGGATCACAGTTACTTTCAATGAGGTGGGCTGTGGCCTGGCCACAGCGGATAGCCGCCCGTTGGCCGGTTTTGCCATTGCCGGGCCGGATAAACACTTCGTCTGGGCCGAAGCCCGGATTGCCGGTGATCAGGTGGTCGTCAGCAGCAGCGAGGTTCAGCAGCCCGTTTATGTCAGGTATGCCTGGGCAGATAACCCTGAAGGAGCGAATTTAATAAACAACGCGGGATTGCCTGCCTCTCCTTTCCGCACCGATCGGCCTTAATAAACCGGAACCCGGATAAGCCGGGCCCGTCTCTGAACATTTAATGTATAAGTTTTGACAATAGAGCAATTCAATGCCGTCTGCATATGATAATTTTATTCACGTCAGGAACAGCGACTATAACAGGATCTCCCGCTGACAGGACTTGCAGGATCCAGCAGAGTTTGTCTTTGCGGGATCCTGCAGGTGAGCCGGGACATTTGCCTGTACTCTGTAAGCCGATTAGTATGAAGAAGAAAAAGGTCAAACCTAAAAAGAAAATTACATTGGCGGAACTGGCGGCCTTTTTACACTTGTCCCCGTCGACCGTAAGCCAGGCGCTAAACGGGCATCCGAAAGTCAAACCCGCAACACGGGCATACGTAGCTGCTGCGGCAGGATACAAAGGTTATTTCAAAAAAAATATTGTTGCCGCTGATCCTCTTACAAACGGCAGGGTGACCATGCGGGATCTGGCGAACCGGCTGAATATCTCAGCATGCACGGTATGCCGCGCATTACAACGTTCAGAAACAGTTTCCCCAAAAACGACGGCAAAGGTGTTAGCAGCGGCAGCAGAGATGGGTTATGAGCTGAATAACAATGCCAGGAACCTTGTCGCCCGTAACAGTGAAAAAAACGGTTCCTCAAAGCCAACCATTTATACCATAGCTAAAACCCTGCGGATTTCCCCGTCCACCGTCAGCCGGGCCTTTTCACCTACAGCATCGGTTGCGCCGGCAACCCGGGAACGTATCTTCAGGCAGGCGGCCAAAGTCAAGTTCTCACCTGACCCGGATGCTGCCGCGCTTAAGGCAGGTCATGACCCGGAAAACCTTCCGGCAAAACCATCTGCAAACCGCGGGGCTTCCGGGCAGCCTGCAGTAAAAGCGGACAAGTTACCTGGCTTACCGATAACATAACTGATAAAATGAAAAAATCTCATTTAAAGACACTGATAGTCATTCTCTCCGCAGGCCTTTTTACACCGACATTCGGCCAGTCCAACAAAATGCTGCTTTTTAAACTTTCCGACGTCCGGTTGCTGCAAAGCCCCTTTCTTTCGGCAGAGCAGACTGACCTCGCATATATGCTTAAATTGGAACCCGACAGGCTGTTGGCCCCATTTCTGCGTGAAGCGGGCCTGCAACCGAAAGCGAAAAGCTATGGCAACTGGGAAAGCACCGGCCTTGACGGCCACACCGGCGGACATTACCTTACCGCGCTTGCACAAATGTATGCGGCAACAAAATCTGATGAATGTAAACGGCGCCTCGACTATATGGTAAGTGAGCTTGGCCGCTGCCAGGAAAAGAATGGAAACGGGTATATAGGCGGCGTTCCCGGAGGCATGCACATGTGGGCACAGTTTAAATTGGGTGATTTCAGCGAATTCAATAAAAAGTGGGTACCCTGGTACAACCTGCATAAACTGTTTGCAGGCTTGCGCGATTGCTATTTACTGGCGGGCAATGAACAGGCCCGGCAGGAATTCCTAAAACTTACCGACTGGGCATATAACGAAACAAGCGGCTTAAGTGAAAAGCAAATGCAAACAATGCTCAACACCGAGCAAGGCGGGATGGACGAAGTGCTGGCGGACGCTTATGCCATTACGGGTCACCATAAATATTTGGTGCTGGCAGAAAGGTTCTGCCAGCACCAAATTCTGGATCCACTGGAGAACCATGAAGACAGGCTAACCGGCCTGCACGCCAATACACAGATACCTAAAGTAATAGGCTTTGAGCGGATAGCCGAACTGAGCAACGACAGCAGTTATGCTGCTGCCGCGCGCTTTTTTTGGCAGACAGTCGTACGCAACCGCAGCATTTCGATCGGCGGTAACAGCGTTCGCGAACACTTCAACCCAACTGATAATTTCTCGCCGATGATCGAATCGGAACAGGGCCCTGAAACCTGTAACAGCAATAACATGCTTAAACTATCTAAGATGCTGTTCTTAGATGAGGACAAACCTGAATACATGGATTTTTACGAAAGGCTGCTTTATAACCATATCCTGTCTTCCCAACACCCCGGCGCCGGCGGGTTCGTGTATTTTACGCCGATCCACCCGCAGCATTACCGGGTGTATTCCACTGCCGATGAGAGCTTCTGGTGCTGTGTAGGCACGGGCATGGAAAACCATGGAAAGTATGGCGAACTGATCTATACGCATAAAAATAACGACATTTACCTAAACCTGTTCATACCTTCGGTGCTGAACTGGAAGGATAAGGGCATTAGGCTCATACAGCAGAATGGATTTCCTGACCAGGAACAAACAACCCTGTCCGTAGAGGTAACCTCACCAAAATTATTTACCTTATTTGTCAGGAAACCTTATTGGGTCATTGATGGGGGATTTGTCCTGAAAGTCAATGGGAAGGTGCTGCCTGAAAACGGCCACGGGAACTATGCGGGCATCCGCCGTACATGGCATAAAGGCGATAAGGTGACTGTCATGCTACCCATGAAAAATTATACGGAATACCTGCCGGACCACTCCGACTGGATATCATTTTTACATGGTCCGATCGTTCTGGCAGCACCAACGGATACCACAAACATGAGCGGCCTGTTTGCTAATGATAGCCGTTGGGGACATATTGCAGGGGGACCTTTATATGCGTTGACAAAATCCCCGCTGCTGGTTAAAACGGGGAATAACCCTGCTTCCGGTCTTAAAAAAGAAGGCTCCAGGGAAATGACTTTTGAAATAAGCGATATGATCCTGCAGCCGCAATTTAAAAACCTGAAGCTTATCCCGTTCTATCGCGTCCATGACACGCGGTATATGCTCTACTGGCCAATTACCGTTAAAGACAGTATCAGCGAAAAAGAAGCAGAGCTTGTCGCGCTGGATGAAACTTATCTCAAATTAGCCCCACGGACCATTGACCAGGTTTCACCCGGAGAACAGCAGTCTGAGGTTGACCATCATTTGCAGCTCAACAGCAGCCAATCCGGCTTTAACAATAACTCGCATTGGCGGTATGCATCGGGCACTTTTAGCTATCAGATGCGTTTCTCACCCTTAGCCAGGACTTTGCATATTGCTTACCGCTCCTCCACCGTAAAGTGTTCCTTTGATATCCTCGTCAACAAATTAAAAGTGGCACATATTGAGATGGAAGCAGATACAGCCAATAGTACCATCAGCGCCGATTATACATTGCCGCCGGACATAAAGGGTCCCTTGCTTGTCGAATTCCTGGCGACCAACGGAATGCAGACAGCGGATATCACTGATGTACGGATATTAACAAGTAAAATGTGACAGGTAAAAATGGACATATGGAAAAAGCAGTTTCAATATCAATCCACTTACAAGCCACTGGAAAACAGGTATCTATCCCGATTGCCTATACTATAAATACTGAGGATGGCATAGATAACCTCCGACTTATCAATTGCAAAGTTGATCTGCCCGATGAGGAAATACCGGAATGGTTGTCTCCTGCAATAGCCTTATTGAATAAAAACGTCATTTATATCTTAACAAGTTTGGTGAGATTAACCATTACAATTATCTGCATTTTATATTATAAAGATGCCATACTATTTAAATCCCACAGAAAATATTGTGGCACTTGTTTCCCCGTATTTAATGAAGCAAAGCTTCGTGGTTTACTTTACGTCATAATCTGTAATCTAAGTCGTTAGACTCTTTTAGATCACCAGATCACTTACTTAATGAGCGAAGCAAATGCTTGAAAACCGGAATTGATTTTGACAATCCGAATGAATTTGATAAAAAGGCAAATGAGATGAGGCTGTCTCAAAAGTAAAATCGACGTCACTGAGAATTGTCTGTATGAAAACGTTCTCCGCACAACTATCCGAATAAAGTAAAGAATAGAGGTTATTCCCGGACTTTTGAGGCAGTCCCCTTTAATTTCATTAAACATTTAGCTTAGTAAATAAGCATTTTGTGATATCGCTGGCGAACGCAACGGTATAATTTTACATCGAGACAGGAATAATTCCTGCCGATCCAATTAACCTTTATTTACCACTTTTATGAAAAGAAAACTAATTCCTTTATGGGTCGCAGCAGTGCTTTTTGCAGGTTGCGCCAAAAATGATTCGGAGACTCCAAATTCTCCGAAACTGCGACATGCAGGTACGGCTACATCCTTAAGCGCAAATGTTTCAGGTACAGCTGCGATCAATGCCGGCACCGTCCAACAGACAGTCCAGGGATTTGGCGGTGCGAGTATTTTAGCCTGGGAAGCTGATTTAACCAGTACCCAAAGAACGGAGGCCTTTTCTACCACCAACGGCATAGGCTTGAGCATACTTCGTGTAATGGTCCCCAGCACCGGTTCCGGAAGTTTCGCAGCTGAAAAACCTACCATAGATGCCGCGAAAAGCTATGGCGCCAAAGTGGTTGCAACAGCATGGAACGCACCGTCCAGCATGATGACAGGCGTCCACCTGAACACCGGTTCATACGCCGCATATGCATCTTATTTAAGTTCCTATAACAGTGCCGTCGGCGGGGTCTACGCCATCAGCCCTTTTAACGAACCTAACTATAGTGGGTCCGGGTGGATGGAAGCTACAGCAACAGAGGTGGCAAATTTTGTTGCGGCGCAGGGAACTAATTGCGGCGCTCCAATAATGGCGCCCGAGCCTTTCAATATGGACCAGACTTTCATTAATACTTATCTTAGTAATGCTACCGCAAAATCGAACACCAGTTTTGTCTGCGGGCATATTTACGGTGTCACTCCGTATAACTTGGGGAGTATCAGCAAATCGGTCTGGATGACTGAACATTATACCAATTCAAGTGTCAGCGGGGATGACTGGAACAATGCAATGACGGCAGGCAAGGAAATCAACGACTGCATGAACGCAGGCTGGGCTGCATATGTATGGTGGTATATCCGCCGAAGCTACGGCCCGATTGACGAAAGCAGCAATATTACCAAACTTGGTTATGTAATGGCGCAATACGCCCGGTACATCCGGCCTGGCTACAGTAAAATATCTTGTACCTACAATCCTTCCACCGGGGTGTATGTTACGGCTTACAAGAGCGGGACCAAGCTGGTCGTCGTCATCGTCAATCAAAATAACGCGACAACATACCAACCTTTTACCTATAGCGGGATAACAGTTACCGGTTTCAACCGGTATGCAACAACCAGTACGGCCAATCTTGCCGCTAATTCCATCACCGTATCAGGTGGCAGTTTTGCCATCAATCTTTTACCCTCCAGTGTAACCACATTGGTATCACTTTAAAGTAAACAATAGCAATGCAGAGCGACAACTTTCCTCTGCACTGCTATTGTATGTATTGTCAATCAGCCTGCTCCGCCCTTTGCTTTGTCCATTTTTTACTTATTAAATACTGTTTAGCAGCCGGATAATTTATGCCGCTTCGTGAATGTGCGTGGTTAGACTAATTTCTTATGAATTGTTTATTGTGTTGAGCCATGAAAGGGTAATGAGGGCTTTATCAATACAATCGTCCGGAGCACCGTTTCTTTATAAAATACCTAAACCGCGTAAATAAGGGGCATGTTAGTACAGGCTCGTACCTGGCCGCCACTAAATGCATTTCTCCCTGCAGGCACTACTTATTTATCCCATAGTGAGCAGGGTTCTTTAATTCTTCAATGAAGTACCAAAGTTGCTATTCATTCACATCAGGCCCATCGTTTTTTCCTGAACGAAGCATATCTGATTTATTTATGGGCTTTATCTATGCCGTAAATAAAAAACGCAAATATTAAACATTAGAAAGAACATTTTAGACAATTGGAACAGTTCGCGTCCCTGCGATTTCTGAAGTTTGACAACAAGAGTTTTACACAACTGACCGATCCCTGGCGGAGAACCATTATAAATAAATATATCAAATAACTGACTTAACAAAAAAATTGATGGCGACAGGTCATTGAATGATTTCGCGATCGACTGAAAACATCAACGATGTCCCAAAGGCATTTTTGAGGCGCTTTCAGTAGAGCACGGCCTCTTAACCTGAATGTAACTCTAACTATTTATAAACCAATTAATAATCCATATGATAAAAAAAACAACACGTAAACTCACCCATTAATCCCGACAGGTAAGACTTGTCCGGATATCAAAAGAATTTTTAACCATTATTACTTTTTTATGAAAAAACTTCAACTTTTTAAAATCTGGAAAATTATGATGCTCACCCTATCGGTGAATCTGTTTTCCTTTACCCTTTATGCGCAGACGATAGCACTGCGAGGCAAAATAGTGAATCAGAAAGGCGAGCCGCTGATCGGTGCCACCGTTCGCATTCCCGGAACATCAACTGCAGCCACCGCTAATGTAGAAGGAAGTTTCACTTTAGATGTTCCAAATGGCACCAAAGAAATTGTGATCTCCTTTGTCGGCTATACTGATTTGACGAAAACAATTCCATCCGGGTCCAAAAATCTCGGAACCATTACCTTAAGTCCCTCTTCAAAAGATCTGAGTGAAGTGGTGGTTGTAGGTTATGGCACCTTAAAAAGGGAGAACGTTACCGGAACCGTAGCCACCATTGATGCTAAAACCCTGAAAGAAATACCAGCTTCAAATGTTTTTCAACAGTTACAAGGCAGGGTGGCCGGTCTGGATGTCGTTTCCAGTACCAACGGGCCTGTAATTACCATACGGGGAGATCGTACCATAGGTGCCTCGCCGGGCACGGACGGTCCGCTCATCATTCTGGACGGCCAGCCCTTTTATAACTCTATTGAAAATATAAATCCAAATGACATCAAGAGTGTCGATGTATTAAAAGGCGCTTCAGCAACAGCTATTTATGGTTCACGTGCGTCCGGTGGGGTAATTCTCATCACCACCAACAGGGGCCGCGTCGGGCAGACCGTCACCAGCTATGACAATTACTACGGCGTCAGTACCCCTGAGGGCAGTATGAAATTGCTTAACGGTAAGCAATTTGCCCAGTTAGAAACCGATGCGACGCAGGGTGCATTGCTCCAGAGTAACGTTGTAGGAAACAATTATGCCTTATCTGCCACGGAAAACAAGGCTCTGAACGCGGGTATCAGTACAAACTACCCTGATCTTTTACTGAAGAATGGGTATATCTCGGATCAAAGCCTCAGGGTATCGGGCGGTACAGATAGAACACAGTTTACTGTCGGTGCCGGCTATCGCATCAATACAGGTTTGGAGCCTAATAACAGTACTAAACGTGTTTCATTGAATGCTACGCTTGATCACAGGATAAACAAATATATTAAATTCGGGCTCAGTAGTTTAACTACTGTACGGATGATCAATGCCGGGGGCGGTAACCAGCTACAGTCAGCAGACTATATGAGCCCGCTGACCTACCCTTACAATGCAGATGGTTCGATCAACCTGTTGCCGCAATCGGATCAATTCGATGCCACTACCGGCAACCCGCTTTATCCTGGTTCCCGTCCGGACCTGTATTATAACTACACGCGCAGTTTTGAAAGTAATAGTATTTTATATGGAGAGCTTAACCCTATCGAGCACTTAAAATACCGGTATAGTGTAAATTATAGCTATAATCAATCACTGGCCGGAACCTACAATGGTGTTAACGGCATCGGTATCTTAACCATACCGCAAACTACAGCAAGTACCACCAACAATTATTCATACCGTTTAACACAGGAGCACTTATTAACGTATGATAACGTCTTTGCTGAAAAACATGCAGTGAACTTTGTTGCGGTTTTTTCAAATGAACTTGCACATACTGAAAATTCCGGGTTCAACGCTACAGGCATACCTTCTAATGCGAACCTGAATTCCAACCTGGCGCTGGCGCAAACTGTCATTCCGCAAAGCGGGGCCTACAGCGAGCAGGGCCTCGTCTCTTATGTAGGACGCCTGAATTATGCTTACGACAGGAAATATGATCTTACACTCGCTATCCGCTCTGATGCCAACTCAGCGCTGGCTGCCGGCCATCAGCGGACAACTTATCCATCTGTCGGTTTAGGTTGGGTCATCAGCAATGAAGATTTCATGAAGCAGTTTACTTTCATTGATAACTTAAAGCTGCGCGGTGGCTATGGACAAACATCAACGATCACTACAATTTCACCTTACAACACTTTGGGCCAGCTAAGCTCGAGTAAATACCAGTTTGGCGGGGCCTCCACAGGGGATCAGCAGGGCGTAAGAGTGACGACGCTTGTCAATTCAAATCTTACCTGGCAGCGAAGCGCAGAATATAATTTAGCATTGGATTTTGCCGTCCTTAAAAATCGTATTACGGGTTCTGTCGAGGCCTACCAAACCAAGACGACCGGGATTATTTTGCCTAACCAATTGCCGGTGACCAATGGTGCCTCTTCCCAGGTTTCTAATTTGGGCACATCCCAAAATAAAGGATTGGAACTAACATTGAGCAGCGTTAACCTTCGAAGTGAACGAGGGATCAATTGGTCCACTGACTTCAATATCGGCTTTGACCGCGAAAAAATCCTAAGCCTCCCGAATGGAGCTTTGGAAAACATTAGTTCAGGTGAATTCGTAGGTCAGCCGCTTAACGTAATCTATGATGTGCGGAAAATAGGCATCTGGCAAACCAACGAAGCTACAGAGGCGGCCGTTTATGGACAAAAACCTGGTTCTATCAAGATACAGGATCTTAACGGTGACGGAAAGATTGATGCCAAAGACGATCAGATAATCGGCCACTTCAATCCTAATTACACTTTTGGTTTGACCAACCGCGTCAGTTATAAGAATTTTGACATAAGCATTGTTGTACAAGCGCGGATGGGCTTTACCACGGTTGTACCCTATGTGTCATCCTCTAACTCATCTACCAATGGCTGGCAATTCCTGAACCTGGGACGCCATAACCAGCCGGTAATAAATTACTGGACACCTACCAATCCTTCAAACGCGTTTCCTGAGCCTAATGCGTATACCCAAATGCCTTATTATTCTACCCTGCAATATTATGACGGGTCCTTTATTCGGGCAAAAAGCATCAACTTAGGATACAACTTTTCCGACAAACTGGCGAAAAAAATCGGTATGAGTTCATTAAGGATTTACACCAGCGTATCTAATCCATTCTTTATTTACGCGCCGATTCGCCGTCATGGATTTTCCGTGCCTGACGCGGAATCCGGCTTTGCCTACAACGCGGGAGCGGTACCGGCTGACCCATCAGTTAGCGGTAACATCGGCGGCGCAAATGCCGGTAACGGTGGCCAGTATTACCGTGGCGTCAGTGTGAACAACGCCGCCGAAAATACAAGGGATTTTATTTTAGGTATTAATGCAAGATTTTAATTGATGTTTTATGAAAATATTTAATAAATACACGGTAATTTTTACAGCAGTCGCAATGCTAACAGCAGCAACAGGTTGTAAAAAGCTTTTGGTAGAAAATCCGCGCGCCGGGCTTTATCCAAATTATTTCAGCACAGCGGGCGGCGTTCAAGCTGCCGTTGTCGGGGTATACAACGACTTAAGAAGTTCTTTTTCAGGTGAAGGTTTAGTTTTTATGTACGATGGCACCGACCAAAACATACCGGGCGGCAGTGCAGGAACCACAGCGCCATTATATAATTCATTTAAAGGGATCACCTCATCCAACTCACCCGATATTACAGGTTTGTATGTGGATATCAATACACTTAACGGCGTATTTCAATATGCATCAGCAATCACAGATCCGACTGCACGTACCCAATACGTTGCCCAGGCTAAGTTTTTAAGGGGTTTCATTTATTTTTGGCTGGTCCAAACTTATGGGGGGCTTACGGCTACACAAAAAAGCGGTGTCCCGCTGCATACAACTTTTATCACCAAAGCCACCACATCGGACGTACCCGCCCAGTTATCTGACCTATACAAACTGATCATTCAGGATTTTACGGATGCCGCTGCCGGACTACCTAACACGGTCACCAGTTCAAACCCTTTTTCAGCCGCAGGTGTGGGCAAAAGCGCCACTGCGGCGACAGCCAAAGCCTTTTTGGCCAAAGCCTACCTCACCCGTGGTTATACAGAGGCGAAGCAACCCGGCGATTTTCAGCAGGCTGCTGACATTACCGCGGACCTGATTACAAATAAGGGAACCTATGGACTTGACCTTTGGCAGGATTATTTTGATGAACATAAACCTGCGAATGACTACGGTCAGGAAAATATGTTTGCAATTGATTATGGAGGTATTTCTGATCCTAATTATACCAATTACACACTTCAGGGGTCCGGAGGTTACGGCATTAATGAACTATATGTCCTTGCAAGGTTCAACTATGTTGGGCCCGGTGTTGACAATGTTAAAGGTATCGATGCGGTGCCGCAGGTGATCAGCACGGCTAAACCCGGCATGTTGAGGGATGTTTACAATGGCCGCCCATATGTTCGCTTAGCCCCCAATAAACCATATACCATGGACGTGGCTTTTGCCGATCAAATACACGATACCCGTTACGACGCTACTTTTCAAACTTTCTGGATTTGCAATAGGGTAACAACACCAGGTCTTGAAAGCGACGGAGTGACGTTGAAAGGCACGCTTGTACCGACTTCTAACGTATCCTTATCTTCGTTTAATGTACCAACAGATGGTGATACTGCTATATTAATGCCGAGTGCCGATGTTACGATGGCCCGCCGTGATGCATTTAAAGGATTAATCATTACGCCAAAACAATTTACCGCGCTAAATTTCCCAACCGTGAAGAAGTTTGATGATCCTAAACGAACCGCTACAGGAGACTTTTCCAGCAGGCCGATAATTTTAATGCGCTTTTCTGAAGTTTACTTGATGAATGCTGAAGCAAACTATATGTTAGGTAATGCCACAATTGCCGCCGCCTCACTAAATGTACTCAGGCAGCGGGCTGCCTATCGCAGCCCGGCCGATTCCAATTCCATTGCTAAAAACCAGTTTTATGTAACGGCTTCAACGCAGAGTACTGCCAATACGGCCAATGCCGGAGCTATGCTGTTAACGCCAGCGCAACAGGCGCAGCTCGCTATTCCAAACAATACGACTACAGCAGGATCATTATGCGGAATGGATTTGATACTGGATGAATACAGCCGGGAGCTTTATGGTGACCCGCGCCGCTGGTATGACCTGGTAAGGACCCAGCAATTGGTAAGGCGAAATCAAATGTATAATATAGCTGGCGGTCCAAATGTTCAGCCCTATCACGCACGTTGGCCGATACCTCAAAGTTTAATAAACAACGTATTATCCGGCCCGCCATATCCACAAAATAACGGCTATTAACCCTATCCTTTTATACAATCGGAGGCTGTCCCAGAAATGGGATGGCCTTTTTTATTGTTTTTAAACTTGTTAAAAACAGCATGCGAACGGCTGGACATCTTCCGGCATAATTACATATTATTCACAATCCCAACTGCAGAGGCTTCATTTAATACTCCGGAGAGACACCTGAAAATGATGGATGAACATCCTGACATTGTTAACCGCGTAGCCGCTTATCACATATCCCCTTAACCGGGGAAACACGCTCCTGGTTGATGCCGGGCAATGCTATACGAACACAGTGTTGTTAATAGAGGAAAAATCTTCATTAATTAGCTGAAATGCAATCAACGCTCCGGCTGACCGGGCACAATCAAACTGACATAACTCCCGATAAAAGGGTTATAAGAGGGTTGATAGGTGATATAACCGAAATCCCTCAATTGCCTGATGCACTTATGGTATGTCACAATGCTGCCGATATGTGTCTGTTCAATGATCTGCCGGCGGGAGATAGACACCGGGTTAACCAGCCCGTTCAACAGCCATTTATTTAACAAACTCATATAGATGCTAAAATGCCAGACAGTGATCCGGTGGTCATTAGCCATGACCTTGAAAACTTCGTTAAAAATTAGCTGGCTATTCATACCCCTCGCTTCCCTTTGCCAACATACGTTGTATATCCTGATAACGGTAATAATACGTACCGCCGATCCTGGAATATTGCAGCTTGCCCGTTGCGCGCAATGTTAAGAGCGTGCCGGCGGAAATTTTTAAGAGTTTCCTTACCTCCGCGGCTTTCAGCCATTCTTTTACCTGTGGGTCACTTTTGCCCAGCAGGGATTTAATATCATTCAGCAGCTCCTGCCGGAATAGTTGTAAATCTTCTTTGGTTATTACTTCCACACTCATCTCACTTCACTTTTTACATCTCTAAAACTGACCGCTAAAACCTTGCTTTTACAGTTACGCTTAAAGGACGGCTCATAACGGATATAGCCGAATGCATGCAGGTCCTTCACGCTTCTATGGTGGGTTGCCTGGGCCGAAACTTTGCCGATGCGCATTCGTTGCCATATTCATTTGATTTTAATGGTTAATTAATAGGTTCAAAGTTAAGTTGTTGATTTGAAACGATCCTCATCAATTTTTGGGGAGGATAGGTGAATGTGAAACGGGCACGTTAGCTTTGGATTTGATTAGTGATCGGGATTTGTACGATGGATTTTACAAATGAGGTTTTTCGCTTTCCCGAATACAGGAATTGGACCTCGCTTATCTTTTAAAGATACTTGGTCACGATGTGGGGTCGCGGAGAAAAAATGATACCTATTACTGGTACCTGCCGCCTTTGGGGAATGAGCGGATGGCGAGTTTTCATGTTGATCCTCGGACAAGGATGGTACGATTTCGGGCTGATGGCGGAGGGCAATTCGGTCGACTTTTTACTCAGGTATCACGATTGTTTAGTAACGGACCTTTTGGAGAGGATAAATGTTTCTTTTTCGCCTCACCAGCTTCATCTATTGGAACTTGGCCTGTATGAAGGGCGTGCCAGCGCCGAAAGCAAATTAACGGTAAAAAAGGTAAGCCAGATGTACGCATACCCGCTCAAAAATTCCCTGCACAAGCGGTCGATTCCGGCGGCGGTAGTGGACCGGTTATAAGGAAGTTTCTCACGAAATTAATGGCCGTTTTATTACGGCATCAGCTTTCAAAACGATGCAGGCGGTTGGGAAATCCGCAACAAAAATTTCAAGCAAAGTAGCGCACAGAAGGACATCACCTGCCTGGGTTCTGGCAATGCTTCGGCGCATGTTTTCGAAGGCTTCATGGACTTCTTTCTTATCAGGCTTTGCGCCCTTATGAAGACCCGCTCACGGTCGATTTCGTCGTGTTGAACAGGGCGGGTTTGTTTGACCAGGCGCTGCCATTTTTAGAACAACATTCCTGGGTGCACTTCTGGCTGGACCGGGATGTGACGGGATTAGCCTACCGCGATTTTTCGCTTTCTTTAGGCAGTCGCCTCAGGGATGAGAGCGGGCTTTATGAAAAGTTTAAGGATTTGCATGAGTGGCTGCGTCTGCAAGGGAGAAGTCAAAAGCTGGTTATTCGGCTGGGAGGCGGCTTGCAGTATAGGTTAGGTTTTGGAGTTTTTGGGCTGTCGGCAGACGGCAGGAAGATTGCCCGTTTTGCAATCGGCAAGATGTACAATTGTTTAACAACAATTGATTTTGTCGTCCCCTCCGAAGTCGGGTACGATACGCGAAGCGTTATTCTTAAGCCCTGCAAACTCTGGGGCGGGTGAGGGGAAAAAACAAAACGCAAAAGCGAAAGGCAAATATTGATTGGTTTCCCAACACAATGACATTGGGAGCGAAAAACGCTTGATCTTTTGCAACAATTGTCGTATATTTAAGTTTAATTAACAACAGGAAATTACATAGCCCGAACGGATATGACACCATTTGAATCTGAAATACTATTACAGGAACGGAAAGTAACGACTGCGTTCAAAGACCTCCGTACAAAAAAATTAAGTAACGGGTTGCCATTTCTTATATTATCAGAAGACCTACCTGATGGACAATCATACTTGGAATACGCCGATGGCCGCATAGAACTACAGGAAGTATACGAGGAAGCTGCCCTACTGAAATCTAAGCCTATCCGTGTATTAAGTAGAACTGAGGCGGCGAACGTCAGACTTAAAAATGGACTATTCTAAACCTACTCTTTTAGTTATTTCCGGCCCAAACGGTGCTGGCAAATCAACTTTTATTCAATTTCTGTTACCAGACGATTTTGAGGGCATTCTCTCTTTTGACAGAGATAAGACTCGTAGTGGATTTGAGCTTCAACTCCGGGCTGAAGGAATTTCGGAACAAGAGATAGCGGGTAAAGCGCTTCGACTGATGGAGGAAAGGCTGGAAATGGAAATGGATGACGCCATTGCCGAAGGAAGACATTTCGTTTTAGAAACACCTCTATCCCACCCTGACTATTGGAAATATATCGACAGATTCGAAAACAAAGGTTATCAAATTCAACTCAACTATCTTGGCCTGGATAAGATCAAAGATTGTAAAGCCAGGGTTCAACGCCGGGTAATGGAAGGCGGTCACAATGTTGATGCTCAGACAATCAAAGGTGTCTATGAAATGAATCTGATGTATATCAATGAATTCAGAACTACATTTAAAGAGATTTCCCTTTACGACGGTATGAATGTGCCAAGTTTATTAGCCAGAATAGCTGCCAATCAAATTATTTTAGCTGACACGAAAGCGATGAAAAAGACATGGATCAAGACAGGGCTACCTGATATTGCGTCGCAACTATCTTTATATCTCGACAATTTGAAAAAGTCTATAAAAAAGAGCCAAAGACCTAAATTTTAGGTAACGGTATCATTTGAGGAGAATGGGTATTCGTGGGTTATATAAAATAATCCCCGTGACGAAAATAAGGGCGAAGCCTCCCTATAAAGACATTATTTTTTCCATATTATTTTTTGATTAAATTGACTATATTTTGAGATGCTGAACACTACGTTAACGAGAAGAGGTGTAATGATTTACCTTTTATGGGCACATCATTTTCCACAATAAATTTCCCGTGATTATTTTTGGCATCATACCAGTTAGGGTAGACCAGGCCCAGGTCTCAGGCTGCATTAAAAGCCGACCATCCGTTCAGGTGACGAAATTTTCCGGATAGCTTATAGGGATACATTCTGCCGAGCATGACGAGCTGATACTGCTCCGGATTGTTTCCAGCCGTGCACATATTATATAAGTAATGCACTAACCGGCCTTTTTCCAGCTGCTCGAACCCGGCCTGGAAATGATAGCGCACAGACGTTTTGGGATCCGGCTAAGAGGTCATCACTCGCTGCCTCAGCGAGTTGTTACAACCGCCTTTTGGGACCCTATCCATATAATGCTGTAAAAAATAGACGCGTGCCGGCAGTAATTTGTATTCGCTGGAAAGTTGCCCTTGGTGCCAAGGAGGTCATTCCGGTTCAGGTTATTGATGATCCAGCTGGTTTATTCAAAAGCTGCCGTAAAGAACTTATCCGCTGCTTTACTATCCCCCTCATTTAACGCAACCTCGTAGATCATGAGGTTGGGCAAAACAGATTATCCAGGACATTCCCGGCCTTTCCCTGTTCCAGACATCGTTCAAAGAAATGAGAATTTGGATAACGCCTGCTGAGATGAAGCATTCTATTTGAAATCGAAAAACAGATTTGATTATTATTAATTTTTTGTATCTTTAACTTAAGAAAACGATTTACAGTTATAGGGAACAGTAGGCATTTTGACCTGCGCAGTTGATAACTGATGATATAAATTGGAGAGCAGTTTAGGCCTATTTTTACGGTGTTTTCAAGTTCATGGCAAAATCATGGCAGTGAAAAAAGAAACCCACGTAAATAATTGATTTACAGTGCTAAAATGACATGGGTTCGAATCCCTCCCTCTCCGCAAAATCAATTTCATTGCCTGGCGATAGCCGGGCAATTTTGTTTTAGCCTCCCCCAAAAGGGATCAATAAAATTAATCCCTCCCTCTCATAATGCTTGATCGGGCATATTTTTTATTTTATCATCATACATGAAATTGTGTAATATCGCATCAAAAGTATTGTACAGATCCATTACTGATTGCAAGTAGTAATTTACTAACCGCAAAATCTATAATTTCGTTTGTAAATGCTGTATCGGTCATCGTTAACGATAAGCCATGAGTTTACGCACTTATCTCGTAATGAATATGAACATCGCCTTAGTCAGTTACCAAAACAAAAAACCAACCCAATCGCATTTAGAAGAAGATTTTCAGTTAGCTAACTTTCTTGAAACCAAGGGCTTGATTGTTACGAGAGCAGCATGGAATGATTTGCAAATTGATTGGAAACAATTTGATGCTGTTATATTGAAATCACCCTGGGATTACCATGATAATTTTGATTCATTTATACAGTGGATAAGTGATTTGGATAAGGCCGGGATCAAAATATTAAATCCATTTAAAACGATACTGTGGAATAGCGATAAGCATTATTTACAGCAAATTATCGACGATGGCCTGCCTGTGATTGAATCTGTATTTCTGGAGAAGGGAATTGCGCCGGACCTGGCAGAATTACTTGATAAATCCTCATACAAAAAACTGATCATTAAGCCATGCATAAGCGCAGGTGCTAAAAACACCTTGTTACTTACACGTGATAATGTTTCATCAATACAAGCTGAAATTAATGGGCTTTTAGCCAATGAAAGCTTTTTGGTTCAACCCTTTATGGAAGAAATTTTACAAGGTGAACTGTCTTTTATGTTCTTTAACGGCAAGTTTAGTCATAGCATTTTGAAAACCCCTAAAACTGGGGACTTTAGAGTTCAAAGTGAACATGGTGGTACTGTTCAAAAAATAAACACAGATATTGCTCACCTGCAGGCAGCCACCAAATACGTTGAAAAGTATGGTAAAGGCACCCTATACGCCAGGGTTGATGGAATAATATCAAATGAAAACTTTGTTTTAATGGAGCTTGAGCTTATTGAGCCATATTTGTTTTTAAACTCCCACGAACATGGTTTTGATAATTATTATCAGGGCTTACTTCAATTAATAAAATAGCTATAAACAGAAGTGCCCTTTAGTCCTCAATTGCCTCAATACCTTGTTCCTTCAGCTTTGCTAATCCGCCTTTCATCGCGTTAACTTGTTCCGGTGAATGTCCTTGCCAAATAGTGATCTCGCCAACAACTTTAAACGGATGCTTTGAACGGTATGACTTTGTTGGATTACCCGGGAATTTTTTGTCTGTTAAATTGGGGTCACCCTCAATTGCACCCATCGGTTCTACTAAATATATTCTTTCACGCCCTTCGCCTAAAGCGAGCTCAGCCCCCCAAACAGCCGCATCAAGCGTAGCGGTGAGATAGATATATTTTGCTTTATTTTCTTTGTCCAAAATTTGAGTTTATGCCAATTTCAATAAAGTCGCCCATCTTCAGGTCAGCTTTTGTGCCGTGAAAGAACGTTTGAGCAAAAGGGCGATGAACTGTTTCACTTGGTTTGTTTTCACTTTTGTTCATGTCCATTGTAGTTATATTGTTTGTGGATGTTTTGAAGCCTTATGTGATAGGTAATATTTCAAATATCGTGACAGCAGGCTTATATTCAGCGATGTAACAAAATATTTTCAATAAGCCCCTCGCAATATGCTTGGCCCAACCTTAGCATCTAACCGCTAAATACACCTCAAACTTTAGAAGCCTCCAATACGGGTGTAAAAGGCTCAATGTGGATCAGCACATCTTTAATGCCTAAGCCACTTTCCAGCAGCTTATCTTTCACCAGATGTGAGATCCGGTGACCTTCGGCAACTGAGAGATCGGGGTCGACTTGTATGTGCAGGTCCGCAAAATAATCGAAGCCCATTTTTCTTACGTAGCATTTTTCTAAAAACTTCACCTCTTTAACCTGCGATGCTAAAAGGCGTACTTTTTCAACTACTTCTCCCGATGGTGCAGCATCCATAATTTCTTCCAGCCCTGGTCTTACTAATTGTATAGCATTATAGAATATCAGGATAGACGCCACTAAGGCTGCCCAATCATCCGCGCTTTCCCAGCCCTTACCTTTATAAATAGCAATGGAAATACCGATAAAAGCGGCAATAGAAGTAATGGCATCACTGCGATGGTGATAGGCATCGGCTTTTACGGCATTACTTTCAATTTGCTTGCCTACCCTGAGCACATAGCGGAACATGAGTTCCTTAACAGCGATAACAACTAAAAGAACGTATAAGGTAAATGTTTTAGGCAGTTCATGTGGCGTTTCGATCAATTCTATCGCGTGCCAGCCTATCCACACAGCTGCACCCATTAAAAATATCGATATCACAATTGAGGCTATCGGCTCTGCTTTTCCATGCCCGTAAGGGTGTTTTGGATCCGCTGGTTTCATGGCTATTTGCAGGCCCAGCCATAATAGTGTAGAGCTAAATACATCTGCTCCCGTCTCGGTGGCATCGGCAATCAGTGCATATGAGTGCCCAAAATATCCGGCAAAGGCTTTCAAAAAAACCAGAATGATGCTTATACCTATTCCAATTTGCGTGGTACGAATTGCCTTTACAGAAGGGTGTACATCAATTGCAGCCATAATGTCTATTAAGCCGCAAAGTTAACTGGATTATCAAATAATTGATATTAATAATTTAAACATTAGCCATCAGTTTTTCTCAAATCGTTATCCTAAAAGCGATCCTGTTAATTCCCAATTTTAACTAAAAAAGAAAATATTTACATAATAAAGCGTACCTTAACTAACACCTATATAATTCATTACCATGAAAATAACAGCAAAACTGGTAACCACAGGATGCTTAAACTACCTGATATTTTTTAACACCAAATTAAAAGCAGAACCACAACGGCCAATGATTGGGCGAATATCACATTGGGACTTCGGTATACCTTACGACAGGCTCTTGTCGACAAGTCAGGATAGTTTTGGTTTGATTGGCCTACGACTAACCTATGGGTTCGGTTTATAAAAACTCAACATGAAACACATGCGCGCTTAAACCCTTATACTAATAAACAGATCATTATCATGAGAAATTTAAAACAGTATGCATTCATCGGAATAATTATGACAATTATTGTAGTGATCAGCTGCAAAACACGATTTGATACCACAACGTCAACTTATAAAGCTGTTGCTTCTCCCAAAGCTTTTGAACGTGGAAAAGAGTTGGCATTCAGTAATTGCGCAGGTTGTCATTATGATCATTCCGTCAATAAATTTATAGGCACACAAATCCATGATGTGCCCGGAATTGCAGGTAAGGTTTTTTCAGCAAATCTTACTCATTCTAAAACAAATGGTATTGCGCCAAAATATAGTGATGCAGAAATAAGGTACCTGCTTAAAACCGGAATAGCGCGGGATGGCCGGTACATGGCGTATATGCTACGCCCCAATATGGCAGAAGAGGATATTAATGCCATTATTGTTTACCTGCGCTCTGATGATCCGGCGGTAAGCGCGGCCGATACTACTGTAGGCCTCACTCATTTTACCTTTATCGGCAAAGCTTACATGGATATGGAGGCAAAACCAATTCGGTACAAAGCCAATGTAAAGATGCCTGCTAAAAATGATGCTATTGCCAACGGATATTACCTGATTGATAATTTAGGTTGCTTCCATTGTCACTCCCAGAGTCTGAAATCAATCGATTACCAGTATCCCGATAAAACCAAAGGATACCTGGCAGGTGGTATTAAATTTAAAGGTGAAAACGGCACTGAGATATATGCATCAAACATTACTCCGGATAAAAATACCGGCATCGGCAATTACACTGAAGCTGATTTTTTAAAAGCACTGAAATACGGTGTTGCACCTGACAGAAAACTAAAAATACCCATGCCTAAATTTACCATGTTAAAGGACAGTGAAATAAATGCGATTTACGCTTACCTGCAAACGGTACAACCAAAGTATAATGTTGTAAAAAAGATGTAGCTACAGAATAGCTCAAACTATAATTTAAACTGTAAGGTCAGAAAGCAGCTCCGCGCATCTGCAGGTATAATGCCCGGGCCGGGATAACTATCTGCCCGCCGGGTAAAGTATTTGGCATTGGCCAGGTTGTTAACCGAGCCCTCCAAACTAAACAACTTACTGATACGATAACTTGCTGAAAGATCCATAACCGTATAAGCCGGCACTATACCATCAACCGCGCTGGGTGTAAATACAGCATTGGTAGCATCGCTAAATTGCGAGCTGGTATATGCCAGCTGGTAGCTGGCCGAAAGCTTTTTATATTTATAGGACAATCCCGTTTTAAATATCACATCAGGTGCAAGCTCAACCTTCTTATTATCAAAGGCTGAATTTAGCGTGTGCACATAACGGGCATTTATTAATGCAAGGTTAGAGAAAACCGATAGGCTGGTATTTTTAATATCCTTCCCTAAAAAGTGAAGAAGCTCTAACTCTGCAAATGTTTCCAAACCGATGTTTTGTGATGCGCCGATATTGGTTCGGTACTGGAAAGCGTTATTGTTAGCATCCGATGATAAATAAGTGCCTATCCTGTCATTATAATAGATATCAAACACGCTCACATCATAATTAAATATGCCGGATATATTACCCCGCATACCTGCATCAGCCGAATAGCCTGTTTCATCTTTCAGGTTAGGGTCAACCACTGTGGTTTTTACTACTGAGTACAGATCGCTGAAGTTAATGGCTCTGTAATTTTGTGACACGTTCCCGTAAAACTGCATGGCTTCATTCTGGTAATAACTTAACCCTAAGCCGCCGATAACAAAATGCCGGTCGCTATTTTTAACATCGCTCACCAACTGGTCATAAATAACATTACCTGCCCCGTCTGTATTAACTGTCCGGTATGAGCCGTCAGCCTTGGTAACAATATTTTCAAACCTCACACCGGGTATAATACTGAATTTTGATGTGATCCGAAATATGTTCTCGGCAAATAGCGCCACATTATAATTAGGGAAATTATATTTTGAATACGCGTTCACATCCGCGGCTGAACTGCCGTAATTAAAGTCTGATGCATTACCGGTTGAGCCATCATTCCCCAAACCCTGCTGCCGGTTGGTAAGCCCTTTATAATACCTGAAGCCTACCAGTAAATTCTGGGGTGTTTCATTTATTTTATAGCTGTATAACAGGCGACTTTCATTACCGTAATTTGTGTATTTATCTTTAAACAGGTTCCGGTCGCCACCCAAATCAGGGCGACTGATCAGATCGGTCAGATCACCCGTCGCATCCCTGTCTGCCAGTAAGCCAAAAAAGCGGGAATTAAATTTCAAGTTGTCGTTTATCTTATAATTCAGCAACACAGCACCCAAGTTCCAATCCACTTTAAACCAATTACGGCTACGTACTGATTGTTGCGGATCAGCCGCGAACTCAGCATCGGTAAGTCCGCCGGGCTGGTGGGCCAGGTAATCCATGTGCGTATATTGAAAATCTATCGAAAATTTATCCGTGGCATTGTAGGTAATGGAGGTATAACCGGTATTTACATTAAAATTGGAATTCGGCCGCCAGCCATCACCTGATTTATGCTGATAAAAGGCATAATACTGTACTTTCCCATCGGTACCGCCAATGCTATTGGTGGTGTTAAAAAAGCCCCATGAGCCTGCCGTTTCGCGCGAGGTAAATTCAAAAGGCTTATCTGTCGGGCCATCATTCAATTTAAAATTTACCAAACCGCCGAACTGTGTGCCATATTGTAAGGATGATGCCCCACGTAATATTTCTATGCGGTCAACCAGTTCTGCCGGTGGCGTGTAATAGCTTTCGGGGTAGCCCAACGCGTCGGCTGCAATGTCATAACCGTTTTGGCGGGTGTTAAAATTGGTGATCCGGTTAGGGTTTAAACCCCTGCCACCAATACCCAGCTGGATGCCCGCGCCATCGCTCTCCCATATATTCAAGCCGGCAACCTTTGCATAAATTTGGCGCGTGGTATTTGCGGCCTTATTGGCTACTATATCATTCATCACTATTACTTCGCTTTTTTTACCGGCGTTAATGGTTGTGCCCTCTACCGCTTTCATCCGGGTTATACCAAAAGTGCTGCCTTTATCAGCCTTAACATTTACATCGTTTAATTCCTTCACCAATAGTTCAAGCGATATGTTAGCCCCGATATTCCCGCTTATTTTCAGCTCCTTAACAGCCGTTTGGTAGCCCACGGCTGAAACCTGCAAAACATACTTACCCGGTTTTATATTGTTTAACTGATAAGTCCCCGATGAATCGCAAATAGTGGAATAAGTAGTAGATTTTAAAACTACAGAAGCATTAGCCACACCATTACCAGATGAAGCTTTAACGTCGCCACTAATAGTAAATGTTTGGGCCGATAACTTAAAGGAACCAAGTATAAAAAGAAGCAGTACGGATATAAAAGTGAGTTTCATTTAATTGTTGTTATGAAATGGGAGGATCCATTTTTTATGGCCAAAGCCGTCATATATATTAGCCAGGTTTACGGTAGTATCAATATATAACCTGCTGCCGCTGCCATTCAGAGTTACGTAGCTTTCGACAGTTACAATGGGGGTTTTAATGCCTTTTTGCTGATAATCAGCAGCCAGTATGTGCGCGAATTGCAGGATCATATCCGGCTGGGTGCTCATCTGGCTTTCCTGGAAATCGGTGAGATATTGGGAATTAATAACTTCAGTTCTTTTGCCCGTCCGGGGATCTTTAACATGGAAAAACGCGGTCCCACCTTTTTCCATCAGCATAACCCGCCACGAGAAACGGTAACCTTCCTCCGTCCAGTAAAGCTTACCGGGATACAACAGGTAGCGAAATGGCAGAAATAGCTGAATACTAAAATGCAGCAGCAATAAAATATAAATGATCCTTTTTTTAGCGACACTGATTTGATAATAGCCGCCGGTATTATTCGTTACAGTGTTTGTCTTGGAAAACACCCTGCTCAAATACCCAATGATTTTACGATGGGTGTCTTCTGAAAAGAATACAATGGTCACAAAGATCATCACATACGGGAACATCCCGATCTTAAAGAACCATGCCGTAGCCAAATGAAAGATGATCACCAGAAAGTAACCGAATTTGCGTGTTGTAGAATTGATCAGCAAAAACCCGATCGACAGATCAAACAATGCACCGAACCAACTAAACACGTATACCACCCATAACTGCGTTAACACCCCGCCAATAACAGGCAAATGGCTACTTGCGGGCAGCCATATCCTTAAAGGCATAGCGGCGATAAGCCAATCATAATTAAGCTTCGATAATCCGGCAAAAAAGTAAACGATAAAAAGCTGCAGTTTAAATATATCTATCGTCCACCATGGCACATAAGTGATTTCCAACTCCGGCTTACGAAAAACATCGACAGAAAAATACCTGTTAGCGGGTACCAGTATCATTAAAAAGGCCATTACGCTTATAAAATAGTAATGGTTTAAATAGGTGGTTTTATCAATCAGCTCAACATAAGTAAAGCATAGGAAAAACGTAGTTATGGCAATCCTGTAAAACAAACCAATGGTCACCAGTATACTGGTTATTATCAGTATGGCAAACAGCACATACATCCCGGTTGCGCCCGGGGGCCGCACCCAATCAAACCCATAAAAAGTAAAATGGAACCTGGGCTTAATATAAAAAGCACACACCCACCCTTTTAATAAAAACCGTACTACACTAACAAGCATAATGCTGCCAAAAGCCATCCGCAGGACAGCAAGTGGCGCAATATGCCTGTCAGTTTTGGTAAAGGAGCTGAGCTTCTCCCTTATATAGTTCAACATAATATATTAATCGCCGTCGGTATCGCCATAAGTGATCAGGATGCCTAAAGCCGAAGGCATATCTGTTTTTAACAATACAGTTTGCAGCTGCAACGCTGCATAAGCAGCAGTAACACCGGTTAAATTGGTTGTTATCTGGTTCGCCAACGGGTCAGACAAAGCCTGCAACTTAGCTGTTGCCGTAGCAAACTGGTTGGTAATAGCGTCATTCAGCGATCCGCCATTATAGGTGGCTTTCGCGCTCACCAAATAATCATCAAAGCCTAGCCCGTTCCCTGCCGAGCTTTGGCCCAGGTATATATTCTGAATAGCTTGCAGGTGCAGCAAAGCCAGTTGTAATGATATTTTTGAATAGTAAGCCTGCACCTTGGTTGGGAAAGTGGTACCCATTGATTCTGTCCCTGCCGGGATGCCTATTTCATAGTTCTTCAGCACTTCAAAATCCTGGTTAAGCTCATTGGTCAGCTGCCCTACCGAACTGCCTACATCTGTTCCGGATGCAGTTAGGAAAGTAGCCGGATAAGTAGTTTTCCATGCTGATAAAACATTGGTAGTTTTTGTTTTTATAATGGCGCTAACTGCGGCCAGATAAGCCTTACGGTTTGCCGCCTGACCATCCGTAGTATATTGTACCAGGATAGCATTATTATCAGCGCCTGTTCCAAACAAAAGATAATCAATGGCCGGGAAACCTTGGGCAGGTAAAGCTGATAAAGAAGCCAGATTGTATGAACCGGAGCTTACGTTAGCATTGATCTGGGTAACATCGGCAGGAAAAGTGTTGACACTTATCCGCAGATTTTCATTCGCCGCAGGGCCGAAATCAAATGTTGATACCGCCTGCCATTTTTCATAAGCAATTTTGAAAGCTGCCTGCAAATTGCCCAGCTTAGTAAGGTCGGGACTGGTATTGAAAGCCGTAATAGATGAATCCAGCGTGGTAACCGAAGCCTGAAACGTTATATAACCCGGCACAATAATATTTGTGCTCAGGTTTTTAAGCATGCCAACACGGTCGAAGCCGGTGCTGTTGTTGGTTGGCGATGATCCCGATTTTTTACAAGCCTGAAAAGCCGCCACTGCAATTAAGGCAATGATGGCCGGGTAGATGAATTTTTTACGCATGTTATTTGTTATAATAATGCCGGGAGATCCTGTTAAAATCTCCCGGCTGTAGGGTTAAAGAATATCTTTTACATCCTGGAAATCATATTGCGTTGCAATAGCATTCTGAATATTATCAATGTCTGTTGTTGTCAAATCCCAGAAGTTTTTAGGGAACAGGGCCAGTATAGCGTTGATCTGCGCATCGGTAATTTTTCGTGCAGGGTTGTATTTCAATGAGTTTACAAAGCCGTAGCACTCTGATAGGGCGCTGTTTCTTTTAACGTTATCTGTTAAAGCTTCTTTTATTTCATTGATCTCCTGCAAGGCGGCAGCACCTGTAGCTCTTTCAAATGTTTGCATAATAATGGTTGCCTGCGCCTTTGTGGTAGCCACATCTTTGTTACTGATAGCTGCCCTGCCTTTTAAAAAGGCATTCATCAGTATCATATTGGCGTGGTAACCCGAATCGATCTGTGAAGTGTAGCTTCCCCAAAACAGTACACCGGTTTTAACGGTTGGGAAATTGATGGGTACGCCCCAATAACCAAAGGCCAGGTCCCAATTATGCTCCATCGCTGTGCCGCTACCGGCTACTACGGTGCTGTTATCAACCGAACTGCTGATGCCATTAACCATATAATTATTTACGATCTCATAGCAGATCAATCCACCCATTATGCTCTTTTTAAACACCTGGGCATAGTTAACCCCTGTCGCGGTTTGTGGGTATTTTGAGGTAGGTGTTACCGAACTTGCTCCTATGCCTGCAACACCACGGCTTGCGGGCTGGGTTGAGTTGCTCACCATAACAATGCTGTCGATAAAATTGGGGATATCCGTTTGCAACTGGGTAAAGCACTGATCTTTTAGCTGCAAACCCGATGTGTTGGATGTTGAACTTGCAAAAGGCGAATTGGTGTTGGTAAACATATTAAGCAGCCTTTGGCCATCAACCGGGCCGGTTGTAGCCGATGCCATCAGTACTGCCATTTCGTTGGCCATACTTAAACGGGTACTTGCATCCGAATAATTTACATTGGTAAAATTGTAAGTTGTAGGCACTGTATAGGTAGGTACAGGGTCGGTTTTTGTTGATGATTTTTTACAGCTTGTTGCCAGTAACAAGGCGGCTGAAGTCACACTTAGCGCGATAAATGATTTTCTCATGTTAATGATCCGTAGATTTTGGGTTTTTATTACGGCTCAAAAGTAGAGGTAACCAAAAGGCAGGGCAATACCCCCATGGGGGTAATTTATAATTAGTCTAAATAAGATTAATATTGGTATAACTCATCAGGTCCGCTGCATTCTTAAAGGTAAAACCAAGCTTTTTTATGATGTTTTTACGATGGGTTTTTATGGTATGCACACTTAAAAACAGCTTTTCGGCAATTTCTTTATTGGTCATACCTGCAGCAATCAGTTGAATGATCTCCGTTTCACGGGAAGATAAAACATTTGCTGTTTCTTCTCTTTCGGGAAGTAATTTGCTCCCAAACAAAGTTTCAAAGGTATTTTTGCAGAAGAACTGTTCGCCATTGGCCGTTTTATAAACAGCGGTTACCAGTTCTTCCCGGCTGCATTCTTTAAATACATAATTCCGGATGCCCAGGTTAACCACATCCAATACCTTGCTCCGGGCCGACCGGTTTGATAATACCAATATCCGGGTATTAATATGCTTTGATTTGATGTTTTGTATATCGCTTATAGTAAACTTGTTATTATAATCATGATCGATAATGATAACATGGGGCTTTAGTTCAGTCACTATTTGCTCAAGCTCAGCAGACGACTTAGCGCTGCCAATGATCCGGATATCAACAATATCTGATAACATTGATTTTATTCCCTCTCTCGTTAATACTTGACCGTCGGCTATAAGTACACTGATCATTTCTTGTTTAGAATAATTCTAAACAATAGTACGGAGAGTTTTTTAGAACGGTTGCCTGCAATTTTAAAACAATAAATTTTATTCAATAAATTACCTGATGCGGGTACATTATAAAGTACTATATCCGTCAAACAATTGTAGCCTATCAAAACTTATAAGCCAAACCCATAACCAACCCATAATCTATTTTACTTGAACCGAGGTCAAGCGGTTTGCTGTCGTAATTGCCGTATAAATTTATGGTAAGGGAGAAATCCTTGATGAGCTCCCATGCAAAAGTAACATTACCATCATAACGGTACCGCCCGGCTTGCGTGATGCTTACATAGCCTGCGTTGTTCATCGTGATCTGCATATTAGGGTGGGTAAACTTAAAAAAGTCAATCTGCAGTATTAGTGGTATTTCCAGCTCTGTGCCCCCGGTTGAATTACCGTTAATACTTTTTTCCTCACTAAAGGCGAAACCTGTTAATGCAAGGGCGTTGATAGTTTCGCCGGTCAGAAACTTATTGCCCCCACCCAGTATGCCCTGGTAACGATAGGCCAGCGACAGCTCCTCGTTACGCTGATGGCTCACGGCTGCCGCCGCAAACCAATCGGAGCTTTTAATATAATGATAAAAACTAAGCTGTTCTGTTTCCTGGTCCCTTATATAATGGGACGAATCAATGCTCGACAACGTGCTTACAGTAAGTTCAGTTTCCAGCCAGCGGGTTGTATATTTAATATCAGCATTAAGGTTAACCTGCCCTATTGAGGATGAATGCGAAAAGCTGAAACCTGCCGATACATTACCATCTAACTGATCAAAAAAACCACGCCTGAAGGCTATAACGGAATTAATCTGGTTTAGTGGAACCTTAATGCGGTTAACCCCATCTGCCACATATACAGTATCACGGCTTTTAGTAGGTTCCAGTTTGCCATATAGTTTTTGGTTGGTGGTAGTTTCAACACGCAGTGTACCTATAGTAGTATGGGCCGAACGTATCTTATACATTTTGATAGTAATCAGGCCAATAGCATCCGAATCGAACGTAACTTTACCATAAGTGATCTGTTTTAACTCACCTATGAGTATCTCGCCGTTATTAAAAAAAAGCGTGTCCTTTTTTGCTTTTGCCTGTGCAAAACTGCCTCTCGCCAGCAACAATACGGGCAAAAAAAGTAAAAGTATATAAACAGCTGTTTTATGTTTCATACAGGTATATGTAAATATACCTGTATGCTGATGGCGCAATAAATACACAACCAAAAAACGTGTTTCTTTTTAAAATCTGAAACCAATAAATAAAGTCGAAGGCCAATTTATTTTTTTAATCTTTGGATAAATATTTCCCCTAAAGAAAACTATTTGTTTTTTAGCTTCGTATAACCATTTATACTGACCTCTATAGTATTTTACCGAATTGTAATTAATCATTTGCCTATCGATCACAAATTTACCTACAGCCATGACACACAAATGCCGGAAATGCAATTCAATAATTGTAGAGCCACTACCTAAAGGTGCAATTGCGCAAAGTATATTTTTTTGGATCCCCATCAGGAAATACCTGTGTTACAATTGCCTCAGAAAATTCCACAGGTTCGGGCTTTAAGCCGAACCAGCTTATTAACTTTTGTGTAAAGTGCGATGTTCTCCTTTGTCGCATTTGGCCCCTTATATTGTCCGGAGCTAACCCTTTATTATTAAATATCTTATTGTAGGTTCGTGTATAACAACCTCATAGTGGATATGAAAACAATATTTGATAAAGCAACCCGGGATGAACTCATCGGCAGAATGGGCGCGCTTAGTGAAACAAGTACAGCCCAATGGGGCAAAATGAATATTTACCAAATGCTGAGGCATTGTAATCTGGCCGAGGAAATGTACTTGGGCAAGCAAAAATATCCACGGGTATTTCTCGGCCGCCTGCTTGGTAAAATAGCTTTAAAAAATTTACTGAAGGATGAAAAGCCCATGAGACGCAATGCACCCACCAGCCCCGCGTTTATAGTAAGCGAAACTAATGGCAATGTTGCTGCCGAACGTGATAAATGGATAGCGCTTACTAAACAATATGCCAGTTACTCAAATCCCGGTTTTGAGCACTGGTTCTTCGGCAAAATGACAAAAGAACAGATAGGCCAGTTTGTTTATAAACATACAGATCACCATTTGCGGCAGTTTAGTAGTTAATCGTATTGTTGGGCGATATACTTAAAAGTGGCAAAGCTTTCTTATGTATAAGTACACAACCTGAAATAAAGATTAAGGCTGAAAATATGCACAGTATAATATAATACGGCTCGCCAAACAGTTCTGAAAATCCTTGCTTATTTTTCGGCAGGAACAAAAACATTGAAGCGGTAGCATTAATTGTCATGTGTATGAACATCCCCGGGATAACTGATTGTGTTTTGTAGAAAACCCAGCCCAGAAATAACCCACCACAAAATGCCGGTAAAGCTTGCCATGGGTTCATGTGTATAACACCAAAAAATATCGCTGAAATTAAAATAGCCTTGTAAGGGGAATAGTTTTTTAATAGCCCCTTCAATATTACGCCTCGACAAAGTATTTCTTCCAAAATGGGAGCTGCAATAACAACTGTAATAATAGAAAAAGGATCTTTTTTAATCATCCTTTCAAAAAAATGCTGAGTGGCGTCAGACATTGGAATGAAATTCGAAACGCGTTCTAAACCAACAACTAAAGCCAGTGTACTAATAATAACTAAGGGCACAAGCCACCCTTGTATCTTATTAAAACTGAAATTAAAGGACGAAGCCTCTTGCTGTTTTTTACTCTTCTTAACTGCATACCTGATGGTAAGCAGCAATGCCATAACATAGCCAACCATAGTGAAAAACGACTCCAATAATGGCAAATGGACCCCTTGGGTGTTAATAATAAACACACCCTCAATAGCCCCTACAATGAGCGTGTAAAAAAGCAACACAAAAAATAGCGTGAATAGGGCCTTCAGATCAGGATAAGCTTTTACGATAATTTGAGTGTCAACTTGTTCCTCAATCAATATGTCTTCCGGTTCATTGTTATCCATTCAGAAATACTTTTTGTTGTGCGCGGGCATATAAATTAACAACTAAATCTGGTTTCTACCTCATCGCGGCCATTGGCATTGGCATATCGGGCATGTTCATTTTAAAATTGTATTTCTTTAAATGAATAATGTTCAATTTATTACTATTCTCGGTTATACCCAGGAACTGGTTTGGAACTACATTTTTAAAATGCTGTACCGTACCGCTCCCAGCCCAACGGATCTCAATATCATCAATCATTTTAGCCTGTCCGATACCCAGCTCCTGCCGCAATGGCGATGAACCGAAGCTGCCGCCCGAATTCACATCCTTATAAACACTGCGCTGTACACCGTTTTCGGTAAAGGTTAGTTTAATGCGTGAGCCAATGCCTGCCCTGTTGGCCTTTACCCCGGTAAGTTTCAAACTTATCCAGTTATTGGTTGATTGCCCCGGGTTAAGGTATAACGAGGTGGTATAGGAATCGCCAATGTAGGCGCCGCCCATTTCAATAAAAATATCTTGTATCCCATTATTTCTGAAATCGGCAAAAGCCACACCATGGCCCTTTTGTAAATTACCCGTACGTGATGATGTGGTTACATCGGCAAACGCTTTCCCTCCAATATTCTTGAACAACTTGTTCGGCACCAGCGAACGGAAGTCGGGGTTACCTGTACCAAAATACATATCGGGGTAGCCGTCGTTATCAATGTCGCCAAAATTACCGCCCATGCTGTATACTACTTTATCAAGCCCGGTTTCGTGGGTTACATCGGTAAAGGTGCCATCATGGTTATTGTGATATAAGAACACATTCCCGGCATTTGGAACAGGCTTACCCAGGGCATCAGCCGCGGCATAATACCCTAATGCTGTACCAAAGTTATAGCCGCTCACCATTATATCGGGCCAGCCATCATTATCGTAATCAAAAAACCAGGTGGTAAAGGTGCTTTCGGTATTTTTAATCCCCGCTTTTGCGGTCACATCCTCAAAATCCGGGATCTTACCTGCCTTACATTTATTTTGCAGCAGGTATTTTTTTCCGCTCATGGTTGATATAAAAATATCCTGCCAGCCATCGTTATTAAAGTCGGCCGCGCTTACACCCTTTATAAAATCGTTCACATCGCAATGCGCCTGTATGGCTACATTGGTAAAAGTACCATCGTGGTTATTAATATATAACGCGCTGGTATGGTTATTTATGTTGCCGTATTTGGTGAGGCTTTCCATGCCTACATAAACATCAAGCCAACCATCGTTATTAAAATCGGCCCATACAGCGGTTTGGGTTGGGTGCATAAACTCTAACCCGGCGGGTATGGTAACATCTGTAAATGTGCCATCTCCATTATTGCGCAGTAATGAACTCGGCTGATCGCCAAAGCCATTCCTTTGCCAGCCGCCGCGTAATACAAAAATATCGGGCTTGCCATCATTGTTATAATCTGTTTGCTCAATATTTAACCCACCGCGCATCTCATCCAGTCCACTGCCTGCAGTACGGTCGGTAAAGGTACCATCGCCATTGTTATGAAAATAGTGCATGGGGTCCGAAAGCTCCAGTCCCGATGTAATCACATCCAGGTAACCGTCGCCATCAAAATCATCTATTATCACCCCTCCGGCCCTGCCGTTAAGGTTAATGCCGGCAGCAGCAGCCACATCAGTAAAAGGCTTAACCGGGTGGCCCGAATTATCAACATTTAAACCGGGGATCAAATATGCTGCCGGTACTTTATCAGGATATTCGCCCAGTGTCATATAGGCAATGTTCAGCAGCCAGCGCGATTCCAGATCGTCCGGCTTAGTTTTCAATATCTCCTCATATACTGCGATGGCTTTTCTTGATCCCGTTTTGATCTTATGTACCCCGCCATCTTTTATCGGGAATATGCACGATGAGCCGTTATGGTTAAGCATGCAATTGCTCCGTTCGCCCAAACGCATATAGGCAATCCCCATGTCCGACATAAAGTTGTGCACCATCATATGATCGGGCTGTTTTATCGCCTGCTCATACCAACTTACAGCATCTTGCTCATGCCCTACCTGCAGCTCAAATTCGGCTTTGGTGTTTCGTTGTTCTTCATCAACTGTAGGCAAAGTTTGCCTGATCATCGAATCGGTTGAGGCTAACTCTGTTTCGGGGTCGAACGGATTTTTCGGATTATGATTTCTTTCTCTAAGCTGTTGCAGTAAATCTACCATTTGCTGTTGCGATGATTGGTGGCACGATGTGATGAACAATCCAGCACAGACAATAAGTATATAACTTGAATTTTTAAAGCGAAATAACATAGTTTAAATATGATTGATAACGTGTAGCCACATTACCCGTTAATGATTGCTTTATAAAGGCCACTAAATATATAAATATTTCCAGATTTGTTATACTATTTTGCCTTATGGCGCTACAATTAACAAACTGGTAACAAGCGCAGATAAACAAGCACATAACCGTCAATTCAACAAATATCTATATTTATAATTATTGCCTATTATATATTAAAATAGTATAATAATATGCGATAATATAATTATGTTTGGATTGATAAACCATTGATCCACTTATAACCCATTGCTCCGTTGAGATTATTAACTATGCTACCCAAGGCAGCCATATATAGTTTTTTTGCTGCTATTTGCCTGTTTTTTTATGGTTGCAAGGATGATGCTTCGCACTTATTTACTTTATTAAGCAGTAGCCGCACCGGGGTTGATTTTGCAAACACATTAACGGAAACCGATAAACAGAACCTCTTAAACTACGTATATTTTTATAACGGCGGCGGTGTAGCCATAGGCGATATTAATGGCGATGGCCTGCCCGATATTTTACTTACCGGCAACATGGTACCCACCCGGCTGTACCTCAATAAAGGCAATTTTAAGTTCGAGGATATCACCGAAAAAAGCGGCCTTTCAAAAATTACCGGCTGGTGTACCGGCGCTACCATGGCCGATGTAAATGGTGACGGCAAGCTGGATGTTTATGTTTGCCGTTCGGCTGATAAGGACCCTAAAAACCGAAAAAACTTATTATTCATAAATAACGGCAACACCACTTTTACCGAAGAAGGGAAAAAATATGGCCTGGATGATGATGGCTACTCAACCCAGGCCGTGTTTTTTGATTATGATAAAGATGGCGATCTGGATATGTTCCTCATCAACCATTCTTTACAGGAATATTCAACCGACAGCTACCTGAGCATTTACCTGAGGCGCGATCAGCAGCCACAATTTGCCTGCAAACTATACCGCAATGATAATGGCCATTTTACCGATGTAAGTAAACAAGCCGGTATTACCTCAAACGTGCTCACTTTCGGGCTGGGCGTTGCCGTATCCGATGTAAACAACGACGGTTGGCCTGATATATATGTAAGCAACGATTTTAATGAGCCCGATTACCTGTTCATGAACAATGGCAACGGCACCTTTACCGAAAAGCTCAGCCAATCAATGGATGAAGTGCCGCTCAATTCCATGGGATCTGATTTTGCTGATATCAACAACGATGGTTACCCCGACCTGATGACGCTTGATATGCTGCCCGAAAGCAATCACGCGCAAAAAATGCACAGCGGATCCGAAGGGTTTAACAAATTCCAATTCTTGTTTAAAAATGGGTTCTACTACCAGTTTAGCCGCAATATGCTGCAAAAGAACAATGGCGATGGCACATTCAGCGAAATAGGGCAAATGAGCGGCGTATCCAATACCGACTGGAGTTGGTCGGCCCTGTTCTCCGATTTTGATAACGACGGCAACAAGGATCTTTTTGTGAGCAACGGCTACGTGCGCGATTTTAACGACATGGACTTTGTTAAATACCAGGCAAATACGCTGTTGGAACAACGCATGGGCGGCACAAACCAAACATCCGCGAGGGATATGGTGGAGAAAATGCCTTCGGTAGTTATACCTAACTATATTTATCAAAATGCAGGCAATTGCCTGTTCACCAACAAGATCAAAGATTGGGGGCTCGATCAAAGCTCTGTATCCTCGGGCGCAGCCTATGTCGACCTAAACAATGACGGTGGCATGGACCTGGTGATCAACAACATCAACCAAAAAGCATTCATCTACAAAAACAATGCGACGATAATTGATAAACAAAATAACTGGTTGAAAGTAAAATTCCAGGGCAGCCCTAAAAACACTTTTGGCATTGGCGCCAAGGTAAAGGTGTATTGCAAAGGGAATTTATATTACCAGGAGCAGTTCCCGGTGAGGGGTTTCCAATCTTCTGTAGACCAGGTGTTGAACTTTGGTTTAGGTAACCATGATATTGCTGACTCTGTAGTTGTGATATGGCCCGATGATAAAATGCAGAAACTGCAAAATGTAAAAGCTAAACAAACGCTAACCGTAAAATGGACCGAAGCGCCGCTTAAGTGGGTTGCAGATACCGTTAAACATAACCAATACTTTAAAAACACCAAAGCCCCCGGTTTTGTGCATAAGGAAAATGATTTTAACGACTTTAACGTTCAGGCATTAATGCCTAATTACCTGTCGCGCCAGGGGCCTTGTTTGGCTAAGGCCGATATTAATGGTGATGGTCGTGAAGATATTTTTGTAGGTGGAGCAAAAGGCCAGCCCAGCCGCATATATGTGCAGCAGGCCAATGGCTCATTTGTTTATAAAGCTGAACCTTCCATTGAAAAAGATTCGGCACGCGAAACGGTAAAGGCCCAGTTTATTGATGTTAATAACGATGGCAAACCTGATCTGTACGTAGCCAGTGGCGGCTATGAATTTGCCGAACATGATACCGTTTTCCAGGATCACATTTATATTAACGATGGTAAAGGCAACTTTAAGCTCAGCAAAGGCGCGCTGCCCGCAATGCTTTTCAGCAAGGGCTGTGTAAAAGCTGCCGATATTAATGGCGATGGTGCAATGGATATTTTTGTAGGCGGCAGGGTTATCCCCGGCAAATACCCGGTTGCCCCGCAAAGTATGTTGTTGATAAACGATGGCAAGGGCCACTTTACCGATGCCACCCAAAAGATTTGCCCGGCACTGGCCCATATCGGCATGGTAACCGATGCGGTATGGCTCGACCTGAATGGCGATAAAAAGCCTGACCTGATTGTTGTGGGTGAATGGATGCCGATAAAGGTGTTCATCAATCAAAATGGCAAACTGGTTGATCAATCGGCAAAATATATCAAATTCCCATCAAGCGGGTTATGGAACAAAATTAATGCTGCAGACCTCAACGGCGATGGAAAACTTGATCTCGTTATAGGCAACATAGGCCTGAATACCCAGTTTAAATCCAGCGCGAAGCAGCCACTATCTATCTGTTATAAGGATTTTGACAAGAACGGTACTATCGATCCGGTACTGTGTTATTATATTGATGGGGTTAATTACCCAGCTCCGTCACGCGATGACCTAATGGACCAGATCCCGGTTCTGAAAAAGAAATTCCTTGACTACGCCCCTTATGCCGATGCTACTATGGATGACGTTTTTACCCTTGAGCAAATGAAAGGTGCCATCACCCTGAAAGCAGAAACCGCGGAAACCATCTATCTTGAAAATGATGGCAGCAATGGTTTCAAACTAAAAAAACTGCCTATCGAGGCGCAGTATTCACCGGTATACAGCATTGTGAGTGTTGATGCCAACCACGATGGCAAACCCGACCTGGTGCTTACAGGTAACAATGCCTGGACCCGTGTAAAATTTGGCAGGTACAAAGCAAATCATGGCGTTTTATTATTGAATGATGGCAAAGGTAATTTCACTTATGTACCGCAATACAAAAGCGGGTTTAACCTGCGCGATGATATCCGCAGCGCCGAAACTATCAATACAGCCGCAGGCCAGCAAATCATTTTCGGCGCAAATGATGCGCCCTTAAAAGCTTATACTTTAAATAAATAATAATAACAGATACCCGATGAAACGGATTTTCTTATACTTATACTTATTGTCCACCTTGTTTGTGCTTTCTTCATGCAAGCATACCGATTATAAAAAAGTATTCCGCAATCCGCAATTGTATAGCAACACTGTACACGCACTTAACTCCGTGGTAATGGGCAATAACTTTAGCCCGGTAGTGGCATCGCGCAACTATGCCTACGCCAATATTGCCGCTTATGAAGTAATTGCTGGTGGCGACCCTAAACACTACCAATCATTAGTAGGGCAGGTTAATGGCTTTACAACGATTGCTCATCTCCCAAAAGGGGGAAATATTTGCTACGAATACGCGGCCATGCTGGCTTTTTGTAATGTTGGTGAACTGGTGACCTTCCCGGCAGGCAGTATGAAAGATTATGTGGATAGCCTGCGCGACCTTGCACTTGAAAACGGCATGCCTGATGAAGTGATGAAAAACTCAGAAGACTATGCCAATTCCGTAGCAAAAAGCATCATCAAATGGAGTATAAAAGATAACTACCTACAAACACGCACTGGCGAAAAGTACACCATAAAGGATTCAGCCGGCAGATGGGTGCCCACTCCCCCGGCCTATACCGATGCCATTGAACCGCACTGGAAAGAAATACGCCGCATGGTATTAAAAAGCACCACACAGGTTAAGTTTGATCCACCACCCGCCTATAACGTAAAAGATACTTCGTCGAAATATTATAAAGAAGTGAAGCTGATCCAAAACACCGGCGATCATCTTAATCCGGAACAAACCGCTATTGCTGATTTTTGGGATGATAATCCCGGTAAATTAAACCTGAACGGGCACATGATGTACGTATCCAAAAAGTTCTCGCCGGGTGGCCATTGGATGAGCATTACGGGCATCGCGGCAAAAAAAGTGAATGCCGATTTTAATACAACCGTGTGCGCTTATGCTAAAACTTCCATCGCCTTGTTTGATGCCTTTATACAATGCTGGACGGTTAAATACCAGTACAAAACCGCAAGGCCCGAAACAGTGATCGACGCTAATTTTAACGACCGCTGGCGACCACACCTGCAAACGCCTCCATTCCCAGAATATAGCTGCGGGCATTGCACCATCTCAGCAGCGGCAGCCGAAGCATTAACCAGTACTTTGGGCGATAATGTAGCTTATACCGATACTTCCGAACTTGAATTTGGTATAAAAAGCCGTTCGTTTACATCTTTCCGCCAGGCGGCTACCGAAACTGCCATTTCGAGGTTTTATGGTGGCATCCACTTTCATAATTCATGTATGGTATCTACCGGCTATGGTAAAGCCGTAGGGCAAATAGTGGCAGATCAGCTTAAAATGCAGAAATAGGTGCTAACTGGACTGCAATAGGGCATAAACTTTTAAATATCTCCATATTATTAGTATCGAAACTTTTTAATTAAATTTGATAAAGGCCTATTTATGAAAAAGAAGATCATCACCATCATCATCGTTGTACTTATCATAGCACTTGCATCTATTATTTACTCCCGATATTATTTCGTATTTGGCGAAGGTGTGAAGGCCGGGCAGCTTAATTATTTTGTAAAGAAGGGTTATATGTTTAAAACCTACGAGGGTAGGCTGATACAAGCTGGCCTGCAATCGCAGCAACCGGGCCATATTGTTTCAAATGAATTTATTTTTTCAGTAACCGACGAAAAAGTAGCCGATAAACTTAATCATGATGCAGGCGGATTTCTGCAATTGCACTATAAAGAATACCTGCACGCCCTGCCGTGGCGGGGGGTAAGCCATTTTGTGGTAGATAGTGTATTGACTGAAGCGCCGACAACTCATTAGGCGAAATTGCCTCTATTCAATATGCAGGACAGCTAAAATGCGGACCTAAAAAACAGCCAATAAAGCCCCATTACAGAAAAGGGTATCGTTTTTTATATACATAGATTTTATCTATAGTTTTATATAAGAAAATTTAAAATATCTATTTACTCAAAAAACAATTCGAAAAATTACGCTTTTTATGATTTAGTCCTACTCCTTCGCAAAGTTTTTAAATCATGTAACTTTTCGCATCCATCGGATTACAAGATATAACTTTTCGCTATTGTAAAAAAGTTACCGCGCCTGTTTGCATATCATATACAGCGCCAACAATAAGCAGTTGATGTTGTGTTTCCATATCCTTCAATATCGGGCTTTTGTCCCTGATATTTTTTATAGATAGGCGCACATTCTCCTCACATACTTTTTCTACGTAATCGGCATTAGTATATTTTTTATCGCCCTTATAAGTATTGTCAAGGTCTTTTATAGCGGGTGTGATTTTTGAAAGCAACTCAGTAATATTACCCAGCTTAACATCTTTAATGGCCGATGTGATCGCTCCGCAATGCTCATGCCCTAACACTACGATCACTTTAGCGCCCGATACCTTACAGCCATATTCCATACTACCCAATATATCTTCATTTACCACATTACCGGCTACACGTGTTACAAACATATCGCCGATACCTGCATGAAAGATATCCTCAACCGGCACGCGCGAATCCATGCAGGCCAGCACAACAGTACCCGGATACTGCCCGGTTGACGCCTGGCGGATGCGTTCGGAAGTATTTCTAACCACCAACTGGTCTTCGGTGTATTCTTTATTGCCCTGTTTCAGGTTGTCCAGTATTTTTTCGGGAGTAAGTTTGGCTTGTTGATCCGCCGTAATTATGGCGGTGTCAATTAAATGTGACCCTCCAAAAGCAGGTGGTGGCGGGGTCTGCGTTTTTTCTTTACAGGAATAAAGACAAACGGCTAAAACGGCAGATAGGATCAAGGCTTTCATATGGCTGTTTTTTACAAGTAAATATAATAAAAACAATAATAATAAATAAGGGGCTAAACACATATCAAACTCACCAATAGTTAATTATCAGTAATTGTTAATATTTGTTCAGCCCCTTTTTAGCTGTGAAAATAGCTTTAATTATCCGTTGGCAACAAGCTTATTAACGCTTCTGTATACGTAGCTGTTAAAAATATGCCTTCTGGCAAAACGGCCCGGTGAGTCGGCGTTGATCAGTTTGCGGTAAACTTCTTTGGGTACATCAAAATATTCATACACACTCTCGTCGGTAAAATATATTTTAAGTACTTGTGATTGATATTCAAAATCCTGTATGCCGCAGGTGCCGGTAGTAGTGTTATATTCTTCTTGTGTTTGGCTTAATGTTTCAGGCGCTATGCTTACTAAAAAATGGTAAGCTTCAATAATATGCTTACTTTTTTCTTCAGCAGCCAGCTTAGCCTCAGCGCTTTCCTGAAATTTATCAGGGTGCCAGGTTTTCATCAGGCTCCTGTAAACAGTTTTAAGTTCTGCCAGTTCCGCGTCTTTATTTACTTCTAAAAGTTTCCTGTAATCAACAATTTTTTTCATGACCTGTGTTTTGTAACTTATTGTCGTTGAAGAGGAAAGCCTTTAGAAATTAACGGGCACTGTTCAAGAAAATAATTTTGCAAAGGTACGTTTTCTTTCTCTTGTTTTTATGCGTGGCGAGTAAACTTAATAAAAAGCAAATCCAGGCTTTATATTTAACGTTTGTTTAGATATAATCAGATTGGATTATTCATTGACCAGAGTTTTAGATGCCGAATATTTATCAAAAATCGAGCTTTATTCAACAGTTAGATTTGTCATTTAAATGTCATTAATGAATCACTTAACTATACTATCAGTTAATCTACTGATAAACTGATATTTAAATATGGTTTTTACAAGTTTTCCTTACAACTTATAGAACGCTTTTTATCAGTGTAATTATTACACCACGCTTATCATCATTAGCATTTCGTAATACGAAATCAGTGCGCGGCATTGTAAAACACATCTTGAAAATCACCGATCCATTAAGAGCTAAAATCATTGATAATCCGTAGGTTACCATGATTTTTAACTGGCGCAGGCCCAAAAACAATTTAATTAAATGAAAAAAAAAGTTATCCTATTAGGTTTATCCTTATTCCTCTCATTACCCATTTTTGCACAAAACATTTTTAAGGCGGCACAATCAAATGATGTAACCGGTATTAAATTTTTGCTGAATTACGGTATAAACATCAATACCCGCGACACTAAAGGAAACACGCCTTTAATTTTAGCAGTAAAAGAAAACCAGCAACGCGCTGCCGACTTCCTGATTGAAAAGGATGCCGATGTTAATTTACAGGACAATGAAGGCAATACCGCTTTAATTGCCGCTGTAAACGCTGGCAACACATCCTTAATTAAAGTACTGGTACAGCACGGCGCTAATGCCAAAATTGAAGACAAAAAACATAAATCGGCAGCAGACTATGCCAAAGGGCTTAACGACCCAACCATATTAAGCATGCTTAGCGCATCGCTATAAAACTGCTCTTTTCCAAGCCTGCATTTACCTAAGATTTTAATCTATATAAAAAAGCCGACAGCTCAAGTGCGCTGCCGGCTTTTTATGGTTTAGGTGGAGATGCAGGTTAGAAAGTTATTTTTCGGAGCGAGAAAACAGAGTTATTAGCAGTATATTGTGAGAAATAAATATTTCCGGTTGGATCGGCTACCAGGTTAAATGCAGCACCGATCTCAGCTGAATGTAACGGACCATCAACATTGCCGAAAACGCTTGTCATTATTGTGCTTACTTTTTTGGCAGCGCTTACTTTAAGCAGGGTAAAAGTGTTGTTAGTTATACCTGCATATATGTTACCATATCTGTCAGTAGTTATATCAGCACCAAAAACAGAGCTGTTTCCTGTATTATACAAATTGGCAATCAAGACCGATTTTATGCCCTGCGGGGTAACCTGATTAAGATTAATTTCACCTACATTATTTGCATAAGTATAGGTAGTGTAAATAACATTGCCATTTGCATCAATTGCGAAGTCGGATGAAAAGCTGGTTGCCAGCAGAACCGGTGTGCCGCCTGGCGCGATCTCATAAATGCCGGTACCATCGCTAAAATAAAAGTTGCCTTTACTGCTGGCTATATTGGTTATCCGCGAACCATTTTTAGCATCGATATTATTAAAAACGGCACTGGCCGAACCCGATTTCGGAATTTCGATAACATTTGCATTGCCTGCATTATTTACGCTTAACGTATAAATATTGCCTGATGAATCGCTGGCTAAGCATTGCAGTTTATTTACAACTACCGTATCATGATCGGTTGTAACTGGCAACGCGTAGAAACGGGTTTTGCCACTTGTAGCGTCAAACTTATAAACTGTATCGGCATTGTAGCCAAGCGTGTACAGATTGCCGTTGTTGTCTGTTGTAAGGTAATAATAACTACCGGAGGCAAGGGTTGTAACTGTTGAATCCTTGATTTTGGGAGCGACGAAGCCATCCTTTTTACACCCCGTAAAGAAGAATAATGATAGCATCAATAGTACGACCCCGAATAATAATAGCTGTTTCATGGTTTAGTTTTTAATTTGTTTAATGATTATTTCATGCTTACAACTACACTACGCCGCTAAAATTCAAAACGCGGGGTTAGCTGATAGATATTTTATAAATTAACCTCCGATCAACATTAAAAAATTTATTTTCATTCCGGCCCCGCGTTTTACTAAAAGACAACGTAAGACAGTTAAAGATGTTAAGATTTTAGCGCGATATAATACTGGATGGATCTTTCTAAGAAGCAGGTTACAAAGCTGGTAGAAGGTTGTATAGGCAATGAGCGTGCCGCTCAGGAAAGTCTGTACAGGCATTTCTATGCCCAAATGCTGCGTATTTGTTATCGCTACTTAAAAACCAAAGACCTGGCACAGGAGGCGCTGAACGAGGGTTTTTTAAAGATCTTCCAAAACATTAAAACTTATGATGCGCAAAAAGGTGACCTCGGTGCCTGGGTATGCACCATTATCATCCGTACGGCAATTGATTTTAGCCGGAAAGAATTAAAATTTAATACCGAGGCCTACGATGACCAGGATTCGGACGATTTTTTTATAGAGCCAACAGTACTAAGCAAGCTTTATGCTGAGGATCTGTTAAAAACCATCCAACAATTGCCTGATGCCACCAGGGTTATTTTTAACCTGTCGGTGATTGATGGCTATTCACATAAAGAAATAGGCGAACAGTTAAATATAACCGAAGGTACATCGCGCTGGCATTTGGCTGATGGTAAAAAGAAATTAAGGGCATGGCTGGCAAGCCCCGGCAATAGTTCACAACCAACTGATAACACGGCAATATGAAAGATTCAGCGTGGTATAATAAACTCTGGCAAACCAAAATGCAGGAGCTTCCTTTAGAGGGGGATGAGCATACTATGTGGCAAAATATGCAGAGTTTGTTGGACGAAAACATGCCTGTCAGCAACCCGGTTGTTACACCAAAACCGGCAACATCATTATGGGTAAAATTGATATATATCATGGCGGTTATCATTACTGCTGCCGTGGTCTATTATGCCGCCAGCCATTTGCTTGCCAGTCATCACGAAAAAACAAACAGGCCAGCTGGTAAACATGCATTAATGAACAGCGATAGCACAAATAGCAAATACTCAGCAAAAGTTCGTTCAAATGATGATAAATTAAAAGCAGACGCAGATAATAACGCCGGCAATAATGAAGCTGCTGACAAAAACAATGACAAAAAAACCGCGACGGCTTCATCCGGAATAACGGGTGCATCTTCTGCTATGCTTAATAGCAAGTTAACCGCAGGAGCTGTTAATAAAGGTGATATTAAACACGCCGGTAATAATCCTTCAGGCACTAAAATTACGCTGCCAGCAAATAACAATAACGCCCCTGTTGCGCCTCATTCGGCAATGACTGGTAATCATCGATATACAAGCCACGATACTAAACATAACAACAATGCACCTTCTTCGATAAGCAAAACAACATCAGCTAATAATCACCTTTCAGGAACGGGATATACGGCGGTTAATGGCACTAATGCACATCATAACAAACTATCCGGTCATTCAACCTCAGGAGACAGGCACAGCGTGCTGACTAACCCGCATCCGGGTTTTTATGCTTATAATTCGCAAAACCAGCGGACGGGAAATCGAACCAACCATTCTTCTTATTTAAACTCAACGGGTAAAAACCGTCATCTATCCAAAACTGATCAACACCCTTTAGCAGGGCAAACCACATCGGAACAAACTAATCTGAACCCTGTCGACAATGGCGGCACTACTAATGATACTGCCATAAAAGATGCACCACAAAGCATCAAGCTAACGGCCAGTAAAACTGATAGCACTACAACTGCAAAAAATACAGATGCTAAGCAAACTTCGGATACTAAAAATAAAAACCAAACCGATAAATCAGCTGCAAAAAGCAAATCAACAGCCTCTAAAAAATTCGGCAATTCAAAGTTTGTGCTGGATGTGAAACTTGGTGCAAACACGAATACAGGGTCAACAATTAATCCATTTTTAGGCATTTCGGCTAATTATAATTTCAACAAAAAATGGGGCGTTGCAGTTGGCGTAAACGCGCCATATACCAGGATCATAGCAGGCAGTTATAGTAAGACTAATCTGACTTATGTTACCGTTGGCGACAGCAACAAGCAAATCACCCATAACAGCGGCAAGCTGATGATCAGCAGTTCCAGGAAAATAAAATATGTTGATATCCCCGTGCTGGCTACTTATAAGGTTTCAGATAGATTTACTGTTACGGCAGGCCCGGTTATCAGCATCCCGATAAAAGCCAATGCCAGCAAAAACACACTGGGAGCGTTAAGCAGTTCGGCCGATACTACTACGCTAAAAGAGGTTACATCTTATGTAACCGGCACCAGCATAAACAGCAAGGTTAACTTCAGTATTTCAGCCGGTGCGAGGTATACAATGAAAAGATTTTATTTTGATGCCGGTTATTTGCAAGGGATAAGTCCGTATACTGTAAGTTCAAGCCTGGGTTCAGGCAAGATATATTATCATACCGTGCAAATTGGGATTGGCTATCAATTGTTTAAATCAAAAAGCAAATAAAGAAACATCCCCCGTGATAAAATTAACCACAGAGGACACTAAGATTTGCACAGAGTTCACAAAGAGAAAACAAGCAATAAGTGTTGTTTTATATATTTCCTCTTTGTGAACTCTGTGCTTTTTTCCTTTGTGATCTTTGTGATAAAAAAACCACAAAAACCAATTACACTCTAACCCTATGCGCCACAAAAACATTCGCGCCTGTTTTTATGATATGCGGTTCGTCAAATACATCAATAGTGATGTCGCTTGTGGAGTTATTGCTTAAATGGATACCCTCTACATCAACCTTAATATTAATAAGTATACCCCGGAAAGTAATATTAAACGAATACCCTTTCCACTGTGCAGGTAAAAACGGACTGAATTTTACACGATCATCCATTACATGCATTCCAGCAAAGCCTTCAACCACACTCATCCAGGTACCGGCCATTGATGTGATGTGCAGGCCATCCTCGGTATCGTTATTATAATCATCCAGATCGAGTCTTGAGGTGCGGAGATAGAATTTATAAGCATCTTCTTCCAAGCCGATCTTAGCGGCTATAATAGCGTGTACACATGGCGACAACGAACTTTCATGAACTGTTATCGGCTCATAAAAATCATAGTTACGCTTAATCGTTACGGTATCATACTTGTCAATAAAGAAATAGATGCCCTGCAATACATCGGCCTGTTTTATATAGCATGAACGCAGGATCCTGTCCCAGCTCCATTTTTGGTTCAACGGGCGATCGGCAGGATTCAAATCTTTTACAGGGATAATCTCCTTATCCAAAAAGCCATCCTGTTGCAAAAATATATCCAGCTTTTCATCCTTCGGGAAATACATATTTTCGCTGACGTGGTTCCAGAATGATGTTTCCTCTATCTCGTTAAAATCCAGTTTTTCAACCAATTCATGATACTTTTCAGGATCGCTGCTTTTTACCTGTTTAACCACTTCTGCAGCATAATCCATACACCAGCAGGCAAGGGTATTGGTATACCAGTTGTTGTTAATGTTGTTCTCATACTCATTCGGACCGGTTATCCCCAGCATCACAAATTTATTCCTTGCTCCGCTCCAGTTAACACGCTGGCTCCAGAAACGGGCAATACCCACCAATACTTCCAGGCCATATTCAGCCAGGTAATCTTTATCGCCGGTGTAGCGTACATAGTTAAATATAGCATAGGCAATAGCACCGTTACGATGGATTTCCTCGAAGGTTATTTCCCATTCGTTATGGCATTCCTCCCCGTTCATGGTAACCATTGGGTACAGGGCGGCGCCATTGGTAAAGCCCAGTTTGGCAGCATTTTCAATGGCTTTATCCAGTTGGCGGTAACGATAAATAAGCAGATTTTTAGCGACTTCCTGCGGTGCGGTAGCCAGGTAAAAAGGCACACAATAGGCCTCGGTGTCCCAATAGGTTGAACCGCCGTATTTTTCGCCGGTAAAGCCTTTCGGGCCAATGTTCAGCCTGTCGTCCTTACCTGAATAGGTTTGACAAAGCTGGAAAATATTAAAGCGGATCCCTTGTTGCGCGGCAACATCACCCTCAATTAAAATATCGCTCTCATCCCATTTTATTTTCCAGGCCTCGGCCTGTTCGGTAAGCAATTGCGCAAATCCTTTGCCTGCAACATGGTTAATTACTCTTTTACAAACCGCCGTAAGTTCATCAGCATTATAGTTTTGCGAGGTAACATTAGCCGCATATTTATAAATTACCGTTTCCTGGCCCTGCTTTGCATTTACTGTAAATGCCGTGGCAACATATTTGGTTTTAAAAACCGGATTGTAGCCTGTATCAATAGCCTTCCCATCCTGAAAAACCGCTACTCTGCTGCCTGTACAAACTACAAAAGCAGTTTTTTTGGTGATCAGTGTTAAATAAGCATCCGTCCCATGCCCCTCATTATTAACCTGCTCCCAAAATTTTTCATCATAGTTGGAATCCTGGTTAGCCACATCACCATCAATATAGGCGGTGATAGATAGCTCCCCATCAAAATTAAGCGGGGTGATAACATATTGTATGGCACCTGCTTCTTCATCAACAATACTGCAAAAACGTTTAGCTTTAACCGCTACTTTTTTGCCGCTGGCGAGTTCTGCCGTAAACGAACGCTCCAGGTAACCTTCGCGCATGTTGAGCACACGTTTAAACCCGGTTACTTTACTGGTATGCAGGTCCAATTTTTCATCGCCGATGGCAATATCAATGCCTATCCAGTTGGCGGCATTTAATACTTTGGCAAAATATTCGGGATAACCATTTTTCCACCAGCCTACGCGGGTTTTATCAGGATAATAAACACCTGCCACATAATTTCCCTGCAATGTTTCGCCACTGTAAGCCTCCTCAAAATTAGCCCGCTGGCCCATATGCCCATTGCCAATGCTGAATATACTCTCTGATATTTTATTAAGGTTGGGGTCAAATCCTTCCTCTATAATATTCCATTCGTCTGCCTTAATGTAATTTTTCATAGTCAATATATTGCCTCCCTCCTCTGTTGAAGTGGTTGTTATGATATATGTGGTTTAGGTCCCACTGTTATTATTTCTTTAGCTCGAGCACCAGCGTTGTTTTAGCTGGCACATCGATACTTTTTATCGATCCCAAACTTGTATTATCCGCAACGTTTACTGCACTTGTAAAACCTGCTGTGCGCTCATTAAAGCGGTCGGTAGCAAGCGTACCTGCCTTATCGCCACTGTTGTAAATGACCATTACTGTTTTAGCGGCGTCATACCTGAAATAGACGTAAATATCATTTTCAGGGATGTACTGCATCAGCTTACCCGTTTGCAGGGCAGTGGTGTTTTTACGGTAGTTAGCCAGCGTGCGTACATAGTTAAATGCCATCTTCTCGCTATCGGTACGGCCGTTTTCGGTAAATTTATTTTCCTTATCACCTGCCCATCCCCCGGGGAAATCACTGCGGACCAAGCCGTCAGGATTGTCTTCACCTTTCATCAATATCTCATCACCATAATACATTTGCGGGATCCCGCGTGTGGTTAGCAATAATGCCATACCGGCTTTATATTTATCAAATTTCTCGTTCACTACCGAATAAAAACGACTCATATCGTGGTTATCCAAAAACACTACGTTGCGGGTAGGGTCCTGGTATAAAAAGTCCTGCGATAGTACCAGGTATAATTTATTTACACCCGACGCCCATCCATTCGGACCATTAAGCGCCTCGTTTAAGGCGTCCTTCATTTGCGAATCAACAACGCCCGGCAACTGGGTATCAAACCCACGGTTAACGGTATTCCCCTGCGTAAAAAATGCCTGATTAGCTACCGACCATACCAGCGTTTCACCATAAATCGAGAGGTGCGGGAACTCCGCCTTTACTTTACGTGCCCAATCGGCCATGTACACAGCATCATTATAAGGATAAGTATCCAAACGAAAACCATCAACACCGGCATACTCCACCCACCAGATGTGGTTTTGGGTGAGATAATTCTGCACATAAGGGTTATTCTCGTTCATATCGGCCATGCTGTGGTCAAACCAGCCATCAAGCATTATTTTGCGGTCGATGGCTGAAGCATGCGGGTCCATAACCGCAGCATCTCTGAAATTTGATTTGGTGAATTCCGGCCATTGGTGTACCCAGCTTTTCATCGGCATATCCTTAATAAAATAATGTTCGGTGCCTGAGTGGTTGTGAACCAAATCCTTAATTACTTTCAGGCCCATGGCATGGCATTTATCAACAAAAGCCTTGTATAATTCATTGCTGCCGAAGCGTGGGTCAACATGGTAATGGTCTGTTACGGCATAACCGTGATAGGACGCATGCGGCTCGTCGTTTGTTATTTCGGGAGTCAGCCAAATGGTGGTTACACCCAGATCTTTCAGATAATCCAGATGGTTCATCACACCCTGTATATCACCGCCATGGCGGGCATACATCTGGCTGCGGTCAACTTTCATTTCTTCCATACCGGGTACGGAATCATTTGTTGGGTCGCCGTTTGAAAAACGATCAGGCATGATGAGGTACACCAAATCTTTATTGGTTACACCCTGCGCACGGTTTGCCGAATGATCGCGCTGTTTAAGCTCATATTTGTAGGTGAGGTTTACAGCGCCTGCCTTAGTAAAATCTATCGTAAATGATCCGGGTTTTGCGGATGAGTTGATAACCAGATCTAAAAATAAATAATTAGGGTTCTCTACCTTGTGCACCTGCGCCAGCGTAACACCGGGATAGCTGATTTTCACCGTGCGCTCTGCAATTTTATAGCCATGTACTATCAGCTGCAGTTTGGGGTTTTGCATCCCAACCCACCAAAACATAGGTTCCACTCGCTCAAGCGGGGGTATTTGCTGCGCGATAACTGTAGTGTTACCCGCATTTTTATCAGCACCCGTTTGCGCGAATGAAGCTGTGTAGCCTATTAACAATAGCAATAAAATATATCCGCAACGCAACCCTGTTTTCATTTTATGTAGATGTTAGATTTTGTAAACTTATTTTTCATAACAAACCCGCCGCTAGGGCGGGTTTGTAGTATAAGATCAGTATAAAATAGTTTATTATTAATTCTTCACCACCGTATAGGTTGGGCCAAGCAATGGATTTCCAAAGCTTAATGATACAGTATATGTACCTGCCACTGCCGGCGGAGCTAAATTTGCACCATTGTTTGATGTTAACTGGCCGGTAACCGGGGTAACATCACCATAACTGATTGTCCAGGCATCATCAGCGCGGAATTTATAGCCGCCTGAGTTTTTCAATGCAGTAGCTACCTGGTAAACATTTGAGTTTTGAACAAATGGCATTTGTATATCAGTATTCCAATCTATTGCTGCATCACCTATTAAACTCCATGTATGGTTGTAAGCGGTATAGCTGATCTTATTTTGGTTCAGATCTACCGTTACCAAATATAATCCAGCAGCAGGAGCAGTAAGGTTACCACTGGCAGTAAGGCTGATCGCCCCTCCCCCGGCATCACCGTATGAAGCGTTCCAATTTTTTTGTGGTGTAATTTTAAACTGGCTTCCTGCCTGGAAATATACATAACCTGTATAAACACCATTTGCCGTTGGCGAAACCAAACTATCAGCTGTAGCTGGTGTCCATTGTGCTGTAGTGATTGTACTCTGGTATGAACCCGGAACATAAATGTATGATACCAGGCTGAATGGAGTAACATTTAGCGTTAACACACTTGAATATGTTGGTGTTACACTACTTGAGATAGTACTAACAACCCTAACATTTACCTGCGATACCACACCTGCTTTAAAATTCAGTTTCAACATCATAGCATTAAAATCAGCTGTGTTGTAGCTTAGCGATGTTGATTTTACAGTTAGCGCAACTGAAGTTGGTTTTTTCCAGTTATCACCAACCGAGTCAAACTGCATAGTATTGGTTACCGCAGCCTGGTAACCATATTTTGGAGTAGTAAAATTAAAAGTAACCACAGTGCTTGTATCTGCGAACATACTTTTTTCCAATACAATATTTGTACTGCTCGCTGAGAACGCACCAGCCTTTCCTCCGCTGTTTACAACCAGGGTATCGTTCTTTTTGCACGATGTTAGCATAAGCAGTGCAACACTGCTTATGGCTAAAATATTTGCTAAAAATCTTTTCATTTTTTGTCTTTTTAAATTAACACACTTATATACAAGGAGTCATATTTATATCTTATTCCGGCTATTAATAGCCCGGGTTTTGTGTCAGGTTTTTATTAACCGCTCTGTCCTGATCAGGGATAGGGTAAATATTACGGAAATCCTCTACACTTGTACCACCTGCTACACCACCTTTAAGCGGCCACAAGTAAGTACCTGTAGTAAATAATCCGTAACGGATCAAATCTGTACGGCGTAAACCTTCCCAATATAATTCACGTGCTCTTTCATCCAATATAAATTGAAGAGTTAAATCGCCTGGAGCAATATCACCTTTACCCGGACCGTAAGCACGCTCGCGTATTTTATTGATATAACCTAATCCGGTACCATCATCGCCACCACTGCGTAATTTCGCTTCAGCGTAGATCAGGTATTGCTCAGACAAGCGGAAGATAGGTTCATCAACGTCAGAATAATTAACATTTGTACCCTGAACCCCGGCGCTGGTTACGTTTCTCCATTTGTTTACCGCGTAGCCCTGGTTAAAGTTGGTGACATCAGTTATAGCTAATGTTTGACCTGCATTCCAAAATTCTGCACGTGTATCGGCATTGCCTCTATTAGGGAAGTGTTTTATATTTCCTGATACTGATGCTACCGTATCCGCAGGGAATAGGTTAACCAGGGCACTGGTTACACGTAAACCATCCCAGCCACCGGTAACACCATATAATGATGCTGGCATTGAGCCACCAACAGGCGCGTGTGTCATAAATGTTGTACCACCGTAACCTTGTATGGTGTTACCATCATACTCAATTGAGAAAATGTTCTCAGTGGTATTATTGTTATTATCAGCAAGGAAAAGATTATCGTAATTACCGATCAATGAATAACCTGCAGCAATAACTTTTGATGAATAGGTGATCGCGTCAGCATATCTTGTTGTACCGGTGTAAACACCTGCATTTAAATATATACGTGCTAATAATGACCAAACAGCTCCCTGGTCAGCGCGGCCATACTGGTTTTTCATTGGCGCTGCCATTAATGGGTCAATTGCTTTCAGTTCACTTTCAACATAAGTAAAAAGCGCGGCACGGGTAGTTTGGGTTGGGATTATTGAACCTACCGCATCAGCTTCAGTTGCAAACGGTGGCCTTGCAAAAAGGTCCATTAAGTTTGCATATTGGTAAGCCCTTAAAAAACGAGCTTCGGAAACATATTCGGCAACGGTTGTTGCGTTGGTACCTGTAATACCGTGGCTTGCCACCATGGCCGGAGTAGCGTTACGGATAAAATCATTACATAACGTGATTTGGTATAAGCAACGATCATACAAACCTAACAGAATAAGGTTTGAAGATGACCAGTTCATGTTATGAAAATCAGGCACGCCCGGGTCACCCCATGCTAGTACGGCCTCATCTGTAGGTAATTCCTGCGCGTAAAAGTTTAAGCGGAAGAAATCAGATGTACCTTCATCAATACCCTGTATATCTGGCGAGCCTGATGGCCCCTGATTACCGGTAAGCGCGAAGGCTCCGTAAATTTTAGCCATAACTTGTGTATAGCCTGTAAATGTACTATACACCTGCTGCGATGTAACCTCGTAGTTTGGTGTAAGAATCTTATTCTTATCACATGATATTAAGCTGCCGGTTAGTATTAAACCGGTAACTAATAACATTTTTATCGAATTTTTTTTCATTATTAAATGCTTTTATATTAATCAATCTACTAACTACCGTAAGCTTAAATTTAATCCTAAAACATAAGTTCTTGGCCTTGGATAAAAGTTGTTATCCACACCAGCCAAACCACCGGTACCAGTGTAAGTAATTTCAGGATCTACCCCTTTATAATCAGTAATTATAAATACGTTTTGTACGTTAGCGCTGATCTTCAAGTCGCCTGTACCTTTAAATACTTTACCAAAGTTGTAACCGATATGCGCGTTATCCATTCTGAAGAAAGACCCGTTCTGGATATAATAATCAGATAGCAGGTCATTAGCTCCTGCACCTGTAAGGCCGCTTGATAATACATCATTCGATCCATTATTAAGGTTGCCTATAGGGTTAAGAATATTACGTGATGTACCTGTAGCAGAAGCAACGTTGTTATAAACATAGTTACCTAAGTTAGCACGGGTTACAAAACCGATGTTCCATTTTTGATACCTGAAATCAGAACTAAAACCAAAGATTTGTTTTGGATCTGGACTATGGTCGTTATAGCGGTCGGCAGAGGTTATTGTACCATCTCCGTTCCTGTCTACAAATACACCATCAAGGGGTTTACCGTTAGTGCCATAAACCTGTTGGTAAACGCTGAATGAATTACGGGCATAACCAACCTGATCAACGTTTACATAGTTACCTGTACCACCTGAAATTCCGGTAAGATCGGCCACTGAAGTTAAATTAGTGATCTTGTTGCTATTGAATGAAACGTTGAAATTAGCGGTCCAGCCTATTGTTTTAGTATCAATCAAATCTCCGGTGATGCTAAACTCTAAACCCTTGTTTTCCATATTTCCTACGTTACCAGTGATCTGGTTACTGAAATTGGTTAACGCCGGCTGGCCTATAGTTGCCAGCAAGTTTTTTGTTTTATTGGAATAGTAATCGATCGAACCTGTAATACGGTCGTTAAGGAAACCATAGTCTAAACCAATATTACTTGCATCGGTAGTTTCCCAAGTTCTGCCTGGGAAATAAGCACCCGGGCGGTATAGCTGGTAGTTTGTACCACCAAAGTTATACTGTGCGGTACTGGTACTTAAACTATATTGTGATAAATAATCGTAGTTACCAATCCCTTCCTGGTTACCTGTTACGCCATATTCTAACCGTAATTTAAGGGTTGAGAATAAATTACTGCCTTTAAGAAAATCTTCGTTATTGATCTTCCATGCTAAAGCAACTGAAGGGAATGTACCGGTACGGGTACCCGGGGCAAATTTGGTTGAGTTATCACTACGAATAGAAGCTGTTAAATAATATTTTTCATCGTAGTTATAATTAAACCTGCCGTAAAACGAGGTCATGATAAACTCATTGATCAAATATTCGTAGTTGTTATAATTATTAATGGCTGTTGGATTAACCTCGCCATTAGCAAATTTTGTAGTAGAATATAAGGTAGAACCATTGCTAATAAACGGGAACAATCCGTTTGATGCTGTATTCTTAAAGTCCTGTATAGAGTAACCTGCTACTGCATCAAAATGGCTCTTAATGCTTTTTACATCTTTACTGTAGCTAAAATAACCTTCAAAAAGTTTATTCTGTAACTCCTGGTTATAAGGTGTGTAGGCACCGCTCTGTAATTTGCCCGATGCGTCTGCTGCGGTTAAATAGTTTGATGCCGCATCAGCAGGCACTGTAGTGCTGCCATTACTTTTTGATTCATCATAACCTAAATTCACATTAGCATGCAAATCAGGGAAGAAATGGAATCTATAGTCCAGGTTTAAACTTGCTATGCCCCTGTAAGCTGTACTGTGATCATTAGTCTGTTCTAACAAAGCAACAGGGTTTCCTGGTGTATTTTGTTTGATGCCGTTTTGTGAACTTGCATCCGTCCATTGCCAGTAACCACCATAAGGTGCGTATAATGCATTGCTTGATTTAACTGGTTGTGTTGGGTCAAAGGTTGCCGCATCACTAATAATTCCGTTTTGGTTGTTTGCAAACCTGTTATTGGTTTGTGAACCAATAAAATTAAAGTTAACCTTTAAGTGGTTGGTAAAAAAGCTTGGACTTAAGTTTACGTTAGTTGAATAACGCTGCATGCTGGTAGTTTTTAATATACCGTTCTGATCGGAGTAACCAACCGAAACACGGTAAGGTAATATACCTGCAGTACCTGAAACACTTAAGTTATTATCAGTACCTAAAGCTGTTTGGTAAATTTCTTTTTGCCAATCGGTATTAGCTGTTCCCATTAATGCTATTTGAGCGCTATCGCCATTTGCCTTAACATAGTTACGGAATTGGCTTGCTGAAAGCACCGGAGCCTCTTTAGGCAATGTAGCTACTGAAAACTGGGTGCTGAAATTGATAACCGGTTTACCTGACTGACCTTTTTTGGTAGTAATGATAATTACACCATTTGATGCCCTGTTACCATAAATAGCCGAAGCCGAAGCATCTTTTAATATAGTAAACGAAGCAATATCATTCGGGTTGATCAGATCAAGCGGGTTGGCTGCTCCATTAATTGCATCGGGGCTTAATGGCATACCGTCTAATACGATAAGCGGGTCATTACCACCACTGATAGATGCACCACCACGGATAGTGATGGTACTACCAGCACCCGGGGCACCGCTGTTTGATGTAATTGACACACCGGATACTTTACCCTGGATCAATTGCTCAGGGGTTGTAATAGCGCCCTGGTTAAAATCTTTTGCAGTTACGGTAGCAATTGAACCGGTCAGGTCCTTTTTCTTTTCGGTACCGTAACCAATTACTACCACCTCATTCAAACTTCTTGCTGATGGTACTAAACTAAGATCAACGGTAACGTTCCCGGAAACATTCACAACTTTTTCTAAAGTTTGGTATCCGATAAATGTAACCTCGAGGGTAACAGTACCATTCGGAACCGCCAACAGACGGAAATTTCCGTTTGCATCAGTTCCTGTACTTTTCTGGGTGCCTTTCAAAGTTACGGCTGCTCCTGGTAATGGTTGGTTGGTCTCATCAACTACCTTACCGGTAACAATGCTTGTTTGCGCAAACACGGTAGCCGCAGAAAGAACAAAAAACAGAAGGAATACATACTTGATTAAGTAAGTCTTTTTCATTAATTTTTGGTTTTAGTTATTAACTGGTTAATAGAGCGTACAATTGTACTTTGTAAAAGTAGGCCTAAGCATATCATCTGCAAATTTTCCCACACACAAGTTATTAACATTTTTATTCTTTTTCGAAAATTTGAATTGTCAAAGTCACGATATTGAATTACAAAAGCACGAGCAGTATAATTACCTGAAAATCAAAAAGATATTTTTTTAAAAAATATGCTAAATCGAACTGGCAAATTTTTTGGATTTTCGGGATCGGTTCCGGGAACATTCCCGATTGTTGATAACTTTGTTAATAACTCCGATTTTCGCCCCTGGTTTCGAGGCGCAAAAAACGCTTAAATCAACAAATGATTTAACAAATCTTAACAAATCCGAAGGTTTTCCGGGGAGTAAAAATTGGGTTATTTTGAGGAGTTCCGGGGGATGATCCTTGATGACAAAACAACCTGATCGTTCACAGCTTCATCGGCATGTTCAAGCATTTTAAAAAGCAGCCTTGCGGCCTGCAGGCCCATCTCGTAGGCAGGTTGTGTAATGGTAGTAAGCGAAGGATTTAAAAGCGGTGCTATCTCCAGGCTTGAGAAACTGATCACCTTTACCTGGTTAGGTATAGATATTTCAAGATCATGGCATACGTAGTAGGTGGCAAAGGCCAAACGCTCAACCGAAGCAAATATGCCGTCAATAGTCATTGTTTGAAAGGCGTTGGTAAGCACGGTCAAATTACGGTGATCGTCGTTACTGCAATCAATTATAAGTTCATCCTTAAATGGTAACCCGGCATGCTTTAAGGCATCAAGATACCCCTGCATACGCATTTTACCAATTGATAGCTGTTTATTGGTTACTAAAAAAGCGATGTTTTTACAACCAGACTCAACCAAATGCATAGTAGCTTCAAAACTGCTGCCGTAATCGTTAGTGGTAACCTTGGCTGTATGAATATCATCATAAACCCTGTCAAAAAACACAAGTGGTATGTGTTTTTCCTGTAGCTTGTTCATATAGCTGTGGTCATTGGCTTCACCTGATACCGACATGATAATGCCATCGGCCCTGCCATTGTACAGATCATTTACATAAGCTACTTCGCTTTCAAAATTATCAGCAGTTAAATATATGAGCAGGTGATACCCTTTTTCGCGCGCTATAGTTTCAATACCATCAATAGCCTGCGAAAAAAAGTTATTAGCTATCTGCGGAACTATAATTGCAATGTTTTTGCTTTTTTGTGCACGTAAATTACTGGCGTGGTGGTTAGGTTGGTAATTGAGCTCCTTGGCAACTTTTAGTATCCTTTCCTTGGTCTCCAAATTAATATCACTATGCCCCCTGAATGCCCGTGAAACAGTTGACTTAGACAGATTAAGTTTAAGCGCAAGTTCTTTAATATTAATGCTAGCCATTAGTGGTTTAAATTAACATACCAATAAAATTTGTCGTGTTTAATTGCAATAATCAAACTAAAACGGCAGTAAATATAGTATTTTATAAATCAATAAGGTATTTATAAATGCTAATGTAAACTTAATTGCCAAAAAAACAAGTTAAACTTTATTAAAATTCATTTTAATAATTATGTGTGAAAATGACAGTAAATTATCATTTACTGTTAAAATACTACCACATTGTTTAGTTTCCAGATTTGGCAATTGAACTCACTTTACTAATAATTTGTGCGGAGATTATTCGGCAAAAAACCAAGCATGATTAAACTGAATAAGTATTTTTATTTTTAATAGGGTAATTTTTGGTTAATTTAGTTTTCTTAAATGATACAGCGTATTAATCCGCTCCCCTCATTCAACCTGGAAAACCAGAAAATATGGCTCTAAAAAAACTATCAATAATAATACCTGCCTATAATGAAGGGCGCACCATTCACCTCATACTCAATAAAGTAAAAGCTGTATCGCTGCTCAATGACATCGCGAAAGAGGTAATTATTGTAAATGATTGTTCAACAGATGATACCGAACAGGCGATAGAAAGCTATATCGCATCAAACCCGGAACTTAGCATCCAATATTTCAAACACGAGATTAATAAAGGCAAGGGCGCGGCCATTCACACCGGCATACAAAAAGCAACAGGCGAATACCTGGTGATACAGGATGCCGATCTTGAATACGATCCCGAAGAATTTAATGATCTGCTGAAACCCATATTAAAAGGCTTTGCCGATGTTGTTTTCGGCTCCCGGTTTATGGGCGGCAACCCGCACAGGGTGTTGTTTTTTTGGCATACTATAGGTAATAAATTTCTGACCACACTTTCAAACATGTATAGCAACCTTAACTTAACAGATATGGAAACCTGCTACAAAATGTTTAATACGCAAATGATCCAGTCGCTGGCACTACAGGAAAAACGTTTTGGTTTTGAGCCTGAAGTCACCGCAAAAATTTCCCGCATACCAAACGTGCGTATTTATGAAGTGGGCATCTCCTATTACGGCCGAACTTATGCCGAAGGGAAAAAGATAGGCTGGAAAGATGGCTTCCGCGCTATTTATTGCATATTAAAATACGGGCTGTTTAAAGCTAGCTAATATTATCACCCCCAATAATAATATTAGCTGTCAATTACGTTTACTGTACTATTGTAAGTATAATTGATATATATTTAATCATATTTTTTAAGCATGAGCCAGGTTTGTTTAGTTGAAGATGAACAAAAAGTAGCGGCATTTATTTGCAAAGGCCTTGAGGAGCATGGCTATAAAGTAAAAACTGCCAAAAATGGCGGGGAAGCCAAAACTTTAATAGCCACAGAAGATTTCGACCTGTTGATATTGGATATTATGCTGCCTGATATAAACGGCATTGAACTATGCCGGCAGATAAGGCTCACCAATACCCAAACCCCCATTTTAATACTAAGCGCACTTGAACAGGTGCAAAACAAAGTGGCCGGCCTAAAAGCCGGTGCCGATGATTACCTTATAAAACCATTCCATTTCAGCGAGTTACTTGCACGGATAGAAGCTTTGTTAAGGCGACAAAAGATAGTAGTAAAAGAAGACCATACCCTGGTATTTGACGACCTGAAACTGGATACCTGGAGCAATGTAGCCGAACGGGCTGGCAACCAGATCACTCTTACCGCAAAGGAGTTTACGCTGTTGGAATTGTTTATGCGCAACCCCAATAAGATCCTCTCACGTGAGTTTATTGCTGAGCAGGTTTGGGGGATAGATTTTGATACGGGCACCAATTTTATTGATGTGTATGTAAATTATCTGCGTAAAAAAATTGAAAAGGGGTTTACTAAAAAACTGATACATACCGTTATAGGCATGGGCTACACACTAAGGAACGACAGGTAAAGCATGAAAATAAAGAACCGGCTTTCGCTTTATTTTACCGCCATCAGCACCATAGTATTGCTGATAGTTGAGATTGCCATTTGCATTACCATTAACTCCATCATCAAATCTGATTTTTATAGTAAACTATCCGACAGGGCTACCGTTGCCGCGCAATTATACCTCGAGGCCGATGAGATCTCGGCCGATTCATTAAACCATGTGCGCGGGCGCTACCTGCAGCGTTTGCCCGATGAAGTGGTGCGTTTTTATGATGATAAGAATGCCGCATCATTTATTAAAGATAAAAACCAGTATTGGCCAAGCTCTGTCATTAACCAGGTGCGCAAGTTCCGGTCGAAGGAGTTCTCGGAAGGTGCCCGGCAAACTGTAGGCATTTACTATAATGACAATCAGGGCAATTTTGTGATCTTGGTTTCGGCCATTGACCATGCCGGTAACAAACGGATGAATGATCTTCTTAAAGCGCTGGCATTTCTGCTCCTGATAGTTTCTGTTGCATTATTTACAGCAAGCCGGTGGTTTGCCCAAAAAACGCTTGAACCTATTGATAAAGTGATTAGCCAAATGCGACAGGTCAGGGTAGGCAACCTTAGCTTGCGAGTTGACGAAGGAAACGGTAAAGATGAGATCAGCGCGCTCGCCTATAATTTTAACCGGCTGTTGGAACATCTGGAAAATGCCTTCGAGCTACAGGAAACTTTTGTTATTAATGCCTCGCATGAGTTAAGAACCCCTATTACCAGTATAATTGGTGAAATAGAGATCTCCATGAACAGACCCCGCTCTGTAGCTGAATACGAGCAGGTACTATTATCGGTACTAACCGATGCGGAACGCCTTAAAGAAACCATAACCAGCTTGCTTGAGCTGGCGCATGTGGATATGAACTATACCCACCCCGCCTTTAAACCCGTTGCTATTGATGAGCTGATTTGGGAATTAAGCGACTATTGGACAGCCCGCATTGGCAAAGGCATGTTCGTGGTAAATGTATTGAAACTACCCGATGACCCCGATAAATTGCTGATCCCGGCAAACAGGCAATTACTCTCTATCGCCTTAAATAACATTATTGGCAACGCTTACAAATTCTCTGAAAATAAAAAGGTGCGGTGCGATCTTTATGCCGATGAAAACTACATCACCATTACCATTGCCGATCTTGGCATAGGCATCCCTGCCGATGAGTTGGAGAAGGTTTTTGAATCATTCTACCGCGGAACAAATGTTAAGGGCTACATGGGCAACGGCATTGGCTTGTACGTTACCAACAAAATTATTACCCTTTTTAATGGCACCATCAGCGTAAATTCCATTTCGGGAGAGGGAACTAACATTAAAATTACATTTCTGCGCTAATTCTAATCCCATTCTAATGTGTCTTTAATACAGCTCTAATACGGTACTAATACCTTTGTGCAAACAAATAATATATGTACTCAAAATTTGTTGGCGCTTTTTTAGGTATAACCACATGCTGTATTGCTTTCACGTTTTCTGCACATGCGCAGGGGGCAGCCAGTGATACGCTTACCATTACCATACAGCAAGCCGAAGATCAGTTCCTGAAAAATAACCTTAGCCTGATAGCCCAGCGTTATGAAATTGATAACGCTAACGCGCAGATAATCACCGCCAAACTATTCAACAACCCCGATTTTAGTTTTACTAACGGTATTTACGCTACAGATGTAAGCCAGGGCCCTGCTTATAAAGAACAATCCTATGGTATATCACAGTTATTTACCACAGCGGGCAAACGCAATAAGAACATTCAGCTGGCTAAGCTGGGCGTTCAGCAATCGCAATACCAGTTCTTTGATCTGCTGCGTACCTTAAAATACACCTTACGAAGCGATTTTTACAGCATCTATTTCCAGGAGGAATCGGCTAAGGTTTATAACGAAGAGATCAATTCTTTAGCAACAACTCTTAAACTATTTAATGAGCAATATGCCAAAGGCAACATAGCCGAAAAAGAGGTTTTGCGGATACAATCGCAGCTATACTCCTTACAGGCAGAATATAACAACCTGCAAACCAGCATTGATACTGTTCAAAGCGAATTTAAGCTCCTGATAAAAGCCGCACCAGGTGTTTATGTAAAATCGGCAGTTAATTACGATCTGGATGGTAAAGAGATAGTAGCTAACGTAGCCTATCAAAAACTGTTGGATTCGGCCTACATAAATCGTTATGATCTGCGTTTAGCCAAGGCTACTGTTGATTACAATAATGTAAACCTGCTGGTGCAAAAGGCAACCGCTGTTCCTGATGTATCGATATCATTAAACTATGATAAACTGGGCGCTTACGGTAATAACTACCTGGGTGGCGGTATTGGCTTTACATTGCCATTTTTTAACCGCAACCAAGGCAGCATTAAACAGGCACGTATTGCTATTGATGAAAGCAAAGTGCAGTTGCAAAGCCATCAGGACCAGGTAGAGAGCGACGTAAACAGCAATTACAAGAATGCATTGAGGCTCGAAAAACTATACAACAGTTTCGATCCATCCTTCAAACAAAACTTTACACATTTAATACAACAGGTGTTTATCAATTATCAAAAACGGAATATCAGTTTACTGGAGTTCCTTGATTTTTACGACTCCTACAAAACCAACACTATACAGCTTAATACGCTGCAGCTTAACCGCATCATTTCGCTTGAGCAACTTAATTACGTTACCGGTACACCCTTTTTCAATCAACAATAACAATGCGCAATACCTATAAAATACTAACCGTAGCATTTGCTTTTTGCACACTGGGCCTTACGCTGCAAAGCTGCCATCATGCCGATGACTCGGAACAGAAAGATACAAAATTCCAGGTGACCGACACCTTGCTGAACAGTCTGTTGATTGATACAGTTAAGCAAGCGGATGCCTTATCAGAACTTACACTTACCGGCAGCATTGCTCCCGATGAAAACAAAATGGTAAAAGTTTTCCCGATGGTGAGCGGTGTAGCACAGGATGTACACGTGCAATTGGGCGATGTGGTACAAAAAGGCCAAACATTAGCCATTATGCGCAGTGCTGAAATGGCAGGCTTTACTAAAGATTTCGTCTCGGCACAGGCCGATCTGAGAAGTACCAAACGTACTTATGAAACTACGCAGGATCTGTACAAAGGTGGCCTTGCATCGCAAAAAGATCTGGAAGAAGCACAATCTGATTACGAAAAGGCTAAAGCCGAAAACACCCGCGCCACTGCTGTTACTGGTATTAACAACAGCAATTCGCAGGGGTACGTAATAAAAGCCCCAATATCAGGCTTTGTGGTGGAGAAAAACCTGAACAACAGCACACAGGTAAGGGCAGATAACAGCCAGAACCTGTTTACCATAGCCGATCTGTCGGATGTGTACGTGCTGATCAACGTTTATGAATCGGACATAGCGAATGTTAAAACCGGCGACCCGGTAAAGATCACCACCCTATCCTACCCCGATAAAGTGTTTGACGGTAAGATAGACAAGATCGATAATATATTGGACCCTGACAGCAAGGTCATCCACGCGAGGGTGAAGATAGAGAACCCGGGCAATATGCTTAAGCCGGACATGTTTGCCAATGTGCAGATCAAGGCCAAATCGGGCGAGGACCTGCCATTTGTAAATACCGGTACGCTGATCTTCGATAATGATAAAGACTATGTTTTGGTAGTTGACGGTAAGGCACATGTACGTATACAGCCGGTTACCATAGCAAAAAAGGTGGAAGACCGCGCGTACATCAGCGTTGGTATTAAACCCGGCGACCGAATCATCGCATCAAGGCAGGTGTATTTGTATGAATCGCTAAAAGACTAAGGTTGATTTCGGATTTCGAATGTTCGATTTCGGAATTTGATGATCAACATAATAACAATTAAAAAAATTAATAAATCCGAATTCGAACATTCGAAATCCGAAATATAACATGAATCGATTTATAAATAATGTCCTTTCGTTTGCATTAAAAAATAGGTTTTTTATATTCTTTGTTACGGCATTATTGGCGGTAGCGGGGTATATCAGCTTTAAAAACCTGAGCATTGATGCGTTTCCGGATGTTACCAATACCGAGGTTACCATAATAACCCAATGGCCGGGACGAAGCGCCGAAGAGGTTGAAAAATTTGTTACCCGCCCTATAGAAATTGCCATGAATCCGGTGGAACGCAAAACGAGCGTTCGTTCTTCATCCCTGTTTGGCCTGTCGGTAGTAAAAATAAGTTTTGATGATGATGTAGACTATGAATTTGCACGTTTGCAGGTAAACAACCACATTGGAGATGCCGATCTTCCTGACGGTACCAGCCAGTCGATTGAACCACCTTATGGCCCAACCGGTGAAATTTACCGTTTCACTTTAACCAGTAACAAAAAATCGGTACGTGAGCTCACCACTATTGAAAACTGGGTGGTTGAGCGCGAGATCCGCGCTGTGCCAGGCGTTGCCGATATCAACAGTTTTGGCGGTGAAGCAAAAACATACCAGATAACCGTTGACCCTAAGAAAGCGGTACAATACAACGTTACCCCCTTACAGTTATTTGATGCTGTATCAAAAAGCAACGTTAACGTTGGCGGCGATATTATTGAGCAAAGCGGACAAGCCTACGTAGTACGCGGCATTGGTTTGCTGAATAATATCGATGAGATAAAGAACATTGTAATTAACAATATAAAAGGTACCCCTATTTATGTAAAAACCATCTCTGAAGTGACCGAATCTGCCTTGCCAAGGTTAGGGCAGGTTGGTCGCGACAAGGACCCGGATGTGGTAGAGGGTATTGTGGTAATGCGAAAAGGCGAAAACCCAAGCGTGGTAATTGCCGCTCTTAAACAAAAGATCAGCGACCTAAACAGTAAGATACTGCCCGGCGATGTAAAACTGAAAATGTTTTACGACCGTGATGACCTGGTGAGTTTTGCCACTGGAACGGTATTGCATAACATGTGTGAGGGTATAGTTTTTGTAACCATCATCGTGTTCCTGTTTATGGCAGATTGGCGTACAACACTTATCGTGTCGCTCATTATCCCGCTGGCACTCTTATTCGCCTTTGTTTGTTTAAAGCTGAAGGGCATGTCTGCCAACTTATTGTCGATGGGGGCGATAGATTTCGGTATCATCATTGACGGGGCCGTGGTAATGATAGAGGGCATATTCGTTGTGCTCGACCATCGCGCCAAAGAAGTGGGCATGGAAAATTACAACAAGCTAAGCAAGCTGGGCATGATAAAACAAGCCTGTTTGGTAAACGGTAAAGGTATATTTTTCGCCAAGCTGATCATCATCACCGGCTTACTGCCTATCTTCAGTTTCCAAAAGGTTGAAGGTAAAATGTTCTCGCCACTGGCATGGACACTGGGTTTTGCCTTGCTCGGCGCCTTGATATTCACATTTACATTAGTGCCTGTAATGGCCAGCGTGCTGCTCAACAAAAATGTAAAAGAAAAACACAATGTGTTTGTTGAGTTTGTAACCCGCAACGCCATAAAATTCTATAACGTTTGTTTTAAGCGCCGAAAGATCGTTTTCCCGATAGCCATTGTTACATTGGTGATAAGCCTGGGCTGTTTCAGCCTGTTAGGTACAGAATTTTTACCAGAGCTTAATGAGGGTGCGATATACGTGCGTGCAACCGGACCATTAAGTACCTCTTTAGGGGAGTCAGTTAAACTGGCCGACCAGATGCGCAGTATATTCCTGAGCTTTGATGAGGTTAAGCAGGTGATGTCGCAAACCGGCCGACCGAATGATGGTACGGATGCAACAGGATTTTACAATATCGAGTTCCACGTGGATATCTTTCCGCAGGATAAATGGAAACGCAAGGAAACCAAGGAAGAGCTGATCCAGCGCATGCAGGAGAAACTAAAAAATTTCCCGGGTATCGATCTTAACTTTTCGCAGCCGATCTCGGACAACGTGGAGGAAGCAGTATCAGGTGTAAAAGGTTCCATCGTTGTAAAAATGTTTGGCGATGATTATAAATATATCGAAAGCCAGGAGCAACGTATCGATTCCATATTAAAAGGAGTTAATGGTATTACCGATTTAGGGATCCTCCGCAATATGGGTCAGCCTGAATTGCAGATAGACCTGGATCAGGCTAAAATGGCTCAATACGGTGTTGTTGCCGCCGATGCTAACGCTGTTATTGAGATGGCCATTGGCGGCAAGGCAGCCACGCAGATATATGAAGGTGAGCGTAAATTCGACCTTAGGATTCGTTACCCCGAAGATTTTAGGAACAACGAAGCATCAATCGGCGATCTACGTGTACCTACCCTTAGCGGCAACAATGTACCACTACGTGAGATTTCCAACATTAAAAAAATAACCGGTGTAAGTATCATTTATCGTGATGATAACTCACGTTATGGAGCTATTAAATTCTCTATCCGTGGGCGTGATATGGGCAGCACCATTAAGGAAGCGCAGGATAAAGTTTACGCCGCCATTAAATTGCCAAAGGAATACCATTTAGAATGGGCGGGTGATTTTGAGAACCAGCAACGCGCAACAAAAAGGCTGTCGCAGGTGGTGCCGATCAGTTTGCTGATCATCTTCTTTATCTTATTTATCCTGTTCGGTACATTCAGAGATTCACTGTTAGTACTTAACAACGTGCCGTTCGCTATAATGGGCGGTATCCTGGCGCTGCTGATAACGGGTGTAAACTTTAATATCTCTGCAGGTATAGGCTTTATAGCACTGTTTGGCATCTGCGTACAAAACGGTGTGATCCTGATATCCAAATTCAAAAGCAACATCAAGGATCTGAAGCACCATGAATCATGGACCTCGTTCCCTGATGCTTTAAGGGCTGGCGTACAAGATCGCCTGCGCCCGATAGTAATGACAGCCATGATGGCAGCTATAGGCTTATTGCCTGCGGCCATGTCGCACGGTATTGGTTCCGAGGCCTCAAAACCACTGGCCATTGTAGTTATTGGCGGCTTAATCACCAATACCATATTCAACCTGTTTATCTTCCCTATCGCCTTTTACTGGACCTACCGTAAACGTGTGGAAAGTGGCGAAGTAGGCAGGCTCTAATTTCCTTTTTGACTAATACCCCTAATTCTATATTGGTTTGTTGAAGGCGGTGCAGCGTAAGCTGCACCGGCCTGAGACAATACCATTAATAACAAAGTTACCCCCCGCTGTTTGTGTATCCACAAACAGCTTTTTTTTGTCCGCTCATGGCTGTTTATGAGGACACAAACAGCGGGAATAAACCCCCAGCACGTCATCCTGAACTTGTTTCAGGATCCTATAGGGTGAACCGAATATGTGGTGATTAATTGCCAGCGTATACTTAGCATATGGGGTGCTGAAACAAGTTAAGCAGGCTTATTTATTATTATTTGAAGTAGCACTAGTATCCGCACTGGTTACAACCACCGGCTTTGCCAAATTCCCCTTTATATCCGGATGTTGTACCGGGAGCTTATTTACGTCTAGTTCAATTTCTGTTTGTTTAATAGCTACTGCATACTCGGCAGGCTCAATGCGGCTACCCAATGCTTCAGCATAGACCTGCGTAAACTCTGCGCCGATGTATAAAATGGCTGAAGTATAATAGATCCACGTTAATATAACAATAAGCGAACCCGCGGCCCCGTATGCCGAACTGTTAGCAAAATTCTGGATATACAGGCCTATCAAGTACTGTCCCAACATAAATAGCAACGCGGTAAAGAATGCGCCTGAGCGTACGTCCCTCCACGATATCTTAACATCGGGCAATACTTTAAAGATGATACCAAAAAGCACGGTAATAACCACAAGCGTTATCGCCAGGTTCACAACTGATATGATGATCTCCACCCCCGGAAAAAAATGATCTATTTTATTACTCAGCGCGGTAATAACAATGTTTACCAGCAACGATACCAGCAACAGAAAACCCAAACTGGCAATCAGCGAAAATGATAAAAACCTATTTTGTAATAGCTTTAGCCAGCCCTTTTTAGGTTTTGCCTTTACCCGCCAAATGATGTTCAACGAATCCTGGATCTCTACGAACATACTGCTGGCGCCCAGTAATAATATACCTATACCTGTTACTAACGCTACACCGCTTTTACTGCTAAAAGCATAATTTTTTATAATACTCCTTATTTGGTCAGATGCATTAACGCCGACGTAATGTTGAATCTGCACATATAACAACTCCCTGTTACTTTCATCCCGCAGGAAAATACTTATCAATGCCAGTATAAGTACCAATAGCGGGGCCAGCGAAAAAATGGTGTAATAAGCAAGCGAAGCACTTAATTTTAACCCATTATCGTTTATAAACCCCATAAAGGTGGCCACCAGCACTTTCCATAAACGTTTTAAGTAGCTTTTGCTAAATATCTTCATACCTGATCAAATATATTTTTAATAAGCCGCTATATATAATTATCCGTTTTGTAATTGATCCGATGTGTATAGTAAAATGCTATCAGGACCAAACAAAACTATCAGTTGCATCAAGAAAACATCCTGTTATATGGTATTTTCTGTTTCTTGCAGCCGTCGTTATTCCTTAGCAATTTTGATGCCTCAGCTTGAAAATTTGAATAAGAGCGTTAAACAGTGCAGAAAATGTCCGCTATTTTATAGCAGAAAATGGCACATCCAACAGCGGATAATTTTGCCAGCCATTAAAATCATAATGCCACCATTCGGTTGAGATTACTTTAAAGCCATGTGCCTGCATTACTGATTTCAGCAACTCCCGGTTAGCCAATTCTTCCTTTGGCAGATCAGCATATTCAGCAGCGGCCTTTTTGCTGAAACTGTCGAACCCGGTGGGCATATCCAGTTCCTTGCCTGTTTTCAGGTCGATCAGGCTAAGATCTACCGCACAGCCACGGTTATGTTTTGAGCCTTTTTTGGGGTCGGCCACAAAGTTAGTATCGGGTGTTACCTGGTAAAAGGTTACGGTGACTGAATATGGGCGATAGGCATCATAAATCTTCAACCCAAGCCCCTTTGTTTTAAGCTCCGCTTCAATTTGCTGTAAGGCTCTGACAACCGGTAAGCGCGCGAAAGCCCTCGCCTGCTTGTACATTATGTGATGGGTGAAATTATTGGTTGTAGCGTAGCGGATATCCAGCACTATGCCGGGGATATAATTCTTTATCTCCACCAGCTTTTTATTACTGTCGGCTTGCGCGTCCTTTAGATATTGTGCTTCGTTTTCAACATGCAATATAGCGCTGTAATCCTGCGCGCCTGCTTTGTTAAAGGCGCACAGGATCAATGCTGAAAATATAACGGTGATAAAATGCTTCATTATTTTATAGCCAGCTCTTTACCATCTGCTTCTATCATTTTTTTGAAGAAGGTAGTAAACTCAGGTACCTTATCAACCGGTACAAAAGCCTTTTTCAGTTTAAATGTACGCGTAATGATCACTTTATTACCCACCTGCTTAGGTGTGATGCTGTATTCGATAATATCATTTTTTAATGATACCGGGGTTACTGCTTCAACCAAAGTTTTGCCCGGCTGCAGGGTCAGGGTTACCGTTTCGGTTTCATTATCCAGGTAGAACATCTGGCTCAGGTCGATACCCGAATACCTTGGTAAATTTACCTGTAAGTCGCTGGCGGTAATGTTATCGGACCATGGTATAGTAAAAATAGATATGCTGCCGATAGATTTCACACTGTTATTTAACTGATAAACCGCGTGCATATACACCGTATCCACAGGGTTCCTGCGATCAACATTGCGGTATTCCAATAAGCTGATCTCGTTGTCCGGATATTCGGTCGACAACCCCTCCTTCATCTTTTTTAAACGGTCCTTTTGTGATTGATCGCCAACTGTTTCGCGCAGCGATCCGGCAAGGGCAGCAGTTTTGTAGCTCTTTTCTTCAATCAGCATGTTTTTATCCTTAAAGCTGATGCTGGTAGCACGTTTGATGTTATTTTCCTTACGTGTTGATGGGTCAAGCAGTTTAAGTGCCGTGCCTGTAGTTGCATCAATATCTAAAATATTAGAGTTGATCTCGCTGTTATATAAACTCATGAAAGGCAGGTATTGCGAGGTAAGCTCCAAATAATACTCCTTATTATTCAAAGTAACCTTAGCTATACAATGGTTAAAATCAATACTTGGCAATGGCATACCGAGTACCCCCATATCATGTGTTCTAACCAAAACCAAATGTGCTTTTATACCGGCTTCCTTGCACATGGCAACAAACAGGGTTGATACGTCCTTGCAATCACCGATACGGGTATTAATAACCGCCGACGGGTTTTGGGGGATCAGTCCACTTTGCCTGAATGATACTTCGCTATAGCTGATATTGCCTGTTATATACTCATATATCTTTTGGATCTTTTGAAAATCAGTAAGGTTGTCATTGCCTTTAAAAATATCGCTGATCACCTGTTTAACCTCGTAATTGGTACGGGCTTTTGCCGATCCCAAGTCGTTATACCAGTCTGATACAAATTTCCAATCGGGGATATTTGTTAAATACAATACATTTCCCACATCATCAAGCGGCGGCATTTTATCTTCATATTGCAAGGCTTCCTGTTTTTTGTTTTCCCAGGTGTACATATCAAATTCATCCATTGATGCTTTTACAGGCGCTATAGCCTTACCATTAAACGTTGAATTGAATTTCTGCCCCTTATCAATCAGCAAAGAATATTTTGATAAAATGTGCGGGTTACCATTGCTAAAGTAAAACGAATCCCAAAAATAGCCAGCCAGTTTCGCCTGCGAGTAGCTTTTAGTTTTGTAACGGATGTTGATCACATCGCCTATTTCCAGGTTAGTGAATACCAGGGTGCTCTCATTACGTTCAGCGGGAACTTTGGTGCCGTTAGCCTTAATAACTTCGGCAACCTCAATGGTCAGGTCCTGCCAGTTATCATAATCTATGCGGTATTCTTTCCAATCGTCAATACCCTTTTGGGTAAGTATTTTTGTGGTGATAAATTTCCTGTCTTCCGATCCGCCCTGCGCGTAAACCACCTTTTGCACTTCTTCATCCAGTATCACTACATTATCATCCGGGTAATCCGATGCTTTTGGCGCGTTCTTTATTTCCTCATCAACATCAGGGTCCTTAAAGTAACTGAACACTTCCTTTTTACTCTGCAGCTTGCGCAGCGATGCTATGGTTTCATAATCGTTAGGGTCAAACTCCAGCCCTTTTTGATAATATTTAATCGCCTGGTCTTTATTATTCGTCAGCTCATTTATCTTACCTAATGATGAATAATAACCACTTATAGTTGGCGCTATGCGGATACAGTTCAGATAACACTCCTGCGCTTTCTGGTACTGTTGTGTTTTATAATACTGCCCCCCAAGGTTGGCGTATATCCCGGTTGCGTATGGCTTTTTCTTTAATTCATCCTGCAACACCTTTATGCCTGCTGCTGCGTCATCGGCAGTAAAATACGCCTCTGATAATTTTTTAGCCATGGTATAATTATCATTTTCGGCCACAAACTTTTTAAGCACATCAATAGCATGCGGGTTTTTACGCATCTCTTTTTCAATGGCATATTTCAGCTCGGTAAAATCAACATTGTCCGGAAATTTCTGGTAGGCTTCTTCTCCCAGTTTTACCAGATCATCCTGGTTTTTATTGGCTGCTGCCAAACTTATTTTACTTTGATAAACAAAGAGTTGCTGCTCGGTTTTGCGGTCTTCCAGTTGTTTAATAATGCCTGCAGCTTTATCGTAATCCTTCTGACTATAATATTCATTATACTTTAACACCAATCCTTCGGTCGACTGCGGATCAACGTTCTTAATAGTTTCAGTAGTGGTTTCATAGCCTGTACGGTTGCTTTCCCTGTTAAATACTTCAAGCAGCATCAGGTTAAGAAAGGTACTTTTCGGATATTTTTGGCGCAGCTCTTCAATTATGCGGCGGGCCTCGTACGTTTTATCGTTACGTAAATACGACTGTGCCAGCAATATTTTAGGTAGATAATCGTGCGGGTGCGCCTTTATCTCATCCTCAAAATAAGTAATGGCAAACGGATTTATAGCCTTTGAAACATAAGTTGTCTCCTTAGTATAAGGCTGCGCGCTGGCCTGGGTGGTTAATCCCGGCAACGGGATGCCTTTACTATCGGTTATTCTAACCAAAAAATTCATCCTCCCGGCATAGCTCTCTCCAACCTGTACCAAAACACGGTTATACCCCTTATTTAGTTTGATGGTTTGTATGTACGAATCAAGGTCATTATTACGCTCCTCGGGAACCGACAATATCAAGGCATCATTCACCCAAATCTTAACCGAACCCGATACACCTATGCGTAACTGTGCCTCGGTAGTTTCAGGGGCATTAACAAAGGTTTGCGAAAAGATGATCGCGTTATCGGCATTAGCATAATAGGTATAATCCAACCATTTATCATGCCTCATATCGGTAACCGTATGCCAACCGGTTTTTGCGCCATGTTTGCCTATAAAAAGCGCGTCAGCTTCCGGATGGTCAATTACCGGGTATGTCCTGTCGAACCCACTGGTAGAGATATTTTCAAACTCTCCGGTTATTTGCCAGTTATCAATCGAGCTTATCTTTTTAAAATGGTCATCGGCCTGCGGCAGTTGATTGCTAGTTTCATAATGCATCCCAATCATGGAGTTGGCCATGGCGGCCATCATGCCATCGTAGCTGCTGTTATCAGCCACCTGGTTTAAAAGAGCAAGCTGCGGTGCAGTATGTTTACCAAATGATGAATTAACGGAAGCTGTGGTCCATAAGGCGTACACATAAGGCGCGGCATCCTTGCTCTGGGCAAAAAATTTCTGAAAGTAATCAAACGCGGCAGCGGGGGCCTGGTCGGCTTGTGCCATCAGGCTAAGGCCCAACAATGCATCACCGGTATTATCATTTTTTTGTATGGCCTGGTTAAATAATATTTTGGCGGTATCGGTCTTGTTTTCAAAAAATGCCTGCCATGCGCTTTGCAGGCTGCTTTGGGCAAACACGTTGCTGGTAGCCAGCATAAACAATAAAACAATAGTTTTTTTGGGGATGAAGCTTTTGAACATATAGCAGGTTATCGGTTTATCGGTGTGAAACAATGAGCAGGTCCAGATCTTTGCAGGGTATGGAAAACCTTTCGCCAATATATTTACTGGTTAAATGTCCCTGGTAAATATACACGG
>JAMFSA010000046.1 GCA_026225055.1 Mucilaginibacter xinganensis | reverse complement strand
TGGCAAATCATAAATCATCATTAAAAAGGATCAGGTCTAACGCTGCGAAGCGCTTACGTAACAGATACCAGGCTAAAACCACCAGGAACGCCATCAAAAAATTAAGAGGCACAACTACTAAAGTTGAAGCAAGTGAACTTTTAAACAAAGTGATCTCTATGCTTGACCGTTTAGCTAAAAAGAACGTTATACATAAAAACAAAGCATCAAACAATAAGTCGAAACTGACTAAGTTTGTTAATACTTTGAAATAATATAAGGAATTTTTAAATTCTGTATAAAGGCAATGAGTGATAAACTCATTGCCTTTTTTTGTGACCTCAACCTGTCCTCTCCAAAGGAGAGGGTTCTGAAAAGAAATTTTTCAAGTCCCTCCCTGGAGCTACTGTGTGGACCCAATTTGTGCCTTAAACCCCGTAGGGGTTATATATTGGTAGAAAAACAGGTTTGAAATATTTATATGTGCCGTAGGTACATAACATAGCCCGCCTTTAGTCCAGCCATGCCTGTTTTTAATACATGGTCCAATAATATCGCACCTAACAGAGCGAAAAATGTCTTTCGTATATAATTTCTACCAATATTTCATTCCTAACGGAGTGGATCTGCAAACCAATTTATTTAAAAGGATGTGTCCATACAGTAGCTCCTTTGGAGAGGGATTTAGGGTGAGGCACAAAGATTTTCATGATTTGAAAATAAAAGGATGTATTTTGGTTGTTTAAATACATCCTGGTAAATCTCCCAAATCCGTTAAATCATGGTTCATTCTCCCTACGACAACAAGATCAGCATAAAATCATGGGCCGAGGAAGACCGTCCGCGTGAGAAGTTAAGTACTCAGGGCAGGAGGGCACTTACAGATGCCGAACTGATAGCCATACTCATAGGTTCAGGTAACCGTGATGAATCGGCAGTGGAACTGAGCAAGCGCATCCTGCACCATTACGATAACGACCTGAATAAACTGGGCAAGGCATCTATTGAGGAACTCTGCAACTTTAAAGGTATCGGCGAAGCCAAAGCAATTTCAATAATTGCCGCGCTGGAGATAGGCCGCCGTCGTAATGATACTGAAGTAGCTGTTTTAGACAAAGTAACCGGAAGTAAGGATGCCTATAATATACTGAAACGTTTATTGGTTGATTTGAACCACGAGGAATTCTGGATCCTGCTGCTCGGGCAGAATAATAAAGTGTTAGGTAAGGAACTCATCAGCAAAGGCGGCTTAACAATTACAGTAGCCGATCCTAAAATTATATTCAGCACGGCCTTGCGTTATTCGGCAACTTCTATTATGCTGGCACATAATCACCCATCGGGTAATTTAAAGCCAAGCAAACCGGATATCGACCTCACCAAACAAATAATAGCTGCTGGCAGGTTACTGGATATTAAGGTGCTCGATCATTTAATAATTACCGATAGCGGGTATTATAGTTTTGCTGATGAGGGAATGATGTAGATTTGCGAATATGCAGATGTGCGAATTGTTTGTGAGGACACAAACAACGGAATAAAATGATTTGATAGTTAAACCATCCCCGCTGTTTGTGTCCCCACAAACAGCTGCTATACGCGGATAGGTTCTTCGCTCTGCTCAGAATGACAGCTATCTTTTTGACTCATCAATGTTCAATTCAATTTTCTTTTATAAACTATTTATCTTTTCTTTGGTTATCTTAAATACTAACTAAAACATACTATCATGATTACTCCAGGAGACGAAATTCCACTAGACGATTCATACGATGATGATGCTGATGACCAACAGAGTCAAAAAGATATCCATTCAAACGGATTTGATGAAGAAGATGAAATAGATCTTGATGATTTAGAACCTGATGCTGATATTTCAGGATTAGATCAGGCTTATGACGCTTCAGAATCAGCTTACACGCTGGATGATGATGACGATGATGAGTAATTTTTAAAACATTATTCTACTTCACCAAGCGTCATTGCGAAGAATGAAGCAATCCCCGATTAGCAGGTCCGCCCCTGTATAGTTTGGGATTGGTTTTGTCTTCTCAATGACGCTTTGTTGTATATCCACAAAACCTTTCGCCTTTATACTTTTAACCTTTCACCTTAAATCCTATCTTTGCCGATTATCATTCTGTTATAATGAAGATATCCTATAATTGGCTTAAAGAATTTATTGATACGGATAAAACTCCTGAAGAAATTTCAACCATACTAACCGGTACCGGACTGGAAGTTGAAAGCCTGGAGAAAGTGCAGGCTGTTCCCGGCGGCCTGGAGGGTTTAGTGATAGGGCATGTAAAAGAAGCCGTTTTTCATCCTAACTCTGATCACCTGAATATTACCAAAGTTGATGTTGGTACTGGCGAGGACCTGCAAATTGTTTGCGGTGCAGCTAATGTGGCAGCGGGGCAAAAGGTTGTAGTGGCTGTTGTTGGTGCATTCGTGCATCCGCTTGAAGGTGAAAAATTCAAGATCAACAAATCAAAGATCCGTGGTGAGATTTCCGAAGGGATGATCTGTGCCGAGGATGAGGTAAGCCTGGGTACTTCGCACGATGGTATTATGGTGCTTGATGCGGATGCCGTTCCGGGTACTTTGGCCAAAGATTACTTTAAACTTAACGATGATTACCTGTTCGAAATTGGTTTAACGCCAAACCGTGCCGATGCAACTTCGCATTTGGGTACAGCGCGTGATATTGCAGCCTTCCTGAAGATCGCCATAAAAAAACCTGATGTTTCGGCATTTAAGGTTGATGATAACAGCCGTAAGGTTGAGGTGATTGTTGAGAACGAACAGGCTGCGCCACGTTATTCAGGCGTAACTATTTCAGGTATCGAAATAAAAGAATCACCAAAATGGCTAAAGGAGCGTTTGGCTGTTATCGGCGTACGCTCCATCAATAACGTGGTTGATGTTACCAATTATGTGTTGCATGATCTTGGTCAGCCGCTGCATGCTTTTGATGCCGATAAGATAAGGGGCAACAAGGTGATTGTTAAAAATATCACTGAGGGAACATTATTCACTACATTGGATGATGTGGAGCGCAAACTAAGCGCCGATGACCTGATGATAAACGATGCGGAAGGCCCTATGTGTATTGGCGGCGTTTTCGGCGGTGCTACATCGGGCGTTAGCGTAGATACTAAAAATATATTTTTGGAGAGCGCTTACTTTAATTCGGTTTCAGTTCGTAAAACGGCTAAAAGGCATGGCTTAAAAACTGATTCATCGTTCAGGTTTGAGCGTGGTACCGATCCGAACATGACGGTATTTGCTTTAAAGCGTGCCGCCCTGTTAATTCAGGAAGTTGCGGGTGGAAAGATATCATCCGAAATTTTTGATAACTATCCTGCACCGGTTGCGCCATTTAAAGTTGATATTACTTACAACAATATTTTAAGGCTGATAGGGCAAGTGATCCCTTATGATGAAATAAAAAGCATCATAACCGCGTTGGATATTAAGATTGTTGAAGAAAGCGGCGAAGGTTTATCATTAGAAGTGCCGCCATACCGTGTTGATGTAACCCGCGATGTGGATGTGATTGAAGATATATTGCGTATTTATGGCTATAACAATATCCATATCCCAACGCAGATAAGAGCATCGCTGAATACATCTATCAGGCCCGACAGGGATGCGGTACAGAACCAACTGGCTGATCTGTTAACTGCTAATGGTTTCCACGAGATCATGTCGAATTCGTTAACCAAATCAGCTTACTCAAGTGATCTGGATTCGGCAGTTAAGATACTGAACCCATTGAGCAGCGATCTGGATGTAATGCGCCAGAGCATGCTATACTCAGGTTTGGAGGCCATCGCCCGTAACCAGAACCGCAAGGCACCTGATTTGAAATTGTATGAGTTTGGCAAGGTGTACAGCGTGAACGAGGATAAATATGTAGAGACACAACGCTTCGCTATTTTTATTACCGGTGCCAATACTGCGGAAGCCTGGAATGAAAAAGTAAGCCCTGTTAGCTTTTATAATTTAAAAGCTGTTGTTGATGGTATCATCACCAAACTGAACGTTAAGGACTTTACAGTTGAAGATGCTACCTGCAAAAAGCTGGCTTATGGCCTGCAATATATGCGCGGTAGCAAACAATTGGTAAAGTTTGGCCAGGTAGCAAAAGCATCGCTAAAACTGGCTGATGTAGATAAGGATGTCTATTATGCCGATTTTAATTTCGACCTGGTATTATCGCTTGCACGCAAGAACAAGATAGTGTATCAGGATATCTCGAAATTCCCGGCAGTAAGGCGCGATCTTTCTATGCTGATCGATAAAAATGTATCCTTCGGCACACTGAAACAGATCGCCCAAAAAACTGAGCGCAAACTTTTAAAAGAAGTAAATGTATTTGATGTGTATGAAGGCGATAAATTACCTGCGGGTAAAAAGTCGTACGCGTTGAGTTTTATTATTGAGGACATAGAAAAAACCCTTACCGATAAAGCGATAGATAGCATAATGCAAAAATTAATTTATAATTTAGAAAAAGAAGCAGGAGCGGAGATCCGTAAATAATTAGCGATTGAGTGAATTAGTGATTTAGCGAGTTGAAAAATTAAATTATTATTCAGCCATCATTAATTAAATATTAAAAGATTCACTCAATCACTCATTCACTAATTCAGTCAATAAGAAATGTCACAGGTAGCCGAACAACTAGATAAGGTAATTGACAAAACATTGCGTTTGGTTGAGCTGTGTGCGGCTTTACAGGAGGAGAATGACCTGTTGAAATTAGAGAACGATGCATTGAACGCGGCACTGGATGCCAGCAAAAACAAGACAAAAGAGTTGGAAGAAAAGCTTCGTGTATTGAAACTGGCAAAATCTTTTTCAGAAACAAATGAAAAAAGTGTTGACATTAAGCAAAAAATTAACGAATTTGTGCAGGAAATAGATAAGTGCATTGTGTTATTGAAAAAGTAATACAAAAAGTGAAAAGCTCA
>JAMFSA010000045.1 GCA_026225055.1 Mucilaginibacter xinganensis | reverse complement strand
TTGATATATGAATTGGTGGCAAAAAAAGCAGAATCGTTGTTTAGCCAGAATTCGGTGATCGAGTCGCCCATATATACTACTCTTTTCCCGTTAGCGGCAGGCGGCAACACCCTGCTGTTTGCATCCCGGTATTTATTCAAATTGGGCCAGTCCTGTGCTTTGGCAGCCGCAATGGTAAATAACAGTACAAGTGCTGTTAAGGTTCTTTTAATCATAATTGGCAAATTGGTTTTGCAAGTTGCTAAAAAAGACTCTACTTTATTTTTCATTAGATAACGAGTATGGGAAGCTTGATGGTGCAGTACCTCTTTGTTTATTGGGTTGCGCGGTCATATCAAAGTTGATAGTGCCGCCTTTCAGCATTTCCGCGTGATCGAGCCAATTATAATTGTATACTTTGCCGTTATAGTTTATACTGTTGATGTATTTATTTTCAGCAGTGTTATTGGGTGCATTTAATACCAGTGTTTTGCTGTTCTCTAAATGCAGTGTCATTTTTTTAAATAATGGCGTACCCAAAACATACTGTCCGCTGGTTGGGCACACCGGGTAAAAACCCATGGCCGAAAATACGTACCAGGCAGATGTTTGCCCATTATCTTCATCGCCGCAATAACCATCAGGTGTTGCCATATATAATTTTCGCATGGTTTCACGTACCCAATATTGGGTTTTCCAGGGCTCGCCGGCATAATTATACAGGTATAACATATGCTGTATCGGTTGATTACCGTGAGCGTATTGCCCCATATCAGCAACCTGCATTTCGCGCATTTCGTGGTATTCCCAGTCCCCGGGTTTTAACTCCAGCAAGGGTGGCAGCGTAAATACTGAATCCAGTTTGGCAACAAAATTCTGCCTGCCACCCATCATGTTTATCAATCCTTGTATATCATGAAAAACTGCCCAGGTATAGTGCCAGCTATTGCCCTCGGTAAATGCCCCTCCCCACCTGAAATGGTAAAACGGCGATTGAAAACTACCATCGGCATTTTTGCCCCGCATCAGCCTGCTTGAGGGATCGAATAAGTTTTTATAATTCAGACTCCGTTGTTTGTATATTTCGATCTCAGCAGCAGGGCGGTTTAGTTTTTTACCTAATTGATAGATAGAAAAATCGTCATAAGCATATTCCAATGTACGTGCGGCGCTCTGATCTATCTTATCATAAGGCACATAACCCAATTTATTATAATAATCAACCCCTTTACGCCCGGTAGCATTCGGTCCCTGGTTATTGGCACCGTGCAATAACGCCTGGTATAAGGTATCAATATTATAACCTCTGATACCTTTCAGGTAAGCATCGGCCACTACTGATGCTGAGTTATTCCCCACCATAATATCGGCATAGCCAGGGCTCGACCACTCAGGCAGCCAGCCGCCTTCTTTGTAGTCGTTTATCAGACCTAACTGCATCTCTTTGTCAATAGATGGATAAACCAGGTTCAGAAATGGATATAATGCCCTGAAGGTATCCCAAAAGCCGGTACCGGCAAACATATAGCCCGGCTCAATATTTCCAGTATACGGGCTCCAGTGAACAATTTTACCCTGTGCATTTATCTCATACAACCGGTTAGGAAAAAATAGCATGCGGTAAAAACACGAGTAAAAGGTGCGTGTTTCATCAACTGAAGCGCCCGATACCGTGATATGGTTCAGGGTTTTGTTCCATACATCTTTCGCTTTTTGTTTGGTTACCTCAAAACTGTCATTGCCTTGCTCGTTTTTCAGGTTAAGCTCGGCCTGCTCAAAGCTGATGAAGGATGAAGCTACACGCAGGTGCACCTGCTCACCCTTTTTGGTTTTAAAACCGATCACTGCCTGCGCGTGTTTGGCATGCAGTTCCAGTGAATCTGTTAAAACGGTATCGCTATAAGTACGTAATAGCGTGAAGGGCTTATCAAGGTAGATGACAAAATAATCTTTAAAATTCTTTAAAGGCCCGCGTGCGTATTTGGTTGAATAGCCTATAATTTCATTTTTAGCAGGAATAATTTTTACATACGAGGCCTTATCCAAAGCATCTATTACGATAAATGAACTGTCGCTTTTCGGAAATGTAAAACGGAATTGCGCCGAACGTAAGGTTGGCGTGATCTCAGTAGTTACATCATGATCGGCCAGGTAAACGCTGTAGTAATAAGGCTTAACGATCTCTGTTTTGTGCGAGAACCAGCTTGCCCTGCCGTCTTCAGCTACTTTTAAATGCCCGGTTACCGGCATGATGGCAAACTGCCCGTAATCATTCATCCATGGTGAGGGCTGGTGCGATTGTTTAAATCCCCGGATTTTATCAGCAGCATAACTATAGATCCAGCCATCGCCCATATGGCCGGTTTGCGGCACCCAAAAATTCATGCCCCAAGGCAAGGCGATAGACGGATAGGTATTGCCATTTGATAATTCGAATTTGGAATCAGTACCCATCAGCGGGTTGATCCAGTCGACCGGATCGGTTACGGTATTAACTTGTTGGGCAAAAGATTTGCCGGCTACAAGCAGCAGGGCAAGAAGAAGTAATTTTCTCATTAAGTAAAATAAATAGCTTACTGTAAAAGTTGCAGGTCAGGTATATGATATAAAAAGAGGCCAACCCTGTAATTGATCTCCACAAATAACCTTAATAAAACGATCTGTGGGCTTGTCAAATCGTGCATTTTTTTTGACATATAGTTCTTTAATTACGCTGGTATTAAATTATTCCGACATATAAGTCCAATTTTGACTATATATGTATCTGAGCAGTATATAAAAGGCATAGACCATTAATTTTATACTCAAAACCTAATTATTAACCGGTACCAGCTAAATAAAACTTTAGGATTGTAAAAAAGGAAAGGCATGGCTTTAGAATTTTTCATCACCCCGCCTCCACAATGATAATTACCAATATAAATGAATAGCAAACTTCAGTTTAGGTTGAAAAAGAAATATTATATAAATGCACTGCTCTTTATCATCCTGATTATTTTCATAAAACCTCCTGCTCTTTTCGCCCAGGCATACCCTTATAAATTCAAATATCTTACGGTTGATGAAGGCCTCTCCCATACCGATGCCAATGACATTACGCAGGATAAACTGGGATATATTTGGATAGCTACCTATTTTGGGCTCGACAGGTATGATGGTTATACCATCAATAAATATTACAATACGAACGAGCCTTTAAATAATGCCTTTAAAAATCGTTTAAGATGTGTTTATGCCGCTGACGACGGTAATGTATGGCTCAGTTCAGAGGGTGGTATTCAGTGCTTTGACGTGCGGTCGGAAAAATATATTGATTATACTGAAGGCGGAAAACCCAATCCGGCATTTGAGAAAATCTATAAACCTGCAGGTAATTTGTTATACGGTTTAGTATGGAATAGCGCGAAAGTGTACCTGATAAAAGGTCATTCATTACAGGAGCAGTTATTAAATATGCCGCCTAACGCGCAATTTTATGCTATGGCTGTTGATAACAAAGGCAGCGTATATTTTTCAGGGAATCAAGGGATCTGGTCATTGGATGAAAACAACCGTTTAAAAAAGGTACCGGTATCAGGCCTGCCAGTACAGCCTGTTACGAAGATATTTTTCGATAAAAGAAACAACATGTTGCTGGCCTGTGGCAGCAAAGCGTTTCTTACCGCAAGAAATACAAGTAATAGTGGAACGTTCACTGTTACTAAACAATTTGACAGCCCTGACCATAGTGACATTAAAGATATAATTGAGGACAGTAAGTCGGATTACTGGATAAATGAAGGTCCTAATCTTTTACGGCTCGATAATGACCTGAACCTGATTCAAACCATAAGCAGTAACAGCGCGCTCCATAACTTAAATTCAAATTCATTATCCAAAATATTCATTGACCGCTCTGAATGCATGTGGGTATGCACTTTTGGCGGCGGAGTTAATTATTGCGATTTGAATGAAAAGTTGTTTTACACGCTGCAGCATAATTCTGAAATTCCAAACTCATTGGCGGGCAATTATATCCGTTCGATACTGGAGGACGGTAATAAACTGTGGCTAGGGACTACCGCCAATGGCCTGAACGTTTATAATACAAGCACACATGTATATACTTATTACAATACATACAGTTCAGCAGTACGGTTAAGAAACAATACCATAACAGCATTAACATTTGATAACGAACATAATTTATGGATCGGAAGCTCGGCAGGTATGGAAATACTTAAAGCAAACGGAAAGGAATTATGGCGGCCGCCAGGTTATGATAAATTCCCGGGTTACGCTATTGATACATTTGTGAAAGACTGCTATGGTAATATCTGGTTCGGCAATCACATGGATAAGTTTGGTGTGATATGGAAAGATGATAAAGGCTATTATCATGTAAAATATTACGGAGAAGGCTTTTTTATACTGGCTGATAAAAGCAACCCTCAGTTATTCATCTCAAGCACACATGGTTTAAAACAGTTAACCATTGATCAGCAGGGGAATATTATCAAAAGTTTTACTTATCACGCGTCTTCGCGGCCAAATTCCTTAAGCTCCGATTATACCTACCCTATTTGTAAACAAAACGATAGCACTTATTGGATAGGCACTATCGGCGGAGGACTGGATCGGCTTTCTCTTGGAACCAATAATGCTTATGGCATAAAAACCTATGACAGCGCATATGGTGTATTTAACGATGTGGAAACATTGGAGATCGATAACACCGGCAACCTGTGGATGGGTGGCAATGGGTTGGAATGCCTGAACCCAGAAACAGGAAAATTAATACGATATGACAAAAATGATGGCTTACAGGGGAATAGCTTTAAGGTAGGCGCGTCATACAAAGGCGCGGATGGCAGATTATATTTTGGCGGAATAAACGGGCTGAATTACTTTTATCCCGATCAGATCAAGGCTAACAATGTTGCCGCAAAGCCTATTTTAACAGATATACTGGTCAACAATCAAAAACCTGTTTTCGGCAAACCTGATTCAGCAGAAAACTCAATAAGCAGGGCTATAAGCTATAGTAAGCAACTAACGCTCAGTTATCTGCAGAACAACTTCGTCATCTTCTTTTCCGCAATGCATTTTGCCAATCCTTCAAAATGTAAATACCGTTATAAACTTACAGGTTTTGATAAGGAATGGAGATATACCGATGGCAAAAACCCGAGTGCGGCCTATAGCAATCTTTATTATAGCAATTACAGGTTTATTGTACAGGCAACCAACAATGATGGGTTATGGAGCAACAGCAGCGCTGAAATTGGCATCACCATAAGCCCCCCCTGGTGGAAATCAACTACCGCTAAATTTATTTATCTCTTGCTGTTCCTGTCGGCGCTTTCAGGCATTTACATTTATCAGGCACGCTGGTACCGCCTGAAACGGGAGATAGAGGTAAATGCGGTTAATGAAAAGAAGCGGGAAGAAATGCACATACAGCGGGAGGAACTTTATCAGCAACAATTGATGTTCTTCACCAATATTTCGCATGAGTTCCGCACACCATTAACGCTGATACTTGGCCCGCTGGAGAACCTCATCAGTGAGAATAAAAATATGGTGCTGGATAATTCTTACCGGTTGATGTTAAGGAACGCCAAAAGGCTAATGAACCTGATAAGCGAACTGATGAACTTTAAAAAAGTTGCCGACAGCGTTATAAAATTGCAGGTTCAGCCTTTAGCAATTAACCAGTTTTGTGAGGACCTTTCTGCCGAGTTTAAGAACCTGACCACCGGTAAGGATATCTATTTTAAGGTACTCAACAATACCCATACAAATCTGAATGGCCAACTAACCGGTATGTTTGACATACAGGTGCTCGAAAAGATATTGTTTAACCTGTTGAACAATTCATTTAAATACACTGATATCAACGGTAAAGTTACTTTTGAGATCTTCTTCGACTTTAACAATTTCAAACCGTCATTTGATACAGGATTTGAATTGCTGAATGAAAATTATCGGGCTGAAAAGTACATCTATTTCAGGGTAGCAGATTCCGGCATTGGTATTTCAGGCGAATCAATAACCAGAATCTTCGACCGTTATTATCGTATCAGCCGGAACCATTTGGGTTCGGGTGTGGGGCTGTCACTGGTTAAAAGCCTTACCCAATTGCATAAAGGGGACATTTACGTTTACAGCGAAAGGTATAAAGGCACAGAAATAATCATCGGGATTCCCTGGGGCGAGGAAAACTATACCGAAACAGAAAAAATATCGTCGGGGACAGAACTGGAACCACTATTGGAGATTATCGATAATTCCATACTATCGCCCTTGCAAGCTCATGAAAATATTAAACAAGCCATCAATACGAAAGCAAACAAACACATTTTAATTGTTGATGATAACCAGGAGCTCCGTGTATTTTTAAAACAGGTATTTGAAAAGCACTACTATATTTATGAGGCCGAAGATGGCGATAAAGGGCTGAAAGTTGCTGCCGAGAAAGTACCTGACCTGATTATCAGCGACGTAATGATGCCGGGTATGAATGGTATTGAATTTTGTAAACTGATAAAAGAAAGATTTGAGACCAGGCATATCCCGTTCATCATCCTATCGGCAAAAGATGCGCTGGACACCAAGATTGAGGGAATGGAATCGGGCGCGGATTATTATTTTGCCAAACCGTTAAGTATTGATCTTTTGCTGCTGACCGTTCATAATATATTTGAGCAGGGCGAGATCCTTAAACAGCGCTATAATAATGATTACCTGTCGGAAGCAACGGAACTGGTACATTCAGAAAAGGATAAGGAGTTTTTTAATAAGCTGTTAAAGCTTATTGAGGATAATATACAAGATGTTGAACTTGATGTTGACTTTTTGTGCAAGCACCTGTACATAAGCCGGACCAAATTATACCAAAAGATAAAAAGTATATCTGATCAATCTGTTGGTGAGTTTATAAGAACTATCCGCCTCAAGAAATCGATCCATATAATGACTCATGAGGATATTGCCATGAATGAAGTTGCCGACAGGGTTGGCTTGCAAAGCAGTTCTAATTTCTCCCGGGCGTTTAAAAAAGAATATGGTAAATCCCCTATGCAGTTTATGCAGGCACTAAAAAAAGAATAAAAAAAACGGCTGCCCTTAGCAATGGCCTCTTCAATCGTTTTCCTGCCATGTGAAATAACAGTAATGATAATGAAGCATATATCCGTTAGCTAATTACTGCCGAATATTTGTTTTGTAAAAAACCCACTTAATAAAGATAAGATACGAGTATTTATTATAATGTGAATATTTTGTTATTTTGATGCCGTATTAATTCCGTACATATCAGCTATTTCCTTTAAATAGCTGTTTAGCTTCTGATTGCTTAAAGTCGGTAGCACCTTTCCTTGGGCTAATGCTTGTGATGGCCTTTGTATTTTTTAACGATAGCTAAAGCCTTGGGCAGCAATGGCACTTTAATAAAATAAAAAACCCCTTAAATCATACGATTTAAGGGGTTTTACCGACTTTTAGTAGTCTAATTGTCGGGATGGCAGGATTCGAACCTGCGGCCTCCACATCCCAAATGTGGCGCGATACCGGGCTACGCTACATCCCGAGCGTGGAAATTTTCCGGAGTGCAAAGATATACGTAGTGTGGATAAATCCAAATCTACTTTACTAAGATTTATCAACAGTTTAATAATTTATATAAATGTAATTTAACGTATTTTAACGCCACACTTATTAAAGACCTATACTATATTACATTTTCTTTTGTTTAAAGTGCATAATAAACCTTATCAAATATCTAATATCTAATGAAAAAATACATTCTTTGTACCATTGTATTGGCCTTCAGCCTGTTAGGTTGCGCGCAAAACAAATTAAGTTTCAACGGTAGTTTTGAACAATTGGATGCTAAAGGGAACGCCATGGGCTGGACCTATGACTTCACTAAAGAGCAACAAAAATCATATGAAATAAAAATTGACAGCCTGGTAAAACAAGATGGTAAGTATTCATTATCACTTGCTAAAATTGCTGATGGTGCAGCATTTGGCGTGGCTACATTCATCATTCCAAGAACGTACAAGGGCAAAGAAATTCAGCTAAAAGGCTATATTAAAACAGACAATGTAACCAAGGGCTATGCAGGTTTCTGGCTACGGATAGATGGTACCGAACAAAACGTGCTTTCATTTGACAACATGTACAAGAACGGTGTAACCGGCACCACCAACTGGAAGGAATATACTATTACATTGCCATATGATGATGCCAAAGCCTTTAAAATATTTGCAGGCGCGCTGCTGGTTGGTTCAGGCAAAATGTGGATGGATAATTTAAGGCTATACATTGATGGTAAACCTATTAACCAGGCAGAAATAAAACCAATAGCATTAAGCAAGGCCCAAACGGATACCGCGTTCCTAAAGCATTCGGGTATTGACACCGTAATGATAACGCCGGGGCAAATTGAAAACCTACGGCTGTTAGCCCAGATATGGGGCTTTATAAAATATCACCACCCGGCAGTGGCAAAAGGTGATTTTAATATGGATGCAGAGCTTTTCCGTGTAATGCCGTCTGTTTTAAAGGCAACAAATAATATTGAATTAAGCAGCACGCTTGAGCAATGGGTTGATAAATTTGGCCATATTGATAGTTGTAAGAACTGTAAGCCGGCAGATAAAACCGATGCATTTCAACAACCCGATTATGGCAGTGTATTTGATAAATCGATATTCAAGGAATCCTTAGTCAACAAATTAAAGTTCATACTCAATAATCAGAATATACTGAACAATTGTTACATCCAGTTTTATCCAGGTGTTGGTAACCCTGAATTTACACACGAGTTGCCATACAGTTCCTTTTTTTACCCGGATGCCGGGTACCGCCTTTTAAGCCTGTTCCGTTATTGGAACATGATCCAATATTTCTATCCCAACAGGCACCTGATAGGGCGCAACTGGAACGATGTGCTGACAGAGTTTATCCCTCAGTTCATTAAGGCTGCTAATAAAACAGATTACGCGGTTGATGCACTGGGTGTCATCAGCAGGATCAATGACACCCATGCCAATATATACGGTAATGCTGTTTTAGAGGCGTGGAAAGGAATGTACCGCTTGCCATTTCAAGCTAAATTTATTGAGGGCAAATTGGTAGTAACAGGTTATTATGCTGATATACTACAGATAAAGGAAAAATTTAAATTAGGCGATATTATAACCGCTATTAACGGCGTATCTGTTGACGCACTGGTTAAAAAGTTCCTGCCTTTAACCCCTGCATCAAATTATTCTGCACAACTCAGGGATATGCCCGGCACCTACCTGTTAAGAAGCAATAACGCGCAATTCATCCTACGGATAAGCAGAAACGGACAACCTGCTACCGTAAACTTTAACGGGATTGAAACTACAAAGGCTGATTTCTGCAGCCTGGATTGGAACTCAGGCAAAGATAAGCCAGGTTATTACCTCATCAATAACCAGATCGGTTATGTTTTCCCCGGCAGGTATAAAAATGACGATCTGCCCGCAATTGAAAAACTGTTTGCAAACACAAAAGGCATAATTGTAGATATGCGTTGTTACCCATCGGAGTTTATGCCCTTTACTTTTGTACCTTATATTAAAACCGGCAATGCTGATTTTGTAAAGTTTACTACCACCAGCACTGATCATCCCGGCTTATTTAAAATAGGCAACCCGCTAAACAGCACCGGAACAGGGCAATATAAAGGCAAAATTGTGGTCATTGTTAACTCGATAACACAAAGTCAGGCCGAGTATACAACAATGGCTTTTCAATCATCCCCCAATGTAACTGTTATTGGCAGCACCACCGCCGGTGCCGATGGCAATGTTTCTATCATAACCCTGCCGGGTAGTATATCATCCTACATATCAGGCATAGGGGTATTATACCCGGATGGTACAGAATCACAGCGCAAAGGAGTTAAGATAGATATTATAGTTAACCCTACCATAAGCGGTATTAAAGCCGGGAAAGATGAGTTGCTGGAAAAAGCACAGGGGATTATTAATGGAAAGTAATTAAAAACTTCTTTTACCAATATAACTTATTTGTGATATAGTTGGTAATCACATTCATATTGTATTTAAGAATAGAACTTATTATGTTAGCGTTCTAAACATATCACATGAAAAGAATCTTATTTTTCGTACTAATATTTATCAGCTCAAGCGCGGCATTTGCCCAAAAGGATACCACAGGCCTTAATATTCCTGTTAAAGATGGCAATGTAGTATATGAAAGAATAGTAGAAACTCCCCGAAAAAACAAAGCCGATCTGTATAAAAATGCTAAGCAATGGTTTATTGATTATTTCAAAAACTCAAATGATGTGATCCAGAATGAAGATAAGGAAGGTGGCAAAATTGTAGGTAAGGGAATTTTACCGGTGCTGTTTAATGGGGCACTGGGTACACAGGTGATATATGATGACCAAGTTAACATCCAGATAGATTGTAAAGACGGCAAATACAGGGTGCGGATATATGAACAGTTTTTAAGCAGTCCCGGAGGCGGACAGGTTACTACTACGCCTGAGGAACTAATTGACAAAATATTGGGCACCGGCAAATCGCTTTTAAATGCTAAACAAGCCAGGCGAATGCTGGAAAGCATAAATAGTGAAATGCTATCAACCCTTGCCTCGGTAAACAGGGCCATGAGCGCTAAGACAGATGACTTTTAATGATTTTTGTTAATAACAGTATTTATCAGCAGCTGATGACCACTCGTGCGCGATATTTGTCATGAGTAACGCGTTATCAAAATGGACGGATCCTTTCGGAAAGATCTGTTCATTTTCAAAATAGCTGGATATCACCTTGCTTACTTCAAGGGGTTTAACTTCCCACTTATAGGTATTAAGTAATAAGCCCTCATATTTATTATTGTTGGGAGAATAGCCTAGCGATCCTGCTTTAAAAAAGGCAGACGCTGTTTCCAAATCCTTAAAAACCGACTTTGAATCAAATGAATCCGTTATTTTGGCCTCAACACTAATAATTGTTTTGTCGGAGCTGGTAAACGTCACATGGTAATCAGTCTCATTTTCCCGAACATCAAATTTTGCGAGGTAATGTTTTCCGGGAAATACTCTGCCGCCTGCCATTACATTAAACCGGGATGAGGTATCTCTTCTTGGTATATAAACACCTTCCTTTAATTCGCCATCTTCCACCCATTCTACCGTAATGCGGTGCGCGCCGTTTTCTGAACCGATACCAATAAAGGCAGGCAAGCCTTTAGGCCTAACTTGTTTTAGCCTGATAAGACATATACCGGCAATAGCTTTGCCCTCAATAAGCTTAGGTTTAAATGGTAATGGCACTATCGAGCTGGCTATATCGGCATCAACTGTAAAATTAACCAACATACGCCTGTCTATAATTCCACTAATGGTAGGTATCTTCATTTCACAATAACTAAGTTGGCATTAAGTTAATATTGTCCCGAATTATCTATATAAAAACAAATATTTATTCCCCTTACTTTTATTATAGAACCGCTTGCCATTAAAGTCGATAAAAGGGTGGTTTACGGTTGTACTAATAATGCAATCAAGCGTAGTTATGGTTTGCGGCAACGACATCGAAATATTGTCAACCCCAATATAAACCGGGTTTATCTGCCTGCTGAAACCATCTTTAAATAAGGGGTATTCCCAGTCATCAACCCCAAAAATGAGACCTATGTTTTTAGCGCCCGATTGCGATATAGTTGTATAACCAGCGTTATACTCATCATAAACCCATGGTTTACTTTTAAAATAATTCTGATACCGGCTACTGAACATCGGGGCCGAATAGGGCCTCCTTGCATTGTGTAATGTTACCAGTAAGGCGTAAACTAAAATTACCGGGGTAACTACATATACTATCTTTTTAAGCACCTTATTGATGCTTAATGCATAACACACCAGTGGTATCGCCAATAAAAACATAGGCACATGCAGCCTTGATACCCAGGGCTGCCACTTTAAATAGGCACAGAAGAATATGACCTGTAATACGACTATCGCCAGCAATATATTAACAATAGGCTGATGTTTAAGCTTTATTATGCCCCATCCCAATATCACAAATGATGCTGCGATTAATATAAAATGGATCATATTAGGGCCACCATCCTCATCGGTAACAACTTCATTTATAATGTAAACACTGTTACGGTAATTAACCGCCGGGTCGTTAATATCCATCCCGGCCATAGCATGCAATTTGTAAACTACTTTGGTTGAAAGTTTGGCTACAGGCTTGGCATACATTAAACTAAAGTGCATACCGGCATTCTTTATCGCACTTGAGAGAAGTAGCCCCGCGCTCATTTTTTGGTTTGCATAGGTTTTGCCTTCCTCCTTATCGGTACCTAAAACATTTTTGCTGTAGTTATAATTACGGTAGTATTGCCCCGCGTTTATACTTATAGCCAGCATCGCTACCATGAGCGGCAAAAGCAGGTAATTATAGTTACGGGTACGGAAAAGGCATACCAATGACCCTATCCCCCAAAAAAGTAAAACCGGTGCAAGGTATATATAGGCAGTACCCTTTGTAAGTATGCCCAGGCCAACAGCCAGCCCTAAAAATAAATGATCGGTAAAACGGCCGCTTCTAACTGCTCTGAATGCGAAATAGCACGCCGCTATAATAAAAAAGGAAACTACAATGTCATTCTGTGTGCTCGATGCTTCCAGTACCACTTCGGGTATAGTAACGGCCAATACTACAGCCACAACCTTATACCGTACGCCCAAACCAAACTCTTCAAGTATCAGTACTATGCCAACTATGGTAAATAACAGGAAGAACAACTGTACCGGGTTTGCAAAATAATCGCCTTTGCTAAGGATGGAAATATGAGCTATCAAATATTCGGCGAAAGGCGGCTCGTACAACTGCCTTACAATGGAGGTAGGGTAATAGGCAACCGACTGGTGGCTTACCCAACTGGTAATGCGGGCCATGTGGTAGGTCATGGAGTCCCAGTTATTGGGCGGGTATATGATGCTTTGCGCAAGGATTAACAACAGTATTACGGATACGCTGCCCAATAATATTTTATTAAAAACATTCAGGCTCTTAAATACATTATAAATGTTTTGCCTTAAATTGCAGGTAAATACAGCAATATTTTCTTTTTTAAGGTAAAGCCACAGCAGGTTAGCAATTAAAACTACGCTCCACGAAATTAAAATTGATTGAAAGTTGAAGCATTGCAGCATGCTTAGGATTTCAGTAATACATACAACCAGCGTGCAAAAAACAAGTACAGTTGCCATCAAAGCTTCTTTTTTACTGGTTAATTGAGAGGCACCAATATTTAAAAACAGGGCAATAAAACAGAGCACGAGTAGGATAAGGGCCATAAATAATGTGTAAGACTCCCCAAAGATAAATAAACCACTTTAGCAAAGTGATAACACAAATTCAAGTTTCATTGTTATAATAATAGTGCCTTATGAAAGAGAACGAAAACCAGCAGGTGAGCAACCCAACAGATCATTTAGCCAATGAGCGCACATTTCTGGCCTGGGTACGTACCGGCGTAGCTATTATGGGCTTCGGATTTGTGGTTGTTAAATTCGCGCTATTCATTAAACAGATCTCTTTAGTCATAACATCTAAACAAACCTATTTACCTGGCAGCGGCCATTCAAACCAAATTGGCGTATTGTTAGTGGTATTGGGTGCATTTATTACATTATATGCTTATGTACGCTATAGCATTACTGAAAAACAATTGTTAAATAAAGCCTATAAGCCATCTTCAGTCCCAGCATTAATATTAACAGTTGCTATAGTTATTATTGGGGGTTTACTGGCCATATATCTCGTTCCGGGTTTATAAACTGCACATCCATATTTCACACGTAATTATGCCCTTACCCGATTGGTTATAAAACAATTAGTGAATTAACTCTGTTCTGTACTATATCATTATTGTAATAAGCCTTATGTACAACAATGCAGCTATTGCCGCTAATATTAAAAATGCGCGATTAGAGAGAAATTACTCACAGGATTATGTTGCCGGCAGGCTCAGCATATCGCAAAACGCTTACAGCAAAATTGAACTTGGCCAAACCAAGATCACTGTTGAAAGGGTAGGCGCCATAGCCGATATATTAGAGGTTGGATTGGCCCGCTTAATTGATGTAAATTTTTGGTCGGCTATTGAAGCCATAAACAGCATACCGATAATACCCAAATTATTAGAAGTGGTTTGCCACATAACCGGGATGGGGTTTACAGCCATAGCACGTGTAACTAAGGACAAATGGATAGCCTACAGTGTGCTTGATGAAATTAACTTCGGGCTTTTGCCGGGTAACGAATTAAAACTTGAAACCACTATTTGCTACGAAATAATGGAGCACCGGAAAGTAGTTGTTATTGATGAGGTTGCCGAAGATGCTTTGTATATGCACCACCCAACACCTGCAATATATGGCTTTCAAAGTTATATTTCGATGCCCATTTTTCGGCAGGATGGAAGTTTTTTTGGTACCCTTTGCGCCATTGATCCCCGCCCGGCAAAAGTAAACACCCCTGAAATGATCATGACCTTTAAGTTATTTGCCGAACTTATTTCTTTTCACCTTAGTTCTATCGAAAAAGCAGGAATTAAGACAACACCCACCTTAGCATAAGTATTTATATTATATGTAATGTAAGGATTGCACGTTAAGTACGACTAAGTTTTACAAATAAAACCGGCTGTACTTGTATTAACGTAAATATCAATCAATATTAAAAATAAAATCATGATAAAATTCGCATTATTGGCAACGCTTGAGGCTAAACCAGGTAAAGAACAGGAAGTAGCAAGCTTTTTAAAAGGCGCAATACCTTTGGCTATGGCTGAAACCGGTACCATTAATTGGTACGCATTGCAATTTGGGCCATCAACCTTTGGCGTTTTTGATACGTTTGAAACCGAGGATGCCAGAAACGCGCACTTATCCGGAGAGATTGCAAAGGCATTAATGGCAAATGCGCCCGATTTGTTTTCAAAAGATCCCGTTATACAAAAAGTTGATCTGTTAGCGGTTAAATAACATCCCCTGTTACTGAATAATAGTATACAATGTATTTTGCAAACTACATTGTATACTATCGCGCTGGCAATGTAAACCAAAATGTACTGCCTTTACCTAACTCCGTATCCACACCGATCTCTCCGCCGTGTTTCCTGATTATTTCGGCGCAGATATATAAACCCAGACCCAGGCCGGAGTTATTGAAACCACCTGGCTGCGCCTGGTAATAACGATCGAACAAATAAGGGATCTTATCAGGCGAAATGCCAGGCCCATTATCTTTAACAGCCATCCTGATCTTGTTGCCCACCTTTTCAGTTATCAGGTATATTTTTGGTGAATCAGGGGCATACTTTACCGCGTTATTCACAAAGTTTACTATCACCTGGTCAATAGCGTGCTCATCAGCAAATAATGTGAGTTGTTTATCTCCCTGAAATACTAGTTCGTATTTACCGGCAACCCTTACATGGTTACAGCAATCTTCCATCAATTCTGATACATTAAATATCGATTTATTTAATTTAAGCTGGGTTTCCCTTGTGCGGCTCACGTTAAGCAGGTCATCAACCAGCGTACTTATTTTTTTAACACTTTTAATAGATTGATCTATCAGCTTAGGTATTAATTGTGATGATCTGTCACCTTTTATCTTCTCCAATAACTGCAGCGATGCCTTTAAACTGGTAATAGGTGTTTTAAGTTCGTGGCTGGCAATACTTATAAAGTCATCCTTCTGCTGCTCCAGGCGTTTTACCTGGGTAATATCAAGCAGTGTACCCAATATTCTTAACGGAGTATGTTCTTTATCATAATAAACCTTGCCCTGCACCCTTATCCAGTGTATAGATCTATCGGGGTGTACTATTCTTGCTTCATAAAATAGCTTCCCATTTATCAAAGCTGCTTCATGGGCAGTTTCACGGTTTTTCCAGTCATCCGGATGTACGGCTTCTTTATATTTTTTCCATGTCGCATGGCGGTTAAAGCCAAAAATGGTGTCGAACCGCTCAGAAGTCAGCATTATATTTTTTTCCAGATCCAGGTCGAAAGTGCCTATTTCAGCAGCTTCCACAGCCAGCCTTATGCGCTCTTCCACATCCTCAATACTTCTGCGGGCAATCACTTTGTCTGATACTTCAATGGCCAGCACCATTATTGCGGTTACTACACCATCGCTTTTAACAGGCTCGTAAACAAAGTCAACAAAAACCGTTTCAGGCACTCCATCTCTTACCAAAATGAGCTCATGTTCCCTGGCACTAAATGCAACGCCTGAAGTAATTACACCATTCATAATAGGCGCGTAGGTATCAGCTGCTTCGGGCACTGCATCCCATATGGTACGGTTTTCCAATTCACTGCGCTGTTTGCCAACCAGCTCCAGGTAATTATCATTTACATCCTGCACATACAGATCATGAGCTCTTATTATGCACATCCCCACAGGCGCCTGCCTAACCATATTTCTAAACCGGGTATCCCCTTCTTTCAGGTCCTCATACAATTCAAGCAGTTCCTGGCGCGACTCGCTTAGCTCCTCGTTCGATGCATTCATCTCTTCATTGGCGGCTTGCAGCTCCTCATTGGCAGCACGCAACTCTTCGGTAAGATCCTGCTCCCGGTTTTTGGCCAGCACACGCTGGGTTACATCCTTTGCCATGTGCAAAATGCAATACGTTTGCCCTTCTGCATTTTTTATCGCACGGTATTCATAGTCGAAATAAAATGTTTGGAGTGTGCCATCAACTACCAGTTGAGCAGGTGTATCCGTTCCTTTAATGGTGACACCTTCGTTCCATACCTTTTTAAACATGCCAATAAATGGCTGATCCCTTAGCTCAGGCAAGGCATCTACGAGCGATTTGCCAATAACACCGGAGCCCTTATCCCAAAAAGCCAGCATAGCATTATTGGCATATTGTATAATAGCATCTTCAGTAATATGAATGGCAGTTGCGTCCTCAGAAAAAGACAATACATTTAATAACTCTTGATTGTTTAAGGGCTGTACGGTGTTACTCATTAGTGAATAGCAGAAAAAAAGTAAAGATATAATAACTCCGTCATCAGCAAAAGCTATGCCTATAATTGGAATATTATTTAGGTTAGTAAAATTTATTTAAAGAAGTATAAATAGGATATTCTTCGATGCACTATCTATCCTGAAATTTTTAAGACTATCTCAGATATGAAGATCATGACCCTGATGGTTTTCTACAATATTCATACTTTATTAATTTTTAGCGATTTAGCGCATACTTGGCATACCGATTGTTACCCTATAGTTAATAAATTCACTTCAAATCTATTATCATGAAAAAATCTACTTTTTTAACCTTATTGGCAATAGTTGTAATAGGGTCGACGGCGCGCGCTCAAATTCAGCAAGGCAATGTTTTGGTTGGCGCTGATTTTGCCAATCTCAGCTTTGGACTTAACTCTCCAAACGTATTTAATGTTAATTTGTCGCCTAAGGCCGCATGGTTCATTAAGGATAACGTGGCTTTAGGAGGCTATGCTAATTTTGGCCTGCAAACAGCAAAAAACACCAGCACTATCACTACCTATGGCATTGGGCCAATGGGGCGTTGGTATACGGGCGATGATGTATCCATACTTAAACACGGCCGTTTTTTTGGTGAGGCTACAGCAGGCATAGGTGGTACCGATGTTAGCGATGGCGGTGGAAATACCAATGGCTTTAACTTTAGCTTCGGCCCTGGCTTTGCCTATTTTGTTACCCCAAACATCGGGTTGGAAACCCTGCTTAAATATAACGGGTTACTGGGCTTTGGTAGCCAAGCCTATCAAAGTACGCTGATCTTAAATTTTGGTTTGCAAATTTACCTGCCCGGTAAAAGTACAGCAGCTAAAGTAAAAGGTGATATTCGCTAATTTAGTGAGTGGCGATTTGTTATTAATGAGTTGTTAATCACTTACAGCAATAAAAAAAGGCTTCTCTGTTTGGAGAAGCCTTTTATGTAATACTTTATATAAGCTTATTCAATAACGCTAACCTTTAGCATATTGGTTTTACCTTGTTTGTAAATTGGTACAGCTGCAGTATTAATTACTACATCGCCTGTTTTAATCAGCAATTCGTTTTTCAATGCGTTATTTACATCGCTGATGCTTTGATCGGTACTTTCCAGTTGATCATAGTAGAATGCTCTTACACCCCAAACCAGGCTTAGTGCATTCAGCAATTGTTTGTTTGATGTGAAGATAAAGGTGCTCGCTTTAGGGCGATAGCTTGATATCTCATACGCTGTGTAACCTGATACCGTCATGGCTACAATACCCACCGCGTTGGTATGCTCAGCTAAATATACTGCCGATCCACAAACCGCGTCGCGTAAATACTCAGGCGAAGCAGGATCCATATTGGTTTCTTTTGCTGAATTGTATGGGTAGCCTAATTCTTCAACATTACGTACAATTTTAGCCATAGTTTCAATAACTATAACCGGGAACTCCCCAACTGATGTTTCGCCGCTAAGCATTACCGCGTCGGCACCATCAAGTACTGAGTTGGCAACGTCGTTAACTTCGGCACGTGTTGGGCGCGGGGTAGTTATCATTGATTCCAGCATCTGGGTAGCAACAATTACCGGTTTTGATGCCGCGCGGCATTTGCGGGCAATCATTTTTTGTAACAATGGCACTTCTTCAAGCGGCATTTCAACACCCAGGTCACCACGGGCAACCATTACACCGTCTGTAACAGCAATAATCGCATCGATGTTATCAATAGCTTCAGGCTTTTCAACCTTGGCAATAACACGTGCGGCGCTGCCTCTTTGGTTAATGATGTGTTTAAGCTCAACAATATCCTCAGCATTACGCACAAATGAAAGGCCTATCCATTCTACATCCTGGTCTAAAGCAAAATGCAGGTGCACCAGGTCTTCTTCGGTTAAGCTAGGGATAGATACTTTAGTGTTTGGCAGGTTAACACCTTTGCGAGATGTTAATATACCGCCGTGTATAATTTCGCAAACAACCGCGTCTTTCCTGTTGGTTTCAATAACCCTCATCTGGATCTTTCCGTCGTCAAGCAAAATAATTTCATTTGCCTGTACATCCTGCGGGAAAGTATCATAAGTAATGTATATCTGGTTATCGTCGCCTATACACTCATGTGTAGTAATATTAATACGAGTACCGTTAACCAGGTGAATACCGCCATCTTTTACCAAACCGATACGGATCTTAGGTCCTTGTAAATCGGCCAGGATGCCTACATTGGTTTTATATTCAGCGTTTATTTCGCGGATAGTGTCGATAACTTTTTTGTGATCTTCAACTTTTCCGTGCGAAAAATTTAATCGGCAAACATTTACGCCGGCCTGTATCATGGCTAATAGTACCTCTTTTGGCGATGATGCAGGCCCCATGGTAGCAACAATCTTGGTTCGGTTATACTCTAATTTCATAATTTTTAGTTTAATATGGCTATAAGCCTTTATATAGTGTAGTTATAACACACTGTCAATTTCGGCGCTAAAATAGAAGATTTTCACGTGATTTTATTTTTTTTGGATCAATCTTTACCGCTGCCACAATTTCAGGGATGCGGTTTAGGCCCGATATTAGCTTCTCAAGGTCCTCATCATCAATATAATTCTTAACCATAAAAAAATAATCGGTCTTCCGCATTTCCGGTACAAGGTAACCATCTGATCCTTTATTGGCTATAAAATAAAAAAAAGTATCGCTAGCCTCCCAGTGGTAAGTGTACATAGAAAAGTAGACGGGCTCCGGATTTTGGTTAATATCAATAGCCAGATCACTGGTTTTCAGGAAATTAAAATTCAAATACTTGTTAATTAAATAACAAATACGGTAATCTTTCAGCGATGTTGTAACTGCAATTAGTACAAAATCAAGATCGATCTCAAACTTTAAGATTTTTCTATTCAAAATCATTACATTTGCGCCGGTAAAAATACAAATTGAAACCTTTGCAAATAAAATTTTGTTGAGCTAAATATGTAAAAAGTTTTAGATTTGATATTTAACAGAATTTATTTTTCTTTGCACTGAAATTATTAATCATTAAACTATAAGACTATGTCTGATATCGCTTCAAGAGTAAAAGCTATAATCGTAGAAAAATTGGGAGTTGA
>JAMFSA010000044.1 GCA_026225055.1 Mucilaginibacter xinganensis | reverse complement strand
ACTACTGCTCCGGCTTCTTCTAATTGTTTTTTCAGAGATTCAGCTTCTTCTTTAGTAACACCAGTTTTTACTTCTTTAGGTGCACCATCAACTAAGTCTTTAGCTTCTTTCAAACCAAGGCCGGTTAGGTCTTTTACTAATTTAACAACTGCTAATTTAGCGCCACCTGCTTCTTTCAGGATAACGTCAAATGCAGTTTGAACTGCTTCAGCAGCAGGAGCGTCATCGCCACCAGCTGGAGCAGCAGCAACAGCAACAGCTGCAGCAGCAGGCTCAATGCCATACTCGTCTTTTAAGATCTGAGCTAATTCGTTTACTTCTTTTACTGTTAAGTTTACCAACTGTTCAGCAAACGCTTTTAAATCCGCCATTTTATTTTAATTTTACTTTAATGCTTTGTGTTTTTTAATTTCGAACTTATAGGTGTTCGTTAACCTCTTTCCTGTAATGTTTTTACAACTCCTGCCAGTATATTTCCGCCTGATTGTAGGGCTGAAATAACGTTCTTCGCTGGTGATTGCAATAAACCAATAATTTCTCCAACCAATTGTTCCTTTGATTTTAAGTTGATCAAGGTATCAAGTTGGTTATCGCCTACAAATATCGATGAATCAATATATGCTGCTTTTAAAATTGGTTTTTCACCTTTTTTCCTTAATTGTTTGATCAACTTTGCCGGAGCAGTTGCTGATTTTGAGAAAAGGATTGATGAAGAGCCTTTTAATACATCATATAATGGTGCAAAATCACCTTCGATGTTATCCATAGCTTTTTTAATCAAGCTATTTTTAGCCACCTGCATAGTGATATCGCTTTCGAAACATTGGCGACGGATGTGATTGATTTTTGCAACCGTTAGGTTTGAAGTATCGGTAATATAAAAATTACCAAACTCCTTCATCTGCTCAGTAAGGGCTATAACTAAGTCGTATTTTTCTTCTTTTGTCATGATTAAATTCCCGCTACTGATTTGGTTTCAACTTCAATTCCCGGCGACATTGTAGACGACACGTGAATACTTTTAAAATATGTTCCTTTTGCTGATGAAGGTTTTAATTTTGAGATAGTTTGCAATACTTCTAATGCATTCTCATAAATCTTATCAGATGGGAAAGATACTTTTCCTATTGAGGCATGAATGATACCGGTTTTATCAACCTTGAAATCGATCTTACCACCTTTTACCTCAGTTACAGCTTTGCCAACTTCGGCAGTTACTGTTCCTGATTTAGGGTTAGGCATAAGGTTACGCGGACCGAGAATACGACCCAAACGACCTACTTTAGCCATAACACTTGGCATAGTGATGATAATATCAACATCAGTCCATCCACCTTCAATCTTGGCAATATAATCATCCAAACCTACAAAATCCGCACCTGCGTCTTTTGCTTCTTGTTCCTTATCAGGAGTACAAAGCACAAGTACACGTACAGTTTTACCGGTTCCATGAGGCAATGTTGCTATACCGCGTACCATTTGATTGGCTTTACGGGGGTCAACACCTAAACGTACATCTATATCAACTGATGAGTCAAATTTAGTATTAGAGATATCTTTTACTAAAGATGCAGCATCCTGCAATGTATATGCTTTGTTAGCCTCAATTTTGGAGAGTGCCACTTTTTGATTTTTTGTTAATCTAGCCACTGTCTTAAACTGATTTGTATAAATTAATTAATTCCAGGGTGCCGTACCTGATACGGTTATCCCCATACTGCGGGCAGTACCTGCCACCATTTTCATGGCTGATTCAACTGTGAACGCATTCAAATCAGTCATTTTATCTTTAGCTATAGTCTCAACCTGAGTCCAGTTTACACTGGCTACTTTTTTACGGTTGGGCTCAGCAGAACCACTTTTTAAACCTGTTGCTTCCATTAACTGGATTGCTACAGGAGGGGTTTTGATGATAAAATCGAATGACTTGTCAACATATACAGTAATAACTACAGGCAACACTTTACCAGGTTTATCCTGGGTACGTGCGTT
>JAMFSA010000043.1 GCA_026225055.1 Mucilaginibacter xinganensis | reverse complement strand
GCTCCTTTAATATTGGCTTCATAGCCGATCTTGGCTGCCTTGTTAATAAGTACAGCCAAATCATTATCACTTCCGGCAGTTAAATAAAATTGCACATCCGGCGCTACTACACTGCCCAGCCAGGTTTCGAATTTACCGCCATCCTGTATATTGATTGCATCTGTAATATAGGAGTTTTTAAACACGGCAGCAGGCCGGCCATCAATAATAAATTCATTGGCTGCTACATGAAAATTTTTATCAAGCACATTTACATTGGTAATACTTGTTTTAACAGCAAGGGCACCGTGGACATTTAATGCCACATCATAGGGGAAATATTTGGGAATGAAAGGCAGATCACTAATTAATAATTGTACAAAATCACTTTCGCTTCTGGGTTGAAAAGCATAGTTGTGGGCCTTTTCATAACCTATAGTTGAACTTGGTACATCCCTCATGGCTTTACCGCATAACGATCCCGCTCCATGGGCCGGATAAACGATCACATCATTATTCAGCTTGGCAAACTTTTCGTGTATGGTATGGTACATCATGGCTGCCAGCCTTTTACGTTGTGCCAGCACATTGTTCGAGTAATCGCGCAGGTCAGGGCGCCCTACATCACCAATCAGTAGAGAATCACCTGAGAACACAACCACATCTTTGCCGTTCTCTTCCAATATAACCGCTATATGATCCGGCGCATGACCCGGTGTGTACAAAGAGCGTAAACTTACCTGATCGGATAGCTTAATGATCCCGCCTTCATCAAAAGCTGTAAGCGGATAAGCCGGTTGCGTGAGGCTGCTGGCATATATTTTGGCGTTTGTGGTTTGATGAATTTCAAGGTGTGAACTGGCAAAATCTGCATGGGGATGAGTCTCGATAACACCGGTAATTACGGCATTATTCTGCCTGGCAAAATCATAGTAGATCTCGGGATCTCTTTCAGGGTCGACTATAATTATCTGGCCTTTAACCAAAATCGCATAAGAATAGTGTGCCAGGCCCTTATCTTTAAACTGCTCAATGTGATAATTAACGGTAGTAATTTTACCGAATGTTTTAGCAGTAGCCAGGAGGGATAAGGTACCCACTCCGGCCACGTTAATAAATTTTCTTCTTTTCATAGGTTTATTGTATAACAAAATTTATCCTGTCAACCCCTGTATTACCAGTTTTAGCATCATAGGCATACACATCCAGTTCATAGTCTCCTTTTTCTTTTACTTTCAATGTTCCTTCAAACAAGTTCTGTTCAATAAACTGTAGGGATAACTCACCGGTTTTAACGCCTTCTTTTTTAACAATTGCATTAACCGCGATGTCATCTGAATTCCAAATGCCACCTTTGGTGATCGGGCAGCCGCATTCTAGTGTAAGGCTGGCTTTAAATTTCAGCTCACCGTTTTTCAGCGAGTCCAGTTTGATGAATTGGTGTGTAGTAGGTGAAAGCACATCCAGAATAAATCCCGGAATCTCCAGCACAATGCCATCGCCTAAAATATTTTTGCCGGGAATGAGCCAAATTTGTGTGCTGGCCTTTACTGTGCCATTTCTGCGGTTTACCGGCGCAATAACCTCTATATCAGCAAAAGTAGGTTCGGTAATATTAACTTCAGCCACAAATTTCGCCGTAGCGCTATCCGTTAGGGATTGCCCTCTTACTATTGGCTTCTTGATCAACACATCAGTACTGCCCGAGCCGCCGGTGGTTAACCCTTTTGCAAGTATTTCGCCTGTTAGGTTGTTTTTAACAATAACCAACGCGCCGCCAATGGGCGTACCGATAAACTTGGCATCCTTAGCCTTTGCCCTGATCACCACCTTGGTAGTTTGTGCATGGGCATAAATAAAAGTTGAAATAATGATAAGGGTTGCTATTAATTTTTTAAACATGATCATAAATTTTAATGGTAATTTATTGAGTGATGGTTTTTGTGGTGTAATTGCTCCGGTCGATGCGGATAGGATAATCTTTTTTAACGCGATCCAGCACAACGTAGATCGAGTCCTTTTTGTCGTTAAGGCCTGATAAAATAATACGATCGGCTGACGGCCGGCTGAAATTCCAAACCAGTTTTTTATCTTCTTTCTTCTTGGCTTTTTTCTTTTTAGCTTTTACGGTATTGAAAAGGGCGGACGCGTCTTCATCTGTAGCGGGCCTGTCTTTATCCTGTAAAACGAGCTGCTGTTTTTTTGCATTGATCGTATAAAACAGGAATCTTCTGCCTCCGGCGATACCTGCCAGTTCATAGTTTCTGTCAACATCCTTTGGATTAGGGCCGCCATTGGCCAGTGATATGGGGAAAGGCTTGTTTACTTTATAAATCAGCGTGCTCCATTTTTCGAATATGGCATTCTGCCAACGCACTGAATCCAGGGGCGAATAAGGAATCACCTTGCCGTTAAGCCTGAATTCCGTCACATTATAATAACCGGTTGCATTTTTAAGGCCCGGAGTAATGGGTTCCTTTAGCTGCCCTACGTGGTAGTGCACATCATACCTTAAGATGCCAAACAGGATAGTAAATACAAAGATGACTCCATATTTTGCACCATGGAACACGATCTTCTGCCATTTGGTATTCAGTTTAGGATAATAATAATGCGGCGTAACATTTTCACCTTTGATCAGCAGCTTCCATAAGTTGGGTATGTAGGGTATCAATATAAATAAGGAGAACAAAACAAAAAGGCCGCTATAAACATGAACGCCACCATCATAAGCAATATTCGCATGTGCAATATTATACAATACACCGGCTACTAATACGGCACCGATAGCCGCAGTTTGCCGAAACAATACCAATATCCCGCCAAGTATCTCTACAATACCAAGTACTACCTCATACCAGATCGAAACACCTACAACCTGCCAATAGATCTTATAAGTATTATAATCCCCAAAATTGGCATCCAGATTGGAAAGTGATGGTGTTGGCATTTGCATTGGGTAGAATTTAAGAAACCCAAATGCGATAATACCGATGGCAATGCGGTAACGCACCGCTACACGCAGCCAGTAATACAGGTTATTGTATTCAGTTCGTTTGCTTTTCCGGGAAAAGAATGTCCATATCCCCCCTCCTACCAGACCAGCCAGTAAAGCAATGCCCCACGAAACATAAGCGCCAAGGCCCCATCTGCCGCTTTCCGAATGGAGCACATAAAAGTTGGTACGGTAACCTGTAAGCGTATTCAGGAATGCAAAAAAGGTCTTGACTGAAATTAGCTTAACATACCATGTATAGTCAACAGGGATGACCAATAATATAAAAAATATAAACGCCACACGAAAAAGGAACTTTTCCCATCCGGTCCAGGCAAGGCTGCCGGTCTGCTCATTTTCAACAGGAACGGCGACTGGTTTTTCTACTATTAATGTTGCCATAATTTTAATTTTTAATAGATGGTTACCGGATTCCGGCGGCCTTTATCCAATAAATATTTTTTATTTTGTTTATCCAGGACTACATACAAGCTATCCTTGCGGCTGTCGACCCCCTGTAGAATTATAGTTGACTTGTCTGGTCTTGAAATGGTAAATGTCGCTATATCGGCCGCTATGTTTGTATTAGCCAGCCTGACGGTACTATCTTTAACGGTGTAACTGTAAAATATCCGGCCGCCATTTCCCTGCGATTCATAGGAACGCAAACTATCGGGCTGATAGTCGACCTGCGGACCGCTCAGATCTATAGGAATATTTCTATTTACTTTTATGCTGATCACGTTCCATTTCTCAAATACTACATTCTGCCAGCGGATGCTGTCCGTAGCCGAATAAGGTAATTCGGTATGGTTGAGCTTAAACTCCCGGACATTATAAATACCATAAGCATTAGGCAGGCCAGCTGTATCGGGATACGGCCATTTGCTTTTTTTATAGCTTGCATAAGTTAACGAAGCATAAAAAATCACAAAAAAGAGCAAAAGTATTTTTACCGTGTACCTGGTTTGTTCTATATATTTAAATTTCAGAACAAGTTTAAACTGATCAGCTTTTGCAAGCCCTTCCTTTACCAGCAGGTTGTACAAGCGTGGCGTATCATAAGCGATAAGGAAAGCAGCGGTTATTAGCAAGTACAAGCTATAAACGTGCTCACCCAACTGGTAAGCAAAATTGGCCAACACGATATTGATCAGGAAAGCCGCGGCAATGCTTGTCCCCACAATAGTGGTTCGCCGGTAAAACAGCAGCAGGCCCGCCAGTATTTCTATTGCCCCGAGCGTTTGTTCATAACCGGCCGAAGCTACCCCGGTAGATAAATAATAGATTTTCCAGGGTAAAAAATCGCCGTAAGCAGTGTGCAGATCGCTTAATGTAGGATAAGGTATTTGTACAGGAAAAAGCTTGATTACCCCGTAGCCGATAAGGCCGATAGCCAACCTGAAACGAAGGATGACCCTGAGCCAGTAATAAAGCTGCTCATAGCTTACGGCTTTGGTTTTTTCTAATAAACCCCATACAGCAGATCCCGCCAAAGCAATCAGTAGTGCAATGCCCCAGCCAGCATAACTGGCGATACCCCATTTGGAGATATGCACCAGCGCAGGTGCATAATTGGTGATACTAAACAGATCCTGAAAATGTAAATGGAACCAGTTAATGGAGAATAGTCTTTCATAATATTGCGGATCAAGTGGTATGGTCAGCAACAGAAAGAAAATAAAAGCAACACGGAACAGGGCCCGCTGGGTCCCGCTCCATATAATTTGATCTTTTGATTGTTGTATTGTGCTCATAACTTATTGATTTAATAACCAGGATTCTGTGTCAAATTGGGATCGACCTGCAATTGCGCATAAGGGATAGGCAACAACAGTTTGTTTGCATCGGTAAAGCCTAACACGGTTTGTGCCCTGCCTGTACGTACAAGATCATACCAACGGTGGTCTTCAAAAGCAAACTCCACCCTGTTCTCATTCTCTATAGCCAATAACAAGTCGGCCTGGGTAGCCGCTGTTGTCGCTGGTAAGCCTGCACGGTTCCTTACTGCGTTAAGATCGGCTGCGGCATCAGTAAGATCGTTTTGATTAACTTCAGCTTCAGCTCTTATCAGGTATAATTCCGCTAACCTTATTATGTAAGCCGGGTCATCACCAGAGCTGGAGCCTACTACACGGTAATATAAAGTGCCGAAGTATTTAGTAATTCCTGAGGAAACTACCGTTTGCAGCAATGTATTTCTGTTTCCGCCAATTGTAGGATCATTTAATAGTGTTACAATGCTGCTGGTGGGCGTTACCCATCCTACACCGCCTTTAGTGGTTGGTAACCAGTTGTAAGACTCGCTGTTAGTTACAACGGTATTATAGTATAACTCAAACACCGATTCGTTGGTAGCAGTGGCATTGTTGGCAAAAAACGCATCGTAAGGGCCTATCAGCGAATAATTGTTATCAGCAATTATTTTTGAGGCATATAATATGGCATTCGCCCAATCTTTCTGATAAATCGCATAACGCGCATGTAAGGCATAAGCTGTTTTCCTGGTTGCCCTTATACGGTTAGTAACATTAGGCAACAGGGTTTCTGCCTGGGTAAGGTCCTTTAACACCTGGGCATAAGTATCGGCCAGGCTGCTGCGTTTAGCCTGGGTTTGGTCTGTTGCTGAAACGGTAGGTGTTAAAACGAGCTGTACGCCACCCCAGGTTCTTGCCAGGTCGAAATAGGAAAGAGCCCTTACAAAATACGCTTCGCCCAGCAATTGATTTTTAAGACTATCGGTAAAAGTGGAAGTTGTTGCCAGCGGCGGTACTTTTGCCAGTACGTTATTGGCCCTGTTTATGGTGTTATATATAGCGGCCCATGATGTATTTAAAGCTGCCAGGTCGGAAACAACAGCGTGATTGGTTAATTGCTGATTTACTGTTTGCGAACCAACATATTGAATGTTGTCGCTTGAGAAAAAACCTAATGTTTGAAATGTATAGCCATAATAGTCATTCGATTCCAACTCGTTATATATACCGCGTACCGCTGTTTGGGCCGAAGTTCCGTCCACAATTGTTTGCGCGTCGGATAGCTGATCTTTGGGGTTTACGTCAAGAAACTTTTTGCATGAATAAGAGAGTGTTGAAACAACGATCCCCAGCACTATATATGTTATTTTTTTCATATCTGATCTGTTTTAAATTAAAAGGTTACGTTTAAGCCAAACTGGAACCCTGTAGGTTGCGGTGGTACGCCAAATGAGCCGAGGCCCTGCGCATTTGGATCGGCAGTTACACTTGATTCCGGGTCGCCGGTATATTTGGTCCATAAAAACAGGTTCGAGCCTACAAAATATACCCGCACATTAGCCACATTCAGTTTTGAGGCAACTGATTTTGGCAATGAATAACCAAAAGTGAGTTGTTTTAACCTGAGGAAAGAGCCATCTTCCATATAGCGCGAGCTATTGTCGATAGTATAGTTGTTACCTACTGACGTTAATCTTGGAATGTCGGTGATTTGGCCAGGTGTGGTCCATGCCTGTAAAACAAAGGTATCTTCAGCACCGGTAAGCGCATTTCTTTCCCTGAAATAACGGTTCAGGTTAATTAACTTATTGCCGTACTGAAAGGTAAATAATACGCTCAGATCGAAATTCCGGTAAGTGAAGCTGTTGCTGATCCCACCATATATTTTGGGATAAACGTTGCCCATTATTTTCCTATCGGCAGCAGTTACGGTACCGTCGGCAGCCTGGCCGGCAAATATTACCGCGCCTGTTTGCGGGTTTACACCTGTTTGATCATACAACCAGTAGGAGTTCATGGAATACCCCTGCTGCATGATTACCCAATTACGGGTATAATCAGTTATAGGAGTTGGCAGTTTGGTGATCTTATTCACATTTCCTGCGAAATTCAATCCCGTTTTCCAAGAGAAAGAGCTGGTTTGTATATTGGTTGTGCTGATACCTACTTCGTAACCTTTATTATTTATTGCGCCTACGTTAGCCCAATAGGTTGAAAAACCCGACGATGAGGCAATAGGTTCCTGCAATAGCAAACCGGTAGTATTTTTGTTATAAACATCAACAGTAATATTAACCCTGTTATTGAATAAACCAGCATCAAAACCAAGGTCGGTTTGAGCCGTTTGTTCCCATTTCAGGTTGGTGTTGCCTAACTGATAAGGCGCTATGCCCGCTGCAGCGGTTCCGTTAACATCGGCATAACTGCTGCCACCTGTCCATAAGCCTTTAGCCGCATAATTATTGATACCCGATTGGTTGCCGGTGATACCATAGGATCCGCGAAGCTTGAGATCAGTAAGCCAGTTAACATCTTTAAGAAATTCTTCCTGCTTTAAGCGCCAGCCGGCAGAAAATGCCGGGAAGTAGCCCCATTGGTTATTGGTACCGAACTTAGATGAACCGTCGGCCCTTACACTGGCATCAAAATAATATTTGCCTGCAAAATTGTAATCAAACCTACCAAAGAATGAAGCAAGGGTGTATTTGGTCCAGGTTTGGCTGGATGAACGGGTGGATGCTGAGGATATATCTGTAAAAGCGTCATTGGCAAAACCGGTACCTGTCGCCCCGGTAAACGCGATCACGTTGCTTTGCAACGAGTTACCCAGCAGGAAATTTAAATGATGCTGCCCAAAATCCTTTTGATAAGTAAGTGTTTGCTCATTTATCCAGGTGCTGTTTTGAGTAATATTAGATGTAGCAGAACCGGCTGGTTTTCCAAGACTAAGTTGAGTATCCCAGTAGGCGGATTCATCATAGTGGTCATAATCAACGCTGAAAGTAGTTTTAAACTTTAATCCATCAATTATTTTAGCTTCAGCATACAGGCTGCCTATATCACGCAAACTGACCGTATGTACATTATAATTTGCTATTAAAAGGTATATGTTATCCGTGCCGGTTGAAGTACCATCAGCAGCGTATTTTGGTGTATAGGTGGGTACGTTAATCGCATTCCACAAGTCAACGTTCGGGCCATCACCATCAAATGCCTGGTTGCGGTAGCTTCTTGAAATACTGTTGCTTAATCCAAACGTAACATGATCAGAAAGCTTTTGTTCGAAATTGAATTTTAAGCTTTCCCTTGAAAAGGTAGGCACCTTGAACATAGCCTGCTGCTCATCATAGCCGCCGCCAACATAGTATTTGGTGGTGTTTGAGCCACCCTGGATGGCCAGGTTATAATCCTGAAGCGTACCATGTTGTAATAAGTCATCAAGCCTGTTGTAAGTTTGCTGCTGCTGCGGCGTTCCCTGGCCGCCGGATGCTACCGACCGGAAAGGTTCATTAGCAGCAGTTTGGTTTAGAGACGGGTTATCGACACCTGAATTCACCCACCACTCATTGGCCAGTTGCGCCGCTTGAGGACCGGTTACCAGTTTAGGCAGTGTCGATTTATCGGCCTGTACCCAGCCGGCTGAGGCATCAAGTGTGATTTTTGGCTTACTGTTATAAGAACCGTGTTTAGTGGTAACTATAACTACACCGTTAGCACCCCGTGAACCATAAATGGCTGTTGCCGAAGCGTCTTTCAATATTTCAATGCTTTCGATATCCGCAGGGTTAATATCCGCCAGCGGAGAGGTGCTGCCACCGCCAAGACTCAGCGTTTGCAAACTGGTATTGTTAAGGAAAACTCCATCAACGATATATAGCGGATCGCTGCTGGAGTTGATAGAAGTGGTACCTCTTACCCGTACAAAGATAGATTGCCCGGGAACACCAGATGGATTACTCACCTGTACACCGGAAGCTTTGCCCTGCAATTGCGCATCGAAACTGCCCACAGGAATCTTATTTACTTCAGCAGCATTGATTTTAGACACCGCACCGGTTAGGTCTTCTTTCTTTTGCGTTCCATAGCCAACTATAACCACATCATTTAATTGGCTGCCGGAAACTTTTAGCTGTATGGTTATTGAACCGCCTGTGGCAGTAACCTCAGTCCGGTCATAACCAATATAATTGATAACCAGAATTGCAGGCAGCGGACTGGGTGAAGTCAGGGTAAACTTGCCGGAACTGTTGGCTGACGAGGCATACTTTGTGCCTTTGATTGTAACTGATGCGCCCGGAAGTGGCTGATGAGTGGCTGCATCCTCAACGGTTCCCGATATAATACTGTTTGGGTTTTGTGCGTTAGCCAGAAAGGGAAGAAGAAAGAGCGTAAGAGAAAAATATAATAAGGATATACGCGTTAATTTGGCATGGAGAATAATTTCCATATCTTTAAATGGTTTTATATTAATGATTCATTTCGTTAGTAAAACTGGGATGAAGATCGGTGAGTGATTGGCGTTACGTAACTGATCTTTCATTGTACAAACCGGTGAGGCTTCCTTGCCGGTTTTATTGTTTG
>JAMFSA010000042.1 GCA_026225055.1 Mucilaginibacter xinganensis | reverse complement strand
GCTTTGGAGTTGCTGAAACAATTTGGATTACCATTTAAAAATCAGACCAAGTAATGGCTAAAGAAGGAATAAAAGCACGCGAAGTAAAACGTGCCAAATTAGTAGCTAAATATGCTGAAAAAAGGGCAGCCCTTAAAGAAGCAGGAGATTATTTAGCTTTAGACAAATTGCCTAAGGCTTCATCAGCGGTAAAATTACACAACAGGTGTAAATTAACCGGCCGCCCACGTGGTTATATGCGCCAGTTTGGCATTTCAAGGGTAACTTTCCGCGAAATGGCACTAGCAGGTAAGATCCCGGGAGTAAGAAAAGCTAGCTGGTAATTAGCTTAAAGCTAAAAGCATAAGGCCAAAAGCAAAATAGCTTTGGTCTTTAAGCTTTATACTTTCAGCTCAAAAAAAGAGAATATTAACCGATAGAAGGTCTACGGAAACCACTATCATAAACAATAAGTAATGAATACAGATCCAATCGCAGATTATCTTACCCGTGTAAGAAATGCTATTAAAGCCAACCACAGGGTTGTTGAAATACCAGCATCAAATCTGAAAAAGGAAATCACTAAGGTGCTTTTCGACAAAGGTTACATCGCGAACTACAAGTTTGAGGATAATGGTCCGCAAGGAACTATTAAAGTGGCATTAAAATACCATCCGATAACTAAAATTTCTGCTATCCGCAGCATCGCTCGTATCAGTAAACCTGGTTTAAGAAAATACGCAGGCACAGATAACTTGCCAAGAGTATTAAATGGTTTAGGTATCGCCATACTGTCAACTTCTCACGGTATAATGACCGATAAAGAAGCTCGTCAGCAAAATATTGGTGGTGAGGTTTTATGCTACGTATATTAATCAGGAGGAATTAAGCAATGTCAAGAGTAGGAAAAGCACCAATAGCACTGCCACAAGGCGTATCGATAACTGTATCTCCAGAGAACCTGGTAACAGTTAAAGGCCCTAAAGGTGTGTTAACACAAGCTGTAGACAGTGATATCATTGTTGAGCAGGAAGAAGGAAATTTATTAGTTAAACGCCCTTCTGATCAAAAACGCCATAAAGCATTACACGGTTTATACCGCGCACTTTTAAATAACATGGTTGTAGGTGTAACTGAAGGTTACAAATTACAACAAGAGTTAGTAGGTGTGGGTTACCGTGCCACAAATACAGGTAATACATTAGATTTAGTGTTGGGTTACTCTCACCACTACGTATTTGAATTACCAACAGAAATTACAGTAACAACAACTGCTGAAAAGGGTAAAAACCCAACTATCATACTTGAATCAATTGATAAACAATTAATTGGCCAGGTAGCTGCAAAAATACGCTCACTACGTACACCAGAGCCTTATAAAGGTAAAGGTATCAAGTTTGTTGGCGAGATATTGAGAAGAAAAGCAGGTAAATCAGCATCTAAAAAATAATCGTCATGGGAGCTAAATTATCAAGAAGAGACAGAATAAAGAAAGGTATCAGAAAACGCCTTTCAGGTTCAACAGCGCGTCCGCGCTTGTCTGTATACAGAAGCAATAAAGGTATTTATGCCCAGATCATTGACGATGTATCCGGAAAAACTATTGTATCAGCATCATCTTTGTCAAAAGATTTTGTAGCAACAGCAGGTACCAAGTCAGACCAATCAGTAGCCGTAGGCAAGCTGGTTGCTGAAAAAGCGATAGCCGCTGGTATTAAAGATGTTGTTTTCGATAGGAACGGTTATTTGTACCACGGCCGTGTTAAATCACTTGCTGAAGGTGCACGTGAAGGTGGTTTAAACTTTTAATCGAATCAAGAAATGTCAACAATCAACATAAAAAGAGTAAAAACAAGCGAGATCGAATTAAAAGACCGCTTGGTAAGCATACAACGTGTTGCCAAAGTAACAAAAGGTGGCCGTACATTCAGTTTCTCTGCCATTGTGGTAGTAGGTGACGAAAATGGCGTTGTAGGTTATGGCTTAGGTAAAGCAAAAGAGGTTACCGAAGCTATTGCCAAAGGTATTGATGATGCAAAAAAGAACTTAGTAAAAGTTCCTATCATTAACGGTACTGTACCTCATGAGCAAATAGGTAAATTTTCAGGCGGTTTTGTTTTCATAAAACCAGCTGCTAATGGTACCGGTGTAATTGCAGGTGGTGCAATGCGTGCAGTATTAGAGTCTGCAGGTGTTCACAATGTATTGGCTAAATCAAAAGGATCATCAAACCCACACAACGTGGTTAAGGCAACTGTATCAGCATTATCACAATTACGTGATGCTTATACTGTAGCTCAACATCGCGGTGTTAGTTTAGGTAAAGTATTTAACGGATAATCATCATGGCAAAAATCAAAATAACCCAGATTAAAAGCGTGATCGATAGAAGTGAGCGCCAGAAAAGAACTGTGGAGGCTTTAGGCCTGCGCAAGATCAACCACAGTGTGGAAGTTGAAGCTACTGCAGCTATCATCGGTATGGTAAAGAAAGTTAATCATTTGGTAGCGGTAGAAAATATTTAATATCATGAATTTAAGTAATTTAAAACCTGCAGAAGGTTCTACTAAAAATAGAAAAAGAATTGGCCGTGGTACAGGTTCTGGCCGTGGCGGTACATCAACCCGCGG